>JAHBXK010000038.1 GCA_019636535.1 Phycisphaeraceae bacterium | reverse complement strand
TCGGCAGGCTCCGCAAGCGCCTCGCCGACCGCGAAATGTCCCTCTCCCTCACCGACGACGCCAAGCGCGAACTCGCCGAGGTCGGCTGGGACCCCGCCTTCGGCGCGCGACCCCTCAAGCGCGCCATCCAGCAGCGAATCGAAAACCCGCTCGCCTCGCGCATCCTCGCCGGCGAGTTCGCCCCCGGCGACAGCATCCGCTGCGACTACAAAGGCAAGAGTTTCACCTTCGAGAAGGCGTAGCAAACCCCCTCCCAGAGGGAGGGGGCAGGGGGTGGGCGAGTTCTCTCATCGGTACGGCTCATGCTCGCGGACGGCCGATCATTTCTCTCGCCACAACGCGCCGATCCGCCCAACCCAAACCCCGACCCTCCCGGCTCCGTATAAGTAGTTGAGCCGAACGATGACCAACACCGACCCCAACACCAACCCGCAAGAGCCCACCAAGCCCATCGCCCCGACTTCCGACGCACACGCCGACGTCCGCGCCCACCTCCCACCCACACCCGCGAACACCGGCCGAGCGCCCGAGCCGCCCGCCATCGCCCCCATCCCCGCGCCGCCACCATCGCTGGTCTTCCCGATCGAACTCGCCGAGTCACTCCGCCGCGGCAACATCATCGCCATCCCGCGCCGACGCACGCACGGCCGCCCACGCACCGCCTGACTCCCGCGCAACGCGCTCGCGCACACTCCCCGCCCACGCCGGGCACTCGCTCTCCACATGCCCGACGCGCCCGCTTCTCAAACTTCCCCTCTCTCCCCGCCCACCCCCCGCGCGCACCAGCGCCCGAGAGCGAGCCCGCGCCCCACCCCGCGCCCCACACCACAGCGAAGTCTCCTCGCCGCGCTCCTCACACTCACCGCGATCGCCCTCGCCTCCCTCCTCATCTTCGAGAGACTCTGGCCCCAACTCTGGGTCTCCCAGTCCCGCGTCGCATCGTGGGCGCACTTCGCCGCCTTCCTCTTCCGCACCTTCGAGTTCCACCTCGGCCTCGCCGCCGCAGCGCTCGCGCTCCTCGCCTTCGCCTGCCGTGCCCGCGCAGCCGCCGCGCTCGCCGCCATCGTCGCGGCCGTGGCGCTCATCCCCATCCTCGCCTCTCACCTCCCCGCGCAGCGCCCGCCGCTCGCGCCCGCCACGCTCCCCTCTTCCGCCCGCGCGGCCACCGACCCCGCCTCACCAGCGTCACCCGCCCCCACCGCCCACGACTCCCGCCCCACCCGCATCCTCGCCATGAACCTCATGGTCGGCCTGCCATCGCTCGAGCGCGCACTCGCCGAGGTCCGCCGGCTCGATCCCGACGTCATCGGCTTCATCGAATACTCGCCCGACGCCCACCGCGTCCTCCACCCCGCCCTCATCCACGACTACCCCCACGTCATCGACGCCGGCAGCGCTGGGCCCTTCGGCCAGGCGATCTACTCCCGCCTCCCGCTCCTCGATCACCTCAACCGCACCCGCGGCGAGGGCAACAGCCTCTGGCGCCCCGCCGTCGACATGGCCGACTCCTCCGACCACTTCCTCGGCCCGCAGATCCGCATCGTCGTCCGCACCCACTCCGCCCAGCCCCTCGCCGTCCGCTTCGTCCACCTCACCTCCCCAAGCCTCCCCTCGCGCCTCGCCAACCAGCGCCGCGAACTCCCCCTCCTCCTCGAGATGCTCGCGCAAGACCGCGCGCTCTGGCCAAACCTCGTCGTCGCCGGCGACTTCAACGCCCCCACCAACAGCGACCTCGTCCGCGCCATCCGCCGCGCCGGATTCGAAGAGTCCGCGCTCGCGCTCGGCCTCGGCCGCGCACCAACCTGGCCACGCCGAACGCCCCTCCGCCACTTCCCAAACGTCCGCATCGACCACCTCTTCGCCGCCACGCCCGGCCCCACGTTCCTCAACGCCGGCCGCTCCCGCGACTTCGGCTCCGACCACCGCGCCGTCTGGGCCGACGTCCTCCCCGCGCGACACGCACCCCCGGCCTCCGCCCAGCCCCGCCCCTGGCCCGCTCCAATCTCAACAGCCCGCCCCCGTTCCGGTCGATAACCCCGAAGTCGGGCTTCACGCCGCGCGCGCTCCGCGCAAGCGCCCGCTCCGCTCACCGCCCCACCGGAGACCTCCGCCATGGCCCCGCAACACGCCCAAGCCCAAACACAAGCGGCCGATCGCCGCCCGCGCCCGGCTTCCTTCCACCACGACGCCATCGAGCCCCTCCCGCCCATCCCCGCCTCACCCAGCGACCTCGCCCACCGCGCGGTCCTCTGCAAACTCCTCCCCCAATCCATCGAGCAAATCGCCGCACGCCTCGGCCGCCTCCCCAGCGTCCAGCGCGACCACGCCGCGATCGCCGAGTTCGGCGTCCATCACGGCGGAAGTTTCCAGCACCTCCTCCCCCACGCCCTCGAACACGACCTCACCATCTTCGCCGTCGATTCCTTCGAAGGCATGGGCGAGCCCGGCCCGCGCGACGGCGGCAAATACCCAAAGGGCCGACTCTCCGTCAACGGACCCGACACCTTCACCCGCCGCTTCGGCATGCACACCAACGTCCGCGTCTTCCCCGGCTTCATCCCGGACGTTCTCGCCCGCTTCGACGCACTCACGCGCTTCGCCTTCGTCCACCTCGACGTCGACCACTACCAGCCCACCGTCGACGTCCTCAACTTCATCTGGGACCGAATGCTCCCGGGCGCTATCGTCGCCGTTCACGACTACTTCCCCGGCCGAACCGACCTCACCACCCCCGCCGTCGACGAGTTCCTCGACCGACACGCCCTCCGCCACGACGGCCTCGAATCCACCGTTGTTTGGTTCACCAAACCCTGACGCCGTGTCACCAAGCCCCGCCCGCTCCCCCACCCACTCACTTCCTCCTTCCCGCCCCGCCGCCACCCCCCATCACCAACCCGCCGATCAGCACCGACACCGCCCCGCCGATCGGGTTGAAGATCGCCAGCCACGTCGGCTCGCGCCCGATCTTCATGATCTGCTCAACCGTCATCCCCGGCTCGCGCGGGTCCGCCGGGAACGGCTTCTGCAGCGTGAAGTACGCCGACATCAGCCCCAGCACCAGCACCACCCCCGCCAGCACCATCACCGGCCGCCGTCCCCGCCCGATCTTCGCGCACAACCACCCGCCGAACACCCCGCCCGCCACCGTGATCGCCGGCGCCGCCACGCACAGAAACAAGTTCCCCTTGAAACTCCCCGGCCGCAGCAGCCGGTCCGGCCCCAGCCCGAACCACAGCGCTGAGAACACGCCGATCACCACCACCATCATCACGATGTACGCCACCACCACCGCGGCAATCGACCTCAGCATGTGTGCGCCTCCCTGGTCAGTGCGTTGACAACCCGTTGCCCGCGCATGCTCGGGCGCGTCCGAGCGTGCCCGCGAGCGCTGACGGTGTGCAACGATGTCGGAACGTGGCCGGAAAGTCGCCCGCAACGCGTCCAACGCGACCGGGCACGCACAACCACCCCACCATGGTACCTCAACGCCCGCCCCCACGCACCAGGCAACGGGCCGCCACTCTTCGCTTCCCGTCCCACCGACCCGCCCAACAGGTCAGTGCTCTTCTCATCCGCCCGACGCCCACCGAATCCACACAACACGAGAGAAGCACCCGCCAAAACGGCTTCCTTCTTTTCTCCTCATCCCCCTCCCTTCCTCTCCGCGTCCCTCCCCAACCTCCGAGCCCTCCGAGTTCCAATCCTCTCTTCCTCTCTTCCTCTCTTCCGCTCTGCCACTCTGCCGCTCTGCCGCTCTGCCGCTTCATCTCCTCCCCTTCGTGCCTTCGTCCCTTCGTGCCTCTCTTCCCTCACTGACACAACTGCGACTGCCACGGCTGCAAGAAGTGCAGCAGGTCCGCCAGATCCACCACCCCGTCGTTGTTCCGGTCCGCGTACACGCTCTCCCCCGGCTCGCCCCCCAGCGCCGGCAGCCAATCCTCCAGGAAGATCAGCAGGTCCGTCAGGTCGATCGCGTCGTCACCGTTCAGGTCCGTCCCGCACACCAGCCGCCGGGTCAACCGGCTCGACGGCAGCGTCTGCTTCGTCAACCCCGGGCCCTGCACCCGCGCGATCAGCCCCGCGCTCGAGTTCCGCTCAAAGAACTCCACGCGGATCGAGTGCCGACCCACGTCCAGCCCGATCTTCCCCGACTTCTCCTGCATCCCGTGAATCCCGTCGTTGCTCACCACCAGCGTCTCGCCGATGAACAACTTCGAGCCGTCGTCGCTCTCGGTGAAGAACGTGTAAATCCCCGCCGTTGTCACGTTGAAGAACCCCTCAAACACCGCCGACACCTCGTCCGCGCGCCCCGACCCCGCGAAGTTCCCCGACGTGCTCGCGAAACTCACCGTCCCCACCGCGCCCGTCAGATACGGCGTCATCGTTGAGAAGTCCGGCAGAATGCCCAAGGGCGAGATCGTGTCGTAGTAGTACACGTGCATCCCCGTCCCGATCCGCAGCGGGAACTCCGCCCCCTTCCGCGGCACAACCAGCACCGTCGCCGTCACCGGTGCGCTCGTCGAGACCCCGTTCGTCGCCGTGTACGTGAACGTGTCCACGCCCGTGAACCCCGCCGCCGGCGTGTACCGCACCAGGTTCCGCCCGCGCGGCCCCGCGCCGACGAACAGCGTCAGCGTCCCACCCTGCGCGCTCGTCGACGATCCGAGCGCGAACGACAGCGGGCCGCAGTGGCTCGCGTCGTTCCTCAAGACGTCCACGTCCACCGTGTCACCCACGTACACCGTCGCGTAGTCTGCGCGAACCTGCGGGCCAAGCGCAGCGCCCGACACGCACGCGCCGCTCGTCGAAGCCAGGTACGTCGTCATCCTGTCCTTCGAGCAATCCGAGAACAGCAGCGGCTGACTCCCGATGCTCGGGTTCATGATGAACCCCGAACCCTCGTGCGCGCAAGCCGACCCTTCCTGGTTGTCGTGCGGCGCGTTCCACTGGTGACCCAGTTCGTGCGCCGTCAGCATGATCCGCCGATTCGCGGCCGACGTGAAGAACGTCTGGCTCAGCCCGACGTTCGGGTCCTGCCTGCACACCGACGCCAGGTACGCCACGCCGATCACGCCCCCGTCCAAATCGCGACCCGTCATCATGTGCGTGATGTCCCGCTCCGGGTTCGACAGCGGCACCCCGGCCCACACCGCCCGGAACTGCGTGAGCAGCGTTCCGTGCGCCGTCGCGTCGGTGTACGGATCGTTCGGGTTCGTCCGCAGCACCACCCCCTTCACGTTGTGCGCGGCCCCCATGTCACGCTGGAACAGAAAGTCGCACTCGTTGTTGATGAACTCGATGTCCGCCAGCATCTCCCCGATCGGGTCCGGCCGCCCGATGAAGTGCGTCGTGAACTCGTAGTCCGTGTCGTAGATCAGGTCCGCGATCTTCAGGCACGCCGGCACGCCGCGATCACCGATCGGCGCCTCCCCACCCTCCCCACCCCCGTCGATCTCGTTCGCGCGGTGCTCGTCCTCCACCCCGCACCGATACCCCTCCAGCCGACGCGTGTCCGAGTCGCGATAGACCACGTACACCGCCGGGTCCGCCCCCGCGATCACGTCGCTCAACGGCTGCACCCGGTACGCCGTGGTGCTGCGCTGCGCAAGCGGCGCCCCGTCCTTCATCGCCGGCGCGGGCAGGTCGTACACGCTCGCGCGCAACCGCCCGCCGAAGTACGAGCCCACCACCTTCGGATCGGGCACTTCACCCTTCGCCGCAAGATCCCACTCCTCCAACTCCACCCACCCGCGGTACGTCGTTACCGCGAACGCGCGATCGATCGGCGCAAAGTCGTTCGCGCCCGGACCGAACCCGACGTACACCGCGAACCCTTCCGAGCGCAGCGCGTGCGGCTCCAGCACCAGCGTCCGCGCATGTCCCTCGAGATCGACCTGCACCTGCAACACACCCTCGATCCCCGCCGCGGTCGCGGCCGGATGCGCTCCGATCTCCAACCGCTGAATGCGCGCATCGCGCAGCCCCAACTCCGACAGCACGCGCTTGCGCACCTCCTCCGAAAACTCGAAGTCCATCGGCAGCGCTGCGCCCGCTTCCGCACCGCCCGCCCGCGCGCCAACCACGTCCGACATTCCCCACGCACTCCCGCCCGCGCTCCCCGCGGCCACCGCCGCGCACAGCACACCCATCCACACACCACCACGCGAGCAGTTCTTGGCTCTCTTCACGATCGCTTCTCCACGAGTCGGACCAACCAACCTCCCAAACCCCCACCGATGTCGATCACCCCATCGACCACGCGACCGTTGCGCGTCGATGTATAAACAAAAACCAAACAATCCCGCCCCCGTTCTTCATTCCAGTATGCCCGTCTTTCCGCCCCGAACCAAGCACAAGTTGCGGTCTTTGTTCGCAATCCCACCACTACTTTTCCCACCGACCCTCCCGAGCACCCCCGTACACTCACGCTCCACTCGCCCCGCCCGAGCAATCCCAGATGGTCACCCCCGCCCACGGCCACTCCTCACCCGCACCCCGGGCTCCGGATTCGCTGCGCGTCCGCCGCGCCGCGCGCACCCAGAGAGTCCGCGGCAGAATCGCCTTCTTCCGCGAGTTCGTCAAGGCGCCGCACGTCATGGCCGCCGTGGCGCCCTCCTCGCGCCGACTCGCCAACCGCATGCTCCAGGACCTTGATTTCTCGACGAAAAACGTCGTCGTCGAGTACGGCCCCGGCACCGGCACCTTCACCCGCGCGGTCCTCGATTCGCTCCCGCCCGGCTGGCTCCGCGCCGAGAACGCCGGCGGAACAGGCCGCTTCATCGCCGTCGAATTCAACCGCCCGATGGCCGTTTCGCTCCGCCGGGCGTTTCCCGCCGTCACGGTCAAAAACGACGACGCCGCGAACATCGCCGCGATCTGCGCGGCCGAGGGAATCCCGCCGGGCGAAGTCGACGTCGTGATTTCCGGACTCGGCTGGCCGAGTTTCAACGACCAAACCAGAACCCGGATTTTGGAAGCCACGGCCCAGGTTCTTCGTCCCGGCGGCGAGTTCCGCACGTTCGGATATCACGTCGGATTGCTGATGCGCGGGGCCTGGCACTTTCGGCGGGAAGTTCGCCGGCTGTTTTCGGAGGTCGAAATTTCCCGGGTGGTTTGGCGGAATGCTCCGCCGGCGTTTGTGTATCGATGCCGGAAATAGGGGGGTGGGGGGGGAGGGGGGGTGTTCCACGTGGAACACCCCCTCTGCGAAGCGCGCGACACGGGTTTTGTCTTGACCGTTGATTTTGTCTGTAGGTGGATGGCGGAAGCTGCAACCGGCGGCTGGGCGTTCCGGTTGATTGGGAGGCTCGGTGTTAGTGAGCGGTATACTTCCGAGCCATCACCCAGCCGCGAGCTCGCGGAGATCGGAGAGGCTCGATGTCCAAGTCGATGTTCCTTTGCCCGACGGTGCTTTCGAGCGATGCGGGGCGTGCGTCAGCGCGCTCGCGGTTTGGAGCGTGGCTCGCTGCGCGGCGGGTCGAGGCGCTCGTCTGGTTGATCGCGCTGGTTGCGTTCGCTTGGGCGCTGCCGTCGTGCGGGTCGACCGGGTCGGGCGGTTCGGGGGTCGGGGGGCAAGGGCCTGCGCAGAGTACGGGTGTTGCGATGGACGGCGGAGAGGGCGGCGGTGGGGCGTGGTCGCCGGTCGGGGGCGTTCAGTACAGCGCCGGTGTGCCGGAGTCGATGTCGAGGCAGTCGCGCAGGCTGCCCGCGGGTGTTGCAGCGCAGACGGACGTTGACTTCGACGGCCTGCTTGCGCCCGCCGCGAGCGCGATGCGTCCCGGGGACGATCTGTGGATCATCGAGCGGAACGCGTGGGGCGATGATGCGCGTGCCGCGAGACGGCCGCCGCGGCCGGACAACGTTCCTGGTTCGGGCGCGTTGATGTGCGTTCCCGATGGGCACACCGGCGAGCCGTTGCCGATGATCCTGGAGCGCTCGGACTACGCCGCGCGTGTTCAGGGCGTCGTGTCGAGCGTGGAGTTGCGTCAGCGGTTCAGCAACCCGACGCGGCAGCGCGTGGAGGCGGTGTACGTCTTTCCGCTGCCGGACGACGCCGCGGTCAACGGGTTCGTGATGACGATCGGCACGCGCACGATCCGCGCGGTGATTCGTGAGCGCGAGGAGGCGCAGCGCCTGTACCAAGAGGCGAGGGAGCGCGGGCATCGGGCGAGCCTGCTGACGCAGGAACGATCGAACATTTTCACGCAGAAGGTTGCGAACATCGAGCCGGGGGAGGCGATCGACGTTGCGGTGACGTACTTCCACACCGCGGGGTATCGCTCGGGGACGGCGGAGAGCCCCGGGAGTTTCGAGGTCGTGCTGCCGCTGACGATCGGCCCGCGGTTCAACCCGCCCGCTTCGACGTGGCGGGACCCAACGGGTGTGGACTCGGCGTGGGAGGGGGATTCGACCCGTCGGAACGCGATGCCGCACACGAGCGCACGCGGGGGGTCAACGGCCGTGACGTACACGCGTCCGTCGCATCGATCCGGGCGCGAGGTCTCGGTCCGTGTCGAACTGGACGCGGGCGCGGGGGACCTGGTGCTGTCGGGCGTGGAGTCGCCGTCGCACGCGGTTCGCGTGACGGCGGGCGCGGGTGACGGCACGCGGGTGGGCGTGGAACTGGTCGAGACCGACCGCATCGCGAACCGCGACTTCGTGCTGCGGTATCGGCTTGCGCCGCGGGCGGGGGGAGCGCTCGCGTCGTCCATCGTGCTGCACCCGGACGGCGGCGACCCCGCGCAGCGCGAGGGGTGTTTCTCGATGATCATCGTGCCGCCGGCGGACCTTGCGTCCCGGGCGCGAGCGCCCGTGGAGGTGATCCTGGTCGTCGACACGTCGGGCAGCATGAGCGGCCAGCCGATGCACCTGGCCCAGCAGGCGGCGAGGCGCTTGATCGGCGGGCTTGGGCCGACGGATCGGTTGCAGATCATCCGCTTCAGCGACAAGCCCGACGCGTTTTTCGCCGAGCCTGTGGAGGCGACACCGGAGAACATCGCGCGTGGGCTTCGCGCGATCGACGACCTGCGCGCGTCGGGCGGCACGGTGATGGAGCCGGGGGTGAGGCTGGCGCTGAACCAGCCTCGACGCGCGAACACCGCCGAGCGTCCGATCCGGTATGTGTGGTTCCTGACGGACGGGTTCATCGGCAACGAGCCGGACGTGCTCCGCGTGGTTCGCGAGAACCTGAACGATGCGCGGGTCTTCGGCGTCGGGGTCGGCTCATCGCCCAATCGAACGCTGCTGAACGCGATGGCCCGGCTCGGACGGGGCGGCGCCGCGTACATCGCCTCGGTCGCCGACGCCGAGCACGCCTCGGGCGTGTTCCTTGCGCAGGCCCGCGCGCCCGCGCTCACGGACGTTCGGGTTGACTTTGGGAGCGGGATCCGCGCTTCGGACGTGTTTCCCTTCACGCTGCCGGAACTCCGCGCTGACCGGCCGATCATGGTGGTCGGCCGCTACCGGACGGAGGCGGGCGCATCGTCGGCGCTGAGCGTGCGCGTTTCGGGGCTGCTGGAGGGTCGGCGTGTTTCGAGCGATGTGTCGGTCGTTACGGCGGTTGCCGAGCCGGACCGCGCGGGGTGGGTGACCGCGCCCTCGGCGGTTGCGGCGGTGTGGGCGAGGACGATGCTGCAGAGCCTCGACGATGCTTCGCGCAGCGCCGGTGCGGGGGCGCGCACGTCGGGGTGGAACAGCCGGGCGGAGAGCATCCGAAGCCTCGCGCTTCGGCACAACCTGCTGAGCGCGTACACGGCGTTCGTCGCGGTGGACTCGGCGGACAGGACGGCGGGCTGGGACCCGGCCTCGGTCGTGAACGTTCCGACGGAGTTCCCTACGGGCGTCGATCCATCGATGACGATGCCGCCGGAACACCGGAGCGCGCCCGGGCAAGAGCGTCCGCGGGGTTCATGGCGGTAGCGCCGGGCGCGGTGATTGCGGGTGAGGGGAGACTGACCGGACGATGTTCAGTCGTGTTGTGCGGGAGGGTTGCGCGGGAGGCTCTGATGCACGGACGTGTGCGGCATGATGGTCACGCTCGCGGGGTGTCGGAGTGGCGAGCGCGGACCGTGATCGTGTTGATCGCGACGATGGGGTGGCTCTGCGCGGGCGGCGGGTGCGGCGGTCCGCACGGTCGAGAGTTGGTGGACCTGAACGCGCTGATCGTGCTGCCCGACACGGGCGGGGAGCGTGACGTGAACGCGTGGAAGGAGCGGACGGGGACGCGTCCGCTGCGGATCGGTGTTGCGAGGTTCCGGGGTGAGCGGTTCAGGTGGCACGGCCGCCGAGACTCGGAATTGCCGGCTCTTCCGCTTCTCGACACCGATACGGGCGAGATGGTTGAGGTGCTCGGCGGTCGGTCGAGGCGAGACCTTGAGTTTCACGTTGCGGCGATCCCGCCGCCGGTGGTTGACGGTTCGAGCGAGGAGGGCTGGCCGGTGCACCCTGAAGAGTTTTGGCGGCTTGCGCGCGCGTCGGACGTCGACCTGGTGCTGGTCTACACGATCGGTGAGCGTCATGACTCATCGGTCGCGACGATCCTGCTGACGCTGCTCACGCTCGGGCTGATCCCGGAGATGGCCGCGCACGAAGACCGGTCGGTCGTGGCGAGCGTGCACGATCTTTCGGGCGGTGCGCCGTTGTTTCGGACGGACTCCGAGTATCGGGCGTCGCAGTGGGCCAACGCGTGGACGATGGGCTCGGCGACGGAGCACGCGGCTTCGCGCGCATCGTCCCGCGTGCATCGGGCCGCTGCGCGCGCGATCGCCGAGTGGCTTCGGTCGGAACTGACGGTGCCGACGACGGAGAAGGTGACGTGGCCGGCGGATATCTGATGGTCAGCGCGGCGTGGTCAGCGTGATGCGGGTGTGCCAAAGACGGTCTTCCAGTCGCGGTCGATCTCGACGATGAGCCAGCCGCGGGCGGATGCGGCGTCGAGGCCGCGGTCGAGTCGGCCTATGTGGGATTCGCGGTCGTACTTCCACTCGCGCTGGGCGTCGGTGTGGCGGACGAAGGCGCAGAGGCTTGGGCCGGGGCCGGCGGCGGTCCATTCGAGCATCTGGAGGTCGCCGTCGGAGTTTCCGAAGGCGATGACGGGGCGTCGGCCGATGTGCTTCTGGATCGCGATTGGCTTGCCCTCCTTGTCGTCGATGAAGTCGACTTCGGGGAGTTTGACCAGGACTGGCTCGCCATTGCGGGTCTCGAATCGCTGCTTGAGTGAGGAGCCGATGACCTGTTCGGGCGGGATGCCGTAGGCGGGCTGGGCGAACGCGCGCATGAACTCGACGCCACCGCCCGAGACGATGTAGGTCTTGTAGCCCGCCGAGCGGAGGAGGTCGAGCACCTCGACCATGGGTGGGTAGGTCATGTCGAGATAGCGACGGCGCGTGGTCGGGTGGCGTGCGGACTCGATCCAGTCTCGGACGGTTTGGTCGAACTCGTCGGTGGTCATGCCGGCGTGGGTGGCGGCGACGATGTTGAGTATCGCGTGTTCGCCGCCGGCGAGGGCGGACTTTGTGTCGCTCTTGAGCAGGGAGGCAAAGGGCTCGGTGTGCTGCCACTCGGGGTGCGAAGGGGCGAGCGTTTTGACGCGGTCGATGGCGAAGAACAGTTGGAAGTAGAGGGGTTGTTCGGCCCAGAGGGTGCCGTCGTTGTCGAAGACGGCGATGCGTTGGTCGGGGGGGATGAAGTCTGGTGAGCCGGGCGTGGTGGTGCGTTTGATGAACTGGAGGATGCGGGCGCGGGCTTCGGTGTCGTTCCAGGAGGGGAGGGGGTCGGCGGCTCGGGCGGCGGGATGCTCGTGTTGCGGGGAGTCGGTGTGTGCTGCGCAGCCGGGGAGCGTGACTGCGAGCGCTGCGGGCAGGAGCAGGGCGGCGGCGATGATCGGGCGCGAACGACGACAGCGCGGTCGTGACGGTCGATGATCGCGTGTGTTCATGTCGTTGCGCTCTGGGACGAACGGAAGGGTGGACGGGAGGGGGGCGAAGTGCGCTGCGTCGTCTTTCGACGGCGGAGCGCACGGTGTGGTTGTCGAGCGCGCCGGGGGGGGGAGGGGGGGCGGGGGCGCGCGGTGGGTTGATCAACGGTTGCCGGCGGGGGCGGTGACGGCTTCCATGACGCGTTCGAGGTTGAAACTGCCGGGCTTCTGGCGGGGCGGGAACTCCTTGAAACTCTGGAGCCAGCGAGCGACGTAGGCCCCGGCGGGGGCGAACATGAACATGTGTTCAACGAAGAACTGCTGATAGCCCATGTAGTTCTCGTGCTCAGCGCGCTCGAAGGGGTCCATGAGCAGGTTGGTGAGGAGCGGCGCGCGCAGTTCGGTGAACGGATCGATCCAGACGCGCAGGCCGTGGGCGCGCTGTTCGAGGAAGGTGACCTTCCAGTTGCCGTATCGCAGCGCGGCGACGCTGCCGTCGTCGGTCCAGTAGATGAACTCCTTGCGCGGCCAGTCGGCCTCGCCGCGGAGCGCCGGGCCGAGGTCGTAGCCGTCGAGGTGGACCTTGTAGGTTCTGCCGGCGATGGTGCGGCCGCGTTTGAGGTCGTCCTTCACGGCGGCGTCGCCGACGGCGCCCATGAAGGTCATGAGCATGTCTTCGTGCGCGCCGATGTTGTTGACGATGGTGCCGGGCTTGATGGTTCCGGGCCAGCGGATGACGCAGGGGACTCGGTATCCACCCTCCCAGGGCGTGTTCTTTTCGCCGCGGAACATGGTGGTTCCTCCGTCGGGCCAGGAAAAGGACTCGGCGCCGTTGTCGGTGGAGTACATGACGATGGTGTTGTTGGCCAAACCGAGTTGGTCGAGTTTGGCGAGGACCTGGCCGACGTGGCCGTCGTGCTCGACCATTCCGTCGGCGAAGACGCCGAGGCCTGTGACGCCGACGGACTCGGGCTTGAGGTGCGTGAAGATGTGCATGCGGGTGGAGTTCCACCACATGAAGAAGGGCTTGTTGGCCTTGGCGGCGCGGTCCATGAAGTCGAGCGCCTTGGCGGTGACCTCCTCGTCGATGGTCTGCATGCGCTTGCGGGTGAGCGGGCCGGTGTCGGTGACGCGCTGGGTTCCGTCGGGGTTGGCGAAACTGTGGATGACCCCGCGCGGGCCGAACTTCTTTCGGAACTCCGGGTCCTTGGGGTAGTCCGGATGCTCGGGCTCCTCCTCGGCGTTGAGGTGGTAGAGGTTCCCGAAGAACTCGTCGAAGCCGTGCATGGTGGGGAGCATCTCGTCGCGGTCGCCGAGGTGGTTTTTGCCGAACTGCCCGGTCATGTAGCCCTGCGCGCGGAGGAGGGTGGCGATGGTGGGGTCTTCCTTCTGCATGCCTTCGGGCGCGCCGGGGAGGCCGACCTTGGTGAGGCCTGTGCGGATGGGGGACTGGCCCGTGATGAAGGCTGCGCGGCCGGCGGTGCAGGACTGTTGTCCGTACCAGTCGGTGAAGATGGCGCCTTCTGTGGCGATGCGGTCGATGTTGGGCGTGCGGTAGCCCATCATGCCCATGTTGTAAGCGCTGACGTTGAACTGACCGATGTCGTCGCCCCAGATGACGAGGAAGTTGGGCTTGGTTGCGGCCTGTGCGAGCGCGGCGGGGATCGGCGTCGCGAAGAGCGCAACGGCCACAGCGAGTGGAGAGATCGCGGCTGCGCACGCGCGCAGCGCGGGAAGGACTCGGCGTTGGAGTATCTGCATGGACGTTCTCCTCTTGGTGTTGGTGGTCTTGGTGTTGGTGGGACTACGAGACCGAGGCCGCGAGCGATGGTGTCGCCGCGGCCGCGGAACGAGACTGGTGAGCGCAGCGGCTCATGGTTTGGTTTGGCGCTGGTGCGCTTCCCACTGCTCGGCGGTCATGACGCATCGGAAGCCGAGGTGCTGCATGCCCGTGTCGGGCGGGGCGCCCATCCTGGCGCTCGGGCGGTAACTGGCGCAGTAGGAATCGCAGCAGAGGAACGAGCCGCCGCGCTGCACGCGGCTTTCTGGGCTGTGTGGGTTTCGCGGGTCGTAACTGCGTGTGGGGCCGGTGGGATTGACGGCGACACGGGGGGCGCCGTGCTCGGCGGCTGCCGTGTCCAACTCGATGAGTCGGCGTGCGTACGCGTCGGGGCGGTAGAGATCGGCGCACCACTCCCAGACGTTGCCGGCCATGTCGTGCAGGCCGTAGCCGTTGGGCGGGAAACTCTTGACGGGCGCGGTCCGGGCGAATCCGTCCTGCTTGGTGTTGACGGCCGGGAATCGTCCCTGCCAGGTGTTGCATCGGGTCGGGTCGATCGGCGCGTCTCCCCAGACGTTGCGCTTGCGGTCGAGCCCTCCGCGCGCGGCGAACTCCCACTCGGCTTCGGTGGGCAGTCGCTTGCCGGCCCATGCCGCGTAGGCGGCGGCGTCGACGAAGGCGACGTGGACGACCGGGTGGTCGTCCTTTCCTTCGATGGAACTGCCGGGGCCTTCGGGGTGCCGCCAGTTGGCGCCGATCGTCCAGGCCCACCACTGCGAGGCGTCTTTGAGGTCGACGGGCCGATCGGGCGGGACGAAGACGAGCGAGCCCGGTTGCAGGAGAGCCTCTTCGGGCTTGGGCGTTCCTTCGGGCACCTGCTTGCGGAGTTCCTCCCAATCGACGGGGCGCTCGGCGATGGTCTTGTATCCCGTTGCGGCGACGAACTCGGCGAATTGGGCGTTGGTGACTTCCGTCTGGTCGATCCAGAAGCCGTCGATGCGGACGCGGTGTGCGGGCGACTCGTCGGGCCTTGCGAGGGGGTCGCCATCGACGCTGCCGATGAAGAACTCGGCGGCGGGGATCCAGATCATGCCGGTCGGTGCGGAGGGGCGCAGCGCGTTGTTGTCGCTTTGTGCGGCGGGATGTGCGGTGGGCTTTGCGGTGCTATGTGGGGTGCTCTGAGCGGCGGTCTGGATGAGTGCGGCCGCGCGACCTCCGAGCGCGCAGCACGCGCTGGTGTTTGCGTGCTGGTTGGGGTCGGGTTCGGTTGCGGCGGCCCACCAGCCCGTCGAGAGCGCTGCGGCCAATGCGAAGCAGCCACCGATGGTGATCGGGACGCGCGCGCGGGGACCGTGCTTGGACATGAGGTCGGAGTGTAACGCGCTGGGTTGCAGCGCGGGTTGGGATCAGGGTGCGGGGTGTGCGGTGGGGCGGTTGGCGCCCCATCGTTCGAGCGTGATGAAGAGGGCGACGGCGATCGCGGCGAGGCCGACGACGAAGACCCAGACGGAGACGCCGGCCTGTCCGTAGAGGGTGACCTTGCCGAGGTCGAGTGGTTCGAGGAGGTTGCGGCGGAACCAAGGGTGGAGTTCGGCGTAGATGGCTGCGCCGGCGACCATGCCGAGCAGGCCGGGGATGGCGTGGCGCGAGCCGTCGCCGAGTGCGGCGACGCCGGTGCCGGGGCAGTAGCCGAGGACGACCATTCCGACGCCGAAGATGAGGCCGCCGACGAGGTTGCCCCAGAGGGTGGCGGTCTTGAGGTGGAGCGGGACTTCCATGCCGAGCGAGCGCATGCCGTAGACGCCGATGGCGCCGACGACGATGGCGGTGAGCATGACCTTGAGGACGGTGAAGTCCTTGAGGAGGAACTGGCCGGCGATGACGGAGTAGCGCGTGACGCCGCCGCGCTGGAGGAGGAAGCCGAAGACCAGGCCGGTGATGGCACCGAGGAGGAGTTCCTTGCCTGGGGCGACGGCGGCGGAGGCGAGTTGGGAGAGCGGGAGGGTGGTGACGGCGAGCGTGGTGAGTGTGTCAGACATGTTTGCGGCCCTCGAAACCGAAGAGTGCGAACGCGGCGACGACGCCGGAGACGAACATCGCGCCGAAGAAGGTCCAACTGCTGACGGCGAACTGAAGGCCGCCGCTGATGCCGTGGCCGGAGGTGCAGCCGTCGGCGAGTCGTGCGCCGATGATGAGGACGATGCCGCCGAAGAAGGCGGCGGCGTAGCGGAGCGGTCGGGAGGGTCCGAATCGCCAGGCCCAGACCTTGGGGACGTGCTCGACGAACCTGGGCTCGCCGCCTGCGCGGGCCAATCGGGCGCTGACGAACGCGCCGATGGGGAGCATGGCGACGAGGGCGAGTTGCCAGTCGAGGATCGCCTTGCGCTTGGCGGCGGTGCCGATGTTGGCGGCGAGGTAGGCGTTGGCGTCGGCGTGCGCGGGGGCGACGAGGCACTCGGCCGCGCCGGCGAGTTTGACCATGGAGGTGCTGGTGCCGAGGGCCTTGGACATGAAGCCGAAGGTGATCCAACTGAGGACGCCCAGGGCGATGCCGACGGCGTATGGGGACCACTTGCGTAACGAGAACCAAGCGCTCACGGGGTGCTCCTTTCTTGCGCGGTCAGCGCGTTGGGGGTGCTTGGACGGGACAATTGATCGAGAGATCGTGACATGACGAAGTGTTGTGCGGGGTGTTGGTCGGGGCGCTTGCGGCGCATCAGTCGGGGGTTCCGAAGCGTTTGTGGACGCACTTCATGATGGAGGCGAGGCCTTTTTCTTTGATTCGGTAGAAGACTTCGCGGCCGTCCTTTCGGCTGGCGAGCAGGCCGCGGTCTTTCATGAGTCGGAGGTGCTCGCTGGCCATGTGGCTGGGGATGTCGCAGGCGCGGGCGAGATCGCCGACGGTGTGCTGTGCCTGGAGGAGCATCTGGACCATTCGGAGGCGGTGCGGGTGCGCGAGAGTTCGGAGGCACTCGGCGGCGTCGGCGAGGGCGTCGAGTGGGAGGAGGGCGGGGGGGGCGGGAGCGGCGGCGGTCCTGGCCATGCTCAAGTATATCGGAATATGGCGATATGTCAATATGCGTGGGCGGGGAAGAAGGGCGCGGACCGGCGCTCCTCCACCCCGAAGTCGCGGTTGGGGTGTGGGAAGGGGAGACGATCGTGGGGCCGATGGGTTGTTCGGCCTAGCAGGCCTCACCGACCGACACTGCGTGGCGCTCCAGCATTGCCAGAACTTCGTCGCGGTCGTCTCGCCATTTGCCGATGCCGGACACCTGATTCCATCGCGGCCATACGATCCTGACTCGATCGCTCGCGATCTCCATCTCTGCGAGTACCTGGTGGTGCTGACAGGCTTGAATGAAGATCTGAGCCTGCTTTTGAAGTGGTTGATACAAACCGATTGATGACGACGCCCGCCAGCGGAGGCTGCGCACGCGCCATGAGCCCTCTCTCGCGATTGTTGTCGTCAGGAGCGCCCTATCGAACTCGACGCGTCGTGAGAGTGGGATGAAAAAGGGCGTGACGATGATCAATCTGCGCCTGACGACGCGTGCCGTCTTAACGGAGACCCCTGCCCCGAAGTTGTTCTTATAAGAACCGTTCGCTTGCACGGGAAGCCCAGTTCAGATCAGATGAGTGATACGGGCGAACGACAATCGCGCCGGTGGAACCAAGGAGAGTCGGGCGGGGGGATAGACCTGATGCGCGGGCCAACGCGCCCGCTGGTTGGTTGCGCTGCTGGTGTTACGTGGAGCCGAGCGCGGAGGCGATCTGGCGGAGGCAGGCGAGGGTTCGTCCGGCGGTGTCGGTGTGGGGGTTGAACTCGACGACGTCGCCGCCGACCACGCTGCCGGTTGCGAGCAGGGCGCGTGTCGCTTCGAGCACTTCGGTGAGGGTGAGGCCGGACTCGCAGGGGGTGTTCACGCCGCCGGCCTGGGCGGGGTCGATGACGTCGAGGTCGCAGGAGAGGTAGACGAGTCGGCGGTGGGGCTCGAGGTGGTCGAGCGTTTGTGCGAGCGTTTCGGCCCAGCCGACCCGGCGGATCTCGTTGAGGCTCGTCTCGCGGATGCCGGGGTGGCGGAGGTTGGCGCGCTCGAGCGGGTCGATGCTCTGGGTGCCGACGATCGCGACGCGCGCTGCGCCCGCGGCGAGGGTCGGCGGGGTTGGTCCGTCGTCGAGGAGCGGCTCGAGGCCGAGGACCGCCGCGAGCGCCTTGCCGTGGACCATGCCCGAGGGCGAGGTGTGGGAGGTGTTCATGTCGGCGTGGGAATCGAGCCAGAGGATGGACAGGGGGCGGCCGGCGGCGTGGGCGAAATCGGCGGCTGCGCGGATGGGGCCGATGGAGATGGAGTGATCGCCGCCGATGCAGAGGGGCCTGCGGCCGGCGTTGAGCGCCGCGGCGCAGCGGGCGCGGACGCGCTTGGAGTAGGCGAGGATCTCGTGGAGGTAGTAGGGTGGACGGAGGGCGGACTCGTCGGTGAGGCGTGGGGGCGCGGGGAGCAGGCCGGCGGTTTCGACGCTCGGGCCGGTTTCGGCGGGTGGATGCTCGAAGGCGGGCCACCAGCGGTCGAAGTCGGCGGAACCTCGTTGGGCGAGCCCGAGATCGCAGGGCAAGCCGAGCATCCACGCGGTTGCGGTGCTGGTTGACGCGTCAGCGCGGGCGAGGCTCACGTCGGGTGCTCCTGACTGCCTGTGGGTGTGGGACGGGGGAGCGGGGGAGCGGGGGAGCGCGGGGAGAGGGGGGGAGGGGGGTATGAAGATGTGGTGAATGTACGCGGAGTGGGCGAGGCCCGCAAAGCGGGGGGGTGGGGGGGAGGGGTTGGCGTTGGCCTGTTGTGCGGGTCAACGGCACTTGCCGCTCGGTGGCGTCAGGGTTGCTGCGCCAGTTCGACCCGCCAGGACGATCCGTCGCGCACGAGGCGCAGGGGGCGTGTGGGATGGTCGATCGCTCGCTCGGTGGGGGAGACTTCGCGCGAGACGAAGATGCGGTCGCCGGCTTGTGGGGAGGTCCATCGCGGCTCGGGCGTGTCGGGCACATTCAGGCCGTAGTGGAATCCACCGTTGAGGAAGACGTTCGCCTTGGTCAAGGCTCCGGGCTGGCGGGACGAGTCGTCAGGCTGGGCAGAGACGTGCCAGTAACTGTGCATAGTCCCTTGTATCGTCCCCTGACTCTCGACCAGTATGAGCGGGTCGAGCGAGACAATCGTCCAGATTGGTTCGATCACACTGTTGTTCGGCGAAACCGACCCCCGAGGGGTCCGGAAGACAAGGTCGATGAGTGCAAGGTCTTGAGTGAACGCGCGACGCTCAGCACCGGCCCGCTCAAGATGGCGTACTGATTGACGGACAATGTCTCGTGAATCGATCCAATCGCCGCGTCCCGAGAGCCACTCAAGAAACTTGTAGGCTTCCTTGCCGTGAACACGCATCGAGACTCGGGCCGGTGCGGCGGGATTGGCGGTGCGTTCAAATGGCTGGTCATCGCGAGCGTCAAGATAGATCCCTCTGGTTGTGTGGGGCACAATGAAGCAGCCGCCGAGATGGAAGAGCAGGGGCACGCTGACCATCAAGAGGATGATGAGTCGAACGGTTTGGGCGCGTGCATGATTGGTGAGCATGGTTCGGAATCCCGTTTGCCGTCACTTTAGTTCGTGGTGTGAATGGCGGACGGCCTAGCGGTTCGTTGATCGAGTTGAGAGAATACGGGATGGACCTTCCACGCGGTTCGTTGTGGTTTCTCGTACTGCCGGTCATGTTCGCACTCTCTGGCGCGATGGCCGTTTCGCTGCGCGGTGTGTGGCCGTGGCCGCTGCTGTTTGCGGGCAGTTGTGTGCTGCTTGTGGTGTTGCTGAGGGTTGTGTTGTGGGGCATGGGATGGGATCGGCTTGCCCGGCGGTATCCGGATCGTGGCCGCGGCCCCGTGTCATGGCATCGGCGGCTGGCGAGCATCGCGATCGGTCGGCCCTACTTCTCGCTGAACAACTGCGTGCGTTGGTCGGCGGACGACCTGGGGCTCCGGCTGGGCATCGAGCCGCCGCTGAACATCTGTACGCCGCGGGTTTGGATTCCGTGGTCTGAAGTGGCCCGGCTGGAAGTGGAGCCGGGATGGGGTCGAACGTATCGGATTGAGGGGACCGATCCGGCGGGCGTGCCGGTTTTCTTGCCGGTCGCGATCGTTGAGGGCGAATTGGCAGTGCGTGCGTCTATGCGAGGCGAGGAAGCATTGGGAACGGACGGTGAAGGCGGAGATCGGGAGTAAGGATGGGCGTCCCGTGCACTTTCGCGGTGTTCCGCAGATTGTGCGTTCGAGTTGGGACCTCCGGCGTGGATTGTGTCGATAGAAGGGGCATGGTGAGGTTGCGCGCGTGGATTGATCGAGCGGTGCTGGGTGTGGTGGGGGTTGTGGCCGTGGCCGTGGTTGTCGGGGGGGTGGCGGCGGCGAGCGCGGGGGCCGGTGTTGAATCGCAGCCGGGGGTTGGGGGCGCGGGGAGTGGCGGGGGGGGGGGGGGAGGGATGCGGCGGTTTGTGCGGTCGTTTGACTTTGAGGAGGAGGATCATCCTGATCCTGTGCCGCCGGGGTGGCTGTGGGCGCAGGAGGATCCGACGCCGGTGGTTGATCCGCGCGGGCGTGTGGATGGTGCGGGTCGGCCGGTGATGGTGCCGCGGGTGGTTCGGCCGGGGTTCCCGGCGTTCAACCGTGCGGAGTATGACCGGACGGTGGCGGCGTCGGGGCGGGCGAGCGTTCGGTTGCCGACGCGTGGGGGTTCGACGGCGCTTCGGCTGATGGCGGGTGAGGTGCCGGTGTTTTCGGATGCGGACTATGGGGTGAGCGCGCGGGTTCGGACGCGCGGGGTGAGGCATGCGCGGGCGTTTGTCTCTGCGCGGCTGTTGGATTCGTCGCTGCGGCCGATCGAGGGCTCGCACGTGCGGTCGGTGGGGGTGAGCGATCGGGAGACGGGCGCGGCGGCGGACGGGTGGGTGTCGGTGTCGGTGGCGATCCCCGGCAAGTTTGCGGGCGCGGCGTGGTTGCAGGTGGAGTTGGAGTTGCTGCAAGCGCGCGAGCACTCGGCGGGGTCAGCGCTCGGGGCGCACGCGATTCGGGAGGAGGATCTGCGCGCGGATGCGTGGTTTGACGATGTGCTGGTGTTCTTGCAGCCGCGTGCGCTGGTGCGGGCGGCGCATGCGTTCAACGTGGCGCAGGGACGGGAGCGGCCGACGCTGGAGGTGGCGGTGCGCGACTTGGGTGGGGACGCGTTGACAGCGCGGGTGACGGTGACGGACCTGGACGGTCAGCGCGTGGCGGTTCGGGAGATGGAGGTTGATCCGAGCGGTCTGCCGATGCGGTGGGAGCCATCGCTGCCGGGGTATGGGTGGTATACAGCGCGGCTGGACGTGCTGGCGGGTGTGAACGGCGGCGGCGGTGTTGGTGGAGCAGAAACGGGGCGGACGGTGGTGGTGGCGTCGGATCGGCGGGCGTTTGCGTGGCTCTCGCCGGGGAGCGATGCGAAGCGTGCGCGGAGCGGGGCGGAGAACGCGGACCTGAAGCGCGTGGGGGTGGTGCTGGACTCGGGGGACGATGGGGAGTTGACGGCGGATGTCTCGACGGCGCTGGCGCTGGGCGCTCGGCTGGCGCTGGTGCCGGCGTGGTGGGCGGGGACGACGCGGGAGGGGGCGGCGTCAGCGCTGGCCGCGCGGACGGGTGTGCTGGACTCGCTGTTGAACGCTGGGGTGGATGTGACGCTGTGCGTGGAGCGGTGGCCGGAGCAGGTGGTGGAGGGCGGGTTGAGCGATCCGTATGACCTGGCGGCGTGCCTGTCGTCGTCGGTGGAGGGGAATGGTGAGGTGGGGGGGGCGGGGGCGTGGGAGTTGTATCTGCGACCGACGCTGGATCGGTATGGGCAGCGGATTTTGCGGTATCAGTTGGGTCGTGCGGGGCGGGAGGAGTTGTTCAACCGGCCGGGGCTGGACCTGGCGTTGACGCGGTTTGAGGAGTCGGTGTCGCGGCTGGTGCCGGGGCCGACGATCACGCTGGGTTGGCGCGCGGATCAGGCGTTGCATCGGGCGCAGCGCGTGGCGCGTGCGGAGGAGGAGGCGGGAACGGATGCGCATCGGCGTGCGCAGCGCACGAGGAAGCCGACGGGGCCGCTGGTGGACGCGGTGACGCTGCTGTATCCGTCGTCGTTTCCGTCGTCGGTGATGATGGAGGCGGTGGAGCCGTGGCTGGGAGGGGAGGCGGGCGCGGGTGGTGATGGTGGTGCGCCGGAGATCACGCTGGTGGTGGAGTTGGCGGGTGAGGCGGGGATTCCGCTTCGTGCCGGGCCGCGGGAACTGGTGAGGCGGATGGTTCGTGCGTGGGAGTTGCACAACCGGACTGGGCGGGGCGGGGGCGACGTGCCGGCGATGCGGATCGCGGTGGAGCGTCCGTGGAAGCGTGTGTCGGAGCGCGTGGGGGTCTCGGAGCCGGAGCCGGCGTGGCCGGCGCTGGCGTTTGCGGCGGATGCGCTGGCGGGTCGGCGGATCGTGGGGACGCTGCCGGGCGAGGCGGGGACGGTCGCATTCATTCTGGCCGGGCAGGACGAGCGGACGGGTCGGCTGACGCGCGGGGCGCTGGTTGCGTGGAACGAGCACGCGGAGCCGGAGATGGCCCGGCTGAACGTGGAGGCGCTGGGGGAAGAGTTGCGGATCGTGGACTGCTTCGGGAATGAGCGGGGGCTGTCGGAGGGTGAGCGCGCGGAGGGGTTGGCGCTGGGGGAGATGCCGGTGTTTGTGGAAGGGATCGACGCGAACCTGGCGTTGTTCGTGGCGGGGTTCAGCGTTGAGCCGCGGTTTGTGCGGTCGAGCGTGAAGGAGCACGAGCACGCGATCATCCTGACGAACCCGTGGCCGATCAGGATCACGGGGTCGCTGCAGATTCGTGAGGCGGCGGAGGGGGACGGGAAGGCGCGTCGGTCGACGTGGAACATCACGCCGGCGGGTGTGCTGGACTTTGCGATCGGCCCGAACGAGCGGAGGCGGATTCCGTTCACGTTTACGTTCGGGCCGGGGCAGGTGGTTGGTGCGAAGCGGCTGGAGGTGTTGGCGCGGGTGAGCGCGGAGCGCGAGCATCCGTTGCTGAAGTTGAAGTTCACTCTGGACGTGGGGTTGGAGGATTTGCAGTTGGAGTTGGAAGCGGCGCGGTCGCCGACGAACACGGGGCCGGACCTGGTGGTGACGGCGGCGATCACGAACCAGGCGGGGCGGAGCCGGACGCTGCGCGTGGAGGCGGCGACGCGGGACCATCCGACGCAGCAGTTGCAGGTGTCGGACCTGGGGACGGGTCAGACGGTGATCAGGCGGTTCGTGTTCAAGGACGCGGGCGGGGCGCGGAGTTCGGGGCGGGCGGTGATCGTGTCGGTGTCGGATTTGGAGGAGGCGGACCGGCTGAACAAGGTGGTGGAGGTGCGGTAGCGTCAGTCGCGGATGCGGGGTTGGTGTGCGGCGGGTACGCTGGGCGTCATGGAATGGACGCTGCTGGCGGACAACCTGCTGAGCCCGCCGATCCTTTTCTTTGCGCTTGGGGTGTGCGCGGGGCTTTTGAAGTCGGACCTGGCGATCCCTGAGGCGGTGACGAAACTGCTGACGCTCTACCTGATGTGGGCGATCGGGATCAAGGGCGGGGTGAAGTTGCGGGAGGCGGGGCTGACGGAGGAGGCGGTGTGGAGCCTGGTGCTGGCGCTCGGGCTGGCGGTGGTGGTTCCGGGGTACGTGTTCGCGATTCTGCGTCGGAAAATGGACCGGGCGAACGCCGCAGCGCTGTGCGCGGTGTACGGGTCGGTGTCGGCGGTGACGTTCCTGACGGCGTCGGCGTTTCTGCAGCGTCGGGGGGTGGATTCGGGTGGGCACATGGTGGCGGCGTTGGCGCTGATGGAGTCGCCGGCGATCATCATGGCGGTGCTGCTGGCGCGGATGGGTCGTGGCGCGGGGGGCGGGCCGACGCTGCGGGAGAGTCTGCGAGAGGCGGCGCTGAACGGGCCGGTGGTGTTGTTGACCGGGAGCATGGCGATCGGGCTGATCACGGGGGCGTCTGGGCACGCGCTGCTGAAGCCGCTGTACGTGGACCTGTTCCAGCCGATCCTGACGTTCTTTCTGCTGGAGTTGGGGCTGGTGGTGGCGAGGCGGTCGCGCGTGCTGCGGGTGATCGGCGTTGGGCTGCCGGCGTTCGGGATCGTGGTGCCTCTGGTGAACGCGGCGTTGGCGCTGGTGCTAGCGCGTGTGGCGGGTCTGGAGGCGGGGAACGCGTTTTTGTTGATCGTTCTGGCGGCGTCCGCGTCGTACATCGCCGCGCCGGCGGCGATCCGGCACGCGATTCCGCGCGCGAGCGCGGGGCTGTACGTGCCGATGGCGCTGGCGGTGACGTTTCCGTTCAACATCACGCTTGGGTTGCCGCTGTACTGGTCGGTGGTGAAGCGCGTGTGGGGGCTGGTGGACCCCGGCGGGGGTGCGGGCGCGGGGGAGTGAGGGGGTGGCGGGTCGGGGCCGTGTCGAACACGCGTGAGGCCGAGGGGGAAGGGCTGGTTGGGGCGGGTTGCGCACGGGGTGCGCGAGCGTGGGACAATGGGGGATGCCGGAAGAGGGTGCCGAATCTGTTGGGAGCGCGGGCGGGGTGACACCGCGCGGAGGGATCGGGGGGCCGGACCCGGCGGGTGAGCACCTGGGGCTGCGGACGCTGCGTCGGTATAAGGAGGGGGTGTTGGCGTTTGGGGATCGGCGGGCGGCGGTGCGGTTTGTGCTTGATCGCAAGACGGGGCGGGTGGTGATGCCGGTGGAGCAGGCGGTGCTCAGCGCGAAGGAACACGTGCTGCACCTGCCGGGGGAGACGGGGTGCGTCTTGCAGGTGCTGCTGCTGATGGACGAGTTGTCGAACCCGATGGGGCACGAGGGGCCTGATCGGTGGTGCGCGTATCACGCGGCGGCGGTGGGGGCGCCGGCGGCGGGTGGGGTGTGGGCGGCGGCGTCGATCGAGGCGGCCAAGACGGAGACGGTGGTGTTTCCGGGTGAGGAGTTGTTTGCCGCGAACGGGCTGTGGGCGGAGGAGGCGCGGCTGGTGCGCGAGTTGAACGGCCAGCGCGCGGAGGTGGGCGCAGCGTGCAGGCGCTTGCTGGGTGTGGAGGTGGTGGAGCCGGTGGTGGTGGGGGTGGACTCGCTGGGGGTGGACGTGCGGGCGCGTTTCGGCGTGCTGCGGCTGGAGTTTGGAAAGTGGGCGCACGACGAGGCGGAGGCGAAGCGGGAGATCGGTGTGTTGCTGGGGCGCGGGGGTGAGGGTGGAGGGGTGGCGTGAGGGAGGGGCATGTTCATCTGCACGCGCTGGGCGAGTCGCTGACGCTGCCGGACGCTTCGGCGTGCCGGTCGGTTGGGGAGTTGCTGGAACTGGTGGCGATGCACGC
>JAHBXK010000037.1 GCA_019636535.1 Phycisphaeraceae bacterium | reverse complement strand
AGGTGATACCCCACATCGTTGAAACAACGGCGGTCTGTCCCCACAACGGGTAAATTGGAATGACACGCTGGAACCGGTCGCCGCTCGGATGCCGAGGCCAGAAGCGAGAAACATCAACTCCCATGAGTCGCGTTGGAACCTGCCTTACGTCTGCCCAAATCGCTCCCCATGAGGCGATCGGCCAGCCATATCCGGTGACATAGGTCGTGGGTGAACGCTGCCAGTTGATGCCGCCTCCACCAAGCCATCCCCTCTGATGCGCCCAGAACACGATGTCCGTTCCTGACACCTCTCGAAGTTCTAGAACGAAGACTCTGTCCCGGAATCCCACTTCCGCCAGCAGCCAGCAGGCCACTGCAACAAGATAGGAGAACACCAAGCCGGCGAGCCAGCAACGAAACCACGTGGGCAGCAAGCGCCCACGTGAATCAAACAAATGCAAGCGACCCGCTCGAATCCGACAGCGACTAGATTGGTAACTGCTTTCATTCACGCGCTCGCTCTCGCTTCCGATCCGCACTCAGGACATACGTTCATATCCTCGGCGATCGGATAGCCGCACTTGCGACAAGCATCCTCAGGGCGGCGCGTAACTCGAAGGTACCACAGCGCCAATACGTAGAAGATCGCTCCCCACATCGCCGAAAGGAGCGCCGTCTGCCCCCACAGAGGATAAACGGGCACCACGCGCTGGAACGCGTCGCCCCTCGGATCTCGACGCCAGAAACGCGAGACGTCAACCCCGATCAGGGGTCTTGCTCGGAAGTTTGCCCTCGTTCCGGGCAACTCGACCCACACTGTTCCCCACGAGGCGATCGGCCAGCCGTAGCCGCTGACGTACGTCGAAGGATCGTGCTGCCAGTTCACTCCAAGAGGAGTGGACAACCACCCCACTTGGTGCGCCCAAACGACCGCGTGCGTTCCTGATGCCTCCTGAAGATCGGCACCCACGAAGACTCTCTTTGTTGCTCTCGTCTCCGTCAGCAGCCAGCACGCCATCGCGACAACGTAAGAAAACGCCAAACCCGCGACCCAGCACCGAAACCAAATCGGGACAACCCGGCTGTGCGCATCGAGCATCCGAAAGACCCGGTATCGTCCTGAGTGCTTGCGTGCTTTCATTCCCACGGATGCTCGTTGCACGTGACGGTCGGCGAAGGTGCGAAAGGCGGCATTCCCGCAGGCATGCACGTCGGGTTAGGAGGGCATGGTGCCCCGGCTGGGGGAGAAGGACAGGAATACGAAATTGTGGACTTGCAAATTCGCATGCGCCAACCCCAGAAGCCGGTGTCCCAATAGTAGTAGCGGATCTCCTCCTCATAGCAGCAAGAGGTCACTGTGGTGCAGGTCGGATCAAACACGGCGGGCTTAGGACCTCGCTCCCACCCCCTGCCAGGATTCACCGATGGCCCCGGAAGGGGGATGGTCGTTCCGGGCACGCACCCCCACCTACCGCAGGGCGGAGGCGGAGGCGCGGGCGGTGGTGCAACCGGCGCGATCTGAGCGCACGTGGTCATAACGCCCGCAAAGGGTTGGTTCAGCAGCGTGATGTCCAAGGCATCGGGGTGCGTGACATCGAACTTGGCCGCGCCGCTGTACGCCCACAGGATCGCCTCGGGCTGACAGAACCAAGATTGGCCATAGTCTTCGATCGGGATGTCGGCGGCTTGGTACCCGATGCCGTCGAGAAACGCGATGATCACCTCACGTTCGTCTTCCGTGATGAGATCATAGAGCGGATCGTCGATGAACAGGCCTTTGTAAAACTCCTTGGGAAACTCCGCGGGCGGTAGACCAGAGTCGGTGTCCATCGTGGGCCAGACAAAGTCCCAATAGTCGTCGATGGCGTACCAACCCTTGACGGTCCTGATTGCTTCCCACTGATCCTGCGACTCCCAAGCCAACGCGGGCCATTCCAACCCCTCGGCTCCCGGGTTCTCGTACCACACCGAAACGATGTTGTCACCGGTCGCAGAGTCCTTGTCGCGTAGTGCAAGCACTCCGACAACATCGAGGTTCGTGCCGTCCGACTCGATCACGGCGGTGAGCGTCCATTCCTCCAGACGGAACGGGAATCCCGACGGACGTGTGATTGTGTCTGCGTGCAGGGTCTGAATCTGAACAAGCAAGACAAGTCCGAAACAGACGATGAAGTGGGCAAATCTGGCCATGATGCACTCCTAAATTCTCACAGCCTACCCCCCCCCCACCTTATTCTGTCAAGTCTGATTCTTGGAGTGTGGATAAATCATTTTGCTATGTTCTTACAGTGACCAATTGCTGCGGTACTCATGCGAACAATGCAGACCATGGTCTGAATCCAGCATCGAACCATGTCGATTGGCAAGATCGCGTTTGGCTCACCGTTCGGTGGCGATGCACACGGCGAGCGTCCAGTCCGACCAAGCACCGGCCGCTCCCGTACCATCAGTCATGGGCACAAGCGCAGATCCCTCGCCGCACTCCTCGGCGGACCCCACCACTCCCGTCTGGTCCGTTCCGCGCTTCGCCCAGCAACGGCCCTTTCAGGTCGTCAGCCCCTTCAAACCCACCGGCGACCAGCCCACCGCCATCGAGCAACTCGCCCGCGACCTCAACGCCGGGGCCGAGTGCGTCTGCCTGCTCGGCGCCACCGGCACCGGCAAGACCTTCACGATGGCCAACGTCATCGAGCGGACGCAGAAGCCCACGCTCATCATCAGCCACAACAAGACGCTCGCCGCGCAGTTGTACGAGGAGATGAAGGAGCTCTTCCCCTCCAACAGCGTCAACTACTTCGTCAGTTACTACGACTACTACCAGCCCGAAGCCTACATCCCCCAGCGCGACATCTACATCGAGAAGGATTCCAGCCGCAACGACGAACTCGATCAGTTGCGCCTCGCCGCAACGAGCAGCATCCTCAGCCGCCGCGACACCATCGTCGTCGCCAGCGTCTCGTGCATCTTCGGCCTCGGCTCGCCGCAGGCCTACGGCGCCAAGGTGATGACCATCACCCGCGGCTCACGCATCAACCGCCGCGAGTTCCTGCTGCACCTCAACTCGATGCAGTACCAGCGCACCGACATCGAGTTCAAACGCGGCCGGTACCGCGTCCGCGGCGACAGCCTCGAAGTCTGGCCAGCCTACGAGAAGTTCGCCGTCCGCATCGACCTCTTCGGCGACGAGATCGAGAAACTCGAACTCATCAACCCGACCTCCGGCGAGGTTCTCGCCGAGGAGAAGCAGTTCTTTCTCTTCCCCGCGGTCCACTACGTATTGGACGAAGACGCCCTCGCCCCCATCCTCGTACAGATGCGCAAGGACCTCGACGACCGCGTCATGCAACTCCGCTCCGAGGGCAAACTGCTCGAAGCCCAGCGACTCCTGGCCCGCACCAAGTACGACCTCGAGATGATCGAGGAGGTCGGCTACTGCAACGGTGTCGAGAACTACTCTCGCTACTTCGACGGTCGGGCCCCCGGCGAGCGCCCCTCCACGCTGATGGACTACTTCGACTTCGCCCCGCCCGCCGAGGGACGCGAGGCCCCGAACAACCGACCCAACTTCAAGGACTGGCTCGTCATCATCGACGAGTCCCACGTCACCATCCCCCAGATCCGCGCCATGTTCCACGGCGACCGCAACCGCAAAACGATCCTCGTCGAGCACGGCTTCCGTCTCCCCGCCGCGCTCGACAACCGCCCCCTGCGTTTCGAGGAGTTCGAGACCATCGCTCCGCGCCTCATGTTCGTCAGCGCCACCCCCGGCCCCTACGAACTCGAACGCTGCAAGGGCATCGTCGCCGAGCAGGTCATCCGCCCCACGGGCCTGCTGGATCCGAAGATCGAGATCAAGCCCGCCAAGGGACAGATCGCCGACTTGCTCGACCGTTGCAAGGAGCGAGCCGCCGCCGGCGAACGGGTGCTCGTCACCGCCCTCACCAAGCGCCTCTGCGAAGACCTCGCCGAGTACCTCGACGAGCAAGGTCTCCGCGTCCGCTACCTGCACAGCGAGATCGAGACCCTCGAACGCATCGAGATCCTCAACGGTCTCCGGCGGGGCGACTTCGAGGTCCTCGTCGGCGTCAATCTCCTCCGCGAGGGCCTCGACCTCCCCGAGGTCTCCCTCGTCTGCATCCTCGACGCAGACAAGGAGGGCTTCCTCCGCTCACCCACGAGCCTCATCCAGCAGATGGGCCGCGCAGCGCGAAATGCCGCCGGCGCCGTCGTCATGTACGCCGACAAGATGACCCCGGCGATGCAGGCCGCGATCGAAGAGACCGAGCGAAGACGAATCAAGCAACTCGCGTACAACGCCGAGCACGGCATCACGCCCACCACCATCCAGAAGTCAATCCGCAAGGGCCTGGAGACCGAACTCCGCGCCCGCCGAACCGCCCAGAAGGCCTTCGTCGAGAACGAGAAGGCCTACGACGCCCTCGAACTCATGCGAGAACTCGAAGGCGAGATGCTCGAGGCCGCCCAGAACCTCGAGTTCGAGAAGGCCGCTTCCATCCGCGACCAGGTGAAGAAACTCAAGGCGATCGCCGAAGCCCCGAGCGGCGACGCCAAAGTCCGCCGCTCCGAACTCGAAACCTCCGGCGCCGACCGCGGCTCGGGCAAATCCTCCCGCGACAAGAAGCCCGGCACGCCCGGCGTTCGACCGTCCAAGCGGGTCAAGAAAGCCAGCAAACCCAAACGCGGCAGCGGGAACTGGTAACCCGCCGCGATCCCCATCCGCAATCGACAATCCCCCTCCCTCCACCCCGCCAATCCGGCCGATTCCGTCATTTCGGCTATGCTGGGAGGCTCTCGGAACGTCACGACGACGTCGCCCGCCCCCCTCCCCGTCCATATCCCGGACGCGGAGCCCAGCGGGCACTCGGCACGGAGGTCCTCGAACCGATGCGGCTCGCCAAACTCACCCTCAACGGATTCAAATCCTTCGCCGACGCAACCGAGTTCCGGTTCGACGATCCAATCACCGCCATCGTCGGCCCCAACGGCTGCGGCAAGAGCAACGTCGTCGACGCCGTCAAGTGGGTCCTGGGCGAGCGTTCCAGCAAGTCCCTCCGCGGCAAGGAGATGACCGACGTCATCTTCGCCGGCAGCGCTGCGCGAAAGCCCATGGGCATGGCCAGCGTCGTGCTCAGTTTCGAGAACCCGCTGCTCAAGCCCTCCGAGCAAGGCGATCCCGCGCCCATCACCGACGCCGAGTCGCAGCCCGACGCGACCATCGATGCGAACGACGATCGCGCCGCGATCGATGTCCAGTCTTCCGGGACCGATCCCGCCGACGACGCCGTCGCCATCCTCTCCCGAAAGATCAACCGTGCTCTCCCCATCGACGCCGACGTCGTCGACGTCGAGCGACGCCTCTACCGCGACGGCACCAGCCAGTACCTCATCAACGGCAAGCGCTGCCGCCTCCGCGACATCGTCGAACTCTTCATGGACACCGGCATCGGCGCCGACGCATACTCGATCATCGAGCAGGGCAAGGTCGACGCCATGCTCCTGGCCTCGCCGCAGGAACGCCGGACCATCTTCGAAGAGGCCGCGGGCATCGCCAAGTACAAGGCCCGCAAGATCGAGTCGCAGCGCAAACTCGAACGGACCGAGCAGAACCTCACCCTCACCCGCGAGCAACTCGCCAGCACCGAGCGACGACTCCGCATCGTCAAGGGACAGGCCGCCAAGGCACGCGTCTTCAAGGGCCTCGACGCCGAGTACCGCGCTCTCCGCCAGGTCTCCGCCCTCGACCAATACGACGACCTGCTCACACGCCTCGAGGGCCTGACGCACCAACTCACAGGCCTCGATGCCGACCGCCGCGCCGCCGCCGAGCAACTCGCCGAACTCGAGCAGGCCAAGCAGGAGGCCGAACTCCGCCGCGGCGAGCTTCTCGCTTCGCAGCGCCGCATCGAGTCCGCCCTCCAGGCCGCATGGCACGCCAAGTCCACCGGCGAACAGAAGATCGAACTCACCGAACGAGCAGCCGAAGACTCCCGCCGCCAACTCGCCGAGGATCAGCAGCAACTCGCATTCGTCGCCCAGTGGCTCAGCGAGACCGAAGCCTCCATCAACCAGCACAACGCCCGCGCTGAGGCCCTGCATGCCGAACTCGAAGCCGCCGACGCAGCCCTCCGCGAACTCACCGACGCCCGCGCCCTCGCACAGAACGCCCTCAACGAGCACCGCTCGCTTCAGGCACAGAAGCGAGCCGCGGCCATCGGCATCGACCGCGAACGCGCTGGGCTCCTCGCCGCCATCGAGAGCGACCGACGACGCGCAGCGCAGATGCGAGAGCAACTCTCTCGCCTCGCTTCCAAGGCCGCCGGAACCAAGACCGAACGCGAAACCCTCGCCGCCGATCAGGCATCGCTCGAAGCAGCCCTCTCCCTGGGCCGCCAAACAGTTGACCAACTCGAGTCCGACCTCGAATCCGCCTCCGACTCCGCGGGCCGGCTCGCGGCGGACCGCCGCGAACGGGCCGACGCCGTCGGTGAACTCCATCAGGCCGTCGTCCGCCTCGACGCGCGCCGGGCAATGCTGCGCGAAATGCAGGAGCGCCACGAGGGACTCGGTGAGGCCGTCCGTCACGTGCTCGACCGCAAGGCCGCAGGTGCCGGGTTCTCGGGTGTCATCGGCGTTCTGGCCGACTTGATTGAAGTCGATGCGACCTCCGCCGCAATCGTCGAAGCAGCCCTCGGCGACAACCTCCAGTCCCTCGTCGTCGACGCGTTCACTGACCTCCCCCCCGCCGAAGATCTCGCCACCCTCCCCGGCCGTGCGGTCTTCCTCCCGATCCGCACCCTCGGCCCCGCGGCGTCCGAGCCCGCGTCAACCGCCCAGCCGGAATCCGACTCAAACCCCGCCCTCCACTCCATCAACACGACCGAGCCTCCACCGGTCGCCACGCTGGGCGGCGTCCACGGCTCCATGCGCCGGGTCCGCGACCTGGTCCGCCCCAAGCACGCCGAGAGCGCGGCACGCACCACCGCCATCAACCAACTCCTGGATCGTCTGCTCGGTCGCACCCTGCTCGTCCGCGACCTCGACAGCGCCATGATGCTCATGGCGGCGCTGCAGGCACCAAACCCAGCCGATCCCGATGCCGAGTCCATCGGCCGACTAGCACGCTTCGTCACGTCCGACGGCAGGGTGCTCGAGCCCGACGGCCGCGTCATCGCCGGCCATCCCACCGCTTCCGTCGATTCCACCGAGCACCAGGCCATCACCGGCGGCCTGCTCGCTCGCGCAGCCGAACTCGCCACGGTCGAAACCGACTTCGCCGAGACTTCCGCACGACACGCCAGGCACCGCGTCGAACTCGAGCAACTCGACGCCGAGGCCGCGGCCGTCAGCGCTCGCGAGTCCGAACTCCGCCGCACACTCTCCGCCGCCCAGCGAGAACTCGTCTCCGTCGAATCCAAACTCGAAAGAGCACGCGCCGACCTCGCCCGCCTCGACCGCGAGCAGACCAACCTCGGTCAGGAGATCGCCGACCTCACCGCCCGCTGCGACCGCCTCGACGCCGAGCAGACCGGCGTCGCCGAACGTGCTGAGAGTCTCCGCAGGCTCTACGACGAACACGCAGCCGCCGCCGCCGAGATCGACGCGCACATCGACGAAGCCCAACGCGCTGTCGAGTCCGCCTCCGAGCGGCTCACCGCCGCGCGGGTCAACTCCGGCAAACTCGGAGAGCAACTCACCGCCGCCAAGCGCGAGATCGCCCGCCTCGAAACCGCCCTCGACGAGGGCCGACGCCGCCGCGGCCGGCTCGATACCCAGGCCGGCGAACGCCGCCTCGCGATCGAGCAGCACGCCGCCGCCATCGCCCAGGCCCGCGCGAGCATCCAGGCCGCCCAGGCCGAGGCCGACGACGCGCAGGAAGAGCTCGCCCGGATCCAGGCCGAGATCGAGCACGCCGGCGACCGGGTTCTCGATCTCTCCGAGAAGGTGAACATCGCCCGAACCCAAGTCGCCGCCGTCGAGCGCGACTGGCACAGCGTCGAAGTCGCCAAGCGCGAGACCGAGGTCAAGCGCGAGAACCTCGAAGACCGTTGCCAGCAGGACCTGTCACTCGACATCGCCGCCGAGATCGCCGACTACCGCGAACTCATCGCCGACGAGTCGATCTCGCGGCTGAACCCCGACCACGCCGCCCGCGAGATCGAAGCGCTCCGCAAGCAGATCAAGGAACTCGGCAACGTCAACCTCGACGCCATCGACGAGGAGACCCTCCTCGAATCCCGTAACGAGGAACTCATTCGCCAGGTCGCCGACATCGACGCCGCCCGTATCGGTCTCGAGGAACTCATCGCCAAACTCAACGTCGCCAGCGAGCAGCGCTTCAAGGAGACCTTCGAGACCATCCAGGGCCACTTCGCCGGACCCGACGGCATGTTCCGCCAACTCTTCGGCGGCGGTAAGGCCGAGATCCGCCTCATGCCCCTCGTCGTCGAGGGTCCCAACGGCGAGAAAGTCGTCACCGACCGCATCGACTGGCTCGAGAGCGGCGTCGAGGTCATCGCCAAGCCCCCGGGCAAAGAGCCGCGCAGCATCAACCAACTATCCGGCGGCGAGAAGACCATGACCGCCGTCGCCCTCCTGCTCTCCATCTTCCGCAGCAAGCCCAGTTGCTTCTGCGTGCTCGACGAGGTCGACGCCGCGCTCGACGAAGCCAACACCGAGCGATTCTGTCGCGTCCTCAATCTCTTCCTCGATCGCAGCCACTTCATCGTCATCACCCACCACAAGCGCACCATGGCCGCCGCCGACCGTCTCTACGGCGTCACCATGCAGGAACGCGGCGTATCCAAGCGCGTCACCGTCAAACTCGACCAGGTTGGTGACAAGGGCGAGATCGACCGCCGAGCGGCCGACGACTCCGGCACGCCCACGCTCGAGTCCGTCCGCGTCGAACGCGGCGCAGAGGATCTCGGCATCGCCGCCGCGGGCCCGCACGTCGAGCACGCCCACGTCGGCACCCTCGTCGAGAACAAGCCCCGCCGTCACAAGGCTGTCCAGGCGGGTTGACCTCGGTGCGCGACGCTACTTCCCCTTCGGCTGATGATCCCGCGACTCGTACCCGGTCAGCCGAGTAAGCGCCGGCGTCAATTCGATCAACCTTCGGCAAGCCTCGTCCACCGCCGCAGTCGCGGCGTCTCCTGCGGTGTTGCAGGCGACCAGCACGGCGACATCGGCCTTCGGCGCGATCCACGCCGTGCAGAACCAGAGCGTGTTCGAGCCGGAATGGGTGAGCGCCGGGCCGTTCTCGCCCATGCCCATCCCCGCCCACGACCGCTCGGTCACAACCCAGCCCATCGCATAGCCGTTCCCGCCCCCTTCGCTCTTCGGCGTCGGCCGGATCAGTCTCTTGATGCTTTCATCAGAGAGCGCCCGTGGCCGAAGCGAGTGCGTGCTGCTGAGAAACACGCTCGCAAACCTCGCCCAATCCAACATCGAGACGTGCACTGTCCCCGCCGGGGCATAGCACTTCGGATTGTCCGCGTCGACCTCCGCCGGGCTGTCGCGATAGTGCCCTCGCGGCTGATCGAACTTCCCCTTCTCCCCCGGCGGGCCGAAACCCGCGCTGAACATCCCCAGCGGCACGAACACCCGCTCCCGCATTAGATCCTCATAGGGCTTGCCCATCACCGTCTCGGCCATGTGCCCCGCGATCATGTACCCCACGTTGCTGTACTCAAACCGCTCACCCGGCTTGCCCTTCGGCCCTTGCTTCATCACCACGCCGAACGCCAGCACCCGGTCGCGCTCCGGTGGCTCCTCCGACCGCAGCATGTTCATCCACCCCTTCCCACCGGGCAGATTCGCCGGTAGCCCCGACGTGTGCCGGAGCAACTGCTCCAGCGTGACGCCCCGATAGTGCTCGGGAACCTCCTCCAGACGATCCTCGAATACCTCGCCGATCGTCGAGTCCCACCGCAGTTTCCCCTCCTCCACCAGCAACGCGCACAGCACCGCCGTCATCGCCTTGGTGCAAGAGCCGACGTGCCACTTGTCTTGCATCGTCGCGTCGGGTGGTTGCCCCTCCGCACGTTTGCCGGCAACACCTCGACCAAGAACGCCGACCGTGGACATCGGACCCGCAGCGCAGTCGCGAACCACCATCGCCGTCAGCGCCGGAACGCCATGCTTGGCCCGGATCTCCTCAAGCAATCCCGAAACATCCGCGTACACCGAAGCGTCCGGCATGTTCGGTTCAACAATCTTCACGCCCGCCGGCACCGTCGGCTCGATCGTTGGTCGCGCCTCCACCCGAGCGGCCCAGACAGAGGCAACCGCCATCAACCAACTCATCGTGACGATCAACTTCGCGTGCATCGCCGTTCCCCTTTCAATTGAACAGGAACCCGCTCGACCGAGCCAGACTTTCTCCGTGCTTCCAACGGTGACTCCGCCGCGGATCCGCCTGGCCACTACACCCGCACCGCCCCCACCAACTCCGACATGTTCATCACCCCCTGCGCCTCGCACCACTTCCGCAGCCCCTTGATCACGCGCAGCGGCGACCTCGGGTCCGCGTACAGCGCTGTCCCCATCTGCACCGCGCTCGCCCCCGCCAGAACGAACTCCGCCGCGTCCTCCCAGTGACTCACGCCCCCGACGCCGACGATCGGCAGGTGCTTTCCCTTCCCGTGGAAGTCACGCGCCAACTTCGTGTGCACCGCGTGCACCAGCCGCACCGCCAAGGGATGCACCGCCGGTCCCGAGAGTCCCCCCGTCACGTTCGCCAATCGCGGCTTGCGCGTCCGCACGTCGATCGCCATCGCCGCGACCGTGTTCGCGATCGTCAGCCCGTCCGCGCCTGCCTCCGCCGCCGCGCGCGCCACACCCACGACGTCCGGCGTCAGCGGCGACAACTTCACGAACAACTTCGTCCGTCCCGCCGCCGGCCGAACCGCCCGCATCAACTCAGCCATCGTCTCCGGCGCGTGCCCAAACTCCGTCCCCGTCCGCACGTTCGGGCACGACACGTTCAACTCGATCGCCGCCGGCACGTGCAGCCCGTGCACGCCCCGCGCCGCCGCGCGGTCCCGATCCTCCGCCTCCGCCAGCGCCCCCACCACCCGCACATAGTCATCCACCGAGAAACCCGCCGCCGAACAGATCACCGCGCACGGCATCAGCACCGCGCTCGGCAAGTAGTCGTGCACGAACGCGTCCACCCCGGGGTTCGCCAGCCCGATCGCGTTAAGCATCCCGCTCACCCGATCCCCCGCGTCCAGAATCCTCGGCCACGGGTTCCCCTCCCGCGCCTCCGGCGTGATCGACTTCGACACCACCCCGCCGATCCGCGATAGGTCCAGCACCTCACCAAATTCGTCCAACGTCCCGCACGTACCCGCCGCGAGCAGCACCGGATTGCGCAGCGCTACCCCCGCCAAATCGGTCACCAGCGCACGGTTCTCGGGTGTCGGCTCGGCCCTCACGCGGGCAGGATATCCGCCCGACCCGACTCCCTATCGTTCGATCCCTCGCGGCCGACCCGCTGCCAAACAGCTGCTCACCCCGCCGCCGAACGCCTTCCGCCCCAGTCCCACACAGGAGCCGATATGTCGGACCTCGACAAGCGCATCGCTCAGTTCCAGAACATGGCCCAGGCCGACCCCGACAACGAGATGGCCCATTTCTCCCTCGCCGGCGCGCTCGTCCAGGCCGGTCGCCACGCCGAAGCCGCCGAGTCCTACCTCCGCTGCACCGAACTCGCCCCCACCATGAGCAAGGCCTACCAACTCGGCGCTGAGGCCCTCCTCGCGGTCGGAGACAAGGAACGTGCTGGGCAGATCGCCATCCGCGGCTACACCATCGCCGCCGAACGCGGCGACCTCATGCCCAAGCGTGCACTCGCCGAACTGCTCGAACGCCTCGGCAAGCCCGTTCCAGAGGTGGCCTCGAAGGGGGCTGCGCCCAGCCGCGACGTCAGCCTCCTCGGAAACGCCACCGCACCCTCAGCGCCCGCAGGCCCCTTCCCCCCCGGCTCGTTCATCGATCACAAGACCGGCCGCCCAGGCACCAAGATGCCCCGCCCCCCTTTCAAGGGCCCCGTCGGCGAGTGGATCTTCGAGCACATCAGCCGCGAGACGTTCGACGACTGGATCCGCCAAGGCACCAAGGTCATCAACGAACTCCGCCTCGACCTCTCCCGCGAGCAGGACGCCGAGACCTACGACCAGCATATGCGCGAGTACCTCGGCATCGACGAGGCGCTCTACGAGCGTCTCTCCGGCGGTCGCTGACACAGCCTCCACCCCTACTTTACAGCCCACGCTCCGCACGCACCAGCTACCCCGCCAAACGAAAGACGCCCGGACCATTCGGCCCGGGCGTCGTTATTGTGTGCATTCGCCTCGTGATCGAGACGCCATCCTCGATCATCACAGCCGACGGACGAAACTGCTGATCACACCCAGCGAGTTCTGGTTGCCCATGAAGAACACCTGCGTGTTCGCACCGGTCCCCTGACCGGCCAGGGCGCGATCGAAGTTCAGGAACCCATAGTTGCCGCCGCCCGTCGGGGGCACCGCCACCGAGTTCGTCGCCTGCACCGGCACCGAGCCCGACGGAGCCGTGTTCGCCTCGAACGACAGACCCACCAACTCGCCGATCCGCCGCGCGACCGCGCCCGCCAACTGATCGATGAACCGGTCCACACCCACCTGCGACGGGTCGTTGCCAAGCACCGCCAGCGACGGAATGAACACCACGCCCTGATCCGTCAGATCCGTGTTGAAGGCATCCACGTGCTGCGATGCACCGAACGTCCCGTCGTTGAAGAAGGCGTTGGGCTCCGCGTTCCCGGCAAGGAACACCGTCGAGAACGGCTGGCCCTCGAACGTCGACGGCGAGTACGAGGTCCGGATGTCGATCCCCGCGTTCGCGAAGATCGCAGTGAGCCGGGTCCGCAGGTTGTTCAGGATGTAGTCGTCCACATCCTGCCCGCCGATCTGGCCCGAGAAGCCCGCCGCGGCGGCACGGAACGGATTGAGCGTCGTGGTCACGCCCTCGCCGGCCTGCAGCCAATCGATGATCCCGCCCTGCGTCTCCAACAGGACGTTCTGCACCGGGATATTCAGGTTCCGGCGACCCTGCGTCACAACCTCCAACTGGTAGTCCGACCGAACGACGCCCTGCACGTACAGGGCGTACGTAGCCGCAGCGGGCGCCAGCGAGTTCTGCACGCCCGGCACGATGAACTCGACAAAGAAATCCCCCTGCGAGTTGTAGCCGTAGGTGAACGTCCCGTTCGACGAACTCGTCTGCGGCTGACCGCCGATCGGCAGGAACGCCGACGGCGAACCGACCAGCCTGCCGCCCTCAAGCCCGGCGCCCGATGGAACTTCGAACAGCGCGAACTGCACGTTCTGCGACAGGCCCGCGTTGCCCGCGAGGAACGACGCCAGATTGCGAAGCGGCGTCGTCGCCGCTTCCGCACCGACCTCGGCACCGGGCAGGCCGATGTTCGAGCCCGTCTCCGTCAGACGCAGCGTCGCCACGATCCGAGTCCCCGGCAGCAGCGGCAGGCCGCCGTTCAGACGGTAGATGTCGATGTCCGGCTGAATCTCACCCGGCGCGCCCGTGCTGCCCGGCGCGCCGATCGCCGCGTCCACCGTGTGAACGATCCGATCCGCCGCCGTGTTCCACACGCCGTCCGTGCCCTGGATCCGCGTGATCGTCACGCCCGCGTTGTTCGTCCCGCGGATGATGTCGTCGCGGGGGTTCGCCAGGTCCTTCTTGTCCCAAGTGAACACGAAGTCCGCGAACACGATCTGCTGCAGATCGTCCGCCGTGCCAGGAATGCCGTCCGGACCCGCGAAGTCCTGCGGCACGGGCGGCACAGGCAGATTCTGCCCGTTCCCCGAGGCCGAGTCGCCCGCGAAGCCCGTGTTGTTGTCGTCAAACACCTCGACGTCGAACGCGTACGAACCGATCGCGCCGGGTGTCGGCGGCTCGTTCAGAACCGCGTTCACGTCCGCGATGTCCGTCGCTTCAAGGTTGCCGCCGACGGCCAGGTAGTACGTCCCTGTCGTCAGCACAAGGTACTCGTCGTTGCCGACGATGTCGCCGACGCCCGACGGACCCGCGGCGGGCAGCGCCCGCACGCCCGTCGCGCTCAAGACCTGCAGGCCCATCGGCCCGTTGTACGCGAGCAACTGACCCGTCGAGTCGAATATGCCGCGCTGCGCCGAGAGCGCGATCCCCTGGATCGCCCCCATCCGCAGAATCTGACCGGCACGCAACGAGATGCGGTACACGTCCACGTCGCCGCCGATGCGGAACGTGTCCGAGTTCGCGTTCGGGTGGTCGCCCAGCACGCCCCGCAGCGTGAACCGCGTGTTCGCGTCGGGCAGATTGTCCGAAGCAAAGTTCGAGTCCAGGAACAGATCCAGATCGCCCGCGCCGTAGAAACTCACGCCCGGCAGGGACATCGGGTTCCCGGCCGTGATCTTGTCGCCCACATCCCCGACAAAATCGTCCACCGAGAAGTCGTCGCCCGCAGTCCCGTCGCGGTTCCCGTCCAGCGTCGAGAACTGCGTCAGGCCGCGAAGCACCGACGCATCCAGAACAAACCGGAACAGACCCGGGCCGGGCACGCCGCCGGCCTGCGGCAGCGCACGATCCGTCACCGACCGCGCGAAGTTGATCGTCAGCGTGTTCGTCGCCGTGTTGAACCGGAACGTGTAGTCCGAGCCCTGCGCCAGTCCGACCAGCACGCCGCCCGAGCGAACCTCCGCGATGTTCAACGCCGGCCCGATCGTCGAGACATCGATCGGCTGGTTGAACACGATCTCGTAGTTGTAAACGCGGCCATCCTCCACCGGACGCGACGACAGCACCTGCACCGGCACAGGGCTCGAAACGATCCGGGTCACGCGGAAGTTGTTCAGCGACGTGAAGGCCTGACCGGCCACCGTCACCGCGCCCACCGTACCCGTCGAGATGATCCGGTACTGCTGCGAGTTGAAGGCCGAACCCGTCTGGCCGCCCACGATCGTCACCGCGCCGATCGACGAGCGACCGTCCGCCGCAAGATCGTCCTGGGTGCCCAGGAACCCGTCCGGTCCGCGCAGCACACCCGCCGAAATGTCCGACTGACGGAAGTTCCCGCCGACGAAGACCGACGCGATCGAACCGTTCGAGACCACGTCCGCCGCGAAGCCCGTGCCGCCGAAGTGCCCGTCGGTCCCCAGGTCCACGCCGGCAAGGATCGCCGACTCGTTCGCATCACCGCTGATGTTCACCGGGCCGAGATTGTTCCGTGCGCTCACACGCGACTGGTTGAACACGCCCGCAACGCTCATCGAGCCGATGTTCCGGCCCGCGCGGATCGCGCCCTGAGTCGAAGACGTCAACTGCACCGAGTTGATGTCCAGGTCCGAACTCACGATGCCCGCGAACACACCGCCCGTCACCACCAGCGAGCCCAGGCTCCGAACCTGCACGATCGCATCCGTCAGGCTCCCGGTCCGGCCGAGATCGCCCGTCACCTGCAGCGTGTTCAGCGCCAACGCCTCGACGTCGCCGTCGATCAGGCCCTGCGCGAACACGAACGCGTTCGCGTTCCCGCCCGTGCCGATCACGCCCGTCGAATCCACACGCCCGTTGAACGTCGCGTTCGTCAGCGCCGCATCGACAAACACGTTCGAGTTGCCGCGCAACTCCGCGTTCACCACCAGGCTCGTCAGCGACGCGTTGTCCGTCGACAGCACGTTGAAGTTGCTCAGGATCCCCGCGTTCGCCGAGACCACCAGCGAGTTCACCGCGCCGCTCACCGTGATCCGGTTCAGCGACGCGTTCCACGACACGCTCCCCGCGCCCGTGTACGTAAACGAGCCCGCCTGGCCCGACGTCGTCACAAAGCCGAACGCCACGCCCGGCGCCGCAGGCACGCCCGACGGCGGAACCACCAGCGTCGGTCGCAACTGCGGCCGCGCGCTGTTCACCGTGATCCCCGGCGTCACAAACCCGACCGAGCCCGCGACGTTCACGATCACCGCCGTCGCCTGCAGGCCCACCGTCACCGAGCCGATCGACGAAACGCCCGGCGCAAACCGGTCGTCGTTGTTGTTGTACGTCCCGTTCAACCCGGGATTCACGCCCGCCGCGATCGTGATGTTGCCCGCCTTCCGACCCACCACCACCGAACCGATCGAGCCCGCGATGATCGTGTCCGCGTTCGCGCCCGTCCCGCCGGGGAACAGGTCGTCGCCCAGCGAGCGCACGCCCGCAAGGATGAACAACCCGCCCGCGAAACCGCCCGTGCGCACCGAGCCGATGCTCGTACCCGCCGCGATCACGCCCGTCCGGCCCTTCGTCAGGTTGTCGTTGCGGATCTGCAGACCGACGATGATGTCGCCGATCGTCTCGCCCGCGATGATCTTCGATTCCCAGATCGAGCCCTGCTGCACGAAGATCCGGTTGATCGAGCCCAGCGCCTGGATCGTCACGCCGTCCACGCCCGCCGTCTTCATCGTTCCCGGCGGCAGTTCGTTCCGGATGTCGTTCTTCCACTGCCGACCCGGCCTGCGGAAACTCGTCACCCCGATCTGGCCCTTGAAGCCGTCGTCGCCGTTCAGAACCTCAAGGTTCAGCAGGTTCCCCTCGGTGTACACGTCACCGATCAGGTCGCCGCCCTTGATCCGGATCAGGTCGATGTTCCCGTCAAACGCCGCGATCCGGTTCCCGGGCCGCAGAGAGCCGTCCGTGATGCTCACCGTTCCGATCCCGCCAGAGAACGAGATGATGCTCCCGTTGAAGTCGCCGCGGAGCGTCACGTTGTTGATCCGGCCGAACGCGATGATCGACGCGTTCGCAACCAGGTCGTTCCCCGGCCGCATCGACACGCGCCCGTTCGTGATCGAGCCCGTAATGTTCTGCGCAACCAGAATGTCCGTGTAGATCTGCCCGTTCGGCGCCGAGACGTTCCGCAGGTTGCCCCGAATGTCGATCGCCCGGCTCTTCGGCTCGCCCTGCTGACCGATGTGCCGTCCCGCGATCAGTTGGTCCGCGTTCCCCGCGATCCGCAGGTCCACGCGAAGATCGCGCCCCGCCTGCAACAGCGTCAGGTTGCCGTCGCTCGCGTCCGTCGTCGAGATGTTCGCGACAATGTCGCCGCCCGTCGACTGGATCGTCCCGATCGGGCCTTCCGAGACCATGTTCCCCGTGATCTGCCCGCCCGCGCGGATCAGGTCGATCCGGCCGAACGGACCGAACGAGTTCAGGTCCAGCAGCGTGATCTCGCCCGGCGTCGTGATCGACCGAACCGGACCCGCCACCGAGATCGAACTCGACCGGATGTTCTGGTTCACCTGCATCGAGATCAGTTCACCCGCCACCAGCGTGTTCCCGCGGTAGTTCGCGTTCGCGAAGATCCGCTGAACCTGGTTGTTGATGTTGAAACTCGACCGCTCGATGTTCCGCGCGGCAATCTCGCCCGACAGCGAGCCGCCGATGATCACCGCAAGGTCCGACATATCCCCGGCGTTCAGGTTGTTCGTCGTGATCGTGCCGACGTTGTTCACCGCCAGGATCGAGTTGCCGACAAACTCCAGAACGTTGCCGAACGCCGTCGTGTTCCTGAACACGTCCGCGTTGATCGTCCCGATGCTCCGCTGCGAGTTCACCTGCGTCGCGTCGAAAGCGCTGTTCCCCGTCAGCGTGATCAGGTTGATGAACAGCCCCGAGATCGACGATGAGAACAGGTTCGCGTTCACCCCGCGAACAACGTTCACGTTCCCCTCGGCCGATGCCACATCACGGAACCGCGACGCTCGCCAGAAGTCATCCAGATTGCCGGAGAAGATCGCCGCGCTCTCGAACCGACCATTCCGCAACTCGACCGTGTCGATCCCCTCCACGGCGTTCCGCATCATCGGGAACTCGTTCCCGAACGATGTCCGCGGGGCCTTCGTCACGTTCGCCGCCGCGATCACCCCGCGGATCACCGCGCCGTTGATCCGGGTCCCGAAGACAAAGCGAATGTCGTCATCCGCAAAGATGCCCGCCCGCGCGAACGGACCCGGACCTGTGCCCAGCAGCCCGTCGCCGACGTCGATCGTGTCGATCGCAATCGCGTAGATCGAGCCGAAGATCCCGTCGAAGTCGCCGAACGGCGTCACGCCGTTCGAGTTCGCACGAACGTTGATCAGATCCCCGCTCTCGACGATCACGTCGCCGATCCCGCCCGCCACGTCCACCAGCAGCAGGTCGCCCGCGCGAACAACCACGCCGTTCAGCCAGCCGTCCACCGGCGAGCCCACCGCCTCCAGCGGGAACGGCGTCATCCACAGCCCGTCGTCCAGCGGCGTGATCGGGAATTCGATGCTTGTCCCGTCCCAGTCCGCGCCGTCCCCCTGATTTAGCGCCTGCGGCAGCACGCCGATCGGCGCACCGACCCCGCCCGCACCGCCGCCGCCGCCCCGGCCCGGCGCAACGCCCAGGAACTTGCCCAGAATCCGGCTGTTGATCACCGGGCTCGTCTGCGTCCGACCAAGCGACCCGCCCGTCAGCACGATGTTGTGCACCGCAAACGCGTCGATCGACACGATGTCCCCGCCGACCGTCGCGTTGCGGATCGTGTCGATCCGTCCCGCCGGCACGTCGATGCGCAGCACGTCCAACTGCCCCGCACCGTCCATCAGGATCTGCGACCCACCCACGTCCGTGTTCGCGATGATCCGCCCGATCGAGACCACGCCGGGGTTGTTCACCGTAAACCGCAGCCGCGCCCCGAACGACAGCGTCGCCGTCACGCGCCCGATCGCCACGCCCTGAGAGCCGTTGATCGGCAGGAACCGAACCTCCACGTTGTTCGCGATCGGGTCGAACGCCGCCGGCGGCGCACCACCCGGCAACTCCAGCCGGATCGTCACGCTCGCACCCGCATCGTCCACGAACGTGAACGACTGTCCCGCGCCGATCTGCGTAAACGCGTCCGGGCTGTTGTTCTGAATGATCGCGAAGTCCACGAACCGAACGTCCGAGCCCGCCCCAACGCGGATCAGCGGCGCTGAGCCGCGAATCTGCCCTGGGAAGTCCGAACCGAGACCCTCGTTCGTGTTCCCGATGAAGAACTGGTCGAACGTCGAGCCCGGCGAGGTCTGCACACTCAGGCCGGAACCGACATACGCCCCCACCAGGAACTGCCCGATGTGACCCACGCCGCCCGACGTCCCCGTGCGGATGTTCACGTTCCCCATCTGGCTGTCGGTCTGGTTGTCGATCTGATCCGTCGCCACGCCGCCCCGAACGTCCAGCACCGAGATCGAGCCGCCCACTCGCAACTCGAAGTTGATCATGTCCCCCGTCAGCACCGACTGGCCGAACCGCAGCGCGTCCCCCGTGATCATCGCGCCGAAGTTCCGACCGACCAGCAGCGATGCGCCGCGGATGTTCCCGCCGATCGTGGCGCCGTACAGATCGCCCGCCACCGACACGGTCGACTCGCGATACTCGAACAGCGCCTCCGCGCTCTGGTTCGTGTTCGCGATCGCGCCGATGTCCAGCAGCGACCCGTCGCTCTGATACGCGTCCGTCCCGATCCGCAACGAACCCATCGAACCCGCGTTCAGCGAGATCACCGGCGGAGTCGCCCCGCCGCCAAGCCCCAGGCCCGTCCGCACCGCGCCCAGCGTCACCGGCACCATCCCCGAGATCGTCACGCTGTACGGCGTCCGCGCAACGCCGCCCGGCGCGTTGTTCAGCACCAGGTAGTAGATCTCCGCGTCGTCCGGTCGGAACCGGATGATCGATCCCGGCGTCCGGTTGCCGAGCAGCCCGCGACCCGCACCACCAAAGTCCGCCGCGGCAAGCACACGACCCTGCCGGTCCACCACGCGCAGGTACCCGCCGAAGGCCTGCGATTGAATCACCACGTCCTGCGTCCCATCCGCCGGGAACGCGAACACGTCCGAAACGTCCGGCGCGCCGTTGACCGGGTCAATGCCCCCCAGGTTCCCCGAGATACGCACCGTCGTCGCGTTGTACCCGACAAACTCCGCGTCCTGCAGCGTGTCGTTCCTGAACCACGTCGTGCCGAACGCAACCTGCTGCGCAAGACTGTTCGTCTGGATCGTCGTCTCGATCGTGAACTGCTCGGGGTTCTGCACCGCCGGGTTCTGCCCCAGCACGCCCTCGCGCTCCACGTAGTCCAGCCCGCTCCGCACCGCGCGCGCGGGGTTATTGATGTCGCCGAACACCGTGATGTCCGCCGCCGAACGACCGGCGATCAGGATCTCGCCCGCCGTCCGTCCGACCGTGATCTGCGAGCGTGTGCTCGTGAACACGCGAGCGCTCGCGTCCGCCGTCGACTGGTTCTCACCCTGCCACAGCCCCGCCTCACCCTGGATCACCATCGCGCCCAGGTCGCCCTCAACGCGGAAGTTCCCCATCAGCGTCCCGATCGCCACCTGCGTTGCGGCGCCCGTGATCTGGCTCGAGCCGAACAGCAGCGCGTTGACGTTCAGATTCCCGATCGAGCCCGTGACGAAGATCCCCTGATTCGCGTTCACGAATGACGGCTGCGCAGGCGGGAACGCCGGCGTCGCCAGATACCCGCCCGGCGTCCCGGTCGGTCGCGTGTACGGTGAGCCCACGATCAGCGAGCCCCCCGACGACGGCAGACCGAGCACCACCGGCGGCTGCCCGGGCTGCTGGGCCACGAGGTTGTACCCCATGCCGAACATCTCGAACTCGTCCATCAACCCTGCGATCGACTCCGCGACCGCAAACTGCCACGTCCCCTCAACCAACTCGCGCGTGCCGCCCCACAGCGTCAGCGAACTGTTCAAGTCCGTACCGGTGATCTGAATCCGACCGATCCCGTCGTTGAAGTCCGGCACGCCGTCGTCGTTCCGGTCGATCAGCGCAACGTCCCCACCCTCGGAAATCCCGGTCGCCAGCGTCGGGATGATCGCGTTCCCGTTCAGGTCGAGGAACGTAATCGACGCCCCAACAGGACCGGTGAACACGCCCCCCACCGCAAACGCCGACCGCTCTTCCATGAACTCCCCGAACCGCCCGCCGGGGAAGAACACCGTGATGTCGTCGATGATGAAACTGTCCGAGTACGTTGCGTTGTCCGGCGCATCCGCCGCCGAGCGGAACCGGATCGCGTCGAACCCGGCCTGACGCACCACGTTGTACTGGATCCCGCCGCCAACCACCGGCGTCCCGAGCGCGGCCAGCGCTGGGCCGGCGATCGTCTGCACCACGTTGCCGTCCAGCAGCAACTCCAGACGCGTCCCCGTCATCGCGTCCGTCTTCAGTCCGTCCCCGTCGATGCCGTTGTTGATCGTCAGCACGACCCGACGCGTCAGCGTCGGGATCAGGTTCTCCCCGCTCGACCCGCGCAGGAACGTGAAGTTCACAAGGTCCGTCGTGTTCAGGTCGACCCGCAGGTCCAGGTCGTCAGCCCCGTTCATCCCGGGGTCCGGACCCACCACCAGCCGGATCGCCTGCGCGCTGTTCGTCACGTACGAAATGCGGATGTTCGACTCGTTGAACACCGTCCCGCTCGGCGGAACCGCCGGGTTGAACATGGTCCAGAAGTCCATCTCATCCGCGAATTCCTCGACCACCACCTCGTCGTCCACCGCATCCGGGATCGTCCGGAACAGGTACGGAACCGCGTAACTGAACGGCTGGATCTGCACCGTCCCCAGACCCGTCGCCGGGTTCACGTCCCCCGGCCCGATCGTCACCGTGTACAGCAACTGCCGCTGCTCCAACTGCTCGCAGTCGAACAGCCCGTGCGAACGGCCCGCAACCAGCGACAGGCCCGCCGGCGACGACCGCCTGAACCGCCGGGCAATCACCGCGCGCATGAACCGGAGAAACGACACTCGGGACGGACGAAGAAGGCTCATGACCACTCCTCAGGACGCACTCGGTCGATCGTCGGCGGACTCACTGACCGAGAACTCACGAACAACAAAGGGGATGCCGGTTCCGGGCCCCGCCTTCCTGGCGGCGCTGCGCCCTCGGCATTCGCGCTCGCGATGCCTCGGACTTCTCTGCGCTTGAGGGTGACCAGCGCTCCGCAGCGTACTCCATCGCCGCTTCCGTCTTCTCACCCTGGGTCCGGTCCGCGTCGGTGCGCGGCTCTTGGGCCTGCCTCGGGCGCTCCGCCGTTCCTTCGGCGTACCCGGCAGGCCTCGTTGGTGCGTCAAGCCTAACCGATCGAACCGCCGTTCGCAAGTCCGTTCGGCGCTGGCGCTTCCGATTCCCACATCGGCGCGCCCAAGCCCTCGCGACCTCTATCGCCATACGCCCGCCCTCGACGCTGGGTTGCGGCTCCCGGCCGCCTCGACTTCGCACCACCCGAGTTCGATCGGCGCACCTATCCCTCCCGCACCACATTCCATCCTTACCTCTTCACCACGCGCCGATCCTGCGCGCACGCCCCTCCCGCAGGCTCCACCCAGCCCTTGAGCAAACCCGAGCAATCCAAACAAAAATCTTACGCACATCCCCCCTCACCCCTTACCGGACCCCGTACAAGCCCATCCTCTTCACCAGCCCGCTCATTCCGATCTCCCATCCCACCTTTAGGGGGTTCCGGCCACGGTCCCCTTGCCGACTTCCCGATCTTCCTCTCGCCGCCCGGCCGTGGCGGCACTCACCACTCAAAAGGGAGAACACAGATGCTCGGACGGCTCCAATCACCCCGAACCAACCGCCGGATCGGTCGTGCAACCGACACCCTCATGGAGAACCTCGAACCGCGGATCGTCCTCTCCGCGGCCATGGGCCCATACGTCGACGACGCGTACGAGGACAACAACTCCATCGCCGCCGTCAACGCTCAGGAACCGGGCGCACCCAACTCCGCCAACCTCGGTGAGGTCGACGGAATGGGCCGAATCGTCCTCCAGGGCCTCCGCATGGCCGACCGCCGCGACCTCTACCGCATCGACCTCCGCCGCGACGCCGGCGAGTTCGACTACGTCCGACTCAACCACAACGTCCGCCGCGGCAACCTCGACCTCATGCTCCTCAACAACCGCGGCAAGGTCCTCCTCCGCAGCCAGGGCAACGCCAACATCGAGCACATCAGCCTCGACGGCCTCCCAGCCGGAAGCTATTTCATCCAGGTCATCGGCCGCAAGTTCCAGCCCAACCCCAACTACCAACTCTCGGTCAGCGTCGACTGGAAGGAGTGGGAGCACCCCTTCGGCGACGACGATGCGCCCCTCGAGGACTTCCCCCCCTCCATCCCGCTCGACGACGACATGTACGAGCGCGGCAACAACACGATCGCCCAGGTCCGCGCACAGCCCCTCGGCCCCTTCTCCCCCAACCTCGGCCCCATCTCCTCCTCCTTCAACATCGAAGGCCTCATCCTCGCCGACACCCGCGACATCTACCGCTTCGAACTCACCGCACCCCTGGCCTTCGGCTCCACCATCCGAATCCACGCCTTCGAGGCCATGAACGTCTTCCTCTACAACTCCTGGGGCAACACCATCTCCTTCGCCGACGGCTACAACGGCAACGACACCATCTCACTCGGCGGCCTCGGCGCGGGCGAGTACTTCATCGCCGTCACCCACTACGCACTCGACAACCCGCCCGGCTTCGACTACTGGCTCCAGTTCACGCTCCCCGCCGCGGCCTGATCCCTAAACCCAGCCGCTCCGGGATCGACATCTTCAACGCCATCTGTGGCCGGCGGGGCGATCCGTTGCTCCGCCGGCTTTCTTGCGCACACCGCGACCGCCGCGACAATACCCTCACACGTGCGCAGCGATCGCGCTCCAACGCCCCACCCAGGCCTCGCCGACCACGCCTACTTCGCCGCGTTCGAGGCCGCGCGCGCCCGCGTCCTCCGACATCGAATCATCTGGACGCTCGGATGCGTCATGGCGCTCCTCGCCATCGCCGTGTTCGGCCTGTTCCTCGAGTACCTCGAGTACCGCAACAACGAGCAGACCCCGCTCACCGTCCTCCTGCTCGGCGTCGCCGAAGACGTCGGCCTCTTCTGCATCACCCTCGCCACGTTGCTCTACGTCCTCGCCGCAAGGCCCGACCGCACCAAACTCGTCCGAGCGATCACCATCTCAACCCTCGCCATCATGGGCACCGCCACCTTCTTCGAGATCAGGCGGTCCATGATCCACCCGACCGACTTCCTCGGCAACCCCATCACGTGGGGCGATCCCTCCTACTGGGCGTGCCGCTCCGCCCTGCTCGCCCACGCCGTCCTCGTCACGCTCCCACTCCTCGTCATCCCCATGCGACTCGCCGAGTCCGCGCGCATCGCCCTCGGCTGCTGGGTCCTCTACATCGCCCTCGTCCTCACCTTCGCACAACCCACCCCCCTCAACTTCCTCAAGTTCGGCTTCTACGCCGCCGTCCTCCCCATCCCCGCCGTCCTCTTCAGTTGGTGGCGCTACTCCCGCTTCGACGCCTCCTTCGAGCGACGCGAACTCCGCGGCCGCTACCGCGAACTCTCCGCCGAACTCCTCCAGGCGCGCAGACTCCACGAAGCACTCCTCCCCCAGCCGCTCCGCGACGGCCCCGCCCACGTTGCCTTCGTCTACGAACCCATGCGCCAGATCGGTGGCGACCTCGTCTACGTCCGACGCGTCACGCACCGACGCCCCGACACCAACGACGACCCGCAGGCCGAGTCAACCTACATCGTCCTCATCGACGTCTCCGGCCACGGCGTCCCCGCAGCCCTCGCCGTCAACCGCCTCCACGGCGAACTCGAGCGTGTCTTCCGATCGGCCGACCCCGCCCGCCCGCTCTCCGCCGGCGACGTCATCACCGCGCTCAACGGCTACGTCCACTACACGCTCAGCGATCAGGGCGTCTTCGCCACCGGCCTCTGCCTCAGGATCGAGGCCAACCGCACCAGCGCACGCACAAACTCCGGCTCGGCGGTCTTCTCACCCACCGTCATCGAGTGGGCCAACGCCGGCCACCCTCCCGCATTCGTCCGCTCCGGCGGCCCATCGGGCAAACTCCACCGCCTCGGCTCAACCGCCATCATGCTCGGCGTCCTCTCCCCCGACGAGTTCGAGCACGATGCGCAGCGCCTCCCCGCCGTGCCCGGCGACATCGTCATCGCCTACACCGACGGCCTCCCCGAAACCCGCGGCCACGCCGCCGAGGAGTTCGGGATCGAGCGCATCGAACAGATGATCCAATCCCACGGCGCATCGGTCATCACTCCGTCCGTGCCGGGCGAACCGGGCGCAGGCGCCCCGGCGACCGATCCCCTCACGATGGCCCCGGCGATCGCCACGGCACTCATGCAAGCGGCAACCAGACACCGCCACGGCCCGGTTCAGGACGACACCCTCATCGTCGAAGTCTCACTCACCGCGTGGACAGCGCTCCGAAGCCGTGAACATGCGGCAGATGCCAATGCCGGCTCAAACACTGCCACAGCCTCTTCGCGATAGCGCGGGAGATTCCCGTCGCCGCGAACGGGTGAGCAAGCCACCCCTTCACAAAATCTCGGAAACGCCTGCAAGGTCCGCCCAAGCCCCGGCAAGTCTCTTCCGGAGCCGGTGGGCGGGCGAGCAGCGCTCCGGACGATGAGGATCAGGCCGACGCCGGCCACCCTCACACCAGTCCGGGTTGTTGAGTCGTTGCTCGCTTCCCCCTCTCGGGGCAGTACGGCCCGCCGCGCTCCGCAGGCGCAAAGGAGCGAGAGATGAAGTCGACCGTGTTCAACCCCACCAGTGTTCTGTCCGCGCGCACCCCCTCACGCGTCGGCCCACCCGTCCGCGCGCTCGCCGCGCTCTCGGGCCTCCTGGCCTCCGCGGGCGCAGCGCACGCCTACCTCGGCAGTTGCAGCCCCAACGACGGCTACTCCCTCTCCATGTTCGTTGGCTCCGCCAACTGGGCCGACGTCACCTACTACAACGCCGGCGACTTCGGCCCCAACGCAGGCGGCGGCTCCCCCAACTTCATCGCCCCCGACTCGGGCAAGTGGACCCTCCTCACCTCCAAGGGCGCCTTCTTCCCCAACGCCGCCGCGCGAAACGCCGCCGTCGGCGCTTCACCGCCATACCCCACCTCCGTCCCCCCCGGCACCATCCCCGCCTACATGGTCGGCAACCACTTCCCCGGCCGCAACTTCGACGGCTCAAACCTCGCCTTCCGAAACGACACCCCCCTCGGCTCCGGCGCCATCCGCTACGCCTACGCCCTCGATTCCTACGACTTCGGTGGCTTCACGCCCACCTCCGTCACCTCCGGCACCGTCACCATGCAGCTGTACTTCTGCCCCAACCCCGGCGACACGCCCCCCTCCGACGGAACCCCCTCCCCAGACAAGTTCACCATGACCCTCAAGGATCAGTCCGGCAACATCGGCCTTGAGTGGGGATACACACGCACCAACGAGGTCACCTGGCGCACCAGCCCCAGCAACAACTGGACCACAACCGGCATCATCGCCGACCAGACCGACTGGGACGGCGTGCGCTTCGACATCGACCTCTCCAACGACACCTTCAGTTTCGACTACTACGTCGTCGCCACCAACACCTGGCAGAACGTTGTCCCCGCGGGCACCGCCCTCGGCATGGCCATGCAGAACCTCACCACCCTCGAGTGGCAACTCGAAGACGGCCTCTTCGCCGGCGTCGGCGGCAAAAACTACTTCGACGACTTCTCCTTCATCGTCCCCTCCCCCTCCGCCGCCGTCCTGCTCGGCCTCGGCACGCTCACACTCAGCGCAAGGCGCCGACGCCACGCCTGACAAACGCGGAGTCCACTCGACCCACAACGACGCATTCCTTCACGATAACGAGCCGCACCCGCGGCTCGTTGTCGTTTCAATCAAGTCAATCTGACGCGCGGATCGACGCCGCACGCGCGATCCCGATCGATCACCCCCTGCCCGCCACAAACATCCCGTACAGTCCGGCATGACGCTGACCCGCGCTATCGGCAACATCGCCAGATGGTCGATGCCCTTTCTGTGCGTCGCCATCGCGATCCTCTGGTACGGAAGCAACGAGCGCGTCCTCGTCCTGAACGGCCCGATTCAAACCCAGGCATCCGTGGCAGGCGGCTCCGTGACGCTCCTGATCGACGCCGACGCGCACTTCCCCGAATACCGCCCGCGCAGCGGCTTCCACACCTTCTACTCAACACGCCGTTGGTGGTTCCAGGGTGGCTGGGGTCGCACCGTCAAGTGGATCTCCATCCCGCTCTGGGTTCCTTTCGCCGCTTGCTCGGCGGCGGGGTTCGCCGCATGGCGGCACAAGTGGCGACTCCGGCACCGCCTGCGTCGCCGCCTCTGCCCTTCCTGCGGATACTCCCTCGCTGGTCTTGACCATCAAGCACCGTGCCCCGAGTGCGGGCAGTCCGCGCCGAGTGCCGCGCCGTCCGATCCCGCTCACTCCGCCAGCGACGGGTAATCCACGTACCCCACAGGCCCCGCCGTGTAGAACGTCTCCGCGTTCGGCGTGTTCAAAACCTCCTCCCCCGTCCGCGCAGCACGCTCGATCCGCGCGGGCAGGTCCGGGTTCGCAATGAACAACCGCCCGAACGCCACCGCGTCCGCCTCCCCGGCCGCGATCACCCGCTGCGCACTCCCCGGCGTGAACCGCTCGTTCGCGATGTACCCCGCACGCGCTGCGTCCGGGTGCGCACCCAGAAACGCCCGCCGCAACTCCGGACCGATCCGCGTCCCCGCCGGCTCCAGCCCCTCACGCGCACAGATGAAAGCGATCCCGCGCTTCCCCAACTCCCGCGCCACATACCCGAACGTCTCCACCGGCCGCTCATCCCCAACACCGTGCGAGTCACCCCTCGGCGCAAGGTGCATCCCCACGCGCCCCGCCCCCCACACCCCCACGCACGCGTCCGTCACCTCCAGCATCAACCGCGCTCGGTTCTCCACCGGCCCGCCGTACTCATCCTCCCGCCGGTTCGACGAAGTCTGCAAAAACTGATCCAGCAAATACCCGTTCGCCCCGTGAATCTCCACACCGTCAAACCCCGCCCGCTCAGCGTTCTCCGCCGCACGCCGATACGACGCCACGACCCCCGGAATCTCCTCACGCTCCAGCGCCCGCGGCGTCACAAACGCCTTCTTCGGACTGATGTGGCTCACATGCCCCTCCGCCGCAACAGCGCTCGGCGCCACCGGCAGCGCCCCATTCAAGTACACCGGGTCCGAGATCCGCCCCACATGCCACAGTTGCAGCAGGATCAACCCCCCGCGCTCGTGCACCGCCCCCGTCACGCGCTCCCACCCCGCCACCTGCTCCTCGCTCCACACCCCCGGCGTGTTCGGATACCCCACGCCCATCGGGTCGATCGACGTCGCCTCCGACAGGATCATCCCCGCGCTCGACCGCTGCGCGTAGTACTCCGCCATCATCGCGTTCGGCACACGCGCCCCGGCCGGATCATCCGCCCGACACCGCGTCAACGGCGCCATCACCACGCGGTTCGACAGGCGCAAGTCCCCGAGCGTGAGCGGAGCCAAGAGGGAGTCAGTGAGAACGTTGGTCATGGACGGTTGTTCGACGCGGGGAGGAGGGGGTGGATTCACCCTCCACACAACTACTCGTCATCGACTCATCAGCACCCGATCCACAAACATGCCCTGCGGCTGTTCGTTCTCGTCCAGATACGCCCAGTCCACCACGTCGTCGAGCTTCACCGTCACCGTCTGTCCCTTGGCCGGCAGTCCCTCGGCCAGCGGGCTGTTCTCGACGACCCCGACAAACCCCGCGTCGGTCATGTCGGTCACGCTGATCCACATGTATTCAGCGCCGTCCTCTTCGTCAGTCGCGAATCGGCCCTTGACCATCGGCTGCCCCGCCGTGCCGCGAGCTTCCCAGGCCGAGCAGAACTCGGGGATGCGCTTGCGAGCCTCCTCGATCGCCTTGTTCACCTTCGCGTCTGACTTCTCGACGCCGTAGACGGGGACAAGCAAGTCGTTGTTGCCGAATAGCTCGTCGAGCTTGTTCTCGCGCAGCAACTGTTCCGATCGCCCACCCACTCCGTCCGCCCGTGCGGCACGGCTCTCCGCCGGCTGATACAAGAGTATGCAGGCGTCGTCGATCAAGTTCGCGGCGACCGGCGCAAGCAGCGTGTACACCCTTTCACGCGCCTCGCGCGGCAACGTGGCATTCACGCCCATCGCGTCAACCGATACCCACGCCTTCGATTCAAGCATCGCCCGGCGCGACTCGGGGTTCTCCAGGCTGCCCGCGATTGTCTCCAAGTCCTCGGGCTCGAAGTACGTCCGCGCGGAATCGACCACCACGAGCGGCGGTAGTTCCTCGCAGTCGAGCAGGAACGTGTACGTGTGCTCGTCGATTGGAATCCGCTGCACATTCGGCTCGTGCTTGAGCGCCCGCCGGAATGCTGACCGCACGTCCGCCTCGCTCAGCCTGCGCGGCGTTATGCGAAACATTACGATCGAGATCGGGCCGTCGTTCTTGCGGCGTTGCCGCCGCACAACCCAGACCACCAGCCCAAGCACGCCCAGCACGCACGCCAGTCCGATCCCGATCCACATGAACATGATCAAGGCTCCATTGCGCCGGCGCACGAACATCAGACCGACCGACTCAATGCCAGTCAACAGAACTCTATCATAAACG
>JAHBXK010000036.1 GCA_019636535.1 Phycisphaeraceae bacterium | reverse complement strand
ACGGTGTCCGAATTCCGTGGGCAGGTACACATCTCAGACACCTCAACAAACCTCGCTCGATCCCTCGCTCAGCCGCCATCTCCAATCGCTCCTCGCAACGCGCTCCCTCGATCCGCAAGACGCAGGCAGCGCCAGGCAGCCACATCAATCTCGTGCAACGGTCGCCTCACCCACCGACTCCACTGCCCCGCCGCACCCCCCACCATCCCAATCCGCGCAAGCACGCCCGCTGCCGGCCTTCAGGCCATCCGCCGCCAAATCACTCCTCGCCCAAGCCGGCTCTCCCCTCAACACAGGCTCCACCCACGACGCCCGCGCCGGACCGCGATGGCGATCCGCCTGAACAGCGAGACAGCTGCGCCCCCCTTTAGCCTTCTACGAATGCCCAGTGGCGGTTGCCGAATGCCGACTTCCCTCGCAGTCGGGCGCTGTCCTTACATGCTTCGTACGATTCCCCCATCGTGCTCCGCATCGGCCCCGTCCAACTCCGCACCAACCTCCTCCTCGCCCCCATCGCCGGCTACTGCGATCTGGCCTGGCGGACGGTCTGCCGTGAACTGACTTGGGAAGACGGGCGCGGCCTCGGCCTCGCCTGCACCGATCTGCTCAGCCCCCAGGGCCTCCTCCGCGGCACCGCCACCAGCCTCGACCTCGCCCAGACCAACGAGTTCGACCGCCCCATCTGCATGCAGCTCTACGGCGGCGATGCCGCCATCATGGCCGACGGTGCCCGCTGGGCACGCGACCACGGCGCCACCGTCATCGACATCAACATGGGCTGCCCCGTCGACAAGGTGACCAAGAAGGACGGCGGCTCCAAACTCCTCTGCATCCCCGATACCGCCGAACGCATCGTCGAAGCCGTCGTCAACGCCGTCTCAACAGGCCCGAGCGCTGTGCCCGTCACGTGCAAGCTCCGCCTCGGCTGGTCGAATTGCGAGCCGGTTGCGCGAACCCTCGCGCCCCGCCTCGTCCGCGCGGGCGCCCGGCTCATCACCGTCCACGGCCGAACCGCCGAGCAGAAATTCCAAGGCTCGGTCGACCGCCCCGGCATCCGCGAAGTCGTGGAAGCCGTCAAGGCCGTCGATCCGTCCACCCCCGTCATTGGCAACGGCGACGTGACCGAGCCTCAGCACGTGCTCACCATGATCCGCGACACCGGCTGCGACGGCGTCATGATCGGCCGCGGCGCGCTCAGCCGACCGTGGATCTTCCGCGACGCATGGTCGCTCCAGACCACCGGCATCATCCCCCCCACTCCCTCGCGCGATCAGATCCTCGACATCACCCGCCGCTACTTCTCGCTCATGCTCGAGTACCGCGATGAGCACTACGCGCTCCACCACATCCGCCGGCGCATCTCCTGGCTCAGCAAGCCGCTCAGCGCCCCACTCCCCGATTCCGACCGCCCCACGCCAGTCAAGGGCTACAAGGAGTCGGTCCGAACCGCACAGTCCGCCGACGACGTCTTCTCGGCCATCGAACGCTACCGCGAAGACCCGTGGTGCTTCAGCGCTGACCGCGTCACCTCGCTCGCCGAGGCCGAGTAAAGCGAGTACGGCGCGGTTTCGCTTTCCTACAGTCCGCCGTGCCGATCGTAGACCTGACCAGGACCGTCCGTTGCGTCGTCGATCCGCGCGAAACACCCGCGCGCCTGCTCGAACAACTCGCCGAGCGACCGGCCAACTCCTTCGCGGCGTTTCCTTCCTCCGACTCCGCCTCCGCACGGTTCTTCGAGTTACGCGTCCGCTGCCGCGGTCCGATCGACCCCGCCACGGGGTACTTCCTCAACATCAAGGACTTCGACTCGGCCTTCCGATCGTTCCTGATCCCAGAACTCGCCCGGCTCGCCGACGAACCCACGACCTCGCGACCGCAGCACGTTGTGCCGCGTCTGCTCGCGATGCTCAACCGAGCCCTGTCGGGCCATTGCCGATCCCTCACCTGGAACGTCACACCCTTCCTCGCCGTGGAGGCCGAATTGAAAGACGCCCCCCCCAACTCCGCCCCGCGCGTCACCATCCGCCAGCGCTTCGACTTCTCCGCCGCCCACCGCCTCCACGCCGCGAGCCTCAGCGACGACGAGAACCGCCGCGTCTTCGGCAAGTGCAACAACCCGCGCGGCCACGGCCACAACTACGGACTCGAGCCCTGCGTCGAACTCGACCCCCAGCCGGCCGCCACCGGGTTCACGCTCGCCGACCTTGAAAGGCTGACCGCCGAGACCATCATCGATCGCTTCGATCACAAGCACCTGAACGATGAGACCGCCGAGTTCGATCAGTCACGCGGCGGCGTGAACCCGAGTGTCGAGAACATCGCCGTCGTCTGTTACAACCTTCTGGCCCCGAAGATCGCTGCGCTCGCCGCCGCTGGCAAGCACGCCCGCCTTCGCTCCGTCACGGTCTGGGAAACGCCGAAGACCTCCGCAACCTACCCGGCCGAGTGACCACCCAGCCCGCACCCGGCCACGACCGACCCGCCCTCGTGTACCATCGCGGTCGATTGACCACGCCCACCGCACACAACCCGAAGCGGATCCTGCTCATCCGCCCGAGCGCGCTCGGCGACGTCTGCCGAACCGTTCCCGTGCTGGCAAGGCTCCGCGAGCGCTTCCCCGGCGCGCGCATCGACTGGCTGGTCCAGGAGGGATTCGAGCCTGCCATCGCCGATCACCCTGCTCTGCTTGTCCACTCCGGTGGTCCGATCCTCTTCCCCCGCCAACGCTTCCGGCGCTGGGCCAGCCCGCCGACGCTCGCCGACGTGCTTCGTTGGATGAACCGACTCCGCGACGGCCGCTACGACCTGGTCATCGACGCGCAGGGCCTCTTCCGCTCCGGCCTGTTCGCCTGGTGGACGCGTGCGCCGATCCGCATCGGTCACGCCGATGCGGCCGAACTCGCCTGGCTCGGGTGCAACCGCCGCGTGCGGACCTCGCACGACCTGCACACCGTCGATCGCATGATGGCGCTCGCCGACGCCGCCTGCGGCGACTCGACGCGACGCCCATCGCCCGAGAGCCTCCGCCTCTACACCAATCCGAACGACCGCGACTGGCTCACCGCACAAGCGTGGCTCGCGGGCAACCCTCGTCCCCGTTTCGCCGTTGTTGCCCCCACCAGCCGCTGGCCGGGCAAACTCTGGCCGGCCGAGCGGCACGCGGCCGTCGCGCGCGCGTTGCTCGACGACACGAGCGCGAACCTGCGGACCGTCGTGCTCGTCGGCTCGGACTCCGAGCGCGGCCAGTGCGGCCCGCTGCTCGACCTCGCCCAAGACGACCGCCGCGTGATCGACCTGCTCGGTGGCACCACTGTCGGTCAACTGATGGCCGTGGTCGAAGGCTCTTCGCTCGTCATCGGCAGCGACTCGGCCGCGCTCCACATGGCCGTCGGCTTCGATCGCCCGCTCGTCGGGCTCTACGGCCCGACTCGCGTCGATCTGGTCGGTCCTTATGGGCGCGAACGCGACGTCGTCCAGCACATCGCACCCTCCGATCGTCTCGACCACAAGGACGAGCGATCGGGTCGCGAACTCATGGCACGGATCAGCGCTGACGAAGTCATCGCCGCCGCACGCCAGCGCCTGTCCTGACGCCCGCTCAGCGTGGGATCGCGCCCGGAATCGTGGTCTTGGAATCGAACCGGTTGCGCTCGTTCATCTCGAACGACACTTTCATCCCGTCGATCCCCTCGGCCTTGAACCACTTGCCGCCGCGATGGACCACGGCGATCATCGGGCGAGCCCGCCGGGGAAGGTCGCCCGACTTCACCGCCGGTTCGATCTCGACGCGCTCGCCGGTGACCCTCGCGCGGTACGTCGTTTCGAGGAACCGGCCCTGCGTGAATGCGAATCCGTCGCCGTCGTCCTCGTACAGCACGCCCATCGCCTGGTCCTGCTCGTCGAGGTTGATGACCAGCACGAGCGGCCCCTTGGGCAGTTCCTTGGTGTGCTGGACCACCGGCCCGAGCGGCACGATCGCGCCGGGACGCACGAGCAGGTCGGGCAGGTCGGGGTGCGCATCGCCGTCGACGAGGCGGATCCGCGCCCAGTCGCCACGCGGCAGAGAAGGGACGCGATCGCCGAGCGGCGTCAGACGGGGCACCACGAGCAAGTCGGCTCCGAGCAGGAACGCGTCGTCCTCTGCGCGGAGCGCCGGGTCCTTCGGGTCCGCGAAGAAGACCGGCCTCGCGACCGGCAGGCCCGTCCGCGAAGCCTCGCGGAAGACCGTGTACAGATACGGCATCAGGCGGTAGCGGCGCTCGAGCGCCTTCCGGCTGGTCGCTTCGACCTCGGGCCCGAACGCCCAGGGCTCCTTGTCGATGTTCCCCTTGCCCGTGTGGCCGCGAGAGAAGGGCAGGAGCGCCCCGACGCCCATCCACCGCGAGAACAGCGCGGCGTCGCCGTTTCCGTTGAAGCCGCCGATGTCCGGCCCGCTGAAGGGCTGCCCAGACAGGCCCAGGTTCAAGGCCATCGACACCGAGTGCTCGAGATCGTCCCACTCGGCGCTGTTGTCGCCCGTCCACGTCGCCGCGTATCGGTGCGAGCCGATGTAGCCAGCGCGCGTGAGGACGAAAGGCCGGAGCGTCGGGTTGGTCTTGCGGATCCCGTCGTACGTCCCCTTGGCCATCAGCAGCCCGTAGACGTTGTGGTATTGCAGGTGCGGGCCTCGCGGCAGCGTGCCGCCGTAATCCCACGCGCCGCCCTCGTGCACGTTGTCCTCGGGCATGGTCTTGGAGGCGACGTTGAAGACCGCCGGCTCGTTCATGTCGTTCCAGACACCGTTGATGCCCTGGGCCATGAAGTCCTTGTACAGGCTCTCCCACCACTTGCGAACGTCCGGTCGCGTGTAGTCGGGAAAGACGCACCAACCCGGCCAGACCTCGCCCTTGTAGACCTCGCCCGCCGCGTTCCGGACCCACGCGTTGGCCGCGGTGCCCTGGTCGTAGACGAAGTACCCGTCCTCGGCCTTGATGCCCGGGTCGATCATCCAGATGCAGGAGAATCCGTCCTCGTTCAGTTCGCGGTTCAGGCCCTTGGGGTCGGGGAACTGCGCCGAGTCGAACGTGAACACGCGGAACCCGTCCATGTAGTCGATGTCGAACCAGATCACGTCGCAGGGGATGTTGCGGCTGCGGAACTCGTGCGCGATTTCGCGCACCCGGCTCTCGGGGTGGTAGGAGTAGCGGCACTGGTGATAGCCGATCGCCCACATCGGCGGCATCGGCATGGTGCCGATCAGCCCGCTGAGCCTCGTCAGCACCTGCTGCGGTGAATCGCCCTGGATCACGACGACGCCGTACGGCCCGCCTTCACCGCGGAAGACGATGGAGCCCGCCGCGTCGGTTGCCCCGCCCCGGAACTCGCCCGTCAGGTCGATCTCGGTACGCCAGATCGTGTCGGCGAGCACGCCGAACGCCGTTCCGTCGGCCCGCACCGCCAGCACCCACGGGTGCGACTGATAGAGCGAAGGGTTGCTCTCGGTGTAGCCGTACGCGTCGGTGTTCCAGCAGACGATCTTGCGACCATTGCGGAGGAGCGAGCCCGCGACCATGCCCGTGCCGTACAGCGACGTCCCCTGCGCGATCGGGATGACGGTGTTGTACCGGCCCTCATCGTCCCGCCAGAACCCCGGTGCATCGGCGAACCCCGCCGGCACCGGCCCCACACCGCGGTTCACCTTCGGGTCGGCCATCGCCAACGAGGGGGGCAGGGAGGCCGGATCGACGCCCGGCGCATAGAACCTTGCGATGCCCTCGCCGAGTGACACCGACGATCCGGGGCGTTCCGGCGCCTGCTCGAACCCGACGAGCGAGTCCGCCGGAGCCGCCGTCGCGACGCCCGCGCACAGCCCGCCGGGCACGATCGCCGCCAGCGCGATCCAGACCACCGAACCGAACCGACCACACCGCCGCCAACGATCCAGCATGTTCGTCTCCCGGAAGATCGATCGGAGCAAAGAACCCTTGCTCCGAGCGGCTCCATGCTAGCACTTCCGCCCTGAATCCGATCCGAACGAAGCCCGCCGCACGATCGACCCTGACCGCGTTGCCCACCCATGTCCGCCCACCACCACACCCACTCCAAACGTCGACCCGGCCGCACGCTGCGGCTGTTTGTCTGCTGCGATCCGCCCCTCGACGTAGCCCGCTCGCTCATCGATCTCGCCGACGACGACACCGTCCCCGGCCACCCGACGGATCCCGCCAAACTGCACCTGACGCTGCTGTTTCTCGGTGACGTGGACGAACGCCAACTCGACGAAACGATCGTTTCGGTCGAAAGGGCCGCTTCGGGGATTCCGCCGTTCGCCCTCACGCCCGAACGCCTGATCACGCTGCCCGATCACGCGCGGACACCACCGAGATTGCTCGCGGTGACGACGGATGCGCCAGCCGCGCTGGTCGAACTGCAATCACGGCTCTCGCACCGGCTGGCCCGCCCGAACCAACAACAGCGCGGGCGCTTCCTCCCTCACCTGACGATCAAGCGGTTCGATCACGGTGTTCGGGCCGGGGCGGTCGACCGGCCGATCGACTTTCCGGCCTTCGCGATCGATCGGGTCCGGCTCGTTTCGAGCACGCTGCGACCCACGGGCGCGCAGCACGTCACCGTGCGGGAGGTTCCGCTTCGGTGATGGACCGCCCGCGCGTGTCTCGGTGCGGGCGTCAGTCTCTCAGCATGTGCGAGTGGACCCCGACGCCGCACTCGGGGCATCGGTCCACGTCGATGCCGCGCAGGTCGTACCCGCAAGCAAGGCATGCTCCCCTGGCGTGCCGGCGATGCAACCGGCCCGCCCGTACGGCCACCACCGCGCCCACGATCGGCAGAACCACCGCAAGCGCCAACGCCAGGCGTTCGATCGCCAGCAGCGTCAGCTGTCCATAGTGCCTTCGGCTCCATTCCGAGTGACCCGCGAGCAGCGCCTCGCGGTGCCGGCTCAACTCAGGTCGGTCGGCGATGTCTCCCAGCACCGCCGCACGCTCGTCGGGCTTCAACGCCCGCACGGCCTCGGACGGCCCGATCGAGTAGGACTCGAACACCTGATACCCGCCCCTGATCTCGAACGCCTGCGACACGTTGAGTCGCAGACGCGAACCGACAGCGCCCGCGTCGGTCTGCGCTTCGACGGACCCGCCGTCAGCGGATTTCGCGCTGTCGGGCGAAGCGACCTCCGACGGGACATCGTGAGACCACGCGAGCGAAGACTGTCCGCCTTCGACCTTGCTGAAGGCGCACCCGCCGAGCCACGCGATCAGGAGCACCACGGACAAACGTGCTGCCGGGAGCCGCCGCAACTCCCGACGAACGAACCAGTTGAAATCCGGGGCCGTGCCTTTCATCCGCCACCGCTCGCTCATGTCGGACGCACCTGGGCGATCGCTCGGCTTGAACCGCAACCTGGCGTCCCGCCTTTGCCTCATGACCGCATCACCGCCGCGAACCCGCGTCAATAGTTCGGCGTCGGTGCGCGGAACGTGTCGAAGTTGATCGACTTGAAATAGTCGATCGTCTTCTTCAGGCCGTCGCGCAGTTTCACCTTCGGCTCCCAGCCGAGTTTCGTGCGCGCGAGCGTGATGTCGGGCTGGCGCTGCAGCGGATCGTCGGCCGGGAGCGGCTTGTGGTGGAACTTCGGCGACTTGCCCGTCAACTCGCAGACCATCTCGGCCAACTGCATGATCGTGAACTCGTCGGGGTTGCCGATGTTCACCGGCCCGACGAAGTCGTCAGGCCCGTTCATCATCGCCATCATGCCGTCGATCAGGTCGTCGACGAAGCAGAAGGAACGCGTCTGTTTGCCGTCGCCGAACATCGAGATGGTGTCGGAGTTGAGCGCCTGGCGGATGAAGTTGGAGACCACGCGGCCGTCGAACGGGTGCATGCGCGGCCCGTAGGTGTTGAAGATCCGGATGACGCGGATGTTGACCTTGTTGGATCGGTGGTAATCGAAGAAGAGGGTCTCGGCGGCGCGCTTGCCCTCGTCGTAGCAGGCGCGCGGCCCGATCGGGTTCACGTTGCCGCGGTAACTCTCGGGCTGGGGGTGGACCGTGGGGTCGCCGTAGACCTCGCTGGTGCTGGCCTGCAGGATCTTGGCCCGGCAACGCTTGGCCATGCCGAGCGTGTTGATCGCGCCGAGCACCGAGGTCTTCATCGTCTTGATCGGGTTGTACTGGTAGTGCCCGGGTGCTGCGGGGCAGGCGAGGTTGTAGATCTCGTCGACCTCGAGCCATACCGGGTGGGTCACGTCGTGGCGGATGAACTCGAAGTTCGGCTTGTCCAGCAAATGGACGATGTTGGACTTCTGGCTCGTGAAGAGGTTGTCGAGGCAGATGACGTCGTGCCCCTGGGCCACCAGCCGCTCGCAGAGGTGCGAACCGAGGAACCCCGCCCCGCCCGTGACCAGAATCCGCTTGATTCGCGACACCTGCGCACTCCCGTCATGACCGTCGGCCCGTCCCGCCCAATCTTCTTCCCCAGCGCTGAGCCGGAGAATAGGTCGGCCCATCGGGGTTGGTTCATGACCGAATCCGTGGTGTGCGCGGTGCTCACCCCCCATCCAGCCCCGACCCCACTTTCTCAACATGTGCTTCCCGAATGCGTCTTGCTCAGCCGGCCCGGTTTGTCCACCCCTTCTCCCACGCGACCGTTACCAGCCAAGTGGCGCCGATCCACGCCGAAATGGCCGGGTACTGGTTCCAAGAGGGGAGCGACTTGTCGTGCATGATGAACATGGTCAGGAGGAAGGCCCCGAACAGGCCCGTGCCGAGCCCGAGCGAGAAGTTCGCGAGTTCGAGCCGGCGCGACCGCACGGCGACCGCGGCGAGCGCGGTCGCGCCGATCACGATCTCGGTCAGACCGATGATCCACTGCGACAGGTGCGCAGCGAACTTGATCGAGGCGGGGTCGGGCTCGGACGCACCGAACGCCTTGAAGAAGAACTCCATCACGGGGACGAACTGCCTGGGCACGCGGTCGTGCACGAAGCCGGGGATGAGCGTGCCGAGCCCGGCGACGATCTGCCAGAGACCGAAGACGCTCAGCATCACGGCGGGGAGGGTGGGGATTCTCTTCAGATTCACGTCGACTCCAGCGATGAGTCCGCCCCGCCGCCGACTCTCGACCGGGAATATACAGCAACACCGCGGCACTCGGTGCGACGCTTGAACCCTAGTTTCGAGGTCGTTACTGCGCCGCGTCCGGGATCACGATCTCGACACCCACCGGCGGGTTGTTCGGGTCCGGGATTCGCTCCGTGTTCGCCTCGGCGATCACGCGCCACATCGTGCCCTTGCCGTAGTACTGGCGGGCGATGCCCCAGAGGGTCTCATCGCGCTTGATCACGTGCCGGCGGCCCGCCGGAGCCGCGGGCTTCGCGGATCGGTCTTCGGGCGTCGGCGGGGTCGGGCTCGCAGCGCTCGCACCCTCGGGAGCGGGCACGGCGACCTCCACCACCTTGCCCTGCACGTTGTCGGGGTCGATGGGGATCCGCAGCGTCGTGCCCGGCCGCAGGAGATCGGGCGAGACGAGCGGGTTGTGCCGCGTGAGCACGCGGGCCTTGCTGGCATCGCCGAAGAACTTGCGCGAGATTTTGGCCCAGTCGTCGCCGGGCTGCACAACGTACTCGCGGTACTCGGGCGGCTCGACGCGCGTCACCATCCGCACCGGCGACGGCGTTGCGGCTCCGCCGTTGGTTCCGGCCGCGGGGATCGGCGGGCGCACGGGCTCCACCGGCGGCGGCGTGATCGGGATGCTCTCGAGCCCCTCGATGCGCACCGGCTCGGATTCGTCCACGGTTGTGCGCGGCTTCGAGGGCTCCCACAGCCAGTACGTGCCGATCCACACCCCCGCCAGCACGCACAGGACGCCGAAGAGTCTGCCGGGTCCGTCGCTCACCACCGACCCTCCTGTCAAGGCCGCTCTGCCGACCGCACACCCCGCCCCCGGCTTCCCCGATTATCGGCCAGATCGCCCGTCGGCCCGACACACGGACAGAGAGCGGGGCTCCGGCGTTGCCGGGGGAAGCGGGGCAGTGGGGGGCGAAGAGATCAGGCCGTGACGGGCTCGCGACCGACGGCCGCCGTCGAGCGGTCCTTCGCCTCGTGCGGGTCGGCGCCCTTGACCCAGACCAGCGGTGCGGCGACCGCGATCGACGAGAAGACGCCGACGATCGAACCGGCCAGCATGATGTACGCGAACTCGCGCACGCCCTCGCCGCCGAAGAGGTAGAGCATCATGATGGCGATGATCGTGGTGCCCGAGGTGATGAAGGTACGCGAGAGTGTCTGGTTGATCGAGTCGTTGATGCATTTGCGCGAGGCGTAGGGAAGCTTGCCGCGGTTCTCGCGGATGCGGTCCATGATGACGATGGTGTCGTTGAGTGAGTAGCCCAGGATCGCCAGGATCGCCGCGACGAGGGTCAGATCGATCTTGAAGGGCAGGAGCATGAGCGAGGAGGCCAGGCCGGGGGTCTTGTAGAACAGGAACTCCGCGAGCGCGACCAGGCCGATCGCGACGACGCAGTCGTGCAGGGTTGTCAGGATCGCCGCTGCCGAGTAGCGCAGCGAGCCGAACCGGACGTAGAGATAGATCACCACGAGCACGGTGGCCAGCAGCAGCGCGGCGATCGCCCGGTTGCGGAACGTTTCGGCGACCGACGGGCTGAAACTCTCGACGCTCGCGAGGGTAGAAGCCTCGCCGAGCGCGGAGCGAACCAGGGTCCACTCGCGCTCGCGCATGAACGATTCCCACAACTCGCGGTTCTCGTGGTAACTGATGCGCGGGTCGGCCACGAGCACCACTGCCGTGCGGACCGCCTCGGGCGTTCCTTCGACCACCACGACGTCCTCGGTGCGCGAGGCCACATCCGAGAAGTCGGGCTTGGAGCGCATCTCTCGCAGGCGGTCCTTGATCTGCTGGGCGCTCACGGCGGGGGAGAGGTTCTTGAGCACGATCGCCGCCCGGCCGTCGTACCGCTCGGTCACGGCCGTCCGCAGGGTGGGGATGTTCACGCTGTCGCCGAGCACGGGCGTCACGATCGGGAAGACCGGCGCTGCGCGGCCGGTTGCCGCGTCCTGTCCCTCGAAGACCAGGCGGGGCTGGCTGTCGATGAGGCCCTCGAACGCGTTGGTCACGATCTCCTGCACCGGCGCGGGGTTTGAGTACACCGTCCGGATGCGGAAGGTGTTGGACGAGACGTTGTCGTCGCCCGGGTTGATCACGACGACCTCGGGCGATGCGCCCGCCAGTTCGCGCAGGCCGATCAGTCGCTGCTCGACCTCGGCGCGGGTCATGGTCCTGGCCTTGCCGTCGTCGTCGGGGCTCAGCACGATCGTGACCGCCGTGCCGCCGCGGAAGTCGATGCCCAGGAGGCTGGTCCACTCGGTCGCGATGAAGAACACGCCCGTCCCCACGAGGACGAACGAGATCGCGTACGAGATGAACCGGAGCCGCATCCAGTCGATGTTCGGCTGCAGCACCTTCTGGATGCCCGGCACGAGCGTCGCGAGCATGTTCATGCGGCGGACTCGGAACCGATCGACCAGGTAGGTGAAGATGATCCGCGTGCCGAACAACTGCGCGAACAGCGTCGTCACGGTGCCGATGCCGAGCGTGAGGGCGAAGCCCTTGATCTCCTGCGTGCCCGTGAAGCCGAGCACGACGCAGACGATGAGCGTGGTGATGTTGCCGTCGACGATCGCCGAGAGCGCACGCTGATAGCCGAGCCGCACCGACGTCCGCAGGTCGTTGCCGGTGTTCAGTTCCTCGCGGATGCGCTCGTAGATCAGCACGTTGGCGTCGACCGCCATGCCGAACGTGAGGATGATGCCCGCGATGCCGGGCAGCGTGAACGCGGCCTGGTTGAAGGCCATCGCGCCGACGAGCAGCAGCGCGTTCATCCCCAGCGCCAGCACCGCGACGAGCCCGTACCCGAAGTAGTAGAGCAGCATGAACGCCGCGACAAAGACGAACGCCAGTTGCCCGGCGCGCATGCCCTGGCGCAGGTTGTCGGCGCCCAGCGTCGGCGCCAGCACGCTCGAACTGATCGGCTCGGGGCTCAGTTTGGCCTGCAGCGACCCCGCGTTCAGCACCTTGATGACGTAGTTCAGTTCTTCGCGGTTGAAGTTGCCCGAGATCTGGCCCCGCGCCGAGATGCGGCTGATCAGGTTCGGCGCGGTGTAGACCTCGTCGTCGAGCAGCACCGCCATCCGCTTGTTGACGTTCGCACCGGTCAACTCGCCGAGCCGCTGACCGCCGAGCACGTCCATCTCGAAGTCGATCGCGGGGCGCATGAACTGGTCCATGCCCTCGAACGCCCGCGCAACCTTCCATTCCCCGTCGTCCCGCGTCAGCCGCAGCCCCGGCTCATCCCACGCGAGCATGAAAAACTCGCCGCGGAACCGCTCGACCACGTACCCACGGGCACGGAAGAACTCGGCCGCGCCCTCGGTGGTCTGCACCAACTGGTACTCGTCGTAGTTCTGCACCCAGTTGGTGATCCGGTTGATACGGAACCAGCGAACCCGCTCGACACGCACGGCCCGCGGCCCGCCCTCGCGCAACTGCGCGCGGGCCTCGGCCTCGCCGGGGAACGTGCCGGGGTCCACCGTGATTCGGAACGTGAGGACGCCCGCGCCCTTGAGCATGCGGATCACATCGGCCGGATCGTCCAACGTCCGGCGCTTGGCCTCGTACGCCTGCCACAACGCAAGCACCGGGGCCAGTTGCTCCTCGGAGCCGGGGCTGGTTCGGTAGATCTCCTGCAGCGCGTCCTCGCGCGGGCTGGGGAGCATGTTCGACGCCGCGCCGCGGATGGGGATCGGCTTGTTCGAGAGTTGCAGGGCGCGTCGGACCTCGGCCGTGTTGATCGTCCCCGCCACCGCCGGCCCGCGCAGATCCTCCCACGCGATCTCGGCCACCGCCGCGTCGTCCGCCGCCGCGCGAACACCCTGCCGCGCGATCTGGATCGCCCCGAGCCATTCCGACACGCCGGAGTCCTCATCCTCCCGACCTTCGGCGCGGGCCGCATCGATCAGCGTCGTCAAGCGGTCCACGGTCGTCTGCATCTCGCGGACGCGAGCCCTCGCCTCGATGCGACGGTCCCACGCGGCCACCGCCGCTTCGAGCGCCTCGCGCCGAGAGTCGTTGTCGCCCGCGATCTGCACGATCCGCGCGGTTCTCGCCGCGGGCTCCATCGCCGCGATGTCCTCGAGATCGCCGATCGTCAGCGCGTCACCACCGAGCGCTCCGAGCGCCTTGTCAAACTCCGCCCGAGCACGCTTCACGTCGTCCTTCGGGAGCGGCATGGTGATCTCGATCCGGTCGTTCCCTTGAACGATGACCTGGATCTCCATCACGCCGTTCGGGTCGAGACGCTCCTTCACCACCTCGGCCACCTGTCCCGCCACGCCCGTCTCGCCCGGACCAACGTCCACGGCGTAGACCAGGCTCGCGCCGCCCGCCAGGTCCTTGCCCAGCCGCAGCCGCTTCTCGGGCGGATAGATGATCGCCGCCGCGGCAATCAGCAGGATGATCAAGATCGCCGTGTTTCTGCCCAGGTTCTGCATGGTCCGTGGGTTCCGAGACCCCGGAGCGACTCGCGCCCGCGGGGCGTGCTTCTAGGAAGTTTGCCGGCACGGTCCGTGACCGCCGGCGTAGTTGTGTCGACTTGTTCCGAATCCCGGGCCGACGCGCGAGCGGGTTCGCCGCCCTGCGCCTCTCACACCCCGGCCTTCTCCGCCTTCGCCTTCACGTGAATCTCAGGCTCCGACGCCGAAGCCTTCCCGCCCACACCCGGACCGGCGTTCAACACCTGCTGGACCGAGTTCCGAGTGACTCGGATGCGCGTCCGGCTGCTTTCGTCGGTCACGATCACAACCTCGTCGTCGCGAATCTCGGCGACCGTTCCGATGATGCCGCCCATCGTCACCACCTGATCGTGCTTTTTCAGGTTCGACATCATCTCCGCGCGACGCTTGCGCTCCTTCCGACCCGACATCATCGAGATGCCGATCATGAAGACCATCATCAGGATGAGGATCCAGAGGAAGCTGCCCCCGCCGAACGGGCTGGGTGCGGCTGCGCCGGCGGGCAGCGGCGCCCCCCCCACTCCCCCCGCCCCCACCGTTCCCGCAGCACCGTTCGCCGCCGTCGCGGCTCCTGTGCCGAGCGTGTCGTACGTCGTCGTTGAGGCCGGGGCGCTTGCGCCCGGTTGTGCCTGCGCAAGCCAAACCGTCAGTTGGGGCATCGTCTGCATGAATGTCTCACAAGTCTTGGCGCACAGGTTCCTTGCGCAACACGCCCAGCGCCCGCGCCGATTCCAATCCGGACGCTGCAACCGGCCACCGCTCGACCAATCCTTCCCACCCGTCCGACGCGACCGTCGCCCGGACGTCCGACATGAACCTTTGGAAGTGTCGGAGGTTGTGGAGGCTCACCAGAATCGGGCCAAGCATTTCCTGAGCCATGAACAGATGTCGAATATAGGCGCGGCTAAAGGGTCTTTCATCCGTTCGGCCCAACCCTGACAGATTCCGATCCGGTGTTTCCCCCTGCCCGATGCCGACTTCGGGAGTCCAACACGCCGGACAATCGCACCCTTCTTCAATCGGCCGCGGGTCCTCCGTGTACTTGGCGTTCCGAAGCCGAATCTGGCCCCGCGAGGTGAACGCGTTCGCGTTCCGACCGTTCCGAGTCGGAAGCACGCAATCAAACATGTCCACCCCCGCGAGCACCGCCAGCAGCAGGTCGCGCTCATACCCCACTCCCATCAGGTACCGGGGCTTGCCCTCCGGCAGCAGCGGCGCCGTGTGCGCCACAACCCGCGCGATCTGATCCGACCCCTCACCCACCGCCACACCGCCGATCGCGTACCCCGGCAACTCGACGCCGCAGATCCGCTCGGCCGACCAACTCCGCGCTTGCAGATCCGTCCCGCCCTGCACGATGCCGAAGAGCGCCCGGCGCGCTGCGCCCACTTCCGCGCTGCCCCCCGCCCCCCTCCCTCGGCTCGGAGCTCGCCACGAATCGTGCGCGGCCTTGCACCGCTCCAGCCATCGCACGGTCCGTTCGTTGGCGATGCGCAAGCGATCGGCGTGGTCGTAGCCGCGCTTCCGCTTCGCTCGCATCGGCCGCCCGATTCCGGATTCACCGTCCTCACGCCCCGGCTCCGCGCGCGAATCACGCTCCACCGCGCTCATCAGCCTCGGCTGGTTCACGTCGCCCGTCGAGGGATCGACCGACGGCGGGCAGTCGTCGAACGCCATGATGATGTCCGCCCCCAGCAGGTTCTGAATCTCGACCGCTCGCTCCGGCGTCAGCGTGACGTCCGATCCATCGACGATGGACTTGAAGGTCACGCCGTCGTCGTCGATGCGGTTCATGGCCGCCAGCGAGTACGCCTGATACCCGCCCGAATCCGTCAGCATCGGCCCAGCCCACCCACAGAACGCGTGCAAGCCGCCGAGCCGGTACACCACCTCAGCCCCCGGCCGCAACAGCAGGTGGTACGTGTTTCCGAGGATGATCTGCGCACCCGTCCGCGCCACCAAGCCCGGCAGGATCCCCTTCACGCTGCCGCGCGTCCCGACTGGCATGAAAGCGGGCGTCTCGAACTCGCCGTGCGGCGTGACCACGCGACCAGCGCGGGCGCTCGACCGCGTTGAACGGTGCTCGATCTTGGACCACACGGGCGGCTTCACGGACATGGGGCAAGCCTAGCGAACCTCTCAGCCCCACATCTCCGCCAGCCTCCGTCGAGACTCTTCGTCCCCCACCAGTCCGAGCGACACCTCCAGCCCGGCCTTGATGCGTGCGGCGTCCACCGAGCCGTCGAGTTCGTTCATCAGCCGCTTGGTCGCGTGCAAACCGACCGCTGGTTTGCGTGCCACTTCGCGTGCCAGCGCCCTCGACCATTCGGCCACGAGCGCTCCCTCCTCGGCTCCCGTGCGACCCGCTGCGTCCTCGCCCTCGCCCCCTGCCAACTCGTGAACCAGCCCCAACGCCAGCGCCCGCCTGCCGTCGATTAAGCCGGGGTCCAGCATCATCCCGCGCGCAGCGCCGCTCCCCACCGCGTTGATCACGAACGGCGCTGAGACCGCCGGCGAGATCCCCAGCCGTACCACCGGGTAGCCCAACTTCGTCCCCGCCGTCGACACCACCACGTCGGCGCCGCCCAGCAGCGCACACCCGCCCGCGATCGCCGCGCCGTGCGCAGCGCACACCACCACCCCCTCAAACGCCCTCATCGCCACGATCGCGCCGGAGAGCGCTTCGAGCAGTCGGCGCAGGTTCTCCGGATCGGCGTGGCACATCTTCAGATCGAACCCCGCGCAGAACGCGTCGCCCTCACCGCGCAGGATCATCGCCGCGGGGGGCACGGCCTGGGCCTGCAGCCCTTCGGTCTCCGCCGTGAGCCGCTCGGCCATCTCGGGCGTCAGCGCGTTCTTCCTCTCGGGACGGTTCAGCACCACCTCGACGAACGACCGCGCGCCGTCCGTTCCCTCCACGCCGTGACGCTCCACGCGGATCATGCCCCTTCCTCCGATCCCCGCCGAGCGTCCGCGACCAATCGCATCGCGAACGCCGCTGCGCGCTCCATCGCCGCGTCATCCACGTCGCACGCGTACCCCGCCTCGCGCACCGTCCGCACGAGCAACTGCGTTGAGATGTTCCCCGGCGCACGTCCGCCGTCGGGCGTGCTCGCGTACGGGCACCCGCCGAGCCCGCCCGCCGACGAATCGAAGCTCCGCACACCGAAGTCGAGCGCCGCTTGCACGCAGTCGGCTGCGCGTCCGAACGTGTCGTGCAGGTGCAGCGTCGTCCGGAACGCCGTCGAGGGATCCAATCCGCCGATCCACTCGGTGCCCACCGCCTTTTGCACCGCGCTCAGCATGCCGCGAACCGTCTCCGGCTCACCGGCTCCGATCGTGTCGCCCAGATCGATCTCGTTGACGCCCAGTCGCACCAATCGGCCCGTAACGTCCGCCACAGCCCCCGGCGCGATCGCCCCCTCGAACGGGCACGCGATCACGCACGACACATACCCACGCACCCCGAGCCCATACCGACGCGCGATCTCCACCACAGGCCGAAATCGCTCGATCGTCTCACCGATCGACGCGTTGGTGTTCTTCCGGCTGAACGTCTCGCTCGCGGCGGTGAACACCGACACCTTCGAGATCACGCTCCACCCCGCCCGCTCGTTCGCGTCGATGAGCGCCTGCATCCCCTTCTCGTTCGGGACGAGCGCGGAGAGCGTTGGACGTTGGATCGGATCTTCGGAGAGATCGCGCCTCGCGCTGGCCGACGCTCCATCCCCTCCCTCTGGGAGGGGGCTTTGAACCAGCAATCCCACCAACTCCCCCGCGTCCCCCAACTGCGGCACCCACCTTGGGCTCACGAAACTCGTTGCCTCAACCTCGTCCACACCCGTTGCGCACAGCAGCCGGACCAACTCCGCCTTGCGCGCTGTGGCGATCACGCCCGGCTCGTTCTGCAAGCCGTCCCTGGGCGCCACGTCGGTGATTCGAACCCGATCGGCCATCGCGTCGGATCGTACGTCGCCGCGGCCGGGCTCAGTCGCGCTTCATGTTCACGTATTGCAGCGGCTGATCGAGCCCGGCCTTGTCCAGCAGCGTCATCACCGCCTGCAGGTCGTCGATCTGCTTGCCGGTGATGCGGACCTCCTCGCCCTGGATCGAGGCCTGCACCTTCATCTTGGTGTCCTTGATCGTCTTGACGATCTTCTTGGCGAGGTCCTGCTCCAGCCCCTCTTTCAGTTTGGCCTCGATCTTGAACTGACCGCCGCCGACCTGCGCGGGCTCACCGAACGAGAGCGCCTTGAGTGCGATGCCGCGCTTGATGACCGAACTCTCGAGCATCTCGCGCAGCGCCTTGACCTTCATCTCGTCCTGCGCGGTCAGGGCGAGTTTCTTCTCCTTCTTGTCGACGGTGATCTCCACCGGCGAGTTCCGGAAGTCGAAGCGGGTCTGCACCGCCTTCTTGGTGTTGTTGATCGCGTTGTCGAGTTCGGCGAAGTTGATGCGGCTGACGACGTCGAGGCTGGGCATGGTGGTGTTCGTCTGAATCGGTGTTGTGTGCGGCTCGGGCTTCAACGCGGAGGCGCGGAGACGCGGAGCACGTGTGCGGATGGGATTCTGGCGGAGCGTATGCCGGGATCATCCGGGCGTGTCGGAGGGGAGCAATGAGCGGAGGTCAGACGCTGTTCGATGGTCCGCCAACGGGTGGCGAGGTGCGGGCGAGGAGTCGCCACGCCCCGCCGCACTCGGGACAAACCGTACAGCCGTCCTCAGCGCTCCGAAGGTCGCCGATCGAATAGCCGCAGGCAGCACACTGTCCGGCGAGCAGGTAGAGATCTCGCCATGCACGAGCGACAAGTGAGTACATCACCCATAGCGTGGGGCCCGCAAGCAACAACCAAACGATGCCCACGACGTGCATAAAGGAATCAAACCTCGCCCATTGCCGCAACTCGGCCCACCAGCGAGATCCGAAGTAATCCAGAATACTTCCTGCGCACGCTACCAAACCGCCGGCAATCAGGACGTACCAGATCCAACGAGTCCAAACGTACCTGAGTAGGAGCCTGTTCCAGATCCGTCGCTGCTCTCTACGGTCGAGACAGACCCGGGCGCGGCGATGGCGGCGACAAAGTCGGCCACGATCGTCAGGCACGTTGATCCAGAGCAGTACCGATGGGCGCGCAAAGATCGACGCCGTGCTATCGCTCGGTCGTGGCGAGTACACGCTCGAATCGCAACTCGGAGTCGCCTGCGACTCCTTGGGCTTTGAGCGTTGCGAGTCCACTCGATACAAATGTACCTCTCCGGACCCCGAACCTGCGCCCCGAACTCTCAGTGCCGCAACCCCTTGATCTGCCCCTTCCTCCGCATGCTCGAGTACCGCTGCAGCGAGTCCTCGATCACCGCGTACGCCGCCTCCGCCGGCAGCACGTCGTCCACCGCCACGCCCTTGCCCTCGAGCATCTTGTAATCCTCGAAGAACCGCCGGAGCATCTTGAAGATGTGCCGGGGAAAGTTGCTCGCCAGCGTGAACTCGTTGTAGATCGGGTCCTCGCGAAGCACGGCCACGATCTTGTGGTCGGGCTGGCCCTGGTCGATCATCGTCATCATGCCCACGGCCCGCGCGTTGCACAGCGTCAAGGGCGGGATGTCCTCCGTGCAATACACCAGCACGTCCAATGGGTCGTCGTCCTCGGCCAGCGTCTGCGGGATGAACCCGTAGTTCGCCGGGTAGAACACCGCCGAACTCAGCACGCGGTCCAGCTTCAGCATCCCCGTCCCCTTGTCGAGTTCGTACTTCAGGTTCGAGCCGCGAGGAATCTCGATCACCGCGCGAAAGTGCTGCGGCAATTCCGCCTCGTCGATGGCGGGGATCACGTCGTGCCAGGGGTGAATCATGCCGGAGGGTAGCGGCGGGTGGCAGCGCAATCGCCGCGCTGCCGTGCATGTCGCTACCACCCGCCACCGCGCATCGCCCGCCGTACCCTTTCCGACATGAAGACCATCGAACGAACCGCCGTCTACGCCCTGCTCGCTCTCTGCCTCGTCCTGGCCCTCTCCGCCCGCTTCGGCCACGCACTCCAGGCCCGCGCCGACGACCCCGCATCGCCCTCCTCAGCCCCCGTCAAGATCGCCGTCTGCGACGTCTTCGGCGTCACCGAAAAACTGGTCGAGAGCCCTCGCTTCAAGCCCGACCGCGAGTCCGAGGAGCAGCGCATCCGCGAGCGGCTCGAACCGATGCAACGCGAACTCGCCGATCTTCAGCGCGAGATCGAGGGCATGGACCCCACCCAGGAGTCCACGCAGATCAAGATCCGCGAGTTCCGCGCCAAGCGCGAGGCCGCCGCCGCGATCGAGCAGCAGGCCGCCATCGCCTTCCGCGGCTTCATCGCCCGACAGTTTCTCGAAGCGTTCGAGATCGCCCGCCAGAGCGCGGTCGCCGTCGCCGAGCGCGCGGGCTACACCCACGTCATCGCCTCGCGAGACCCGAGCAAGAAAATCGAAACGCTCAACCCCGAGCGGATCGTCGAGGCCTTCCTCGGCAGGCCGGTCCTCATGTCGCCGAAGGGCACCGACATCACCGACGACCTGCTCGCCGACCTTCGCCTCGACTGAGTTTCCGCGTCACGACCGCGCTGCGTCCATCCACGCGCGCTGGTGCTCCATCAGCCGCCGACGCAACGCGCTCACGAGCCGCGTCCGCACCTCCGCCATGCCCGGGACGGCCGTTCCGCGGGCTGCGGCCTCGCGCTCCAGACTCGTCACGCCCCCGCCCGCCAGTTCTCCCGTCAGCCCGCACGGCACGATCAACCCGAAGTGCTCAAGGTTCGTGGTCACGTTCAGCGCCAGCCCGTGCAGCGTCACCCAGCGGCGGACGCGCACGCCGATCGCCGCGATCTTCCGAGGCAACTCCTGTCCTTCGCCGTCGCGCCACACCCACACTCCCGTTGCGCTCGGCCGAACGCCCGCGCGATGCCCCAGCCCCTCCACCACGTCCACGATCGCGCCTTCCAGCAGCCGGATGTAGGTGTGCAGCGGCAGCCGCAAGCGGTTCAAGTCGACGATCGGATACGTGACCAGTTGCCCCGGCCCGTGATACGTGACGTCGCCACCTCGATCCGTGTTTGCCACCGTCACGCCGTGGCGGGCGAGCGCCTCCGGCGTGGCGATCAGGTTCGCCGCAGCGGTGGGCCGATTGGAGACCGTGATCACGGGCGGGTCGTGCTCCACGAGCAGAAGCCTGCCGACCGCCACCGACCCTGCGTCTCGTTCAGCCAGCACGCGTGCGTGCGCATCGAGTTGCCGTTGCAACGCCGATTCGTAGTCCATGCGGCCAAGGTCAACGACCGGCAGGAACCCCTCGACGTCCGAGTTGGCGAGTTCATCGCTCATCCGATCCGAGCGTAGTTCGCCCCGCGAGCGTTGAACGACAGACGGCCGAGCGCTCGTCGCGCCCGGCCGTCGTGAGTGTGTGAATCGATCAGCCGATCCGGCAACCAGCCGTCATTCCTTCTCGGCGGGGGTAGCGTCGCCCGCCGGCTCCTCCGCGGGCTGAGGCGCTTCCTTCGCACGCTTGGTCGCCGCGACCACCTCCGACGCGGGCAGAATCATCGGCCCCTCGAAGCCCTGCCCCTGCCCGCCCGACATGTCGTCATCCTCCGGCAACTGCACGACAAAGACGCCCACGCACTTGCCGTCCCCGTTGAAGGCCGGCTGCCCGTAGTTCGCCATCACCGTGGCGCTCGGCACGATCAGTTTGCGCGGCTTGCTCGTCACCGCCGAGCATCGACCCTCGCTCACCGCCAGCGCCTGCCCGAAGAACTTGCCCATCCGCGACACGCTGTACAAACGGTCGCCCTGCGCCGCCTGGCCCGACGACGTCAGATCGACGTGCGTGAACGTCTGGCCCTTGGCCTTGGCGTCGTCGATCTTCACCCACGCAAGGTCCAGCTCGCTGTCGCGCGCCAGCACGCGCGCCGTCAGCCCCTCGGTGTCGTCGCCGATCAGCACCTTCACGTCGGTCGGTGTCAGTGCCCCGCGGCCCATCCGCGCCATCATGCCGCCGATCAGCGCGTTCGAGACGAGCACCAGGCCGTCGGACTCGATCATCGTCCCCTCGACCTCGATCTCGCGCCCTTGATCCCCCATCATCCCGCCCTTCAGGATCATCTTCACCTTCACCAGCGCAGGTCCGACCTGCCCCGACAGGCGCGCGAACATCGGGTCGTTCGCGCCGTCGGCCGCAGCCGCCACCGGCATGGCGGGTGCGGCAGAGACCGGCAACGCAACCGTCGCGGCCAGCAGGCCGGCCGTCGCGGCGAGCGTGAGCGCGAACGTCGCGCCCCGCGTCTTCGGTGTGCGAGCATTCATCATCGATCGTCGGCAGAGGTTCATTCGGGCTCCTTGATAGGGAAAGGAATGGTCACGGTCTTCCCTCCCCTGGTGTTTCGCGGGAACGCCTGCCCCCGCGTCGGATCATCCATCGTTGGGTCAACCGTTCAGATCGTCCACGGCCTTGTCGCTTGTGCCCGGCTTCCAATCGGGCTCAACAAACCGGAAGTACGTGCGGAACCCGCGGAACACCACGAACACGATCCGCTCGGGCTGCGCCTTCTCGATCTGCGCCATCGCCGTGCGGAACGACGCGACGTCGCGGATCTCGAACCCGCCGATCCGCTGGATCAGGTCCCCCGGCCGCACGCCGCCAAGTCCGGCCCACCCCGCCTGCTCCACGTTCGCCACGATCACGCCCGTCACCGAGTCGTCCCAGCGACGGTCCTGGCGATCGAAGAACGTGATGTCGCGCACCGAGAGTTCAAAGTCCGTGTTCTGAGCACGCGGCGCCTCGCCCGGCTCCAGCCGAGTGCGCTCGAGCGAAAGGGCGATCTCGCGCGACTCGCCCTCGCGCACCACGCCCAGCGTCGCCTCACCGCCGATCGACAGCCGCCGAACCTGCCGGTTGAACAGGCCCGAGTCCTGCTGCGTCGTCGGCCGGATCGGATCGCCGTTGAGCGACACGATCAGGTCGCCCACCTGCAGCCCCGCCTTCGCCGCTTCCGTGCCCGTATACACGCGCGTCACGCGGAACCCCGTCCGCCCCTCATCGCCCATCTGCTTCGCGAGCGTGCGGATCACCGGCTGGGTCGCCACACCGATCCACGCCTTCGGCAGTTCAACGGGCGGGTCCGGGCTCTCCGCCGGCGCGGGCCTGATCAGCGTCAGGAAACTCTTGCCCTCGCGCTCGAACTCGATCATCACCCACTCGGGCCGCTTGTCCTTGTCCAGCGACGCGATCCGCTCGTACGCGGCCACCACGTCGGCGAGCGTCTCGGTCGACCGCCCGTCGACACCGATGATCACGTCGCCCCACGACAGCGAAGGCTCGGCCGTCCCGGCGGTCCCGCCGCGCGCCAGCCCGCTCACGATCGCGCCACGCCTGCTCGGCAGCCGCATCCGCTGCTGCGCGCGTTCGGTGATCTCCTGCACCGTCAGCCCCCACAGCCGCAGCGCTTCCTGCTTCCCCTGATCGCGGAGCAACTTCGTCGTCACGGCGACCGCGGTCCCCGTCTCACCCTTGCCCAGGTCGCGCTGGTAGTCCAGCCGGATCGACCTCCCCACCGGCATCTCCGCGATCTGGGCGAGCAGCGCGGGAACCTCCTCCGCGAACCGCACCGTCAGCGCCTTCCCGTCCATCTTCGTCACCACGTCTCCCGGCCGCAGCCCCGCCGCGGCCGCAGCGCCCTCCGCCTCAACCGAATCGACCAGCACGCCCTCCTTCAACCCCGTCGCTTCGATGTGCCGAAACGTCACGCCCAGCGTGCTCCGCACCACCTCCCCGCTCCGGATGATCTCTTTCGCCACGGCCCGCGCCTGGTTGCTCGGTGTCGCGAACGCCATCCCCGCGCCGCCGCGCGTGTTCACGCCGACGACCTCACCAGCGAGATTCACCAGCGGCCCACCCGAATTGCCGGGGTTGATCAGCGCATCGTGCTGCACCCAATTGGTGAAGGTGCCCGTCCGCTGATCGAAGTTCAGTTGCATCTCGTCAAGGTCGCCACCGCTCCCCGACGTGAACACCCGCTCGGTGTTGCTCACCACGCCGAGCGTCACCGTGCGGCTGAGCGAGAACGGTGAGCCCATCGCGAGGACGTACTCGCCGATGGTCAACCGGTCCGAATCGCCGAACCCCGCCACCGGCAACTCGCCCCCGCCGCTCTCTCGCAGCGCCTTAGGATCGAGCTTGAGCACCGCAAGGTCCGTCCACGGGTCCTCGCCCACCATGGTCGCCGGGATCCGCCGCTTGTCCGCCAGCGTGCACCAGAAGCGAACCCCCTGATCCGTCACGTGCGCGTTGGTCAGCACGTGGCCCTCGGCCGAGATGATCGTGCCCGAGCCGCCGCTCCGCCGCTTAGTCTCCTTCCCCGCCGAGTAATCGAGGAACACCGTGTCGATGTTCACCAGCGCGGGGAACACCCGGTCACGGGAGTCGGCGATCGAGCGCCGAATGTCGATGTCCAGTGCATCGATCCGCGGGTCCGACGTGGTTGGGCCGGCCCCATCCCCACCACCCGCCCCACGCGGCCGATCCTGATTCGCGCAGGCCACCGCGCCCACCGTGACCAGCATCGCCATCGCCGTGACCAGCGAAAGTGATCGCAGAATCTGCGTCGGTCGGATCGAAACAGGGGATTTCGGCATGGTCGTTCCTTGTAGAGGGATGGGGAGTGTACCGCCGAGCCGCCGAATCGTTCAGCAGGACGCTCGCAACGCCCAAACCCTTCACGCATCTACGATTGCAACGCACCGTACCGAACCTCGGTTCGCCGTCTGACGAACGAATCAACTCAGCATCACTCCCCATGCCCGCGCGTCGGAACCAATCCCCTCGCTTCCTCTTGGCCTGTCGGACAACCGCGATCGTGACCGTCTGCGCGTGCGCAACCTTCATCCTCTCCGCCTGCGGTCCCGCCGGCGAACCTCCTGCCGAGCGCAGCAACACCAGAGCCAACACCCCAAGCCCCTCCAACGCTGCGCGCCCACCCACCCCCACCCCCGCCCCCGCCCCCGCCGATGCGCGTGCCTGCCCAATGCACTGCGAGCCCGGCAAGCACTACGCCGACCGCGACGCCTGTCCGGTCTGCCGCATGGGCCTTCTCAGCCTCTCTGAGATCCCCTACTCCGTGCAGTTGGTCCCCGTCGCCGCCCCCCGCGGCACCACGGCCGCGGGCCGATTCGAGATGCGCGTCATCGACCCGACCGGCTCACCCACCGCCGAGCCGTCCACTCTCCACCGCCGTGCCTACGTCGCCCCGCGCAACCTGAGTTCGATCACGCCGATCTCGCTCCCCGAGACGCCCACGACCGTCGACCTCTCCTCCTCGCCGCAAGGGCTCTGCGTGCTCGCCGGACGACTCTCCGCCGCCGATCGTCCCTCCGATCCCTTCCTCGCACGCTTCATGAACGGACGATCCACCTCGCCGACCGCCGACCCCACCCTCAAGGAAGACTGGGACCGGATCTTCAGGCAGGATGACCTCGAGTTCCGCATCCGCTGCAACGGTGAGCCCTACCCCTCCGGCCGCGAGATGCCCGTTCGAATCGCGCTCGAACAGAACAACACGCCCCTCCCGGCCGGTGCATTCGCCGACGCCGCAACCGATCTGGTCTTCATCTCCGCCGATCTCATGACCGCCGTCTTCGGACGTCGCGTCAGCGATCCGTCCGACTCTCTCGCGGAACAAGCCCGGACACTCGCCAACGGGCGCGACACCGACGCGATCTTCGGTGTTGTGTTCCCGCGCCCGGGCCTCTACCGCGGCTTCATCACGCTCCGCCACGACGGACGCGATCACCAGTTCGCTTTCACGTTCGACGTCAAACCCTCCGGCGACGAGCCTGCGCACGATCACGACCATCACGCCCACGCCGCACCCGCCGGCCGCTGATCAGGCCCTCGTCCAACGCCAACCCGCTCATCCCGACCGGTCCTTGTCGCCGTGGTCATTGTGCGAGCGCTCTGCCCTCCGCCTCGCGAAGATCCACCCGCGCCGATAGAAGAAAGTCAGCATCGTTCCCGCCGTCAACGCCATCACCCCCAGCGCGAAGAAGTACCCGAACCGCCAGTAGAGCTCCGGCATGTTCCACGCCGACGACTCGCGGTCGAAGTTCATCCCGTACACCCCCGCGATAAAACTCAGCGGCATGAACGTCGTCGCGATCACCGTGAGCACCTTGATCACCTCGTTCATCCGGTTGCTCACGCTCGCTAGGTACATGTCCATCAACCCGGACCCGATCTCGCGGTACGTCTCGATCACGTCGATCATCTGGATCAGGTGGTCGTAGCAATCGCGCAGGTAGATCCGCGTCTCGGCCGAGATCAACGCGTGATGGTCGCGCATCAGCGAACTCACCGCCTCCCGCGCCGGCCACACCGCGCGCCGGATCGTCAAGAGGTCCCGCTTCACGTCGTGAATCGCCTCCGCCGTCGCGTTGCTCGGGCTCCGCGTCGTCTCGTCCTCCAACTCCTCCAGCCGCTCGCCCAGATGCTCCAGCGCGGGAAAGTACGAATCGATGATCGCGTCGATGATCGCATACGCCAGATGGTCCGACCCGCTCACCGTGATCCGCCCCTTCGCCCCGCGGATCCGCTGCCGCACCGGCTCGTAGCAGTCTCCCGCCTTCCCCTGGAACGTCACCACCCACCCGCGCCCCACGCACAGGCTGATCTGGTCCTGCTCAAGTTCCTTGTCGTTCGTGCACTCCCGCATCACCAGGTACAGGTGGTCCGCATAGTCCTCCACCTTCGACCGCTGGTGCGAACTGATGATGTCCTCCAGTTCCAGTTTGTGCAGCCCGAACAACTCCCCCAGCCGCTGCACCACAGACGCGTCGCCGAGCCCCACCACGTCAACCCACAGCACCCCCGCGCTGCTCGACCCGTCCCCCTGCGACGCAGCGCCGCGCGCCCGTCTCGCCACGATCGAAGCCACCCCCTCAACCGAAACCCCCGCCTCTTCCCGGCACGACGACCCGTCGTACTCGATCACGTTGATTACAGGTCTCGGCGCAGTCGGATCGACCACCAGCGTCCCCGGCATCGCCCCCGGCGGCGTCCGCCGCTTGATGCGTGACAATTTCGACCGCTTCCGCTGGCGTCTGGACATGCCCACAGCGTAACGACCCTACGCTCCGCGCACAAAGCCACCGTCCGTGCGGCTCCCGCGCCCACGCGTTCGCCCTCCCTTGTCCACTCCGCCTCCCCATTTCACCTCCACGCCCGCCACCCCGCACGCCGAAGCCCGCACGACCGACCGCCACCCGGACCGCGCGTCGCACAGGCTCCGCGCTTGGGCGACGATCACCGTTCACGCCGTCGTCGACCTCTTCTCATTCATCTTCGTCCCCCTGCTCTCCGTCCTTCAGAACAAACTCGACCTCGCCTCCTATCAACCGGCCCTGCTCATCGCCGTCGGGGCGCTCGTCTCCGGACTCGTCCAGCCCGCCGTCGCCCTCATCTCCGACAGGCACGACACGCGCGCCGTCGGCACCATCGGCTTCGCGCTCTCGGTCGTCGCCGTCGGCCTCCTCGGCTACGCAGAGAACTTCACACAACTCGTGGCGCTGCAGGTCATCGCCGCCGCGGGCATCGGCGCTTTCCACCCCGTCGCCGCCGCGGCCGTCGGCCAGTTGTACCAACCCAGGCGCTCCCTCGGCCTCGCCTGGTTCTACGCCGCGGGCATGATCGGCGGCGTCGGCGGCAACCTCCTCGCCCCGGAGTGGGTCGGCCACTTCTCGCAGACCACCGCCGGCATCGACACCGCCGCCGGCATGCGCTCCCTCGCATGGCTCATCCTCCCCGGGTTCCTCTTCGTAGCGCTGCTCGCCTTCGCCATTCACTCGACGCCCCACCGCCGCCACGACGCCCACGACAAGCACCACGCACGCGACGGCGTCCTCAAGCGTGCTGCGTGGCTCGCCATCGCCTTCCTCTACCTCGGCAACGTCCTCAAGTTCGGGGTCGACACCGCGGTCGTCGCCCTCGTCAAGCAATGGGCCGATGCGCTCGCCGCCGGCCAGACCTTCGGCCCCGTCTCCGCCGAGGGCGCTTCCGGCGCTGCCGCTTCGCTCCAGGCCGCCGCAATCGCCGGCCCGCTCCAGGCCGCCAAGCAGATCGGCATGGGCGCGGGCGGGCTCGCCCTCGGTTTCTTCCTCGCCAGACGCTTCGAGCGCCGAGCCCTCGTCCTCCTCCCACTCCTCGGCGCCGCTTGCCTCGTCGCGCTCCCTCGGACCCACGCCTGGGCCGTCGAGTTCGGCCTGACGGGCCTCGGCTCAACGTTTGCGCTCGTCGTGTGCGCCCTCGCCGGCGTCGGCTACGGCGCAACCGTCCCGCTCACCCTCTCGATCGCTCAGCGCCTCCTCCCACACCGCACCTCGCTCGCTTCGGGCCTGCTGCTTGGCGGCGCGTGGGGAGTCGGCTCCGTCGGCGCACCCATCGCCCAGCAGATCGCCGAACGAATCAGCCTCGAGTGGGCCTTCGCCGCCGCGGCCATCGCAGCGCTCTGCGCTGCCGCGCTCGCACTTCCTCTAAAGGCCCTCATGCACGCCGCGGTCGAAGACGAGCCCCACTGACCGCCTCCCACCACCTCGCCTCATACCCCCGCCTGCTCCGCCGCCACGCGCGCCATCGCCAGATCGTGCGCCCAGTCATACGCCCGCCCGAGTTTCGACCAGTCAAACTCCCACGAGCGATGCTCCACGCGGTTCCGCATGCCGATCCGCCCGCGCCGTTCCAGCGTGCAGAAGTGCAGCAGGTGCCGCGTCAGGTCCGCCGCCGCGTCCTGGAAACTCCGCCCGCGCCGCTTCAGCACGAACAGCCCACCCTTGCAAGCACCCTCCATCTCCGGGTGCGTCTGCTGAACATACCGCCCGAACCCCGCCAGATCGCTCGTCACCGTCGGCACCCCCATCGCCATGCACTCCAGCGGCGTGTACCCCCACGGCTCGTACGCGCTCGGGAAGATCCCCATGTGGCACCCACGCACAAACTGCTCGTACTCCAGACCCCACAGCGGGCTCGTCGGCGAGAGGAACTCCGGGTGATACACCACCTTCACCGGGTCCTCGGGGCGATTGAACAGCCACAGATTCCTGATCTGGTTCAGCACGTCGTCCCGCTGATCGTCCTCCAGCACGTGCGTCACTACCGGCGGCAGACGGTCCGTCGTCATCGCGTGCTGCGTCCGGCGAAACCGCAGGTTCCAATACTCGCTCACCATCTCCTCGAGCCTGATCCGGTCCCGCGCGGCCGCCTTGCGGAACAACTGCTCACCGATCTCCGCCGTGATCGCCTCGCACACGTCCCGCAGTTCGTTCAGCACGCCCCGCAACTGCATGCACGACGGATGGATCGACCGCACCGGCCGCTGCGTCACGATGAAAAACACCACCGTCCGCTCAGGCCCACCGTTCTCGCGCAGCGTCTTCAACTCCGCGTTCAGCCGAGCCATCGCCTCCAGGCACAGATCAAACCCCTTGTTCCGCGGCTCAAACCGACCCGACGTGAAGAAGTACAGCGTGCTGTCCAGATCAAAGGCGTACGACGGGAAGAAGTGCCCCATCGTGAACTCGTGAATCCGACGCTTGTACTGCCCGTGCAGCGTCTGAAACTCGTGCCCGACGTTGTACCGCTCGATGTTCAGCCCGTTCGGAAGCACCAAGTCCGGCTGACGCCCCAACAGGTGTTTGCACTCCTCACCCGTGATCGGGCTCACCGTCGTCATCACGTGCGCTGCGTGCGAGCTCAGCCGCTCGATCCGGTGCTGCGTCGTGATTCCCAACTTCGTCGACTCGTGATACTCGTCGTAATACGGCAGGTGGTCGTAGAACCGGTCAGAACCCCACGCCAGCGTCCGGCCCAACTGCGTCGCGTGCGTCGTGAACACCGTCGCGATCGGCACCTCCGGGTGCCCGAACCGCAGCCCCGGCAGCACCAGCCCCGCCATCCACTCGTGCGCCTGCACCACCATCCGCCGGTCCGCGCGCTGGTGCCCGTGAGACGGGTGAGCGGCCGCATGCTCTTCCCCGTCCCGGTCCTCTCCCCCCTCCCCGCCGTCCGCGCCCGCGGCGACCTCCCCGTCCAGCCCCAGCCACGCACGCGACACCGCCAGCGCAGCCCGCCGCGCGGCCTCACCGAAACTCACCGTCCCGTCGATGAACCACTCCGATGCCGGAAAGTCGATCCCGTGATCCTTCCACCACGCGTACTTCAACTCCCCCAGCCGCCCGGCGTCCAGCCCGTGCTCCAGCAGCAGCACCTTCGGCCGGCCGGGCACAAGCCAGATCCCGTAGTGACACCGCAGCCCCTCGGCGTTCAGCCGCTCCACCACCGGCGACAGCCACGCCACCGGCCGCCGCTCCTCAAACTCCACCGCCGCCCGCTGCGCGTTGTACGGACCAACCAAGAGATACCGGTTCTTCCACCGGTCCACCATCGTCTCCGCCTTCGAGCGGATCACCTGGCAGATCCCGCCCAACTGGTTGCACACCTCCCACGAGACTTCCAGCAAAAACGCCCCGCTCGGCGCTCGCTCCGGATCGACGTGCGGCTTCCCCCCCTCACCAACCTCGCCCCCCGCTCCGCCCTCTCGCTCGCCGCCGCCACCCCCTCCCCCGGCGCGCGCGTTCAAGTACTCGGCATCGAACATCGGCATGTTGGCAAACGCGCGCACCGGCATGGCCAGAGTGTACGAGAACTCCCCTCCCGAAACCGCCTCGTCCCTCCCACCCTCACACCCCCTCCTCCCCCTTCTTCACCCGCGGCACAAACCCCCGTCTCTCCCCGCACTCCGGACACCGCTCCGACTCGATCCCGCTCAGGTCGTACCGGCACCGCCCGCACACCGTCAGCACTTCCAGAACCGACCGATCGCTCGCGCCAAACCGCGACACCCCGGCCCCGTCCATCGTCAGCGACTCCTCCGATCGGCGCCACGGCACACCCAACGTGCCCAGCACAAGGTCCGCGTACGCGACCGCCGTCCCGATCTCCCGCGTCAGCGCCAGCGCGGTGGCCCGCGCATCGGTCGATCCCCGCCGCCGAACGCTCACGCAGCCGCCCTTCACGCCCGGCACATCGCACCGAAACGGACGCACCTCGAACTCGAATTCATCGACCCCACCCTCTTCAGACCACAAGACCCGCAACCGCCGCAACGCCCGATGCACAACCACCGACCGCCCCAGGTCGATCAGCACCTCTCTCTGGAGATGCGTCGAGTGCAGGTGCTCATCGATCATCAACCCCCACACAAGGACGACCACGATGAACGAGACAATCGGGACCAGCACGTGGCTCCACATCGGTTGACCGATCGAACCCAACACGCCGCTCGCGAGCATCGCGGCGATCACCACCACCAGGCAGAACCCCGCCATCCGCATCAGCAGCCACGCGCACCCCGCCTCGCAGTCGCGGGTTGAGAACTTCCACACACGCTCACCGACACGCTCGGGCACCACCACGAACGGAAAGCGCCCGCTGTTTCGAACTACGCTCCGCTCGCGGCGCATCACGCTCCATGCTCCCGTTCACCGGCGTGTTTGTGTGGGAGGGGGGTGGGTGGGCAGGGACGAGGAACGAGGGACGGGCCGGGGTGGGGACGGGGGACGGGGGAACGGGGGGGTGTGCTCCGCCTCCGCGCCTCCAATGTACCACCGACCCGCACTTCGCAACGTGCGACCGGCCTCAAAAGTGCCACTGACCCGCGCTTCGCAGGTCAGTGCCCTTCCTGATCGCTCGCCTCCCTCGCGCGGCCTCAACGCCCAGCGATGCGACGCTCCTCCCGATCTGCTCCTTCTCCCGGCTTCAAGCCCGTGAAAGGGGGGGCGGGCGTTCGATGGTTGCCAGATTGGGGGGGGCGAAGCGTCTGGCACCAACCCCTACCCCCAACTCGTCTCCTCCGCCTCGCGCGGGCTCGATGCCCCGCGAGGCGGCTCCTATCTTCCGTGGCATCGACATCCTGCCGATGCTCCACACCGCCTCAGCGTTGCCCCGCGGCTGAACCCGCGCCGTCCGCATCTTGACTGGGGATGGAGGTGCCGGAGGAAGGGGCTTCCCCTTCCTCTGGCATCAGTAAACAACACGCTCCCGCCCAGCGCACGCACGCTCAACGCCGCTCCGACAACATGGAGCCCAATGG
>JAHBXK010000035.1 GCA_019636535.1 Phycisphaeraceae bacterium | reverse complement strand
GCCGGTCCGTTGGACCACGAGCAACCGGCCGCAGCCTTCAACCACGTGCCGTATCGCGTCCTCCTGCCCATCGCGAAACCCTGCCCGGGCGTCGCCGGTGCCGGCACGGAGCAACTCGAGCGCGCGGGCCGAGTTGTAGTTCATGCCTCCACCTCCTCGGGGGCGTGGTCGGCGGGGTCGTCGCCATCGGCCTCGGCTTCCGGATCGTCGTCCTCGGCGGGGGCGAACTCCTCCTCGGCGGGCGTGGAGGGGGGTGGTTCGTCGGGGAGCGCGGCGGCGGCGGCGCGGACATCGACCTTGCCCGTGACGACATCGGCCACCAGCCGCGTGCGGTACTCGCGGATCAGGTCGATCTCACGGCGGGCCTGCGTGACAGCAAGATCAACTGGTCGTAGCATCGCGGCGACCTTCTCAACAATCTCCTGCTGTTCCACAAGCGGGGGCACGCCGATGCCCAGCGAGAGGTACGCTCGTTCGTCCAAGTTCTGGATGCCAGTGGTCTGCTTGATCCACGGCACGTTGCGCCGCGTGGCCTGCATCATCGCAAGGACTTTCAGAAGGAACGTGGGATCGACTCTCGCTCGGTCAGGGCGGAGACGCACGATGAAGTTCGAGGAGATCGCGTGAGGGGCGACCTCGGCGTCGTACATCACCACACGCCCAACCGGCTCCGCTTCCCCGCCGCCCGACTTCTCCAGCAGTATGTCGCCCGAGGCCAGCAACCTCGGCGTACGCGCTGAAGCCGGGACTGCGCGCATGGTCAGCTTGCTGGCGCTAATGCCAAGCCGCGGCATGTCAAAGTCGGCCACGCGAAGGCACACGACATGATCAGCCGTGTTTGCCGGGGTTGGGTCGTCGCCCCAAATGCCAGCGCGAGTGTCCACCAAGCACGCGCGGATGCGAGATACCTCCCAATGCTCCGGCACGTCGCCGAGCCAGTCGATGCCGGAGGGTTTCAAGGGGGCGTGGGGGTTCAGGCCCTTGGTGACGGCGTGGGTGATGATGGCCTGCTTCTGCTCGGTGAGCACCTCGATTAGCCGCCGCTTGGCCCGGATGAACCGGTTCACCTTCCGGTCCACCGCCCCCAGAAACCGCACAATCCCCGCCTGCTCGGCGGGGGGAGGGAGGGGGATGCTTGAACGCCCGAGCTTTACGTAGTCAATGTTCTGGCCCTGCCGGATGCCCGTCACGTAGAGCGTCAAGTTCCCGATGAACGGACGCGACTTGAAGAGCGCGGCGAGATAGCCGTGGGCCGCGCTGTCGCGGGGATACAGAATCGTGTACGCGGGGCTGATGATGCCTTGCGTGCGGGCGAACTCGATGCCACCCTGAAACGAGCGCAGGCTGATGACGAAATCGCCGACCCGCACCAGCTTGAGCAGGTGCAGGTCCTTCATCGCCTCGACGGTGCGGCTGCCGTAGTCGCTCTTGAGGACGACGCCCTTGGTCTGCGTCGCGGCCAGCAGCGGCTCGGCGGGGAAGCCGCGCTCGTTCCGCTCGGCGAGCACGTGCTTGAGCTTGGCCGTGCCCCAGTGCGCGGGCACGCTCCCGAGCCATGGCTCGTTGGGCACCGCCCGAAGGGCGTTCGGATATGGCTTCAAGCCGTTGAGCATGGCCTATCGCTTCCCCCCGGCGACAGCCGCTTTCCCCGCGCCGGCGGCCTCCCCCACGATCTCCGACAGCAGCCCCTCCGTCTCCGCCTCCAGGGCCAGGATGTCGGCCCGGATCTGCTCCAGCGTCCGCAGCGCGGGGGGCTTGTAGAAGTACCGCGTGAACGAGACCTCGTAGCCGATCTTCGTTGCCTCCGCGTCGATCCACGCATCCGGCGCGTGCGGCTTCACCTCACGCTCGAAGAACGCCGAGATCCCCCCCGATTCGAGCAGCGGCACCTGCTCGGTGTCGCGGAGGTCGCTGTCGGGCTCGTAGTCGATGACGGCCCGGCCGCCCTCCTCCGGGAACAGCCCGTGGATGGGGTTAACCTTGGCCTTGCCCGGCTTGTGCGTCCGGGCGATGATGGGCCGGGCCTTCTCGTCGCGCGTGCAGAGGTGCTCGCGCAGCACCTTGAGCCGCTTGGCGGTGGTCTTGACGCCGTGCTCGTCGGCATCGGCCTCCACGGCGGCGAAGAAGGCGTTCGCATCCATGTGCGGGCCGGGGCCGAGCGTCTTGGCGACGCGGTCGGCGAGATTCGCCAGCGGCTCTTCGTCGGCGTCTTTGCACGCGGCCCGCAACGCGGCCAGCCGCTTGGCCGACAGATCGACCGCGAGCCGCAGGGGCCGCTCGACGGTGATCTTCCAGTACCCGAAGGCCTCGTTGGGGAAGATCTTGCTCTCGGGGGTGTCCTTGAACTCCATGAACACGCCCATGATCTTGGCGATGTCGCCCACGGAGAGTTCGCAGTTCTTCTTGCCCAGGTTCTTGCGGAGGGGCTTGCTCCACGCCGTGGCGTCGATCAGTTGCACCTTGCCGACGCGGTGCTTGGGCTTCCTGTTCGTGAGCACCCAGATGTATGTGGCGATCCCCGTGTTGTAGAACATGTTGAGCGGCAGGGCGATGATCGCCTCCAGCCAGTCGTTCTCGATGATCCAGCGGCGGATGTTGCTCTCGCCCTGGCCAGCGTCGCCGGTGAAGAGGGAGGAGCCGTTGTGGACCTCGGCGATGCGACTGCCGAAGGGGTACTTGTCGAAGTCGGCCTTCATTTTGGCCAGCTTGTTCACCAGGAACAGCAACTGGCCGTCGCTGGAGCGGGTGAGCAGTGAGTACTCCGGATCGCCCGCGTGGTCGATGATGAAGCGTGGGTCCTTAATGCCGTCCTTGCCGCCCATCTTTTCGAGATCGGTCTTCCACGACTTGCCGTAGGGCGGGTTAGAGAGCATGAAGTTGAACTCCATGCCGGGGAATCCGTCGCTCGAGAGCGTGCTGCCGTGGCGGAAGTTCTCTGCCTCATTGCCTTCGCCCTTGAGGAGCAGGTCGGCCTTGGTGATCGCGTAGGTCTCGGCGTTAACCTCCTGGCCGTAGAGATGGATCTCGACGGACTTGCCGTTCTCCTTGGCGATCGCGCGGAGGCGATCTTCGGCGACGGTCAGCATGCCGCCGGTGCCGCACGCGCCGTCATACACGGTGTACGTCGCGTCCTTGATCTGCTTGGCGATGGGCACGAAGATGAGGTCGGCCATCAGGGCGACAACGTCGCGCGGCGTGAAGTGCTCGCCCGCCTCCTCGTTGTTCTCTTCGTTGAACCGACGGATCAACTCCTCGAACACGGTGCCCATCGCGTGGTTGTCAAGGGCTGGAAGTTTGATCGTGCCGTCGTCGTTCTTGACCGGCTGCGGCGAGAGGTTGATGGAGCGGTCGAGGAACTTTTCGATCAGCGCGCCGATCAGGTCGTGCTCGTGCAGAGTGGGGATCTGGTTGTGAAACTTGAATTTGCCGAGGATCTCCTTGACGTTGTCGGAGAAGCCATCGAGGTATGCCTCGAAGTCGGCCTTGAGCTGGGAGGCTTTGCCTCGGTTCTTCAGCTCGCGCAGGGTGAACGGTGAGGCGTTGTAGAACGCCTGGCCGGCGGCCTTCTTGAGCGCAGCGTCCTGGTTGGCGATCTTGCCCCTATCGAGCGTCTCCCTCATCTTCAGGACCGCTGCCTTCGTCGGTTCCAGCACGGCGTCGAGACGGCGGATGACCACCATGGGCAGAATGACGTCTCGGTACTTGCCGCGGACGTAGACGTCCCGGAGTACATCGTCGGCGATGCCCCAGATGAAGTTGGCGATCCAGTTGAGTTGGTGAGATTCCATTCGTAGCGGTAGACTCCGAAGCGAGTGTGACTCGGTCAACGACCTGACTTCCCGAGGTCTTCACGGGACGAACTCCATGATACCGGATTGAGGCTGGGAGACCGAGAGATTGTGGCCGGGGAGTGTGGGCGTTCGGAAGGCTGGGAGCCAAATCGATGAAAGGGCGACCTTCTCGCAAAGCGGGCTCGGGCGTGCGGGCCGAGGGCACCGCGGACCCGCGGGGACACGAACGCATCGACGGGGCGGCGACTCCGGGGATTCGAGCCGAGCCCTCGAAGGCTCGGCACATCGAATGGCCGGATGACCTGCACGCGCGCTTTCGGCTCGCCATGCACCACGCCGAGATTGCGCTGTTCAACATCCAACTCGTCGGCCGCATCGACAAAGACCGCCGTCGGCACATTGACGTCGCGTTTCAGAACGCCAAGGAGTTGATGAAGGGGCTTCAACATCGAGCAGCCGCCGACCGAGCCGCGGGGAAAAAGAATGTGCCGACGGACTTCGAGCTCTCCGCGCAGGTTGATGGACAGTTGAGGAAGTCCTTGCAACACGATGTCATCCCTCCGGGTACGCACGATCACCTCAACGCACAGATCGAGATGTTCCGAAGTGCGCGGCCGATCGCCGAGCAGGCGATTGAGGATGGATGTCTACTCGCACTGGACGAGGTCTCCGGTGCGAACAGCCGTCAAGCGTCGGCAGATGCGCTCGAACTATTCGAACGGACCGAGTCGTGCTTCTCCGGGCTGGAGCTCGCGCTGGGAATACCCGAGGCGAACCTCACGGCCTGCCTCGACCGGGTTCCGGGCCTGCTGACGGAGTATCAGACGCTGCGATCACGGCTGTCGAACGCGTGGCGACTGCAACGCCCATCCAAAGGCAGCGCGAAACACGCGAACGGCCACCGAGAGCAATCGGAGTCTGGCAAGACCCAACGAGGTTGGACCAAGAAGAGACTGTGCAAGGTTGGGGACGTCAGTGGTACGACCTTCGATCGCATTCGTTGCAAGGCGAAGGTCAAGCCGAGCAAGCCGGGTCAGAACGATCGCCTGTTCCTGCTTGATGAGATCCGTCGTTTGATTGCGGCAGCACCAACGGCTGCACCACGATCTGGGTCCGATGCTGCTGAAGCATGGATGGCGCTGGTGCATGACGACAAACGTGTTCCGTCGTCATCACCAAATAATCACTAGTCCACCAAATACTCACCAGAGGTTCTGACGACCTCGACAAGCGCAGCCTTGCGTGCCGAAACTCCCTCGGCATGCAGCACGCCGCACGCAACTTCCGCGAGAAGAACGAACGTGGTGACCGCCTCAACGGCGGATCGCTCGCGGCGGTCGAGTCGCTGCGCGCAGCACGCCCGCACGACGCAATCACGCTCGCGGTGAGCGGCGGTCTCGATTTCGCACGCATTCGGGTTGGGGGGAACGTCTCATGAACCAGTCTCTTGGGTCGCACGGCCGCGACCCCGTCCGTCTCACGGTCAACATAAAACAGGCAGCCGAAGCACTTGGTATCAGCCCGAGGTTGTTGGCCAGGCTGACCAAGGAAGGAAAGGTCCCGCACGTGCGGCTGGGACGGCGGGTCGTCTATTCCGTCACCGAACTCGACTGCTATCTGACCGAGTTGTCGGCGAAGGGAAGGCGCGAATGACCACGCTCGCTACTCCCCCACTGCCGTCGCCCGCGCCGGACCCCACCAATCCGCTCCTCGAAGCGGCGCTGGCGTACGCCGCGCGCGGCTGGCCCGTGTTCCCGCTGCACAAGCCGACCTCGACCGGGGACCACCCCCAGTGCTCGTGCGGCAAGGCCGACTGCCCGAGCATCGGTAAGCACCCGCGAACAAAGAGCGGCCTGAAGAACGCCTCGAACGACCCCGCCCAGATCCGTTCGTGGTGGTCCACCTGGCCCGACGCCAACATCGGCGTTTGCACCGGCCCCGAGTCCGGCCTGGTCGTTCTGGACGTAGACCCGCGGCACGACGGCGACAAGACCCTCGCAGCGCTCGTCGCCGAGCACGGGGATCTGCCCGCGACGGTCGAGGCAGCCACCGGCGGAGGCGGCCAGCACTATCTGTTCAAGCACCCGGGCGGCAAGGTCAGGAGCCGCAACGTCGCCGAAGGGCTCGACTGCAAAGGCGACGGCGGGTACATCGTGGTCGGCCCCAGCCTTCACGCCAGCGGCAACAGGTATCAATGGGTCGAGGGTCGCGCCCCCGGAGATGTCGAGGTCGCTGAGATTCCCGCGTGGCTCCAGTCGCTCATCGACAATCCCGAGAAGAAGACCACCACCGGCAAGCGACAGCGGAAGGCGAAGCCGTCGCTGCACTCGACCGATCCGATTCCGGACGGGCAGCGAAGCGACACCCTAATCTCGATCGCGGGAACGTTGCGTCGGCAGAGCTTCGGCGAAGACGAGATCCGCGAGGAACTGCTACGGGTCAACGCTGGTCGGTGCGTGCCGCCGATGTCGGACGACGAAGTCGCGAGCATCGCGGCGAGCGCCGCCAAGTACGAGGCAGGGCCGGGGTGCCCGTACAAGGCCGTTCCGGCGGGGCTGGTCTACCTGAAGCCGACTAAAGACGGACCCGTTGAGACGCAGTTGACCAACTTCTCCGCGCGGATCATCGCCGACGTCACGCACGACGACGGCGTCGAGACCGCCCGCCGGTTCGAGATTGAGGGCCGGGTGAACAACGGCGCGCCCGTTCGGTTCACGCTCCCGGCCGAGAAGTTCTACACGATGAACTGGCACGTTGCGCACCTCGGAGCGCGAGCGGTCGTCTTCCCCGGTCACAGCGCTGAGGCGCACGCCCGTACAGCGATCCAGCAACTCTCCCCGGACGTCAAGTGCCGGACGGTGTACGGCCACACGGGTTGGCGTGAGATCGACGGGAAGTGGGTGTATCTGCACGCGGCCGGTGCGATCGGCGCGGAGGGCCTGAGGACCGACGTGCAGGTCGAACTGACTGGCAACCTGGCGCATTACGAACTTCCAGCGCCGCCGGATTGTGCCGAACTCGAATCCGCGGTCAAGGCCGTCGTGTGCTTCCTGCTCCTCGAACCTTCGCGGGTCTGCTACCCGGTGGTCGCGGCGGTGATCCGGGCGATCCTGGGCGGGGCGGACTTCTCGCTGTTCCTGGTCGGGCGGACGGGCGCATTCAAGTCGGAGATCGCGGCGCTGGTGCAGCAGTTCTTCGGCCCGCGCATGGGTTCGCGCAACCTTCCGGCCGGATGGAGTTCCACCGCGAACTCGCTTGAGGACTTGTCGTTCCGGGCCAAGGACGCGATCTTCGTGGTCGATGACTTCAAGCCCAGCGGCGAGAACTACTCGGACGCCAAACTGCACCAAGCCGCCGATCGCCTGCTCCGCGCCCAGGGCAACGGAAGCGGACGGAGTCGCATGACCGCCGATTGCAGGCTCCGCGCCGTGCGTCCGCCGCGGGGATTGATCATCGCTACCGGTGAGGATCTGGTGCGGGGCGAGTCGGTGCGTGCGCGTCTGTTCATCCTTCAACTCACTCCCGGCGACATCGACGGCAAGGACCTGCAGGTTGTTCAGGACCACGCGGCCGCCGGGCGCTTCGCGGCGTTCACGTCGGCGTTCTGCATGTGGATGGCGGGGCAGCGCGACGAGATCTTGACGCGGTTCAAACAGCGCGTGGCCGAGCTCCGCCCGGAGTTCGCGGCCGGCGGCGGGCATGCTCGCAACCCGATCATGCTAGCCGAGCTCCAGGCGTGCATCGAACTCCTGCTGCGCTTCGTGGCCGAGACCACCGAGGAGCAGGTCGTCAGCGCCGAACAGGCGGAACGCATCGAGGCGGAGTCGAAGTCGGTCCTCATCGAGGCGGCCGAGGCGCAGGCCCAGCACCAGCGGAGCGCTGAGCCAACGCAGCGGTACCTCGAACTGCTCGCCTCGGCGATCGCGTCGGGCCGGGCGCACCTGGCCAGGCTGGACGGATCGTGGCCAACAGATCCACAGCCCTGCGGCTGGCGACGGGACGAGAGCAGTCTCAGTGAACTGTGGCGGCCGATGGGAGAGCGGATCGGCTACATCGACGGTGATGAGCTCTACTTGAACCCGGACGCCGCCTACCGCGTCGCCAAGTCGCAGGGCGGTGATGGCGAGTCGATCGCGGTGAGCGAGCGGACGCTCCGCGTGCGCCTCAACGAGAAGAAACTGCTGGCGAGTACCGATCCTGCCCGGAAGACCCTCACGGTGCGCGTCACGGCGGGAGGCAGCCGCCCATCGGTGCTGCACATCAAGGCGCACCACCTGCTCGGCAAGCCCGGTGAGGAGATCGTGGTATGAGCCGCGAGCCTCTCCGATCCGAAATTGGGCAAGTGCGTGGGCAAGTCTCGGAGGCTTCCGAGGCCCGACTTGCCCAAACGACACCCCCCGAAACCGCCTTCTCGATGCCAAAAACGCGGTCGGTGGGCAAGTTGGTCAACTTGGGCAACTCAAAACAACACCCCCCCTCCGGGAAGTTCAAGAACGGTCAGAGTGGTGTGGACGGCGGGCTCGGGCAGCGCAACGGCGGCGCTGGGAGCCGGAGCGGCTCGGCACGAGAACTCGATTCTCCGGGAGCCCCCTCCTCTGAATCACTTGCCCAAGTTGCCCAAGTTGCCCAGCAACCCCCCTGCTGCAGCCAGAACGCGGTTCCGAGGCCCATCGATTGGGCAACCGAGGGTTCAAAGACATCGATGACTTGCCCAGCGACTTGCCCAATCGGCGGTTCGGAGCGCGTCGGCAACGTCTCCATGACCGCCCGAGTAGGTGAGCGGTCGCCAGAGTCCGATGCGCGATGGAGCGAGCGGTCCAACCTGATCCTCGCGCTGCTGCTGGCCGAGTGGGACCGTCTGCAGGCGGCATCTGGCGGCGGTTCCAACTCTGCTCCCGCATCGCTTGACCGCGCGGCATGCTCCGCCACTCCTGTGACCGAGGGTCCTTCGACGGACCCGTCCGGGAGACCTGCGGCATGATCGCCCACCAGCCCAAGCCCGCCGTCGCCTACCTTCGCCGGTCCACCGACCGGCAAGAGCAGTCGCTGGCCGACCAGCGCCGAGAGATCGAGCGTTGGGCGGGGGAGAACGGTTACGCGCTCATCGGTGAGTACGTGGACGACGCCATCAGCGGCACCAGCGCCGCCAAGCGCCCCGGGTTCCAGCAGATGATCGCCGAGGCGGCCAAGCGGGAGTTCGTCGCCGTCATCGTCTGGAACTCCGACCGGTTCAGCCGGGGCGACGCGACCGAGACCGAGCACTATCGATTCCTACTCCGCCAATCCGGCGTGCGTGTGGTCAGCGTCACCGAGGACTACCTCGCCAACGAGGGCGTCGAAGGGGACGTGCTCCGGGTCGTCAAGCAGTTCCAGAACCGCCAGTTCTCGGTGAGCCTCTCGCAGAACACGCTGCGGGGCCAGATCTCCTCGGTGCTCAACGCCTCGGACCCGGGCCGCGTGCCGCCGTACGGCTACGACCGCGAGATCGTCGGGCCGACCGGCGAGGTGGTCCACCGGATCCGGTTCCTCGAAGGCGGCGCTCGTCAGGTCATCAACGCCGACGGGAAGGTGACCGGGACTTACGCCAAGGGGCAGAGCCTGCGCAAGCCGGGGAAGGAGTGCGTGGCCCGGCTGGTGCATAGCGATGCCGAGCGCGTCGAGACCGTTCGGGTGATCTTCCGGCTCTGCGTCGAGGGCGTCGGGCTCAAAGGCATCGCCGACGAGTTGAACAGGCGCGGCGTCATGAGCCCGCGCGGGAAGCTCTGGCAGCACACCACGGTCCGAGCGATCATCTTGAACCCGGTCTACCGGGGCGATCTGGTCTGGAACCGCCGAACCGAGAGCAAGTTCTACGAGGTCAGGCAGGGCCGGGCCGACCGCGTGAAGGGGCGCGAGTGTTCGGGCCGCGTGAAGCACACCGACAAGGACGACTGGATCGTCCGCGAGAACGCCGTCCCGCCGATCGTGGACCGGGCAATCTGGGACAAGGCCCAGGCCGCGGCGATGGACCGCGCTTCCAAGTGCTCTGGCGCGGGGAAGCAGGAAGGACGCTGGCTCCTGAGCGGCGTGATGAGGTGCGCCTGCTGCGGCCAGCCCTACTGGGGTCTGGTCAAGCGCAAGGGGCGCGGGTGCAAAGGGCTCGGCAAGGAGGTCAGGACCGGCTACTACGTCTGCGCGGGCCACTCGCGCATGGGCAAGTCGGTCTGCCCGGTCTCCGCGCACGTTCGGTCTGCTGAGTTGGAAGCCTGGGTCATGGAGCAGGTGGCGTCCTTGGTCTTGCGCGATGGCGAGTGCGTGGACGACGCGGTGGATCGGTTCGTGGCGGCCGTCTCGGGGCGGTCGGGCTCGCCCAACACCGCCGCCGAGATCTCGCGGCTCGAAGGCGAGATCGCCAAGATCGATGTGCAGGTGAGCGCATTGATAACCGGCCTCGACCCGGCCAACCTGGCGCTCGTCAACGGCCAGCTCACGCGGATGCGGCGTCAGAAGGACCACGCGGCCGAGCGTCTGCGCACGCTCAAAGCCAGCGACACCGCGACGGACGAATCAGCGCTCCGGCGGTTCGCGCGGGAGCGCATCGGCGCGATCAGGGACATCCTCGACGGGCGGCGTGACGAGCAATCGCGGCGGGCGATCGCGTCGTACGTCGATCGGATCGAGATCGACCCGGCGACGAAGACGGGCGTACTCGTGCTCAACGCGGGTGTCGCGGCACTCGCGGCGAATCTCCCGCCGCAAAAACACAGCGACCTGCCCCAAGGGAGCAGGTCGCAGGTTACTGGAATAGAGGGTGGATAGCGGTTGTCGAACGGGGCTCTGCCGCTCACGCCCGTCGCCGCCAGGATCGGATGGACGGGCGCATCTCACCTGGTGCGGTCGTGCGATGGCATCTGGTGAGTTGAGTGTCCGTATCCGCAACCCTCACGAACCGACTCTCGCCGACTAGGCCGGTCAAATAGCCACAGCATGCTGGTTTACGCGCGACGGCTGTCAATTTGGCACCGAACCTAGGGCGGGCTGAAGTGGTATACTCTTCCCAGCCGATACACCCCTCAAATGCCCCCATCCCTCGTCAAACTCGTCGCCGTGCTCCTGCTCATTGTGCAGGGCGTGATGGCTTCGGGTCCGGGTCGGGTGCTGTGTATACCCCTTGGGGACTGTGGCAGCCACGACACGGCGGTTGCTGATTCCTGCAGGCATTGCGATGCTCACGCGAGCCGCGATAGCGGCTGTTTGGAATCTTCGCGTCACGATGATGGCCCGCACAGCACTCTGTTTCATCCCCTTGACGAGTGTGGGTGCCATCTCCATGTGCCGGTGCCCGATGGTCAGCAGGTCCCGAGCAAAGGCGACTCGCAAGACTTGCGTTTGCTTGTCGTGCCGCTGCTTATCGCCATCGCGGTTGCTTGGGATCTTGAGCCGCCGCTTGCCATCCCGGCTCTTGTTCAGCCCCCTGATTTCAGCGTTTCGGATCAGGTCCTTGGGCTGAAGACCACTCGTCTCTTGATCTAGCGCTGACGTTTCCGCCTCCGCCGCTGGGAATGTCGTCTCGTGGCGGGCGATGTCGTTTTCCTGCTGTGGACCCCCTTGGCGTCCGCGCGGGTATTGGCCTAGTTCCCACCACAATCTGGGTTGAATTGCGTTCGGGGCTGCTCGCCGCCGTTCCAGGTCGAGTTCGGTCCTGATGAATTCAGCTTCCACCCGTTTGGAGACTTTCATGGTTCGATCACACGAATCCGAGGCAGAAGGCACAGTGCGGCGGCTCAAAGTGCTTTCGCTGGCTGGGCTTGTTGCAATCGCGGCGGGCGGCTGCCAGTCGTACGAGCGACGCCCGCTGGACATGCCCGGACACCAGTCCGCGTTCCTGGCCCGCACGCCCGAAAGCTCGGAGGTCCGGGCGTTCGCGGAGAGCCTTGCGGCGAAGTCCACAGGGTCATCTGGCGAGGCGGTGGCGTTCGATCCACGCGACGGCATCAGCTGCGGAGAGGCCGAGGTCATCGCCGTTGTCTTCAACGCCGACCTGCGGGTCGCTCGCCTTCGTGCGGGAGTGACGCAGGCAACAGCGGAGAATGCCGGGCTCTGGGAAGATCCGACGATCGGCGTCGATTTGACACGCATCATCGAAAGCACCCCTGAACCGTGGAAGGTGTTCACGAGCGTTGGTCTCACGATCCCGATCTCCGGTCGGCTGGAGATCGAGAAGCAACGGGCGGGCGTAGAGCACGCGGCGGAGCTTGCCAGAGTCGCACAGCGCGAGTGGTCGGTGCGGATGTCGGTGCGCCGCGCTTGGAGCGAATGGTCTGCGATGGACGCGCAACTAGCGGTCACGCGTGACTTCTTGTCCCGCGTGGATCAAATCCTCTCGGTGGTCGACAAGATGGAACTTGCGGGAGAGATGGCCAGGACCGAGGCACGTCTCTTCCGGATCGAGAAGGCGACAAAGGCCGCGGACCTCGCCTTGCTTGAGTCTCGGACCCGCGAAGCGGAACTGCGGCTGCGTCAACTCATGGGGATGTCGCCCGACGCTCCGTTCCGGCTACTGGCGCTGGGCATCGGTCCCGTGCGGATCGCCTCCGCTCCGAGCAATACGGCATCGCACATCGAGCGGAGCAGCCCGGCGATGCTTGTCGCGGCAGCCGAGTACGAGGCCGCCGAGAAGGCCCTGGAACTTGAGGTTCGCAAGCAGTACCCGGACTTGCACATTGGCCCGGGGTACGGGAACGAGGACGGGCAGGATCAGGTTCTCCTGGGGCTGTCCGTGCCGATCCCGATCCTGAACGCCAACCGACGCGGGATCGCCGAGGCGCGAGCGCAGCGTGAGGTCGCGCGTGCCGCCGCCGAGGCGGCGTTGGAACAGACCGTCGCGGCGCTGCGCGCGGCGGAGGTCCGACTCGCGGCCGCAGCCCAGCGTCGATCGACGCTGGAGACAGAGATCGTGCCGCTGGTGGATGCGCAGTACGTCGATGCCCGCCAGGTGGCCCGTCTCGGCGAGGTCAACACGCTCGTGCTGCTGGAGAGTCTGACACGCCAGCAGGCTGCCAAGGTCGGGCTGGTCGAGGCGGCACGTGACGAGGCGATCGCGGCGATCGATCTCGACGAGATCTTCGGCCCCGTGCCTTCCGTCTGGCCTTCCACTCCGGCTCCCGTGCACAAACCCGATGGTGGCTCCGCAGCGCCCGGCGTCTCCGATTCGATCACCGCCCCCAACTCCAACACGCCCTCCGGCGGCTCCGGCCGCTGATCGGCTTGTGACAAGGAACACACCATGAAGAACACGTTCGCCGCCATCTCGAAGATCCTGCTCATCGGCGGGTTGTCTCTGTCCATGCCGTTCGCTCTGGCGCTTACCGGCTGCGAGAAGAAGGATGCCGCCCACGGCTCGGACGACGGGCACGACCACGGGAGCGAGGGAGCCGGAGCCGGAGGAAGCGCGGGAAAGGACGCTGAAGCCGCTCCCTCCAACCGCGTGGACATCCCCGCATCGGTCCGACAGAACCTCGGCATCACCTTCGCACGCGTGGAATCTCGAAGCGTCGCGCAGACGCTCCGCGTGCCCGGTCGCTTCGAGTTCCTTCCCACAGCGCGGCGTGAGTACCGCACGCCGCTTTCCGGCCGCGTGGAGGTCTTGGTTAGCCAATACCAGTCAGTGGAGCCGGGCACACCGCTGTACAGAGTCGATGCCGCGGCATGGCGCGACCTTCACGAGCAAATCACTGCGAACCAGGCACGGGTCGACTCGATGGGGCCACTTAGGGAGGCCCATCGTCGGCACGAGCAGAGCCTTGCGGACAAGGTCTTGCTCTGGCAAGAGCGTCTCAAGCAACTCGAGGATCTGCGAGCGGCTGGCGGCGGGAGTGCCGCCCAGTTCACCGAAGCTCGCGCCACACTCAACGCCACGCAGGCCGAACTAGCGGACGTCATGGAGAAGGAGGCGGAGCTGCAAGCACAGCAAAAGCAAGCCGAAGCCGAGCTCCGGTCTCTGAAGTCTAGACGTGATTCGCTGGAACGAGGCAGCAATTGCGGAAGCGGCCACGGTGACTTGGAGGCCGGTGGCGGTTTCGTCGTCTGCGCCGTCGCGCCGGGCGTCGTTGAAGCGATCGGGATCACGCCGGGCGGTCTCGCGGAGGAGAACGGGCAGATCGTGACGGTCGTTCAGCCGGATCAGATTAGGTTTAGAGCGCGTGGTTTGCAGTCCGACCTCGGAAGGCTCCGCAACGGCCTTGAGGCGAGGATCGCACCGCCTCAGGGCGGAAGTGTGCCGCTCGAAGACGCGATGAACGGGGAGCTCCGGATCGGACTCTCCGCCGACCCGGATGAACGCACGGTGGACCTTGTTGTGATTCCCGAGGCGCTCGCACCCTGGGCACGCGCGGGCGTGTCGGCGCACCTCGAAGTCACGCTCGCAGGGGGAACCGAGGAACTGGCGATCCCCCAGTCCGCCGTCGTGCGCGACGGCGCGCGGGCGATCATCTTCCGCCGCGATCCCGCCAACCCCGACAAGGTCATCCGCATAGAGGCGGATCTCGGCCTCTCCGACGGGCGATGGGTGGTGATCGCCAGTGGCGTGAAGGAAGGTGACGAGATCGTCCTCGGCGGCAACTTCCAGCTGATGCTGGCGACGAGCGGTTCCGCAGAGAAGGCGGGTCACTTCCACTCCGACGGAACATTCCACGAAGGGAGCCACTAAGCCATGCTCGCGAAGCTCATCGCCTTCTCTCTGCGCCAGTCCTCCCTCGTGGTCGTCTTCGCAGGGCTGCTGCTCGTCTTTGCCGGGCTCAAGATCAAGAACATGCCGGTGGATGTCTTTCCCGAGCTCAACGCACCCACGGTCGTCGTGATGACCGAGGCGGGGGGATTGGCCGCCGACGAGGTGGAACTCAACGTCACCTTCCCGATCGAGACGGCGGTCAACGGTCTGCCGGGTACGCGGCGGGTCCGGAGCGCTTCGGCCACCAGCCTCTCCATCGTGTGGGTCGAGTTTGACTGGGGCACCGATATCTACCGCGCGCGGCAACTGGTCTCCGAGCGATTGTCCGCAGTGCGTGAGTCGCTCCCGCCCGGCGCGCACGCAGAGATCACGCCCGTCACCAGTATTACCGGCGAGATCATGCTCATGGCCCTGTCCAGCCCCGATGGCTCGGTCAGCCCGCTCGACATGCGATCATTCGCCGAGTTCGATCTGCGGAACAAGCTGCTCGCGGTCCCGGGCGTCGCTCAGGTCGTCGCCATCGGCGGTGAACTTCCGCAGTACCAGATCAACGTCAATCAGGACCAACTCGCCCTGTACGGCCTGACCATCTCCGACGTGGTCGCGGCGGCCAAGGGCGCGCACTCCACGGCCAGCGCCGGGTATGTCCCCAACTGGGAGAATCAGGAACTGCCCATCCGCCAGACCGCCCGTGTCACCAGCGCCGAGGACATCAAGAACACGCTGGTGCGCTATCACAACGGCGCGGCGGTGACGATCGGGCAGGTGGCCGACGTGCGGCTCGGCCCCTCGCCCAAGCGGGGAACCGCGTCCGACCGGGCGCTGCCGGGCGTGGTCATCAGCGTTCAGAAGAGCCCGGGAACCAACACCCTCAACCTCACCGAGCAGATCGACCGGGTGCTCGATCAGGCCGAGGCGGCCATGCCCAAGGGCATGGTCCTGAACCGGGACCCCTTCCGGGCCGCGCGGTTCATCGAGCGGTCGATCAACGGCGTGGTCAAGGTCTTGATCGAGGCGAGCATCATCGTGGCGGTCATCCTGATCCTGTTCCTGCTCAACGTACGGGCCACGATCGTGACGCTGACCGCTCTGCCGCTCTCGCTCGCCGTGGCGATCCTGCTGCTGTGGGCGTGGGGCCTCTCGATCAACGTCATGACGCTGGGCGGACTGGCCGTGGCGATCGGCGAACTGGTGGACGACGCCATCATCGACGTGGAGAACGTCCTGCGGCGGCTCAAGGAGAACGACGGGCTGCCCGAGGACGAGCGCAAAGGCCTCGTTGAGGTGATCTACAACGCGAGCAACGAGATCCGATCGTCGGTGGTGTTCGCGACCATCATCATCTGCATGGTCTTCGTGCCGCTCTTGTTCCTGCAGGGGCTTGAAGGCCGGTTCTTTCAGCCTCTGGGCATCGCGTACATCATCTCGATCATGGCCTCGCTGATCGTGGCCCTGACGGTCACGCCCGCGCTGTGCAAGTGGCTCTTCGCCGGCGCGTTCGGAAAGAAGGGCGGGCGCTCCGGCGAGTCGAGCGGGCATGGGGAGCATGACGGGTGGCTCGTCCGCTGGCTCAAGCGTCGGTACGAGCCGCTGCTCCGCGCGAGCGTCCGCAACCGCGGACTGGTTCTCGGGGGCGCGGGCGTGCTCACGGTGGCTTCGTTGCTGCTCATGTCCACGTTCGGTACATCGTTCCTGCCCGCATTCAAGGAAGGCACTTTTACTGTTTTCCTGCTCGCGCCGCCTGGCACATCGCTCGTCGAGAGCAATCGCCTGGCCACTGGCGTCGAGGCCCAGATGGCCCAGATCGAAGGCGTCTCGAGCGTGACGCGGCGCACCGGGCGGGCCGAGCGCGATGAGCACGCCGAGCCGGTAAGCAGTTCCGAGATCGAAGTCACGATGAAAGCGGGAGTCGATCAGGACAGGGTCAGGGCCGCCATCGATCGCATCATCGCCAACATCCCAGGTATCACCACAATGGTCGGCCAGCCGATCGAGCACCGCCTGAGCCACGTGCTGTCGGGCACGCCCGCAGCCATCGCCATCAACGTGTACGGCGACGACCTCAACGTCCTGCGCTCGCTCGCCAAGGAGATCGAGGCGGCGATCAAGCCGATTCCCGGCACCCGCGACGTGGCCGCCAATCGCGAGATCATGATCACCTCACTCCCGATTCGATACCGACCGCAGGATCTGGTCGCCGCCGGGCTTTCGCCCGCGTCGGCCGCGGAGCAGGTGCAGCAGGCTCTCTATGGCGAAGCCGTCGCCGAGGTGAATCAGGGCGTGCGTCGCTATGAGATGGTCGTTCGCCTTGCCGAGAGCGAGCGGGAGCGGATTGACCAGATCATGGACCTGCAACTGCGGGGCGTAGGCGGGGCGATCGTTCGCCTGCGCGAAGTCGCCGACATCGGTCCGGAGAAGACCAGCAACCTCATCGCCCGCGAGAACGCCCAACGAAAAGCGGTGATTTCCACCAACGTCGCCGACGGCTACAACCTCGGGCAACTGGTCGCGCAGGTGCAAGCCAAGGTCGACCCGATCGTTCAAAAGGCCGGGTACACGGTCCACTACGGTGGGCAGTTTGAGGCCCAGCAGTCCGCCAGCCGCACCATCCTCATCATGGGCGCGGGCGTAGCGGTCTTCATGTTCCTGCTCTTGCAGCTCTCGACCGGCAAGGCCCGCGTCGCCCTGCTGGTGATGCTCAACCTGCCGCTCGCGCTGATTGGCGGCATTGCCGCTATCTACCTGACGGAGAGCCCGTCGATTGCCGGTAACACGCTGTCGCTCTTTGGCCTGTCGTCCTCGCGCTATGTCGCCCCGGTCATCTCTATCGCCAGCATGGTGGGATTCGTGACCCTCTTCGGCATCGCCGTTCGCAACGGGATCCTGCTGGTCAACCACTATGACCATCTCCAGGAGCATGAGAGCAAGACGATCGGTGACTCGATCATCCAAGGGTCACTTGAAAGACTGGTGCCGATCCTGATGACGGCGTTGGCCGCGATGCTCGGGCTCGTGCCGCTCGCGCTGGCCAAGGGTAAGCCCGGCAGCGAACTGCTCGCCCCGCTTGCGATCGTCGTGCTGGGCGGGCTGGTCTCGTCCACGTTTCTCAACCTTTTCGTGGTCCCCGCCGGTTACGCCCTGGCGTTTAGGGTCAAGCGCGAGGCATCCGGGAGTCCCCGACTGCTCACCCGCTTGCTGCGTCGTTCCACGAGGAAGTCCGCTCCCTCAACCTGATTGCAAGGAGACATTGGCATGAACACCGTTCGCACGCTCGCACTCGTTCTCACCGTCCCGCTGCTCGCCTTCTCCGCTGGCCTGACCGGCTGCGAGAAGAAGTCTGAAGCGCCCGCCAGGCCCGCCGCCAAAGGTGACGGCCACGACCACAAAGATGGCGACGGGCACGATCACAAGGCGGGAGACAAGCACGACCACAAGGATGGGGACGACCACGATCACAAGGACGGCCATGGGCACGGCCCCAAGACCGAACTGGGTAGCCAGTCGGCGGGCGGCATGACGATCGTCGCCGCTCGCGAAGGGGACGTCACGCCGGGGGGCGAGGCGACCTTCGACATCAGCGTCTCCGGAGGAGCGGGCAAACCCGCGGCGGTGCGTGTGTGGGTCGGAACCCAGGACGGCAAAGGCTCGATCAAGGGAAAGGCTGAGGCCGAAGGTGATGGATGGCACGCGCACGCCGAGGTGCCCAAACCGCTCCCCGCGGGCAGCAAGCTCTGGGTGGAAGTCGAGACCCCCAGCGGCGCTAAGCACCTCGCCGGGTTCGATCTCAAGCAGTAAGCAGTGCGATCATCGCACACCGACCCGGCGGCGCGGCCGGGCGGCACACTGAAGACACGTCCCGGCGGCCCGCGCCCGGTCGCCTTGACTTTGGAGCATCACCATGAAGAGTCCGAACAGTTCGTCTGTCGTCCTTGGCCTGATCGCTGGCGTTGGTCTGACCGCGTCACTAGCCGCGATGATGGGCCAGGGAGCCGCGCAGCGCAGCCCCGCTGACACCCAGTACTTCGTCACTGCCGACGACGGCGAGGCACACCTGTGGCTGCGCGAGGGCAACAGCCTCAAGTTCGTTGCGCACGGCGAGTGCGCTGAGTGCAAGGCCAAGGGCGATCACGGCCACGGTCACAAGGAGGATGACGGGCACGACCACGCCAAGCCCGGCGCCGCAGCGCCCGCGGGCAAGGCCGGGGGCGACCACGGCGACCACGGCGACCACGGCCACGGCGAGGGCGGGGCGATCGGCACGGCCACCATCGGCGCGTGGACAGTGTCCGTCTCGGGCGAGATCAAGGCCGGCAGCGAGGCCCACCTCGACATTAAGCTCTCGGGGAGCCCCGCCAAGCCCGCCGCGGTCCGCGTCTGGATCGGTTCGCAGGATGGCAAGGGCGCGATGAAGCAGAAGGCCGACGGCGACGGCAAGGAGTACCACGCCCACGCCGACGTGCCCAATCCGATCCCCGCCGGAGCTCAGTTGTGGGTCGAGATTGATGACGGCAAGGGGAGCAAGTCTGTTGGCGGGTTCCCCATCTCGAAATGACAGCTGCAGCGAGCCCGGCGCGGCGAAGGCCCCGCGCCGGGCTTGGCACGGCGTCACGATGTGTGAAGTACGACGCTTCGGCCTCTGTAAGTCTGGTTGCCGGGCAACGTGTCGAGTGTGCTCTGCGTGTTGTCTGCGTTTGAAAGGACTCTCTATGCGAATTGCGATTCTGAACCTCATCTTTGTTTCCGGTCTCATGCTCCTTGGCGGATGCGCCACGCCCCGTGCGGACTTGGTGTCATCCGGCGACGTGACGATCGAGTCAGCGGCAACGCGGCCCCTTGCTCATACACCCACTGCCGAGAACGCCGACGGAGACTTGCTTGTGAGCGGGCAACTCGAGGAGGCGGAAGCCGTGGCCGGCGGCCACCTTGACATCACCGTCACGTCGCCCGACGGCGTTGTCGTCCACGATGCCATCGTGAACTACGGCCGGGCTTCATCACCTCACACCACGCAGCTCGGGCCGCGCGGCGCTTCACGTCGGGTGCAGACAGGCCCAAAGCATGCCAAGTACTCCGTTCGGTTTCCTGGCTTGCCACCTGCCGGTTCCAAGATCCGGGTTCGGTTGGAGTCGGGAGCCCACGAGAGGCCCGCGACACCACGATGAGACTAACCACGATCCAAGTTCCAGCAATGGACTGCCCGACCGAAGAGACGATCATCCGTCGGTCGTTACTCGGCATGGGCGGTGTGATCGGTATCCGTTGCGACCTGATGATGCGCCGCGTTGTAGTTGAGCACACGGACGCCCTTGATCCGGCCCGCATTCTTTCTGAACTCAACGAAATCGGTCTGCCGGGAGTGGTTGATTCCGCGATCGAGAGCGATGAGAGTTGTTCTACTCGCGGCTGTCGTACACGGCAACCTCCTCGGGCGCAGCAGCGTTTGCGATCATCGCTGTTCATCCTCGGGGGCCTGCTCGCCGCGGGCGCAGAGGCGATGTACTTCGCGGGCATGGAGGAGACGTCGCCGGTCGTCATCGCGATGTCCGCCGCTTCGATCCTTCTTTGCGGCTTGCCAACCCTGCGCAAAGGCTGGATCGCGCTGAAGTCCTTCACGCTCAACATCAACTTCCTGATGACGGTGGCGGTCATCGGCGGGGCGTTCATCGGGGCGTGGCCGGAGATCGCGCTGGTCACCTTCCTCTTCGCGCTCGCGGAGTTGATCGAGGCCAAGGCGCTCGACCGGGCCCGCAACGCCGTCATGGGCCTGATGGCGATGGCCCCTGATGAGGCGAGCGTGAAGCAGCCCGATGGTGCCTGGAAGGTCACGCCCGCGAGCGGGGTTCTCGTCGGCGCTGTCGTGCAAGTCAAGCCCGGCGAGCGGCTCGCGCTCGACGGCGTGGTGGTCGCGGGCGAGTCGAGCGTGAACCAGGCCCCGGTCACGGGCGAGAGCGTGCCCGTGGACAAGAAGCCGGGCGACAAGGTCTTCGCCGGGACGATCAACGAGTCGGGTGTGCTGGAGTTTAAGACCACCGGCGGCAAGGACCAGACCACGCTCGCCAAGATCATCAGGACCGTCCAGGAGGCGCAGGGGAGCCGGGCACCGACGCAGCGGTTTGTGGACAGCTTCGCGCGCGTCTACACGCCCATCGTGTGCGTGGTCGCGGTGCTGGTCGCGGTCGTCCCGTGGCTGGCGTTTGGCGAGACGTTCTACCCCTGGCTTTACAAGGCGCTGGTGCTGCTCGTCATCGCCTGCCCCTGCGCGCTGGTGATCTCGACGCCCGTGACGGTCGTGAGCGGGCTGACGGCGGCCGCGCGACGCGGGATCCTCATCAAGGGCGGCGTGCATCTGGAGAATGGCCGAAAACTCAAGGTCGTCGCCCTGGACAAGACCGGGACCATCACCGAGGGCAAGCCCCGCGTGACGGATGTGCAGCCCGTGGGCCGCGCGAGCAAGGATGAAGTGTTGCGGATCGCCGCGAGCCTCGATGCGCTTTCGCAGCACCCGGTGGCGCTTGCCGTGGTCGCGGCCTGGAACGGCGAGCGTGCGAGCGTCGAAGCGTTCAAGTCGCTCACGGGTCGCGGAGTGGAAGGACGCATCGACGGCGCGGCGTACTTCGTCGGCAACCACCGCCTCGCCGAAGAGCGGGGAGTATGCTCGCCCGAGGTCGAGGCGACGCTTGGCCAGTTTGAGGCCCAAGGCAAGACGGCGATCGTGGTCGCGTCGGCCAGCGCGGTGCTGGGCATCATCGCCGTCGCGGATACGCCCCGGGCGAGCAGCGTCGAGGCGATCCGGTCGCTCCACGAACTGGGAATCAAGACGCTGATGCTCTCGGGCGACAATCAGACCACCGCCTCGGCCATCGCCAAGGCGGTCGGTATCGACGAGGCCCGCGGCGGGATGCTCCCGGAGGACAAGCTAGCCGAGCTCGAGCGTCTCACGAAGGAGCACGGGGACGCGATCGGCATGGTCGGCGACGGCGTAAACGACGCCCCGGCCCTTGCCAAGTCCACGATCGGCTTTGCCATGGGCGCTGCGGGCACCGACACGGCGCTGGAGACAGCCGACGTGGCCCTCATGCAGGATGACCTGCGGGGCGTGCCGGGGTTCGTTCTGCTTTCCCGGCGAACCGGGGCGATCCTGACCCAGAACATCGCCTGGGCCATCGGCATCAAGGTCGTCTTCTTCGCGTTGACCCTGGCCGGGCTGGGGACGATGTGGATGGCCGTTCTTGCGGATGTCGGAGCAAGCCTCTTAGTGATTGGTAATGGCCTCCGGTTGTTGGGGACACGGAAGGGTCCAGCGGGCTCACGTCGGGCGAACGGGAAGCGGGGCCGGGCGTAAAGTGAATCTGGCCTGCGTTCGGCCGATATACTGATGTATTCCATGCGTCACCCCTTGCTCCGCATCTTGGTCGCCCTGCTCATCGGCGTGGTCACGCCGTTGTGCTGCTGCCAGGCCGCGGCGCTCGCGGGCGGGGCGTGTGCCGGAAAACATGTCGCGGCGGCTGAATCGGACTCATGCTGCGGCGGCTGTGTCGGCGAAACGCGAACGGACGAAGGACCAGCGGAACAGCCGTGTCAGGATCAGCCGCGTGACGACTCGCAGGACCAGTCTCAGGATCGCCCCGACCACGATCAGCCGTCTCCTCCCGGCAAGTGCCCGTCCTGCCCGTCGTGCCAAGGCACATCCGCCGGCACAGGCATCAGCGCCGAGGCGCGTCTCCCGGCCTTTGAGCAGCAATGGAACGCACTGGCGACCTTCGCCCTCGCCGTGCTGTGGACGATGGAGGCACCCGAGGCCCTTGTTGCGCCGCATCCGCCCGGCTGGGCTCATTACCCGCCGCACCTGAAAGCCAACCGCGATGCGCAGCGGTGGCACTGCGCGCTGCTGGTCTAGCCACATCCTGCACCGGACGCTCCTTGTCTTGCGCGTCCGCATCGGCCTTGCGCGTCCGGCTCCACGCCGAGCGTGCGGGGCGTGACTTCGCTTGACGCGCCGTGGCTCCCTTGTCGATGCCCGGCCGCCCTCAAAGTGCAGGAACCACTCATGGCCACCACGCAGACCGATCTGCGGGCGCTCCGTCGGGGCCCGCAAACCACCTCGCCTAACACCCAGCCCCCGCCGTCATCGGCGGGGAGCACCACCGTCATCGCGCGCCCCAGGGCGCGCTGGGCGACGCGGCTGCTCATTCCCGCCGCCGTGCTGCTGGCGACCGGCGGCCTGCTCGCGTACGCCGCCCGCGATGCGCTCCGGCCTCGGCTCGCGGTGCATGTCGCCGCCGCGATCCCGAAGGAGACCGTCCAAGCCGCGGGCACGAGCGCCGCACCCGGGTCGCCGAGCGACCCCGAGGCGCCGCCGCATGATGCGCCCCTCGGCCCCGCCATTGTGCAGGCCCCGGGGTGGATTGAGCCCGCGCCGTTCGCTGTCAGCGTCCCCGCCTTGGCCGAGGGCGTGGTGCGGGACGTGCTGGTGCTCGAGGGCGAGCGCATCGAGGCGGGCCAGGCTGTCGCCCATCTCATCGACGAGGACGCGCGGCTCAGCCGGCGGGCGGCGGAAGCGACCGTCGCCGAGCGCGACACGGACGTCGCCCGCGCTCGTGCGGCGCTCGCGACCGCCGAATCACAGGTCGAGGTCGAACGAAGCGCCGCCGCCGAGTTGCGGGACGAGGTCGCGAGCAAGCGCGGCTTGGTCGCCGCCGGCGGACTGAGCGAAGGGGCGTTCCGGCGCATGGAGATCCGTCTTTCCGGCCTGGAGGCGAAGGTCGTAACGGCGGAGAAGGCGGCGAGCGAATCCCGCGCCGCGCTGGCGCAGGCAGAGGCGGCCCACGCCGCCGCCCACGTGCTGCGCGACGAGGCCGCGCTGCGGCTCGCCAGGATGGAAGTGCGCTCCCCCGTGGGGGGCGTGGTGCTCGCCCGACTGGTCGAGCCCGGATCGAGGATCAGCATGAGCGGCAAGGGCGGCGACCCCGGCCAGGCGGGGAGCATGACCGGCGCGGTCCTGCGGGTCTATGACCCCGAGAAGTTGCAAGTGCGTGTGGATGTACCTTTGGCGGACGCGGCCAAGGTCGGCGTCGGCACGCGCGCGATGGTGACCACCGAAGCACTCTCCGACCAGACCTTCAGCGGCGTGGTCACACGGGTGGTCCACGAGGCCAACATCCAGCGGAACACCGTGCAGTTCAAGGTGGCCCTCGATGCGCCCTCGCCCGTGCTCAAGCCCGAGATGCTCACGCGCGTCAAGTTCCACGCGCCCGCGGGGAAGGCGCAGCGCCGAAGCCCCTCTGGCGGCGGAGACGCGGCTGGCGGTCCGCACGACACCGGCACGATGACGCTGCTGGTCCCCACAGCCGCCGTGACCGTGGCCGGCGACGGCAAGGGTCTGGTCTGGGTCGTGGACAACTCGGGAGGAAGCCCCGTCGCCCGCCGCCGAGACGTCGCCACCATGCCTTCGGCTGACGAAGGGTTCACCATCGTGACCGGCGGCCTTCGCCTCACCGACCGGATCATCCTTGACCCGCCCGCCCCGCCCGCGATCCAGGACGGCACGCGGCTCAACGTGCTGGGCGAACGCACCGACGCCACGTTCAACCCCGCCCCCTCAACACCGTAACGCCCAGTGTCCGCCCATCGCCGTGACAAGCACGCGGCATCAACGAGCAACCCCATGACGACCAACCACACGCACGCACGCAGCTCCGATTCCGGCCCGCTGCTCATCCAGTGCCGCCGGCTCACCAAGACCTACAAGAAGGGCGACAACACCATCACCCCCTTGCAGGAGCTCGACCTCGACGTGCCCGCGGGCGACTTCCTCGCGCTCATGGGCCCCTCGGGCAGCGGCAAGACCACGCTCCTGAACCTCATCGCCGGGATCGACCGTCCCAGCGGCGGGCAACTGGTCATAGGCGGCACCGACATCGCCACGCTCTCGCGGTCCAGGCTCGCCGACTGGCGGAGCGTGAACGTGGGCTACGTCTTCCAGCTCTACAACCTCGTGCCCGTGCTCACCGCCTACGAGAACGTCGAGCTCCCCCTGCTGCTGCACAGCATGTCCGCCAAGGACCGGCACGAGAAGGTGCAGACCGCCATGCAGCTGGTCGGGATCGCCGACCGCCACGACCACTACCCGCGGCAACTCTCGGGCGGGCAGGAGCAGCGCGTCGCCATCGCGCGGGCCATCGTGACCGACCCCACCATCATCGTGGGCGACGAGCCGACCGGCGACCTCGACCAGGATTCGGCCAAGGCCATCATGGAGCTCATGGTCCGGCTCTGCGAGGACCTGGGCAAGACCCTCATCATCGTGACCCACGACGCCAAGAGCGCGGCCTACGCCAAGCGGACGCTGCACCTGGAGAAGGGCCGTCTGGTCGAAGCAGAACACCTCGCCGCCCGCCGCGCGGCCCTCGTTCCTCAGGAGGCCTGAACCATGATCGCGCCCAAGTTCATGCCCGTTGTCTTCAAGCAGTTGTGGCGGCACCGCGTCCGCAGCGTGCTCACGCTCTGCGGCGTCGCCATCGCCATGTTCCTGTTCATCGCCGTGCAGACGCTGCAAGAAGGCGTGCGGCAGTCCACGCAAGCCGCGGCGGACGACACCACGCTGGTGGTCTACCGCGCGAACCGTTTCTGCCCCGCCGCCAGCCGCTTGCCGCAGTTCTACGTGGACCGGATCGAGAAGATCCCGGGCGTCGTCTCGGCGGTGCCGGTCAAGATCGTGGTCAACAACTGCCGGGCGTCGCTGGACGTGGTCACGTTCCGGGGCGTGCCCCGCGAGGACTTGGTCGGGCCGCAGGGCGGCGGGGCGGGTCCCACGGGCTGGGCGGGCAAGTGGCAACTCATCTCGGGGTCAGTCGCCGAGTGGGAGAAGCGCTCCGACTCGGCCCTGGTGGGCGAGACGCTGGCGGCCCGGCGCGGCTTCCGGGTGGGCCAGTCCTTCGACGCCTCGGGCATCACCGTCACCGTCGCGGGGATCATCCGCTCCCCCGAGCCGCAGGACCAGAACGTCGCCTATGTCCACCTCGACTTCCTCCAGCAGGCCGCTGGCAAGGGCGGCGGCCTGGGCAGCGTCACGCAGTTCACCGTCCGCGTCGATGACCCGGCGAAGATGGAGCAGGTGGCCGAGGCGATCGACGCCGAGTTCGCCGCCGAGGCCGACCCGACGATGACCAGCCCGGAGAAGGCCTTCGTTGCGCAGGCCGGGGCCGACATCGTGGAGATCGTGAAGTTCACGCGGTGGCTGGGCTGGGGGTGCCTGGCGGCGGTGCTCGCGCTGGTGGCCAACGCGATCGTGCTGAGCGTGCAGGACCGGATCAAGGAGCACGCGGTCTTGCAGACGCTGGGGTTCCGCTCCGGGCTCATCGCCCGGCTGATCGTCAGCGAGGGGATGCTCATCGGGCTGCTGGGGGGCGCGCTGGGCACGGGCATCGCCCTGTCGGTGGTCCACTTCGGCAACTTCTCGCTCTCGCAGGAGGGCCTGTCGATCAGCGTGAGCGCGTCGTGGTCGGTGCTGGCCTGGGGCCTGGTCATCTCCGCGGGCGTGGGGATCGTGGCTGGCCTGGTGCCCGCGTGGCGGGCGGGACGGCGCGAGATCGCCAGTTGCTTCCGGGCGGTGTGAGAAAGGACTCCATGCGACTTCTTCCCTTTGCCTATGCCGTCCGCAACCTGGGGCGATCGCCCTCGCGGCTGTTTCTTTCCGTCGCCGGGGCGGCGATGGTGGTGCTGCTCATTTTGGTCGCGGGCGGGTTCGTGCGCGGCATGAGCGCGGCCCTGCGGGCCACCGGCGGGGAGCACAACGTCATCCTGCTGGGCGCGGGGAGCGAGGAGAGCGTCGAACGCTCGGAGATCCCCGCCGCGACGCCGGGGGTGCTCGCGGCCAGCGTGCCGGGCATCCGCACGCGGGCGGGCGTGGCGTACGTCTCGCCCGAGGTGCACGTGATGCTGCCGGTGGGCGTGGGTGCGGCGGGGGCGGTCGGGACATCGACGGGCGAGAGCGGCACGCGCACAGGGACGAGGGGGGCGGGGGGGGCGGGGGGGCGGCAGGTCATGCTGCGCGGTGTCACGCCCGCGGCGGCGCTGGTCCACGAGTTGGTGTCGCTGACCGAGGGACGCTGGCCCCAGTCAGGCGCGGATGAGGTTTTGGTGGGTCGCATGGCGGGGACGGTGCTGGGGGTCGCCGAGCGCGACGTGGCGATCGGCACGGCGCTGGTCATCGATGGGAGGCCGTGGACCATCGTGGGGCGCTTCAGCGCGCCGGGGACGGTCGTCGAGGCCGAGGTGTGGCTGCCGCTGGCGGACCTGATGACCGCGACCAAGCGCGAGACCATCTCGTGCGTCGTCATGACGCTCGACCCGTACAACGAGGCGACGGGCCAGGGCGCGGAGTTCGGCGACGTGGCGGCCTTCACCAAGACCCGGCCCGACCTGGAACTGGTGCCGATGACCGAGCGCGAGTACTACGGCAAGCTCGCCGCCTTCTTCGGGCCGATCAAGATCGTCGCGTGGGTGACGGCGGGGCTGATCGCCGTGGGCGGGCTCTTCGGCGGGCTCAACACGATGTACGCCGCGTTCGCCTCGCGCATCCGCGAACTCGGGACGCTGCAATCCATCGGCTACCGGCGGCTGGCGATCGTCTGGTCGATGATCCAGGAATCGACGCTGGCGACGGCGGCGGGCGGCCTGCTCGCGTGCGCGGTGGGCGTGTTCCTGCTCGACGGGCTGGCGGTGCGGTTCTCGATGGGGGCGTTCGGGCTGCGTATCGACGAGGCGGTGATCGGGCTGGGGCTGCTGACGGGCCTGGCCCTGGGCGTCGTGGGCGCGCTTCCGCCGGCGATTCGATGCCTGAGGCCGACGATCCCCGTCGCCCTCAAGGCGGTGTAGTGATGACCTGACACGCCGCCGCGGCGCGTGCCGCGCGGCGAGATGATTGCAACGGTGTTCACAAGGAGTTTCGACATGAAGACGGCGACGATGCGGACGACGGGGGCGATCAAGGCGATGGCCGTGGCGGCGATGCTGATCGCCGGTGCGGCGGGGCTCGGCGTGCTGACGCCGACGGAGGCGATGGCGCAGATCAAGAGCGTGGCGGATGTGAAGACGATGCTCAAGCCGGAACTGCCCGCCGACGCGCTGGAGATCACCGCCGCGATGAAGTCGGCCAAGGTGGGCCAGACCATCACGGTGCGCGGGAACGTGGCGATGTCGAAGGACGCCTTCGTCGAGAACCGCGCGATGTTCACGCTGGTGGACGAGTCGACCCGCAAGGGATGCTGTCCGCCCTCGGACACGCTGCCCGACACCGCGTGCGACATCCCGGCCCAAGGGCGTGCGACGGTGCAGATCGTGGACGCCGGCGGCAGGCCGCTTCGGGCCGGGCTGAACGGCCAGCACGGGCTCAAGCCGGGCGCGGAGGTGTTTGTGACCGGCAAGGTCGAAACCGCCAACGGGACCGACGCGCTGGTGCTCACCGCAGTCTCGATGCATGTTCCAAAGGCCCCGCTGCCGACCGGCTTCTTCGTCGAGAAGCCGCCGGAGAACGCCAAGGACGTCTCGGAGGCCCGCAGGGCCGGGGGTGAGGGGACACTCAAGGCCGGTGACGAGGTCGTGCTCCGCGGCCGCGTCGGCGGGAGCAAGGAGCCGTTCGTTGCGGGCCGCGCCGTCTTCACGCTCATGGGCCGAGGGCTCAAGGCCTGCAACGAGAACCCGGACGACAAGTGCTCCAAGCCCTGGGACTATTGCTGCGAGACCAAGGAGGACATCCTCGCCAACTCCGTCACCGTGCGGGTCGTGGACGCCAAGGACCAGATCCTCCGCACCGACATGAAGGGCCGCCGCGGGATGAAGGAGTTGTCGGAACTGGTTGTGGTGGGCAAAGTCGCCTCGGCCGACGGCAAGGCGGTGGTCATCAATGCGACGGCGGTGCACGCTGTTCATTGACCGCGTTCGCCATCCAAAGGCGATCATGTCGCGGACGGTTCTCTTCCACCCACGTCCCCGCAAAGAGATGTTCGCTCAAGAGGAAGTGCTTCGTGTGAGGATTGGACTTCGACTCTCCGACCGTCGGGTGGAAGTATGCCGGTGGGTACAGCGTCACATCGTCGTACTGCGTGACCACCCGTGCGATCAGGCCCGGACCGGCTTGATCACCGACGTACCGCCGCTCGAAGAACGACTCCTCGACCATCGCCACCATGCGCCACATCGCCGGGTGATTGGCGGGGAAGCCCATCGCGGCGTTGGTCACAATGTCGAGTTGCTCGCACGCCGCCCAGGCGACGACCTCGGGGGGGCACATCTCGTCCAGCGGCCGCACCGGCTTCACGTCGGTGTCGAGGTAGACCCCTCCGAACCGGGCCAAGATCTCCAGCCGCAGGATATCCGAGCGCATCACGCAGCCGGGCGTGCCGCCGACGTTGCCGCAGGCGTCCCAGGCGTTGCGGTTGAGGATCGGCGGCAGGTTGTCGTCCGTCCACAACCGCATCTCCCAGTGCGGGTTCATCTCGGCGAAGCGGCGACGCCAGCGCCGCTGGTTCAGCGGCATCTCGCCCTTGCCCAGCCAGATCTGGTGCAGGACACGCGGGATCGAGGTGATGCGTGGGGCCGTACTCACGCTATCACCTCCGCGGGCTTGGCCTGCACGAACGCGAACGCCCCGCCATGGGCCGTGGCGGCCTCCTCGGCTTGTTCGAACAGCGCCCAGTGGAAGGGCACCACGTCGCGAAAGTGCCCGTGGTCGCGGACGACGCGGGTCAGGAACCCCGGTCCGCTCTGGTCCCACACGCCGCGATAGACCAGCACCGAGTGCGGCAGATCGCGGATCGCATGCCACAGCATCGGGTGGTTCCGCGTCGCGCCGAGCACCGACGGCGAGAGCATGTGCGGCCTGCTCGCGCCGTGGCTGGCGATCGTGGAACAGAACGCGCCGACCCCGGCGACGAGTTCATCGAGCGGGCGCACCGGCAGTCGGTCCGGATCGACGAAGACGCCGCCTTCGCGGGCCAGCACTTCGTAGCGCAGCAGGTTCAGCCTCGCCGCTGAGGCCGCGGGCTCGGCGAGCCCGAAGGTTTGCTGCCACTGGTCGTAGTTCAGGATCGGCGGCTTGGTGTCCAGCGTGAGCGTCACCACGTCCCACTCGGGGTGCATGGTCTGCCACGCGTGCCGCCAGGCCGTGAGACGCTGCTTGTCGGGAGTCTCGCTGAGGTCCGCCGTGTAGATGACCTTCGGAATCACGCCTTTGCCTCCTCTTCGATGCCGCTACTGAGACTGCGCACGCCGCTCTGCTGCCACTTCGCCGGAGGCACGCCTTCCATGCCACCCTCGATGAAGGACGATGCGCCCTCGCCGAGCGCCACTGACTGCTGGGCGCTTCCGGAGCCCGAGCCGGAACCGGGCGGGCCGGAGCCGCTGTCGCTGCCGCTCGATGAGCCTGACGAACTGCCGGAACTCGACCCAGAACTGGACCCCGAGCTTGACATGGACGAGCCGCTGGACTTTCCGCTGCCGGAACCGCTCCCGCTCGACGACCCGGACCCGGAGCCTGAACTCGACCCCGAACCCGACGACGATCCGGACCCGCTCTGCTGGGTGGCGGGCATGTCGTTGTGAATCCACACGCCGCCAGCCAGGAACACGTTGAGCCCGGGCACGTGCACGGCCACGGTCGTCACGCGGTCGCCCGATCGCTCCACCGTGTCGACCAGCTCCTCGCTCAGGTCCTGACGCACGAGCGCATCGCCGGCCTGCACGAACTCCGCCGACGCGAAGCCGATCTCCTCGTTGCGCTTGAGCAGGACCGGGTGCTCGGGCGTGAGGCGCAGGCGTCCGTTGATGGTGACGAACCCGTCGTGCGCGCCGAGCTTCACGCTGCCGACGGTGCCGGTGACGGGCGTGAGCGCCGCTTCGGCCCAGGGACGGAGCCACTGGTACTGGGCTCGCCACGGAACATCGCGGTCCAGACCCGCCACATCGAGCGCCACGACACGGTCGCCCGGCTGGAGCGCCTCGACCGGCTTGGTCGAACCGTCGGCGAGCACCACCGGCGTGCCCGCGAGGACGCAGTTGGACCCGGGGCCGGAGCCGCCGGGACCGCTCCCGCCCGGACCAGAACCACCCGGCCCCGAGCCGCCAGGCCCGGACCCGCCTGGACCCGACCCGCCGGGGCCGCTGCCGCCGCCGCTGGATCCGCCGCCGCCCGACGACCCGCCTCCGGACGATCCGCCGCCGGACGACCCGCCCGACGACCCGCCCGAGGACATACCGGAACTGCCGCCCGACGACATGCCCGACGATGCGCCCGAGGACATACCGGAACTGCCGCCCGACGACATGCCCGACGATGCGCCCGAACTCGCGCCCGAGGACATGCCGCTCGATGCGCCAGATGAACTGCCACCGCCGGAACTGCTCATGCCAGACGAGCCCGTGCTCGAAGGCGTCTGTGAACTCGTCGGCGTCTGCGACGAGTCGGTGGTCATGCCGCTGGATGACATCGGGCCACTGCTCGACGGCGTGTGCGTCGTGCCCGGCGTGTTGCTCGTGAACGCGCCGGTGGTGTAGAACGTGAGCGTCGGCGTGCCGCCCGGACCGGTCGTGTAGATCACGTCGCCGGTCGTTGAGTAACTCGGCGGCATGCTCGGCGTGCTGGTCGGGGTCGAGTACGTGCTCTCGGGTGTCGAGCCCGACGGCGTCGAGTAGTTGCTCGACCCGCCGCCCTGCGGGGCGCGGCCCGTCGCCCAGACCGGGATATAGAGGTAGTAGCGGGTGGGGCCGTCGCTCATCGTGCGGCCTCCTGAGGTTTGACATTCGGCTCGTACCAGCCCTGCGTGTTCACGGGTTTGCCGCACTCGGCCGACGCGGCCGCGACGGCGTCGGCGAAGTCCATGCGCTCGAAGACCTGCAGCTCGCTGCCGGGCGAGCAGTTCACCACGCGGAAGCGGTGCTTCTCGAAGTGCGGCTTGAGGGCCTCGAAGCGCCGGGCCAGCGAGTCATACAGCACGTTGTTGTGCCGGATTGCGTTGGCGGCTCGGTTCTCGGCGAAGGCGTACTTGCGGTCCTCGGCCATCTTGAAGTCGCAGCCCAGCAGGTACACCGTGCTGAAGCCGAGGTAGTGCAAGAGGCGGAGTGCCACGAGCATGACCGAGCGCTTGCCGGTGATGCCCAAGGAGTCTGGGTTCTTGGCGTCGTTGCCCCACGGGACGCTGTCTCCAGTCAGGAACCGCTCATGGTCGAAGTGATCCGCACGGCGGAAGAACATGACGCTGGGCATCTGCCGGACCCTGAACGCGCTGTTGCGCATCACGCCGTCAGCGCCCTGGATGCGGAGCCGCTTGTCCCACATGCACGTGGGCACGAACTTCAAAATGCCCGGGTCCTTCCAGCCGGTATCGATGAAGCGGCCGGGATCGTCAACGCAGGTCCACAGCGTCGGGCGATGCATCGCCCAGGCGTTGTTCACGGCCATCGTGACGATGCCGCGCTTGTTGAGCGCGGCGAGGTCGATCTGTGTGAGCGATGGCCCCGAGAGGATCAGGAATGCCGAACGCCCGCGATAGAACCCACCGAGCGACACGGAGTCGAAGTCGGCGGTGTAGAGGCGCAGGCCATCACGCGCCGGCTTGCGTGCCTTCAGACCGGCCTGGAGCGCCGCGATGTCAGACTGGTTCTCACGCACCGCAGCACCCCCCATCACTGCCACCCTTGAACCGCCCGACGATGAACCGACGCTCTGCCCGCGGGTTGATCACGGTGGCGACACGACCGATGCGATCGAGCCACCAGTCCAGCGGGCGCACCGTCGGGTGCAGCCCTTCACCAGCGACGGTGGTCTTGCTAGGACGGGTGCAGATCGAGAACACGAAGTGGCCGCGCGGCTTGGCGACACGGCGCATCTCTACGAGCACCGCGTCCACGTCCTCGGGGAGCAGATGCTCGAGGGCGTCAAAGCTCGTGACGACGTCCGCCAAGCCCGCGTGCAGCGTGGTCTTGTGCATCGGGCGCACGAGGTCGGCATCCGGGAACGCGAAGTCCACACCCAGGCCGTCGATCCCCAGCCGGCGCAGGTCACGCACGAGGTCGTTGCGGCCGCATCCACAGTCCACGACAAACCTCGGCTTGAACTTCTGGATGATCGGGATGGCGAGCTTGCCGTGGTTGGTCGAGCCGTACGTCGAGCCGGGCTTGGCGGCCAGCGCCACGTATTTGGCCCGCTCCTGTTCGCGGCGTGCATCGAGTACGGTCGGGGTCGGAGCTGTGGTCATTCAGCACCTCCGATGTAGAGGTTGAACTTGCGATCCTCATCGGCGGGGTCGGCGATCTCGATGAGGCTCATGGCCTCGAAGACCCACACCGGCTTGCCCTTGCTGTTGCGCTCGCAGGTCAGCTGCACGCAGATGCCCTCGGGGATGGGCACGAGCTTGGGTTTGAGCGACCGCGCGGGCGGGCACTTGGGAAGCACGCCGGGCAACTCACACACCGGCCCGAGCCCGAGCAGGCCACCGAACCCAGAGCCGGACTCGGAGTCATTCATGTGGTGGGCCTCGAACCGGTTGAGCGCCAGCCGCGTGGGGTCTTCGCCACCGCCTGCGAGCTGTGACGACAGGCCACCCTCGATGGGCACGTACCGGAGGTAGGTCTCGCTGCCGGGGTTGCCGTCAATCTGGGCTTCCACCCACGGATAGCGCCAGCGGTTGCGTTCGGTCGGGATTGCCTGGGCAGCGCCGAGGATCGCGGTCACGCGCCCGGGCGAGGGGCGGCCGAGTTCGAGCACGGCCCACTTCTCGCCGGTGCCATCTTCTTTCCAGAGGATCGGGATGCCACCCATGGGTGTGCTGGCCAGGACAGTTTCGTCGGCCGCGAGCTCGCAGGTCGTGTCGGTCTCGTTGGTGATGAACACCCGCGCCACCGTCACGCCCGTGAGCACGCAGCGCCCGAGCTTGTTGGGCTTGATGGGCTGGAGTGCCACGACGAATGCGGGACCAGCGGTTTCCTCCGTGG
>JAHBXK010000034.1 GCA_019636535.1 Phycisphaeraceae bacterium | reverse complement strand
AGAGGTCGGCCAGGTCAACAACGTTGTCGCCGTTGTAGTCGCCCGGGCACGGAGGAGCGCTGCACGGCGGCGCCAGCCCGCCGTTGACCACCAGCGAGAACCCACGCAGCAGGCCCGTCAGGCCGCTGCCCCAGTCCTCGGCTCGCAGCGTCCACGTGCCGGTCACCGGCATGCCGCCGAACACCGTGTTCAGATCGACGAACACGTTCTCGCACTCGGTCGCACGGTACGTGCCGCTCGGCAGCACCGCGTTCGCGACCGACGCCGCGTTCGCGCCCTCAACGCCGTCGTCAGAGAAGATGTAGACGCCGTCCAGATCGTTGGCCGTCCCGAACGGTGAGCCGGTCACCTCGCAGTTCCCGGCCCGGCCCGGGCGGGTCAGCAACTTCGCCTCGGTCAAGTTCGGCGCAACCAGCCGAAGGATCACGTCCCCGGCCCACGTGTGCTGCGCGTCAACGACCACCTCGAGCGTGGTGATCACGTCCGTATCAGCAGTCGTGATCGTGTGTGCGATGAACGACAGGTCGGGGATCGTCCCGGACGGATCGCTCGACACGTAGTTCGGAGCGCCCGTGCACGGCGCGTTGTCGCCCTGGTACGTACCGCCCATCATCGTGCAAGCACTCGCCGTCACCAACGAGCACGAAGCGCCAACGCAGCAGGCGCCGGTCGCCGGCGTGAACGAGTACGTGAACGCATAGGCGACCGTCGGCCGGGTGCCGGCGCTCATCGCCATGATCATGTGGTAGGTGGTGTTCGCGTTGAGCGTGAAGTTGCGGTTCTGCGTCGTCGAGCACGAGGCCGGAACGGTCGTCAACGATCCGCACCCGCCCGTGTACAACTGCGTCGCGACCGTCGCCGTCGACGTCTCGTTGACGTTCAGCACGCCGCCGTCGGTCGTCGTGAAGGTGTACCAGACACCCGCAACCGCTTCGGCGGTGGCGCCGTTGCAGTCGATGTCATCATCGTTCAGGGCCCCGCGTGCATCCACCGTCACGCTGCCGCCCATCGACAGGTCCAGCGTGTCGGCGTCATCGCAGTCGTCGTTCGAGGGTGCCGGGCTGAACTGGATGTTGAAGGCCAGCGGCGTCGTCCGCGATACCGTGCCCGAGTTCGCGCCAAGGCGGATCCAGTACGTCGTCCCGCTGAACACCGGGAACACGCTCACGCCCGAGTCCGTCAGCGTGCACACGATCGACGCAACCGTGTCCGAGCACGGGTCGCCGTCGTACACCGCCCACGCAGAGTCCTGCGCGCCCGTCTCGTTCAGCGTCAGCGCACCGTTGGCTGTCGCGGTCCACGTGTACCACACCGCGAAGAACCCGTTGCAGCCGCCCACCGTGTCGCCCGTGCTCGTCGCCGCCAGGTTCGCCACCGTGGCGCTGAACGGCATCGACGCGATCGTCTCCGCGTTCGCGCACTCGTCGTTTGCCGGCGACACCGCAATGTCGATGTTGAAGGCCAGCGGCGTCGTGCGCGCCGTCGCGTTCGTGTCCGAGCCGAGCCGCACCCAGTACGTTGTTCCCATCGTCACCGGGAACGTCACGCCCGAGTCCGTCAGCGTGCACAGCACGCTCGCCGCCATCCCGCCGCACGGGTCGGCGTCGTACGCCGCCCACCCGGCGTTCTGCGTGCCCGTCTCGTTCAGCACCGCCAGGCCGCTCCCCGGCGCTGTGAACGTGTACCAGATGTCGCCGAACAACTCGCACCCGCCGAGCGGGCCGTCGTTCGCAGCCGCCACGTTCGCCACCGAGGTCGAGAACGGGAAGGACGAGATCGTCTGAGCGTTGGCGCACGCGTCGTTCGCCGGCGCAGCCGTGAAGAAAATGTTGTAGTTCAGCGGCACCGTTCTGGCCGTCGCCAGGGTGTCCGCACCCAGCCGGATGAAGTACTGCGTCCCCATCGTCACCAGCGCGGTCACGCCCGAGTCGGTCAGGCTGCACAGCACGCTCGTCAGAGATCCGCACGTCGCGCCGCTGTACACCGCCCACCCCGCGTTCTGCGTGCCGGCCTCGTTCAGCGTCAGTGCGCCGCTCGCCGTTGCGGTCCACGTGAACCACACGTCGCCGAAGAGATCACACCCGGCGATCGGGCCGCTGTCCGTCCCGAACTCGTTCGCGATCGAGCCGAAGGCCGGCATCGCCGTGATCGTCTGCGCGGTAGCGCACGTGTCGTTCGCCGGGGCCGCGCCGCCGGGCCCGAAGACCTCCAGCGTGAAGGCGCCGAAGCCGACGTACGGCTGCGGCTGCGAAGAGTTGGCCCCGGTCACGGCGGCCTGATCCGACGCACCCGCCACGCGGATCCAGATCTGCTCCGCGGCCGCCATCGCACGCGTCAGCGTGACGCCGCGGTTGGGGCACAGCGCGGTCGCCAGCGGACCGCCCGACGTGCCGCACGCCAGTTGGAACGTCGTCGGGTTCGACGGGCACGCGCTGTGCAGCGACATCACCGCGTCGAAGTCACCCGTGCAGACGCTGAAGCGGTACGTCCCCGCTGCGCCCGCCGTGAACGTGTAGTACACGTCCGGAATGTCGGCCGTGCCTCCGCAGGCGTTCGCGTCGAAGTCGCCGGTGGCGCCGTTCAGGTTCCCCGAGTTCGAGCCGAGCGTCGCCACCGTCGCCATCGCGCAGTCGTTGTTCACCGGCGCCGCAACGTCCTCGAGCGTGATCAGCACCGAGTAGATGCCGCCGTTGGTGATGCTCGACCCCCACGCCGCCGAGCGGATCCGGTACGCCGTGCCGCCCACGAGGTTCACCACCACCTGCGAGCCCAGCCCGCACGCGTCGTCGTTGCAGCCGATGTACTGCGCGGTGCCCGTGCACGGCTCGCTCAACTCGCTGATGCCCAGGTGCGTGTCCGAGTGCAGCGAGTCGCACATCGAGATCGTGTACCGACCCGACACCGCCGGCGTGAACGACCACCACTGCGATCGGCCCGCGCTGCTCTGAATGCACCCGATCGGATCGGGCGTCGTCTCGACCGGTTGCGAGAGCGAGAACGTGCCGGTCACCGGCACACCCACGCTGATCGGGTGCATCCCCGCGCCCGCGCACGTCAACGACTGCGCTTGCGCAGCCCCGACCATACACATCCCGGCGAGCGCTGCAATCGCGCCAGCCTTCCACATCTTCGTCTTCATGGTCCCATCCTCTTAAAGAGACAAGAAACCCACACCGTCTATCGATCTCCGTCGCACGCTGCGCCGGATCACGTCAATCTAGCATGTCACAAACGCCGTTCAAGACCAATCTCAAGCAGATCCTCATCGGCTTGGCCAAACCCCGGCTTGGGGAGTTCGACCTCATCAATCACTCCGCCTTCTGTTACACACATCCGCCGTCGGTCTTCGCGTTGCGATGGTCACCCCTTGGTTTGCAACGGGTGCGCATTCTCGAATCCGCATCCAAGCCCATGCCTGACATGGTCTTGTGATCCACGCCGGTCCGACGAAGCCGACGGCTCGCCCCGCCCCCCCGTGCCCACACTCGGCCCGCACCCGCGCCCTGAGCCTGTGATTGAGGCCCACTCGCCCCCTCAATCCGTTCGCATTCGGGAAGGGGCACCCAGCACCCCCTCCTGGCCTGCCGACCTCCCACCCCCCCCCAACCGAAACCACCCAGCCCCATCCGCCAAAGATGATCCAGTGAGCCTCCAAACGCTCCGCCCCCCCACTTTCCCTTCCCCCTCCCGCGCACCTCATCCGCCGGCAGGAGACCGCCCATGGACACGCTTTCCTTGCTCGCACAACAGGCGGAGTGGCCCGACCGCCTCCTGAACACCTCGACCCTCTGGCCACTGATCTTCGGCGGCGTCGTGATCATCTGGATCGTCACCAAGGGCATCGTCGCAGTGGCCACATCAAACTCGCGCGAGCGCTCCCGCCGAGAGATCGCCGCCTACATCGCCGAAGGCAGCATGACCGCCGAACAGGGCGAACGACTCATGCGTGCTGGCGGCGATAAACCCACCGCCTGACCACCGGTCGAGATTCACGCAAGGAGACCACTCAATGGATCACCTGATCACGATGGCCGACGAAGACTCCGTCGTCCAACTCCTCGCCATCGGCGGCGGCCTGATCATCGCCGCGATCGCCATCATCGGCAGCATGGTCTCCCGCATCCTCCGCAAACGTGAGGAAGAGCAGTCCCGCCGCGAAGTCGCCGCCTACGTTGCCGAGGGAAGCATGACCGCCGACGACGCCGAGAAGATCCTCCGCGCTGGGCGAAAGAACAAGGATCGAAACGGCACCGCATCCTGAACCGCGCGAGGAAGCACCCCGCCGGATCGAAGCTGGCTCAGCACTCATCCGGTTCCGCGTCGTGCCACTCCTGCTCAACCGTCCGCACCGGCACCCCCGCCGGCAGCGCCTCGATGAACCGCCGCCCGTACCCCGTCGTCGCGATACGCGGGTCCAACACCACCACGCGCCCCGTATCGCTCGCCGAGCGGATCAACCTCCCGAACCCCTGCTTGAACCGGATGATCGCCCGCGGCAGCGAATCATACATAAACGGGTTCACTCCCTGTGCCTCCAGACGCTCGATCCGCGCCTGCGTGATCGGCCGGTCCGGCGGCTCGAACGGCAGCCGCGTGATGATCACGTTCCGCAACCGATCGCCGCGCACGTCCACGCCCTGCCAGAACGACGCCGCACCGAACAGCACAGACCGCGGCGACTCAACGAACCGCTTCAAGATCATCGCCCGCGGGCCGTCAACCCCCTGCGCAAACAGCGGCATGCCGAGCTCTTCCAGCTTCGGCCTCAACAACCTCGCGCAAGCGTTCAGCGTGCCGAACGAAGTGAACAGCACGAACGCGTGCCCGTCCGTCGATCGCACGTGGTGCAGAATCCGCCCGGAAAGCGCCGAGTGATACCCGTCTGCGTTCAACCCCCCGCGCCCCCCCCCCCCGCCACCATCACCCCCCGCCCCGCGCGGGTTCGGAACGGTGAGATCAACCACCAGCTCCGCCTGCGACGCATAGTCAAACGGTGAGCCCAACTGCAGCAACGCCGTGTCCGGCGGCTGCGGCAGCCCCAGGTTGTTGATGAGATGCGCAAACGCCGACTCGGCATGCTCGCGCATCTCTCCCGCCCGAGCGCAACGCGTCGCCAGCGTCGCCGAAGTCAGTGTGATCGACGGTCGGAACGTCCCCGCCACGCGCCCGACTCCCGCGCCGCCCAATCCCCCGAACTCCGCCATCTCTCCGCCCTCGTCCAGCGGCGCCTCGACCACCTCGCTCGCGGGATCGAACAAGTGCCTTCGCAAGAGCGGCGCCACGTCCACCGGAGCGCAGGCGATCGTCACTCGAGGCCCGAACCGCTGCGATCGCTCACTCTGGCCAGCGCCGTCCCACTCTCCGCCGCCCGCACGCGGGCCGTCGCCCTCAACATCCACCCAGTACACATACGCGGGCGGCGCGGCGGCGGAACTGTGCCTCTTCGTCGCTCGCTCCGCCGCGCGCGGTCCATCCTCAAAGTCCGCGCGATCAAACCCCGCGCCATCCTCCTCTTCCTCCGCGCCCTCCCGCTCGGCCCGCTCTCCCAGCGACTGCGTGATCAACGCATCGGCGATCAGCCCCAACTCCGCGGCACGCTTCGCAAAGCTCGACAACTCGAACCGGTCCTGCTCGTTCTTCACGCCCTCGCGCAGCGTCCGCAACCGCAGCGCCAAGTCCCGCAGCGCCGGCGACAGCGGATTCTCAAACTCATCAACATCCGCCCGCCTCAGCCGACCCGCCGCTCCGCGCCTCGACCGGTGAAACCGCAGCAACTGGTCGAAGTACCGCGTCGTCGCGTCCTCCGCGCGAATCACCAGCCCGATCGCCCGGTCAACCGCCTCTCCGTCCGCCATCGACAGCGACCGCTCCGACAAATACCCGCGCCGACGCCTCGACGAATACAGCGTCCGCAACAGCCGCCGCACCCGCGGCTCCGACAAACTCAGCCCGAAGTGCCCCGCCGCCGCGTCCTCCAGGTTGTGCGCCTCATCGAAGATCACGTGGTGATACCCCGGCAGGATCGCCGCGGCGGGCGAGTCAAACCTCGTCGCCGATTGAGTCCGCAGCGCCAAATCCGCAAAGAACAGCGCGTGATTGCACACGATCAGGTTCGCCTGCTCCATCCTCCGGCGAGCGGTCTGGTAGAAACAGTCCTTGTAGTTCGGACACTTCCGTCCCATGCAGTTGTCCGTGTCGGACCGGACATGGTCCCACACCTCCGGCCGTTCCAACGCGGGCAGCGTCGACAGCGAACCGTCCGCCGTCTCGTACGCCCAGTCCTCGATCACGTGCAGACTCGCCCGGCTCTGCGCATCGGGCAACAGCGCCTCCTGCCGCGACGACGCCATCTGCAACCGACGTATCGACACGTAGTTCCCGCGCCCCTTCGCCAGCACCGGCACCAGGTCCGCCCGCAGGTGCTCCGCCGGCAGGTTCCACGACGCCAGCGTCTCCTGAATCAGCGGGATGTCCTTGGTGATCAACTGCTCCTGCAGCGAGATCGTCGCCGTCGCGATCACCACCTTCTCGCCGTGCAGAATGCACCGCAGCACCGCCGGGATCAGATACGCAAACGACTTGCCCACACCCGTCCCCGCCTCCACCGCCAACCGCGATCCAACCCCCGCATCAGGCCCGCCCGCCCCACTCGCTCCACCCACCCCTCGCGCGGCCATCGCCCGCGCCACCGCCTCCGCCATCGCAATCTGCTCCGGCCTCGACTCGAACCGATCACCCAAGTGCCGAGCGATCGGCCCATCGGGGCCGAGGATCGCGCGAGGCGAGGTGGTGGTAAGAGGCGCGGTCACATCATCATGGTAACCAAGCCGTGAAAGCGCCCGTTCACTCCCCCGCAAACACTCCCCTCGACTCCCGCGCAAAAGACGAAATGGTGCGCACACCACCACCGGCGTGCGCACCTCTTTGATCAATCTTGCGACGCTTCGAATCCGCGCACCGGTCAGCGCCGGCGACGCGTCGCCGCCAGACCCGCAAGCGCGAGCAGCGCTGCCCCGCCCGGGGCCGGGGTCGGGTACTCGATGATCGTGATCGGATCGAACCGCACCGTCGGGCCGAGGTACTGGAACTCCTTCCAGATCGTGAACGTCAATCCGTTCGGCCCCGGCACGATCGGGTCGAAGAACCACCAGATCTCGGTCTGGTCGGCGCTCAGCATGGGCATGTTGCCCGGCGCCGGCATCCCGTTCACAAGGAACTCCGACGCCGTCAGGTTCACCCACACGTCCCACGGCGCGTCGTCAAAGGTCAGCCGCTCGTGCCAGTCCGTCAACGGAATGTTCGGCCCGCCGTCCTTCGGTGGCAGGAACGTGAACGTCTCGTGCACGCCGTACGTTTGGCCGGGCAGGAACCCGCCCTGCGGTGCTTCGAGGATCTTGATCCACGGCCCGCCGTTCAGATCGAACGAGAACGGGCCGCCCATGATCCGGTACTCGTTGAATGTCGGATCGAACACATGCGTCGTGGTGAAGGGCGTACCGCCCGGATTCGGTCCGAGCCCGACCGTCCCCGTCGCCTGCGCCATGGACGCACACAACCCGACCCCGACGACCAACGCAAGTGACAGATTCCGTAGTTTCATACGGCACCTCTTTCTCACGTGCCCGCACGAATCAGGTCGAACCGTCCAGCGGCCACATCGGTCGCAAACTCCGATCCGACACACGCGGCGAGCATCCACACCTCCAGCCTAACGCGCGCCCGAAGGAGTGAAAGCCCAATCTGCTTATTTTGGACGATATTGTCCTCACGAACTTCGTCGTAGGTCCAAAAGGGCCGTTCCAGACGCCAGTAAGGGCCGTTTGGATGCGATCCGAGCGAAGCGACATCCCACGACCTTCGAGGTTGAGTCGGGTCTTGAGGCAGGCCGCCCCCACCACTCGCCTCATCGCGGCGTCACCCATCACCCCAACTCAATCCGACGAGACGTCCCCACCCGACCCGAATCGCGACGTTCCACCCGTATCTTGAAGTGCCACCTCCGTGGACCGCGCAGCGGTCACGGTGGTGCAAACCCCGCGAGATCGTCCGTCACTCCCCCGTAAACACACCCCTCGACCGCCTCGCCCCGACCGCCACCAGCCATCGATACACCACGAACCCGCCCAGCATCAATCCCAGCGATGCGGCCGTGTGCCACGGCAGCATTCTTCCCGCGTCCGCCGCCGAGAACGCCACCACGTCCCACACCGCGTGCAGAACGATCCCCGCCGCCAGACAAACCGGGAGCATCCACAGCGGCAGCGCACGACGCACCACACCCGGGCCGCCCGGCACGTCGTCGCCGTTCCGCCGAACGCGAACCAGCGCCCCGAGCCCCGCCGCCGAGATCCCGCCCATCACCGTGTGCCCCGCCAGCCGCACCGGCTCGCTCGCCGGCAGAAACTCCAGAGGCGCATCGAACGCCAAGATCGCGATCGACTCCTCGATCGCCGCGCCGAGCCCCGCAAAACTGCCGTAGATCACCCCATCCAGCGGATCGTTGAACCACTTCCGGCTCAGCAGCAGGATCGCACCGGCGGCAAGAAACTTGGCCAGTTCCTCCGTCACCCCCGCCGCAACCGCCATCGAAACATTCCAGTTGCCCGCCGCGGTTGCGCCCAGCGCTGACAGCAACTCAACCTGCACGCGCCCGGCCGCGATCATCCCAGCGCCACCGAGGATCATCACCAGCACGATCGCGGGCAACGGCTCGCGGTCGTACAGGTCGTAGCGATACACCATCGCCGCGAAGCCGATCGTGCAGACCGCGAGTGTGAGGTAGCACAACAGCATGATCGTCAATCACGAACACAACCCGCCTAGCAATCCGATCACGACCGGCGCGTGCCAGGCTCCCCTGCTGCGCTGCGAGGGGCAACACGCCCCCAAACCCAGAGTACCAAGCCGGGCAGCACAATCGCCAACACCACGATCGCCACTCCGCCGACGATCGCCGCATCAAGCCCGAGCCCCAACGACCGCCGAACAGTCGGGTCCAGACACACCGCCGAAATGAGCAGCACGATCAGCGTGCTCACCGCAGACACCACCAGCACGCGCCCCGCGGAATGAAACGGCGCAGCGCGAACCACCGACATGCTCAGCACCACCGCCGGAAAGACCAATATCACCAGTGCCACAACCGCCATCGTCGCGCCCGCAGTAAACAGACGCGCAGCCCAGATCGGCAGCAGCACCACCACCGGCAACAGCACCGCCAACCACGCCGTCTTCATTCTCTTCCGCTCGCCCGGCTTCTCCGCATATGCCAGCGACACCGGCGTGTACGCACCCCCGCACTCCGGACACGCGCCCTGAATCGGCAGGTCCTTGAGCGAGTACCCGCACGCCGGGCAAACGGGCTGGGAGTTGGGGTAGGCGTCCATCAGCACATTCCAAACGCGGCGCACGCCGAACCACCAAACGTCAGCGGATTCGTTTCAGCTCTTGCTCCGCAATCGCCCGTCCGGCTTTCGATAACCCCTTCTCCGATGGAACCCGGCTCATCCGCCTTTGCTCGACAACATCCGCGCCGGCACGAGCCCCGCCACAATCATCAGAACCAAATACCCTGGAACCGCCACGATCGGATCCAGCCCGAGCAATCGCAGCGTCAACGGATCGACCAGCAGCAAGTAGATGGCAAGCATGGTCGCCCATGTTGCGCCCATCACCCGCGCCAGCGCGGCCGACGTGTGAACGTGCACAAAGCTCAACACTGAAGCGCTCAGGACCGTCAGAGGCAACGACGCCAGCACGACAACCAGACTGACGAACTCCGCCCCCGCGAGCCAGAATCGCACGGCGATCGGCGGCAACGTGACCAGAAACGGCGCAATGGCAAGCCAGATCGACCGACGGCGCCTCGCGATCTCTGATGGCGGCTCCAGATAGACAATCCGTTCTCGGTGCAACGGCTCGCCGCACTCCGGGCACTTGCCCGCATCGACAAGGTCACCGATCGGGTATCGGCAGTTCGGACAACCGACGTGGTTGGGGTCTGATGCCTTCAACTTGCTCGTCCGAAACGGTCCCGCGGCACACCCAGCGGCACCCGCGCCGGTTCCCCATTCCCTCTCGGATAAATCCGCGGCGTCCGAGTCGTCTTTTCGAGCAGAACCAAGCGGCCCGTCGGCGTCTCCGACGTGTCGACGTGCCGCAGGCCCAGCAAACCCAGCGCGCGCTCGGCTTCATTCAATTCCTGGTCGGCCTTCTGTCCCTTCACAGCAATGACCACGCCGCTCGGCCGAACAAGCGGCGCGCAGAGTTCGCACACGATCGCCAGGTGCCCGAGCGCACGCGCGATCGCCGCGTCGTAGATCTCGCGGTGCTGCCGAGACTGGCCGACCACTTCCGCGCGTTCGTTCACAACCGTGACGTTGTTCAGCCTGAGCGCCACGCAAGCCTGCCGCAAATAGTCGGCCTTCTTCCCCGTCGCCTCAACAAGAACAAAGTCGTACTGCGGCATCACGATCGCGAGCGGGATCGCGGGCACGCCCCCGCCCGAACCGACGTCGGCCACGCGCAGCCGCTCGCTCTCGCCGGTCTGCTCGCCGAGCGTCGCCAGGATCGGCACGAGTGTCAACGCATCGAGGATGTGCTTGATCCAGGCTTGCTCGGGGTCGGTGATCGCCGTGAGATTGGTCGTCTGATTGGTCTCCAGCAGCAGGGTCAGGAATCGGCGGAGGTTCTCGATCTCGGCCGGCTCGAGTTCGAGGCCCAGTTGGGCGATTGCCTCGACGAATCTCGCCGGTGGAGGACCGACGCTCGCGAGCGGAGCGGGCTGGGACTGGGGCAGATCAGGCCCGTAAGGTGTATCAGAGGTAGGCATCGGAAGTCGCGAGTCGGGCGGTCGTGTACGCTGCCAATACGGCAGTCGGTCGGTTGGATGATGCAGGCTCAGAATCGGGCCAATGGCCGCGATTGGACATGGTACGGATTCCCGACCGTTTGTTCACCCCCAGTTCCGGACCACGCGGGGCTGATCCCCGACCCGAATAGGCGGGTTTCCGGATCGGGCTGGCACGAGAGTTGTTTGAGTTTCCCGGGAGGCACCCCGGCAAACCGCCGGGATCGTCCGTGATCGAGACCCTCGCCGCCGCGGGGCGGCGGGCAGGGAAGGAGCGAAACGAATCATGAGCAAGATCATCGGAATCGACCTGGGAACGACCAACTCGGTAGTGGCGGTGATGGAGGGCGGGCAGCCGAAGGTGCTGATCAACTCCTCGGGCAGCCGGACGACGCCGAGCGTGGTCGCCTTCACGGACAAGGGCGAGCGACTCGTCGGCCAGCCGGCCAAGCACCAGCAGGTGACCAACCCGAAGAACACGGTCTTCTCGATCAAGCGCTTCATGGGCCGGCGTCGCAGCGAGGTCAGTTCGACCGCCGACGGCGGCTACGGCAAGGCCGGCAACGAGGAGTCGAAGGTACCGTACGCCCTGACCGGCGGGCAGGATGATTTCGTGGAGGTGCAGACCAACCAGGGCAAGTTCACGCCTCAGCAGGTCAGCGCGTTCATCCTGATGGACCTGAAGAAGACCGCCGAAGACTACCTGGGCGAGAAAGTCGAGCGGGCGGTGATCACTGTTCCGGCGTACTTCAACGATGCGCAGCGTCAGGCGACCAAGGACGCGGGCGAGATCGCGGGGTTGAAGGTCGAGCGGATCATCAACGAGCCGACGGCCGCCGCGCTGGCCTACGGCATGGACAAGAAGAAGAACGAACGCATCGCCGTGTTCGACCTCGGCGGCGGCACGTTCGACGTCTCCATTCTCGACATCGGCGACGGCGTCTTCGAGGTGCTGGCGACCAACGGCGACACGCACCTGGGCGGCGACGACTGGGATCAGCGGCTGATCGACCACATCGCCGAGGAGTTCCGCAAGAAGGAAGGGATCGACATCCGCAAGGACCCGATGGCCCTTCAGCGCCTGAAAGAGGCGGCGGAGAAGGCCAAGGTCGAACTGTCGACGATGCAGGAGACGACGGTCAACCTGCCGTTCATCACGGCGGATCAGAACGGGCCGAAGCACCTTCAGGTGAGCCTGACGCGCTCGAAGTTCGAGTCGATCACGGCCGACCTGTTCGACCGGCTGCGCCAGCCGTGCCTGAACGCGCTCAAGGACGCGAAACTCAGTGCCGACAAGATCGACGAGGTTGTGCTCGTCGGCGGGTCGACGCGCATGCCGCGGGTTCAGCAGATCGCGAAGGAACTCTTCGGCAAGGAGCCGAACCGGAGCGTCAATCCCGACGAGGTGGTGGCGATCGGCGCAGCGATCCAGGGCGGCGTGCTGCAAGGCGACGTGAAGAACATCCTGCTGCTGGACGTGACGCCGCTCTCCCTCGGTGTCGAGACGCTGGGCGGCGTGATGACCCGGCTGATCGAGCGGAACACGACCATCCCGACGAGCAAGAAGGAGATCTTCTCGACGGCCGCGGACAGCCAGACGAGCGTACAGATCCACGTGCTGCAGGGCGAGCGTGAGTTTGCCAAGGACAACCGCACGCTGGGCCAGTTCGAGTTGTCGGGCATCCCGCCCGCCCGGCGCGGCACACCGCAGATCGAGGTCGAGTTCGCGCTCGACGCCAACGGCATCCTGACCGTGACGGCGACGGACAAGGGGAGCGGCAAGAAGGCCGACATCAAGATCACCAACACGGGCGGGCTGAACAAGGACGAGATCGAGCGGATGAAGCGTGACGCGGAGATGCACGCCGAGGAAGACAAGAAGCGCCGCGAGGTTGTGGACCTGAAGAACCGCGCTGACGCCATGGTGATCGAGACGCGCAAGAGCCTTGAAGAGCATGGCGACAAGGTCACGCAGGACGTGCGCGGGCGGATCGAGAGCGCGCTCTCTACGCTCGAAGAACGCATCAAGGGCGAGGAGGCTGCGCCGATTCAGACGGCGATGAAGGAACTCGAAGCCGCCAGCATGGAACTGGGCAAGGCGGTGTACGAGGCGGCCTCGAAGCAGGCCGGCGGGACCGACGGCCCCGCAACGGGCGGCGAAGCGGGCGACGGCGCGCAGGGCGGCAAGTCCGGCGGTGACGACGTGATCGACGCCGAGTACGAAGTGAAGGACGACAAAAAGTCCTGAGTCGGTTTCGTACAGCGACCACGCTTGGAGTCATCCCAAGAGGACGGCCGACCGGCCGTCCTCTTTGCTTTCACGCGCGGTACGGTTCGGCCATGAGCACGTTCCGGTACGTCGGCGCCGACGGCTGCAAAGGGGGCGCGTGGGCGTGCGTTTGGATCGATGGGTCGGGCTCCGCGGGGTTCGAGGTTGTGGAGAACACTCCGGCTTTGCTGGAGCGGTTCGGCGACGCGGAGCGCATTCTGCTGGACGTCCCGATCGGACTCTCACCGACACCGACTTGGCGTGCGTGCGATCTCGAAGCCAAGCGTGTGCTGGGCCGGGCGAACAGCCGGGTCTTTCTCACCCCGCCGCGGGCGGTGCTGGATTGCGGCACGTGGGCCGAGGCAAACCGACGGAGCCGCGAGACGAGCGGCAAGGGTCTGAGCAAGCAAACATGGATGATCACGCCGCGGATCCGAGAGGTGGATGCGTGCATGCGCACCAGCGTGCTGGCTCGCGAGATCGTGCGCGAGTGTCACCCGGAAGTGTGCGTCTGGGGGCTCTGCGGCGCGGAGTCGGGCGGGGTGGTCGGACCGCCGAAGAAGACGGAAGAAGGCGCCGCTTTCCGCCTCGAACTCATCGAACCGTTCATCCCTGAATCACGAACGATCGTGGAGCGGACAATGGCCGCATGGCGGCGCAGCGAGTTGGCAAAGGACGATGTCATCGATGCGCTCATTGCCGCCGCAACCGCGGCCGGTCATGCGCATCAACTGCGAACGCTGCCCGCGAGGCCGGAGTGTGATGACCACGGAATCGCGATGGAAATGGTGTATCGGCGGGCCGGACAACGACCGGAACAAGGCTGAACCCGGATTTTCCGGCACGAAAGGCGCGAAGGGCGCTTGGGCCGGGCGGACGGATTGACGATGAGACCCGCTGGGCCAACGATACCGATCCACACCTCCGGAGAGGTGGCAGAGTGGTTGAACGCGTCGGTCTCGAAAACCGATATACGGCTCGTCCGTATCGGGGGTTCGAATCCCCCCCTCTCCGCTTGAACCGAACGACCTCGCGACCCTGATCGCGGGGTCATTTGGTGTTTCCGCGGCGTGATTGACTGCCCACATCTGAGTCCAGTCACTCCCTCGCTCATGCACGAACCAGATTACCGTAGAGTCGCTGTCGACGTTTGGTCACGTCACGCCGTGGTCGCCAGCAGGGATCGGCTTGCCGTGCGGGTCTGACGCGGCGTCGGGCACCTGCCGGGCGATGTCTCGCTGAGTCTGAGGATCGATGAAGTGCTCAGCGCGGTGTGAAGGCTCGTGCAGGTGATCCGCCGCGAGCGGCAGGTGCGATGCGAGGTACGACTCCCAGAGGCGGTGCGAGCGGATGAGGTCACGGGCGGTCGAGCGGCCGCGATCGGTCAGCGCATCGCCTGATAAGAGTTCACCGCGCCAGCGTGCCGACCATCGTGCCACCGCGCTCAGCACGGATCGACCGTGCCGCCGAGGCCGACCTTCGATGGTCGAGGGAACCCCGATCACCACGGGCGAAGACGGCTCTTCCGCCCGATACGCATCGGCGAGCAGATCCTCGCGCGCGATCCGCACCGTCAGTCCGAGCCTGCGCAACGCCGACGGCAGCACGCCGCGTCGTGGTGAGAGCAGCACGCACGCAACGAACACGCCGCCGGAGAGTGCGCTCATCATGCCCGCCGCGGTCACGTTCAAACGAGCCGCCAGCAGGTACCCCCCCACCGCCGTCGACCCGGCGATCACCGCCGCAAGCAGCAGCATGCGGCCGAGACGCGCGGTCAGCAGGCTCGCCGATGCCCCTGGCGCAACGAGCATCGCGACCACGAGAATCGACCCAACCGCTTCGAACGAAGCAACGCACGTGGCCGTCGTCAGCACGAGCAGCACCGACCCGACCAGCCACGGGCTCAAGCCCATGCTGCGGGCCAGTTCCGGGTCGAACGACGTGAGCCGCAGTTCCTTGAACAGCAACGCGATCACGATCGCGTTCACTCCAAGCACGGCCGCGAGCCACGCGAACGATCGGGGCATCTCCACGCCCATGATCACGACACGGTCGAAGTTCACCAGTTCGAGCATGCCATACAACACGCACCCAGGGTCGAGATCGACCGACCTGGCCGCGAACGAGATCAGGATCACCCCCAGCGCGAACATCGCCGAGAACACCAGCCCCAACGAAGTGTCCTCCGGCAGCCGCGCCAAACGCCGCACGCCCGCCGAACCGGCCGCGGCGATCAGGCCCGCCGCCATCGCGCCGACGAGCATGGGCGCTGGCGCTCGCGATTGCGTGATCAAGAACGCGAGCGCCAAGCCGGGCAGGATCGCGTGCGCGATCGCGTCGCCGAGCATCGACAGCCGACGCAGCACCAGGAAGCATCCCGGCAGGGCGCACGCCACCGCGCAACAGACGGCCGTGGCCACCACCCAAACCTCTGAGGCCGATAGCGCGAGCGAGAGATTCGGCCCCATTTCGCTCACGCCGCCCCCTCTACTCCTCCAATTTCCCCCACTCCGCCTTCGCTGCGATCCGCGGAGTCTCGTTCCTCCGCACGATCACGAACAGGACCTCTCGAACCGGGCCTGCCCGAGAGCGCACGACCCAGCAGACCTCGACGCGGCGATGCGACCAGCGAAACAAGAAAGATCCCCGCGGCAACAAGCACGATCAGCGGGCCGGTCGGCCAGCCCCGCGTGAGTGCGCCCATAGGCGACGGCAGCGTGGCGGAGAGCGCCACACCCACAACCCCCGATACCAGACCGATCCCGCCCGCGAGCGTCAGTAACACTCCCAGTCGATCGGTCCACAGCCTCGCCGCCGCCGGCGGAATGACCAGCAGCGCCACGATCAGCACGACGCCCACCGCCGGCAGACCGACCACCACGCAGATGCAGATCAGGGCCATGAGCGCCAGATCGAGCGGCAGCGTCCGAAACCCCATGAACGCACCCAGTTCCCGATCAAAGCACAGAACCTTGAACTCCTTGTACAGCACTAGGACAACCGAAAGCACCACCGACGCCGCACACGCGATCCAAACCGCGTCAGCGCGAACCATCGCCGCCGCTTTGCCGAGTATGAACCCGTCGATCCCCGCCCGGTTGCCCGCAGGCAGATCCTGAATCCACCGCGACAGCACCAACCCCAGACCAAAGAACGAGCCGATCGCCAGCGCCGTGACCGCATCCTCCTTGATCGGCGTGCAGATCCGAACCAGCGCGATGAAGGCCGCGGCGACGATGCCCGCGACGAGCGCGCCGAGCATGAACAGCCCGAAGTCACGATCCCCCACGATCAGGAACGCTACGCACACACCCGGCAGCGCCGCGTGCGCAACCGCATCGCCAACCAGCGCCCTCCTTCGCAGCATCGCAAAGGCACCCACCACTCCGCACGCAACGCCCAGCAACGCCGCACCGATCAGCACGATGCGGGTGTTCGCGTCCTGAAGCGTGAGCAGGCGGATGAGGTCGGAGGTGTCCACGGTGCGGCAGAAATCCTGAGCAAATCACACACAACGCGGGTCAGACAACCGGCGGCTGGTAGTCGGCGGGAATCGGACGTGCGGACGCCCCCGACGGTGATGACTCGGAGTGACTCGCACCCGCACCACCCGCCGCACGACGCATCGCCTCGCCCACGCGTTCGAGCATCGTCAGCCGACCGCCGTACGTCGCCTGCAGGTTCGCGGGCGTGAACACCTCACCCGTTGGGCCCGCCGCCACAAGCCGCAGGTTCAACAGCACCGCATGGTCGAAGTACTCCGGCACGGTCTGAAGATCGTGATGAACGGCCACCACGGTCTTCCCCTTGCTCCGCAAGTCGCGCAGCAAATCGATGATCGCCCGCTCCGTAGCGGCGTCCACGCCCGCGAACGGTTCATCCATGAAGTACAGGTCCGCCTCCTGCGCAAGCGCCCGCGCAAGAAACACACGCTGCTGTTGACCCCCGGAGAGTTCCGAAATCTGGCGATGCGCCAACTCCCCCATGCCCACCTGCTCAAGACACCTGCGAGCAACATCCCGATCGGCCCGCCCCGGCCGGCGAAGCCAGCCCAACCGGCCGTACCGCCCCATCAGCACCACGCCCAGCGCATCGATCGGAAAGTCCCAGTCGACCGTCTCGCGCTGCGGCACATAGCCGACGCGAAGACGTACGCTCGACAGCGCCCGCCCGAAGATCATCACCCCCCCGCTCGCCGGCTTCACCAGCCCCAGAATCGCCTTGATCAGCGTCGACTTCCCCGCCCCGTTCGGCCCGACCACCGCCGTCAACACACCGGCGGGAATCGCCAGGTCAACATCCCACAGCACCGGCTTGCGGTCGTAGGCCACGGTGAGGTCGTGCACGTCGACGGCGGGCGTGCCGGTCGGCGAGTGTGCCAAACCCGTTCGCTGACCCAGATCGGTTGAAATCGTCGTCGGCATGAAACACTCATCGGCCTTCGTCGGCCTGCTTGGAGAACGGGGCTGCCGGCTTGCCCGAGAGCGCCTCAACGATGGTCCGGACGTTGTGCTCGAACATGCCGAAGTACGTCCCCTCGGGCGTGTCGTCGGGCCCGAGCGCATCCGAGTACAACTCGCCGCCGATGCGGACTTCGTGGCCGCGGGCCTTGCACCCCTCGACCAGCACCCGCACCGTCCGCGGCGGGACGCTCGACTCGAAGAACACCGCCGGGACGCGACGCCCGACCAGCAGATCGACCAGCGCGTTGACGTCGCGAATCGAAGCTTCGGAATCGGTCGAGATCCCCTGCACCCCGTGCACTTCGAGCCCGAACGCCCGTCCGAAGTACGCGAACGCGTCGTGCGCGGTCACAAGCACGCGCCGATCCGGCGGAATGGTCGCGATCTGCTCCTCGGCCCAGGCGTGCAGGCGATCGAGAACCGTGAGATACACCTCGGCGTGGTACGCGAACCCGCTCCTCTTGTGCGGGGCGACCTCGTTCATCGCTCCCTGCAACCGCTGCACCGCCAGCGACCACAGCCTCGGATCGTGCCAGACGTGCGGGTCCGGCTGACCGCCCTCGTCCGAAGACATGATCAGCCGATCCGCCGGGATCTCCGCGGCGATCGCCACCACGGGCTTGCGCTCGGCGAGTTTCGAGAGCGCCTCTGCGAGCTTGCCCTCAAGGTGCAGGCCGTTGTACAGAACCAAGTCCGCTCCTTCGAGCGCACGAAGATCGCCCGGCGCTGGCTTATACAGGTGTGGATCAACACCCTCACCCATCAGCCGGGTCACCTCGACTTCCGACTGTCCGATCCACCTCGCCGCGTCGGCGATCATGCCCGTCGTCGCGACGATGGACTCGGTCGTGCGCAAGTTGCCCACCGACTGCGGCACCACGTGTTTCGGTGAGCGTCGGTTGCACCCGACAAACATCGCCGCGAGCACGAGCACGGCCACCAACCCCGCAACGACAGCGCGACCACGGAGAGCCTCAGGACGATGAGCCACCGATTGCATGTTGTATCATTGGCTACATTCTGTGTCGAGGCAACCACACCACCGGATCCACGTCCCGTCCAACCCTTTACATCCCGCATCCCCTCCCAACCCTCAGGCTGCCCCCCCACCCGATCCAGACTCGCGGCACATATCCAAGCGGGTATCGTTCGGGCCATGGCCAAGCGATCCGCCAAGCCCGCCCACAGAAGCCCCGGCCCATCCAAGTCGCCCTCGGCAGGGCGGCCCAAGCCGGCACGAACTGGGCCGAGCAACCTCCACGCGCCCGCCAGCGACGACCGCCGACTCCAGGCCCACGGCCACGCCCTCACCCGCCAGGCCCACGCCGGCGAAGTCACCGAGGACTACGTCGAGGCCATCGCCGACCTGATCGAGGGCGTCGGTGAGGCCCGCGTGGTCGATCTGGCCGAGTGCCTCGGCGTCACCCACGTCACCGTCGTCCGCACCGTCGCCCGGCTGCAGCGCGACGGCCTCGTCCGTTCCCAGCCCTACCGCTCCATCTTCCTCACCGACTCCGGCCGGGCGCTCGCCGCCAAGGTCCGGCGCCGGCACGAGATCGTCCTGGCCTTCCTGCGGTCGCTGGGCGTGAGCGACACGGCCGCGCGCACGGACACCGAGGGCATCGAGCATCACGTCAGCGACGAGACACTGGCCGCCCTCGAGCGCTTCACGCCGACCAAGCGTCAATCAACAAAGCCCCGCGCGCGGCGTTGATCCGCGCAACGGGGCTTGATGTTCTTGCACACGACGACCGAGCGACTCGATCGCACTGTCACGTCACCGGGCGGAGATGACCTCCCCGCGCCGCGAGCGGTCGCCCGCGCGGATCACCGTCTCGAAGTTCGCCACCGAGCCGACGCCCGCCGGACGCACGTCCTTGAGCAGGATGTTCTTGCTCGTAACCAGCTCGCGCGGCGTCAGGCCGATCGTCTCCAGCACGTCGAGGAACTCGGCCAGTTCGTTCAGATACCCAGCGCTCCTGGCCTCCTCGGGTGAGGCGTCGATGAACGCGCGGAACTGGAACGGATGCAGTTCCCCCGTCGCGTCCGGGTTCTCCGCACGATAACGCCGCACCGATCCGAGCAGCGTCGAGCGGATCTCGTCCGTGCGAGAGACTCGCTGCGCACGCCCGGTCCGCGGGTTGATGACCGGGTTGCCGGCGTCGTCCAACAGGTCGATGTTGAAGACGCGGTCGTAGTCGTCCAGCAGCGCCTGCACGCGCTCGCTCGGCAGTCGGTTCACGACCGTCGTGTAGTCGTCGGGCCGCGGCGACATGCGCGACGGAACGTCGTTGTAGATCGTCTGGCCGATCAGGAAGTCCAGCAGTTCCTGCGGCGTCGGCCCGCGCGGCACGATGCCCAGGTTCTTCAGGTCCTCCATCTGCGCTGAACCGATCGCCACCTGCTGCCCCACGTCGTTCAACCTCGTTTCCCGCGGGATCGCCCCGGCGATCGCATCGGAGAAGTTGGTGTTCGTCGGACCGCTCGACCTCAGGTCGAGCGTGACGATGTTCGTGGTGCCGTTGTTGAACTGCGCGACGTCGATCGTCCCGAACGCCCGGAACAGGAACGTGCTCAGCGTCGAGTTCACGTCGCCCGAGCCCGACTGCGTCGCGAACGACACGAGCGGCCCGCTGCCGATCACCGTCGGCACCACCGAGAACGCGATGTTCCCGCCCGACACCAGGTCCAGCCCCTGGTCAAAGGCCGTGAACGTGCCCATGTTTGACAGGATCGCGCCCGCGGGACGGACGAGCAGACCGATCGATCCGGCATTCACCGTCATGTTCCCGAGCGTCGAAAGGTCGCCCAGCCGCGCCGTCACCGCGTTGATCGTCAAGTTGCCCAGCGCGGTCAGTTTCTCGTTGACGCCCATGTTGAAGGCGCCGGAGGTGTTGAACGTGATCGAGTAAGCCCCGGGACTCGCGATCACCTGCCCGGCGTTGTTGCGCGGACGCGCCACGATCGTCGCGACGCGCGGAATGTTGACGTGCCCGTCGATCATCGACCCGGGGTCGAAGTTCAGGTTGATCTCGCCAAGCGGGAACGCGGCGCCCACGTCGTTCGTGAAACTGATGATCGGCAGAGCGTTCAGGTCCGCCGCGGCGTCGGTGTCGACGACGACCGTCAGCCTTCGATTCGTGTTGCCCTGGCTGTCGACCGCGCCGTTGAAGAACACGCCGGTGCCGCCGTCGGTGCGGATCGTCGCGTCGCCCGTCAGCCGCACGAAGTCGTTGAAGGTGATCGCCCCGTTGCGGGCGTTGATCTCCCCGCCGATCCGCGTGCTGCCGTCCGCGTTGGTCGTCAGGTTCCGCAGTCGCCGGATCGTGCCGACGTCCCCGTTGAAGGCCGTCACGCCGCCGTTCGAAGTGCTGACCGCGAGGTCCCGCAGCCCCGAGTCCGAATCCACCCGGCCGTTGAAGGTCACGTTGCGGCCCGACACGCCGACCGCCTGCGCGCGAATCGTCACGTCGGAATCGAAGATCAGGTCCTGCGTCGCCGGTGCGCTCACGTTCGCCGCCAGCCGAACCGCGTCGCGCCCGTCCGGCGTGCTGTTCGCGTCTGCGTTGAAGCGGAGCGACCCCGTGTCGGTGTTCACCGACACGTTGACGTTGATCACGTTGTTCGCCAGCACCTCCAGCGCGTTGAAGGTCGAGGCGGTGCCGTTGAAGGAGATCGCGCCCGCGCCGCCCAGCGCTTCCAGGCGCGTGATGCCGACGATGTTGTTGCTGTTGAGCGCGTTGATCCCGTTCACGATCATGATGCCGGTGTTCACGCCGCCGATCGTCAGGCCCGTCGCGATGATGCGGCTGAGTTCGACGCCCGAGATCAGCATCCCCTGCGTCCCAGTTCCCAGCGTGATCGTCCCCAGGCTCGACCGCCGGATCGCCACCGAGCCCGCACCCGCGTTCACGTTCCCGTTGAGAACGAAGTTCGAGCCCGTAAACGTGATCGGGTTGCCGTTCGAGATCACGGTCGTGCCCGACGGAATGACGACCCGGCCCTGCCCGGAGCCCGTCGAGTCCGCGTTGACGACGAGCGTGCCCATCGTGCTCAGCGTGCTGTTGATGTTGATGTCGCTCACGGCGTTCAGCGTCAGGTCGCCCGCCGCCTCGATCCCCGCCGCGGTCGCCTCCAGCGTCAGCACGCTCCCCGCGCTGATCGTCCGGCCGTCGGCGATCGTGATCTTGTCATTGACGTCGTTGTCGTTGTCGGAATTCCCGTTGAGAAGCAGGTTCCCCTCGGTCGTCGTCAGGTTCGCGTTCACCGTCATGCCGTCACGCGCCAGCGCCGTCAGCGCCCGGAACGTGTTCGACCCGCCGCCGAAGACGATGCGCTCCCCGGCCTCCAGCCGCACGGCGCCGATGCCCATCGACTGCATCGCCGTCACGCCCGAGACGTTGACGTCCGTCGTCTGCCCGCCGCCGATCGTCAGTTCGGGCGTGGTGATCATCGCCAGTTCGGCGCCGGAGATCATCATGTCGCCCATCGCCGTGCCCACGCCGATCGAACCGATGTTCGCCCGCGTGATCACCAGGTCCGCCATCGACGTGTTCAGTTGGCCCGAGATGTCGATGTCGTCGGTGATGAGCTCCAGCAGCGACGAGATCCCGGCGGTGCTCGAGGCCGTGACCCCCGCGATGTTCATCTGGTCCGTGAACGAATTGCCGAACCGCAGGGTCGATGCCGTGATGCGCGACAACTCGTCCGCGTCGACGGTCATGTCGCCCATCGCCGTGCCCAGCCCGATCGAACCGGTGTCGGCCCGCCGGATCGAGACCGTGCCCGTGCCCGCGTCGATCGAGCCGTCGAGGATCAGGTCCGCCGCCGTGATCGTCAGGTCGTTGCCGTTCGTCTCGATCCCGAAGCCCATCGCGACCGACAGCGAGCCCATGCCGTCGCCGTCCGCGTCGGCGTTGATGAAGGTGGCGCTCCCGCTGTTCACCAGCGAGCCGTTGAGATTCACACCGTTGTCGGCGTTGAGCGTCACCAGCTGCTCGGCCGCGACACCCTGAAGCGTGATCGCCCCGCCCGCGTTCATCGTCAGCGTCCCGGACAGATTCAAATCCGAATCCAGATCGATGTCGTTGGCCGAGTTCACCGTCAGCGAGCCGGCGCCCTCGATCCCGCCGCTCGTCGCCCTGAGCACGATGCTGCCGCCGCCCGGCTGGCTGCTCAGCGTCACGCCCGACGCGATCGACAGCATGTCGTTCGAGTCGGCCGCGTCGTCGAAGTCGGCGTTCAGTACAAGGTCGCCCTCGGTCACGCTGATGCCGACGTTGACGCTGATCCCGTCGTCCGCGTTCGCTTCCAGCGCCCTGAAGTTCGAGGCGATGCCCTGGAACACAATCGACCCACCGTCGCCGATCGCGTTGATCACGACCTCCGGCAGATTCGCGACCGCGCCCCCCGTCACGCCGTTCACCGCGATCGACGTCTCGAGCATGTCGCCGAACACCGCGCGAGACGCGGTCATCCGCTCCAGTTCGTTGTTGTCGATCGTCATGTCGCCCGTCGCCAGCCCCAGGCCCATCGTGCCCGCGGCCGAGCGACGAACGAAGATCCGATCCATCCCCGCGTCCAGCGAGCCGTCGAGGTCAAGGTCGAGCGCCTCGATCGTAATATCGCCGCCCGTTGAGGTGATGCTCCGACCGCCGTTGACCGTCAGCATCCCGCCGCTCGACGTGAACACGTTGTCCCCGCCCGAAGCCGTCACGTCGTGCGCGATCTCGAAGTCGCCCGTCGCGCTCACGTCGAAGGCGCTCGCCGTCCAGTCGGCGCCCGTGATCAGCGTTCCGTCGTTCGTCAAACTCACCGCACCCGACGTCGAGTTCAGCGTCGCCGTCAGATCGCCCGTATTCGCGATGTGGATCCCGCCGGGCGCTGACGCCACGATCGCCGTCGCGGCGGTGTCAACCGACGTCGTCCCGCCGATCGTGCCGAACGCGCTCGTGATGTTCACCAGCGGCGCCGCAAAGATCGGATCCGCGCCGTTCATCCCGGCGTCGGATAGATCGTCGATGTCCCCGTCGGCCGAAGCGGTGATCGTCCCGTCGGTCACCACCCTCGCCCCGGCGTCAAAGGCGATCGCGCCGCCGGTGCCGTCGCCGCCGGAGTTCATCATGTCAAAGTCGGCGACAAGTTCGATCCCGCCGCTCGATGACCTCACCACGCCCGTCGTGGCAAAGTCGATGTCGTTGTCCGCCCACAACCGGATATCGCCCGTGTCGGACGCAACGGTCGCATTCACGGCGATATCGCCCATGTCCCCGTCGTCGGCACGCAGAGTCACGCTCCCGATGCCCATGGCCGTCACGTCCGCGTCGACCGAGATCGACGCCGCGGTGATATCGATGTCGGCGTCCGAGCCGGCGCTCACGCCGACCACCGAGCCCACCGTCGTGATGCTCAGCGCACCAGCATTCTCAAGGTCGATCGCACCGCCCGAGTCGATCGCGATCCGCGACACATCCGTGTCGAGATTCACGTCCCCGGTCGCGATCACGAACACGCCGCCGGTCCCACCGATCTGCACGTCGGTGGCCAGGCTCGAACCGTCGATGTTGTCGCCGATCAGTCCGAGGATCGAGTTGTTCGACAGGATGATCGTGTCGGTAAGAACCACATCGGCGCCCGAGTGCAGCGTGAGGCTGTAGCCCTCGCCCGAGAGGTCCGTCGTCCCCATCGAGCCCACGTTGATCTCGCCCGCGTTGGCCGAACCAATCTCAACCGTACCCGCCGAGTCGATGTTCGCAAGGTCGGCCGTCGAGATGTCCATCGATCCGGCTGCGTCGTTCACCGCGATCGTCGTCCCCGCCGTCAGCGGCCGGAGGTTCACGTCGCCCGCCGTCAGCGTGCCCGTGATGTCCAGGTCGTCAGCGCGGAGCGTCACCGTCCCCTCTGTCTCGCCCCCGGCAAAGTCCATGAACCCGTCCGCATCGCGAACGTCGATCTCGCCGTCCGCCGCGTCCGTGTCCGCGGCGTTGCGAACCCGCGCTCGCACCGTCCCCGCGAAGGCATGGTCCTCGTCGAGGATGATGTCCCCGCCGTCGTCGTTGAGCGTCTTGAACTCCGCGTTGCCGCCGACCGTCACCGCGCCCGAGTCCGTGATCGCCTCGCCGCTGACCAACTCCAGATCACCCCCGATGCTCGACGCACCAAGGTCGATCGCGTCGTCGGACGACATCTGCACACTGCCCGTCCCCGCGGTGGTGAAGGAGACCGACCCTTCAACACTCGTCGAACTCAGCGAGATGTCCTGGTTCGCGTTGGTCGTCTCAAAGGTCGCGTCGCCGCCGACACCCAGCATCGTCCCGACGATCATGTTCGCGGAAACGACGTTCAGATCGCCGTCAACCGTCCCCGTCACGTCGGTCGCCATGTCACCCAGCACGTCGCCGTCGCCCGCGAGCGCCAGCGTCCACGCCGTATCGGCGATGCCCTGCACGAACGCCGAACCCATCGCGTCGTCGGTCGTCAGCGTCGCTTCCGGCGCATCGATCTTGAACCGCTCGCTCATCGAGCCGATCGACCCCGCGGCCTCGATCTCCACCCGAGTCGCCGCCGTCGCGTTCGTCGGGTCGCTCGTCGCGATCACGTCCCCGCCCGACCGCAGCACCAGCACATCCGCCTGTCCCGTCGCGTCCACCGCCCCAACCGTCATGTCGCCCGAGTCGTCAGAGCCGATCACCAGCGTCCCGGCGGTCACGCCGTCCACTTCATCCTGACCGATGTTGAAGTCGCCGCCCGTCGTGGCCACGCTCACCGTGCGACCGGCGTTGGGCACGAACTCGACCGTGCCCCCGCCCCCCGTGCTGATCGTCACGTTCGCGTCGAAATTGATGTCGTCCGCGCGGATGTGGACCAACCCGTTGTTCGCGGACAGCGTCGGCGTGCCCGTGGCGTCCACGTCGCCCGCGTTCGCGAGCAGACGGATGGCCAGCCCGCTGTCGACCGTGACGCTCTCGGTGACGATCGATCCGCCCTCCACCGTCAGGCTGTAGCCGCCAGCGCTCACGTCAACCGCGTTCAGGTCGACCGCGCCGGTGCCCCCCGACCTGCCCACGCTCACCGTGCCGGTCGACGTGATCGTCGCCAGTTCGACCGCCGAGACGTTGAAGTCGCCCGCCGCGCCCGCGCCGACGCCGATCGTGCTCGCCGCGTCCGTCGGCCGCAGGAACACGTTCCCGGCCCCGGTCGCGATCGTCGCGGCGCCGTTGAGGAACACGTCGACGCCCTCGATCGTCAGCGCGCCGCCGTTGGTGTCGATCGAGCCGGTGCCCGTCACGAACACCGAGCCCATGGTCGGGTCCGGGTCCAGGTTGCCGTTGTCGCCGTTGTTCGCCAGCAGGTTGACCGTCAGCGCGCCGGACGACGACTGGATCGCGCCGTTGATCACGACGTCGTTCGCGGCCCGCAGCGTCAGCGAGGCGTCGCCGCCCATCGTCTTGTCGATCGTCGCGCCGGCCTGCAGCGTGATCGTGCCGGGATCGCCGCCCGGCCCACCCGTCAGGATCTCCACGCTCGTGCCCGTGTTCAGCGTCGTGTTGATGTCCGCGACGTCCACCACCGACGTCGCCGTCGGCGTGAACGTGTCCGGATCGCCGCCGTCAAAGTTGCCCCCCGACGTCGGGTTCGCCTCGATCGACACGTCGAACGGGTCCATCAGCCACGTGCCGCTCGCCCCGTCGGCCGATCGCGCATGGGCCTCCACGCGCGCGCCCGAAATATTCACAGTCCCCTTGGCCGAGGTCTCCACGATCCCGCCGTCGCCCCAGAGTTCGCCCGCCCGAGCGCTCGCCGCGCTGCGGAACGTCAGATGCTCGTCCGCGAACACCACCACCTCGCCGCCGTCGCCGCGCTTCACCGCGTCCGCGCGAACGCTCGAGTTCACGACATACGCCTCGCGCGCGTGCGGCATCTCGCCGCCGCCCTGCAACCCGCCGCCCACGTGGATCGTGCCGCCGCTGTTCCGGCCGCTCGCGTCCAGTTTCGCGTCCAGCACGATGATCTTGTCGCCCACCACCTGGATCGCCCCGCCGTGCCCGCCGCGAACGCCGTTCCGCGCGTCCAGAACGCCGCCAACCTGCACCGTCGTGTCGCGCCCTGCCGGCCTCTGTGCCTCGACCTTGATGTCCCCCGCGCGCACCACGCCCGTGTTCTTCACCGCCAGCGAGTACATGTCCCCCGCCACGATCCGCGTTGCGCCGTGCCGCGCTTCCACCCGCCCCATGTTCACCACACCCACCGAGCCCGCCGCCGGCGGCGTGCCCGCGTTCGCCGGGTTGGTCTCTACACGCACGCTCAGCACCCCGCCCCGCTCTCCGAGAACCACGCTGTCGCCCGCGACCATCGCGATCACGCCCCGGTCGGCCGTGATCATGCCCGCGTTCACCACGTTCTGCCCGATCAGCGACGCCAGCCCGCCCTGCGCTGCCTCGATCCGCCCCTCGTTCACCACCGAGCCCGTCAGGCTCGTGAAGCGATCGATCCCGCGCAAAAAGTCCTTGTTCGAGATGTTCCCCGCCGCGGCGTAGATCCCGCCAACGTCCACCAGCGCCCCATTGCCGAAGAACACGCCCGCCGGATTCACGAAGTACACGATGCCGTTCGCCTGCAGCGTGCCGTCGATGCGGCTGGGGTCCGCGCTCTGCACGCGGTTCAGCACACGAGACGTTGCGCTCGGCTGAACGAACCGCACCGTCTCGTTCCGACCGATGTCGAACCGGTCATAGTTGATGATCGTCTTGTCCGCCGCGGTGATGCGCGTCAGGCTTCCCTGCCGGCTGAACTCGGCCGCGCCGCGAACGACTTTCTCACCTTCCGGTCCGGCCCACGTCACCGACGTAGCCAGCAGCGCCACGCCCGCGCCGACCCACACCGACCGTCCAAGCCCAACGCCCACGACACACCCTCGCAACGTCGGGCGCGATTCAACACAGTGACGCATTCCGGTCTCCTTCAGCACGGGGAGCGCAAACGTCCGACGTTCTGAACCCGTTGAGCCGCACGCCTCGACCCGGAGCCGGCCCGTCTTGGACCGCACCCGGCTCGAACGCCCCCGCTCCCGCGCCCTCCGCCGGCGGCCTCCCGGCTCGCCCGTCGGGCATCGTGCGCAACTCTAGGGAACAGCATACCTTGTCAACGCGGCCGTGCCACTCCCGGTCCGACCGCCCCTCGGCGGTGCCGGTTCGATGCGCACGATCACGTCAAAGGTGTATCTCGGCCCCTTCCCACCCCAGCCTGTAATCTCAGGCCCTTCCGAGAGATACCCGCGCCGAACCGCCCGCCGACCGGCAGTTTCGGCTCGACGCGCGGCCACCGATCCACGGCCAACACTGACCGCCAAGCCCCTGAACTCGGCTCAGTACAGCAGCGTCGCGACGAAGTGGAACCGGTTGCTCCCCTGGCTCACCCGGCCCTCAAGTTCCTCGAGCGCAACACCCCAATCCAGCCGCACGCTCAGGTTCCGTCGATAGGCAAACTCGATACCCACTCCCGTGCCCACCAGCGTCTCGTCGCTCTCGAATGTTTCACGTTCTGACTGGATCACGCGCCCAACGTCCACGAAACCTCGCAAAATCAGGTCCCAGTCCGCCCGGCCGTACGGCTGCTGTGGCTTCCATCGGAACGACCGACCGAACAACTCCGAAGGGTTCGGATCAAGCCCCAGCGCCTGCGGCAGGTGGAATCGGTACTCGAAGTTCCCCACCAGCACCGTGTCGCCCGCAACCACCGACTCGGGATACCCGCGGACCGTGTACAGACCACCGATCACCTGCTGGAAGTTCGGGATCAACCGGTAGTCAAAGGCGTACTGACCACGGAATCCCACATACACCTCGTGCGCAAGAGTTGCGCGAGGGCTCTGCGGGTCACCCCAGTCAGAAAACAACAGAGGCTCAAGATACAACGACTGCCCGAAGTTCCACTGGAACGCCAGCCAGTCGTCGTCCGGGTTGATGCGCCCCAGCCTGTTCAGCGTGTCCTCGTCCGTCCCCGCGACGCCCGGCAGGTTGAACTCGAAACTGAACTCCAGGTTCGTCTGCGAAACGTCCGTGATCCGCTCCATGCGAACGCCGGCGTTGGGGATGAAGAACTGGTCGTCCCCCTTCACGTCGACCACCTGGTTGTCGATCTCGACGTACTGGAACCGCGTGCCCGCGAACAGGTCCACGAACAACTCGCGGTGCTGATACACGTTGGCCGAGATCTCCACGCCCAGCGTGTACCCGTTGCCCGTGAACACCTCGTTCGCAAACCCGACGTCCGACGCCGTGAAGTCGTTCCACGAGGCGTACGGCTTCAGCCGAAGCCAGTCCTCGAAGATCGGGAAGTCGTACGAGCCGATCAGCGCGTGACTGTCCTCGAAACTCGCCGTGATGTAATCCAGCGACAGAATGTCGTCGCGGTTCGTCAGTTGGTTGTGAATGAAACCGAACCGCTGACGCCACTCGTTCGTCGATTCCGTGCCCGTGTTCGAGAACTGCCCGTAGATCATCCACGGCTTGTTCTCGTTCACCAGCAGGTCCAGCGCGATCCCGCCCGGCTGCTGCGCCGCGGACACCGCGATGTCCACCCGACGGCCCGGGTGCCGGTTCAGCCTGAACACGTACCGCTCGATCAGGTCCCGCCGCAAGAGGTCCCGCCGAATCGGATCGTCCTGCTCGTACACCTGCACCGGCGCGTTCCGCTTGATGTGCCCGTGCGCGGGGTTGTCGATCCGATCCGGGCCGGGGAACCGCTCCCCCAGCGCGATCGTCCGAAGTTCCGTCACCACGCCCGTCCGGATGATCAGCGTCACCGCGTTCCGTCCGGGACGCCGAACGTCCTTGCCCCACTCCGGGTCGCCATCCTCCGGCGCGGCGAACTCCGCGTCCGACGGCGACACCGTCACCCCGATGATCCCATACCGGTTGATCTCATCCACCACTGCGCGCGCCACCGTCAGCAACGCACGCGACGAAAACCTCGCGGGCGGCTTGATCGCCACGTCCCCGATCGTGACGAACGCTTCCTCCTCGCCGGGCGTGTACTCAACGTACCCGCCGTCCCGCCACGCCAGCCGAACCTGCCGCGAGAGCAGGTCGTCGATCGCCGGCAACTGCGGGTGGTCCTGCGCGTACCGCAGCACGAACGCGCTCACCAGGAACGTCGGCTTCTCCGGGTCCGCGCCGTCCGGGAGCGCTGGGGCATCGCTCATCTCGGCGATGGCCGAAGGCTCACGCCCCGTCCGTGGACGCTCCCCCACATTCGGCTCGGGCTCCGCGAACGCGGGTTGGCCCGGCTGCGGCTGGGCGGGCGTCGTGTGGCCCGGCTGCGTGCCGGGAACGATCTGGGCATACGACATCGAGGCCGTCAGGCCGGCGCAGGCCAGCAGTCCCGCGATCCGAACCCGTGCACTCAAACGTGATTCCGACATGGCCACTCCTTGGCATCCGGCGTTCGGATTCGACCCGCCAGCGGGTACTCAATCGCGCGGGGACCTTGCCCGGCACGACCCCGCAAGGGCCACGAACGCTGCGCGCCTCCGCGCGCACAGAACCGAACACCCCCGTTGGGGCACGCTAACGCCAGATCGGCTGAATCGTCAAGTCGGCACCAGCATTGGGGGTCACTACCGACAGGACCCCGACCGGTACGCACCCCCACTCTCCTCCATCCTCACGGCGACCGCCGAAGCAGCGGCAGCGGGTCCATCAGCGATGTCAGCCGTCGCACCAGCGAGTCCGGCCCCTCCCCCACCCCGCTGAACGCCAACCGAAACCCCACGTCCGCGTACCCCTCGCGCGCTTCGCTCAGCACCGCGGCCACCGCCTTGCCCGGATCACCCGCCGGACCGATCGCCGAGCACCCCGCCACGAACACCGCCCGCGGGTTCGCGTCCAGCGCTGCGCGAATCGACCGCGCCGACGTCAGGTCCGCATCGACCGGCAACTCCACCACGAACTCCGCCACGTTGCCCGCCAACGACCCCGCGATCCCCCCGACGCCCCCCTCCGCTCCCCCGTCCGCCGGGGAGAGCCACAAAACGCCGTCGTTCGAATCCCACACCTGCCGGTCGGTATCCGTCTCGAGCGTCGGCACGAACGCCCCCGCATCCGCCGAGGGCAATCGCCTGCCCACCGCGCCGCGCGCGGCAAGGTGATCCCGATGCGCTCCCCACGTGGCGTCGCGAAGGTTCGCCGACTTAGGTTCAAACCCACCCCTGTGCAACTCCCACGCCGCCCCCCACTCCTCCCGCGTCACCAGCCTGCACCGAACCAGTTGTGCGACGTACAGAGCCGCATCGGGGGGGATGTGCTGCATCGGCATCGTCATCGCGGGACGACCGGGGTCCATCCCCGACGCGTACATGTCCCCAGCGCCCGCCAGTTCCGACCGCCGCAGCCACTCCGCCGCAGCCTCGAGCCCCATCGCGACCGAATCGGCCGCCCCGGCCCGACGCGTCCACTGCCACCGCCACACGCGCGGACCCTGCCGCTCGTCCTCATCCTGACGAAACGCCGGCATCAACCGGTGCAGATCCTCCCACGAGCCGAACGACCGAACGATCTCGGAAAACTGCTCCGCCGTAACCTCCGTCGTGCCCATCCACACCGGCGCCGCACGCCCCGGAATGGTGACCTTGAAAAACTCCAAACTCATCCGCCCCGTCGACACGGGCAGGCTGAATCGCACCCGCTCCGCGCTCAATACTTCATGCTTTGTCCCCGAGAGCACCCCAGGCCCGATCCGGCCCGCGTCCGCCGGCGCACGCGTCCCGTCCGCCACCGCCAGCGCTTCCCGCAGCGAGTCCACGAATTCGTCCACCTCGCGGAGATAGAGCACGCCGCCCGGAAGCGCCCCAACGTCCGTGATGAACCTCGTCACCAGCTCCCGCGCCCGGTCGTCGTCCATGTCAGGAGCCGCCAGCGAGTCTCGAAACTGCTCCAGCAGCGTGTTGTACTGAACACCCGAGCGACTCGGGTCCCGTTCCGCGGGCTGCACCGCCATCGCCGCGCTGCGAGCAGCAGGACCGGCAACTCCCACCACCGCCGCCGCAAGCCCCGCCAGCAGCACCATCCGTGCCTTCCCGGCGAACAACCGTCCCGACCTCGGCGCGCTCACCGCCACGTCCACGTGCGCTCGCCCCTCCGCCGTGGAAACCAACTGATCGATGCGTGTCATGAATTCCGGCTCCAGCGTGTACGGCACCCGGCTCGAGATCGGCACCACCGCGTCCGACGCGCTCAGTCCCAGCAGGCTCTGCGCCTGCGGCTCCCCCACGATCAGATCGACCCAGCCGCCCGACCGATCTTTGGCCGACGACGACGCGATCAGCATGTACGGCCCAACCCCGCCCGGCCCGCAGCCCGGCCGCAGTTGCGTCAACACCACCGCCAGCCACCCGCCCAGCGACCGTGCCGCATCAGGCCAACCCGCCGGCAGCCGAACCGTCACCGCCCGCGATGACCCCTCCGCGCCCCAGGCCGCACCCGTCCCCCCGTCACCGCTTGTACCGCCCGCGCCCCCCGCCGGCTGCGAACCCGTCCGCCCTCCCGACCACAACGAAGGCAGCCCCCCCGCCGGCTCCGCACACCGGCACCCCCGCGGGGTCTCCCGCGCCATCGCGTACATCGCCCGCGCAAACGCCTGCGGCTCATCCGGGGCGTTCACCACCCGCGCAAGTTCCGCGATCGCCGGCCCCCTCAGCGTCGCCGTGGCCCCGCCGCCCCCCTCGCGTGACGACGAGAACGCGTCCAGCGCCCGCGCCTCAACCCCCGCGCGCTCCACCGCCCGCCGAACCTCGTCCTGCGTCCCCGCACGCTGAATCTCCCCCTTCAACCCCTCCAGCAACTCCAACGCCCGCGCCAGCGTCGACTCCGGCGTCGCCGTCGGCGCGTTCACGCACGCCACCATCGGGTACTTCCCGCGCCCCTTCCCGTCCACGCTGCTCCACAGCCGCGCCACCACCATCCGCTCCCCCAGCCACCACACCAGTGCATGGTCAAACCCCTCCACACGCTGCGACGCATCCAGCCGGTCCCACGCGCCCGACTCGACGTTCCCCGCGATCCCCCGCTGATACAGCGCCCCCTGAAACCGCACCAGTGTCTCGTCCGGTGTGCCCAGGAACTCCACGTGGTCCGCCCACGCCGGGTGCTTGCCGAACGCCCCAACCGCCGTCGCAGCCTGCTGCCCGGCTTCAACCTTGCCAAAGAGTCGCTTGAAGATCGAGATACGCACGCTCCTCACGCTCAACCCGCCCGCCGCGCTGCCGAAGCAGGGTAGATCGGAGCGACTCCCGACCCGCCGTGAGCGATTGCCCCACCCGTTCCGAACCCCCGCTCCCTCTCACCTCCCCACCGCGCGCCTGAACGGCAACGCCGGCGGCCCGCCCGCCCCGCCTCCAAACACAATCTCCACCGCCACGCGCGCTGCGTTCCCATCCCCACTCGTCAACTCCACCGTCGCCACCCACGTCCCCGGCCCGCGCGACGCATCAACTTCCACCGCTCGCGCCAACATCCGCAGCGCCGGCCACACGCCCGACCCGCCGAACGCACGGTCCGCAACCATCCCCCCCGAACCGTCCTTCACCACCACGCGCACCACTCCGCCCTCACTCACCACCGACGCCTCCATCGGCGCAGCCGCGCGCGCTGAGTACGCCACCCCGCCTTCCCGGCCGCCCTGCGCGGCGATCCACTCCCCGATCGCCAGCGCCTCACCCAGCCGCAACCGCTCACTCACCGAAAGCGCAGTCCCATCCGCCAGCGCGCTCGCGTGCGACTCGATCTCCGCATCCGGGCTGAACGACCGCCCACCCGCGCCCGCCTCGCCCGCGCCCTGCTCACCCGCACCCTGCGCTGCCCGCAACCTCGGCACCAGCACCGCCACTTCCTCCTGCGTCAGCGACCCCGTCCTTCCCGCGCCCTCCGCCGCCAACGGAAACGCCAACTCGCCCAGCAGCGCCAGCCCCGCCGACGCTCCCGCGTCCGCCGACCGCCGCAGCGTCTCCGCCGCACGCAAACACAACCCGCGCCAATACGCCTGCGCAAGGTCCGCGTCCCCCGCGCGCCCCAGCACCGTCACAAACCACTCGCTCGCGCGTGCCGGCTCGCTCAGCGCCCGACGAATCGCCCCAACAGCGCTGCTCGCCTCCGCGCCAAGCCCGCGCCACGCACCAAGCCGCGACTGCGCTGCCCGCTCAAACCCCGCATCGTCCAACGTCGCCAGCGCCCGATCCGACGCCCGTTCCAGCCGATCCAGTTCCCGCACGCTCTCGGCGTCCATCAGCCCCTTCAGCCCCTCCGACAGCGACCTGGCCGACTGCCGCGACGCCTGCACCAGCGCCCGCAGCGGCGTGTGGTGCATCCACGCGTCCGGCGCACCCGACGCCGCCGCGTGAACCTCCGCCCACGCCGTGTCCGCAGCCGGAAGCGACTGCTCGATCACGCCCGCCGACCAGTACGCCGCGTACGCGCGCACATACTCGCCCGCCGCTTCCAGCGCGAGCGCTCGCTTCCTCGCCGATTCCGCCTCGTCCACGCGCACGCCGCGCAGCTCCAGGATCGGCCTCAACACCGCCGCCGCGCTCGCCGGGTGATACCGCGCATCAAACTTCGCCCCACCCTCTCCCCCGCCACGCCCCACACCCACCGCCATCGGCATCGCCGGAAACGCCGCACTCGCCCCGCCCGCGCGCTCCGCCACCGCGTTCGCCACCGCCGTCACGCTCGCCGGCGCATCCGCCAGCGTCGCCCCGGCC
>JAHBXK010000033.1 GCA_019636535.1 Phycisphaeraceae bacterium | reverse complement strand
GCGCTCACGGCGATCCTGGCGGGCGCAGCGCTGCTGGCGTACGCGGCCGTCGCGTTCGCGATCTCGCTGCTGGTGACGCTCGGCGATGTGTCGGCGGTGCACGCCGTGTGGATGCGATTCGCGCCGGGCGCTCACGCTTCAGCGCTGCCGGTCGATGTTTCGATCGGAGGGAGGAATGGAGGGGGGAATGGAGGGGGGGCAGGAGGAACGCGCTGGCGCGTCGGCGCTTGCCTGTGCGTCGTGGCGGTCGGCTCGGGATTGGTGGCCGCGCGGTTGCTGGAGACGGTGCGCGTGCCGATCGGGATCGAGGTGACCGCGCACCGGGGCGCTGCGCGCGTGGCGCCCGAGAACACGCTCGCCTCGATCCGCGCGGCGGCGGCGATGGGCGCGGACCGCGTGGAGTTCGACGTGATGCAGAGCGCGGACGGCGGGCTGGTGCTGTTCCACGACACCGACCTGCGCCGGATCGCGAACGATCCCAGGCGCGTGGCGGGGATGACGCTGGAGGAACTGCGCGGGATCGATGCGGGCTCCTGGTTCAGCGCCGAATTCGCGGGGGAACGCATCCCGACGCTCGAAGAAGCGCTGGATGAAGCCGTCCGGGGCGGCATCGCGGTGAACATGGAACTCAAGGCCGCGGGGGATGAAGAGACGCTGGCTCAGCGCGCGCTCGCGGTGCTACGGGAGCACAGGAACGGCGGGGCCGGAGAGGAGGGAGCGCGGGAGTGGGCGATCGTGACGTCGCTCTCGGCCGGGACCCTCGCCGCCGTGCGGCGCGAAGACCCCGGAGCGCGGATCGGGCTGATCGTGACGGCATCGGTCGGCGACCTGCGCCGGGCCGACGTCGACCTGCTGGCGGTCGAGTCTCGGATCGCGACGGGCCGGTTCGTTCGAAGAGCCAAGCAAGCGGGACTGCAGGTGCACGTGTGGGGCGTGACCGACCCGGATCAGTTCACCCGGCTGGCGTTGCAGGGTGTGGAAGGTGTGATCACGTCCGAGCCCGGATCGTTGCTGGTGCGAAGAGCGGAATTGGCGCGTCTGACAGAAGTCGAGCGCTTGTTGCTGGCCTTTCGAATGCGAGTGCTCGGTCATTAATGGGAAGCGGGGACAGAAGTGGCAGGGTTCAGCGAAGCAACCCGTTCGTTCAGAACGGACGCATCGGCCTCTCACGACGCTCCACATCACCATCGTGCGGTTCGTCGGCACGTTAGGTTGGCGGCAGGATAGATGGTGTGATGACAACATCCCGCCAAAGGCGGCTCGTGGTACCATGCCCGCATGATCGACGCTCATCGCCCGTGCTGCGCGCGGCCGTGCTCTTCACATCCAAAGACCCTACGCGCCGCACGTCTCGCCACCGCGATGCTGCTCGCCCTCGCGGCCGGTCTGGGCTCGTGCTCGGAGCGCGTCGAGACGGTTGAGCCGGTGCGGCCGGTTCGATACATCAAGATCAGCGACACCGCGGCGTTCACGGCCCGGCAATTCCCCGGTCGTGCCGAGGCCGTACGCCACGCCGACCTGTCGTTCCGCGTGCCGGGAAGGCTGATGGTGCTTCCCGCTCGGATCGGCGGTCGGGTGGAAGAGGACGAGATCATCGCACGGCTCGATCCCCGCGACTTCGAGGTGCGGGTCCGCGGCGGCGAGGCGGCGCTGGCGAGCGCCAAGGCCGACCGATCGCGAGCGATCGAGGAGTTCACGCGCGCAACGCAGGCGTTCGAGCGGAACGCACTCTCGGAGATCGAAATGGTGCGGATCCGCGAGGCCAGGAACGTGGCCGAAGCGACCGTCGAGGCGATCGAGTCCGATCTCCAATCCGCCCGGGACGACCTTGCCGACACGAACCTGAGGGCTCCCTTCTCGGGGGAAATCGCGGCGAGGTACATCGAGAACTTCGAGGACGTGCAGGCACGCCAGGCCGTGCTCAGGATTATCGACGACGATCGCATCCGGCTGCGGGTCTTCATCCCCGAGAGCATGATCGGGCTGCTCCCGTACGTCGAGGAGGTTCTTTGTGAATTCAACTCCTTCCCGGGTGTTCACGTTCCTGCCACGATCGACGAGGTCGGCCGGGAGTCGGACGATGTCACACGGACGTTCCCGGTCACGCTCGTGATGCATCAGCCGGAGGGCGTGCGGATCCTTGCGGGGATGACCGGGCGGGCGTGGGTTTCGCGGATGCGCAAAGTCGATGACGAAGCGGAGGCATTCGACATTCCGCCTTCATCGGTCGTCGAGGGGGTGGGTGGGGAGCGGTTCGTCTGGCTGGTCAACGAGAAGACAGGCGCGGTCTCGAAGCGCGTCGTGCAAGTCGGCCGGCTCTCACCGGCGGGCGTGCGGGTAACGGGGCTTGAGAAGGGAGATGTCGTGGCGACGGCCGGTGCCGCGTTCCTTCGCGAAGGACAGCGTGTGCGACTGCTCAACGACTCTGCCGAGCGGGGTGAGACCCGATGAGTTTCGTCGCCAAGGTCTTCGACCGCTCCGTGATGACCGTGTTCTCGACCGTCGTCGTCATGGCGGCGGGCTTGATGTCGTACTTCAGCCTGGGCCAGTTGGAGGACCCCGAGTTCACCGTCAAGGCCGCGATGGTCGCCACTCCGTACCCTGGGGCTTCGCCCGAAGAGGTTGAACTCGAGGTGACCGACGTCATCGAGCGAGCGACGCAGGAGATCCCCGAACTCAAGGAGATCGAGTCGTACTCGAGCGCCGGGATGTCGATGGTCAAGGTGATCATCAAGCCCGAGGTGCGCTCGCCCGAACTACCGCAGGTGTGGGACCAACTCCGCAAGCGCATCTCCGACGCGGAACGTTCGCTGCCGCCCGGCGCTGGGCCCGCCAAGGTGTTCGACGACTTCGGTGACGTGTTCGGCTTCCTGTTCGCGATCCAGTCGGACGGATTCACCTACGCCGATCTCGAGCGGTACGCCGACGAGGTGAAGAAGGAGCTCTCTCTCGTCCAAGGCGTGGCGAACGTCGAACTTTGGGGCGTGCCGACGCAGTGCGTGCACCTGGACGTCTCCGAGGCCCGGCTCTCGCAACTGGGCCTGTCTCTGCTCGATGTGCGAACGACGCTCTCGCAGCAGAACACCGTGGTGGATGCCGGTTCGATCGATCTGAAGAGTTCGCGATTCCGATTCGAAGTGACGGGCGAGTTCAGTTCGCCGGAAGAGATCGGCGAACTGGTGATCCGTGGTCGTTCGATCGGCGGTCGCGGCGAGGGCCGGCTGATCCGTATTCGCGACGTTGCCTCCGTGGAACGTGGCTACCTCACGCCGCGCTTCGACATGATGCGGCACAACGGCAAGCCGTCGATCGGCGTGGCCGTGTCGAACCGGTCCGGCGTGAACATCGTCACGCTCGGACGCGAGATCGACCGCCGACTCAGCGAGATCGTCGCCGATCTGCCCGTCGGCATCGAGATCGAGCGCATCTCGTGGCAGTCAGACCAGGTGAGCGGCGCGATCAGCGCCTTCATGGTCAGTCTCGCGCAGGCGATCGCGATCGTGCTGGGCGTGCTGTGGCTATCGATGGGGCTTCGATCGTCGATCGTCGTCGGCCTGACGGGTCTCTTGATGGTCATCATCGCCACGTTCCTGGTGATGAACATCATCAACGAGGACCTGCACCGCATGTCGCTCGGGGCGCTCATCGTTGCGATGGGCATGATGGTGGACAACGCCATCGTTGTCGCGGACGGCGTGCTGATCCGCATGCAGAAAGGGATGTCGCGGGTCGCTGCGGCGATCGAGGCCGCGTCGCAGCCTTCGATCCCCCTGCTCGGAGCGACGATCGTGGCGGTGATGGCCTTCTTCCCGATCGCTGCCTCAACCGAGAATGCCGGCGAGTACACGCAGGCGCTCTTCAGCATCGCAGGCATCGCGCTGTTGGTGTCGTGGCTCTTTGCAATCACGATCGCGCCCATCATGTGTGTCGTGATGTTGCCCAAGCCCAAGGGTGGCGACACCGACCCGTACGCGAGCGCTTTCTACCGCGCCTTCAAGCGCTTTCTCCAGGTCTCGCTGCGAATTCGTGCCGTGGTGCTGTTGCTCTTCATCGGTCTGCTCGTCCTGAGCGTGTTCTCGTTCCGCTGGGTTGATCAGATGTTCTTCCCGGCGGCAGACCGCTCTCAGTTCATGGTCGACGTCTGGCTGCCCGAGGGCACGCGCATCGAGACCACTTCGAGCACGCTTGCCCGGATCGAGGCACACGTCGCGAAGATCGAGGGCGTCACGGCGGTCAGCGCCTTCATCGGACGCGGGCCGCCCCGCTTCTACCTGCCCGTTGAACCCGAGGGTCCGAATTCCTCGTATGCGCAGCTCATCGTGAACACCATCGATCCGCGTGCTGTGGACACGATCCTTCAGCCCCTGCAGCAGTGGGCCGACACCAACATTCCCGAGGCCGTGGTCATCACGCGCAAGTACGGACTCGGACCATTCAAGTCGTGGCCGATCGAGGCGCGGATCAGCGGTCCGGCGTTTGCCGATCTGAACGTGCTGAGGGATCTTGGCGAGCAGGCCGCGAACGTGCTGCACGAAAGCCCGCACGCCAAGACCGTCCGCGTGAACTGGCGCGAGCGTACCCCTCGCATCGTTGCCGGCTTTGATCAGGCCAACGCACGCTGGACGGGGATTCAGCGGTCCGACGTCGCTTCAGCGCTCCGCCGCGCTAACGACGGCAATGTGGTCGGACTCTACCGAGAGAGCGACAAACTTCTGCCGATCGTCGTACGCAACGAAGAGCGTGAGCGAGAGCTCGCTTCCCGCAATCTCGACGTGCTCCAGGTGCGCAACCTGCTCTCGGACCGATCGGTTCCCTTGGCCCAGGTGACCACGGGTCTGGAGACCAAGTGGCAGGACCCGACGATTTTCCGATTCAATCGCAAGCGGACCATCGCGGCCCAAGGGGTGCCGAACGGTCTCGCCACCGAGTTCCTCGCGGACGTTCAGGGCAAGATCGACGCGATCCCACTGCCTGCGGGCTACACGCTGCTGTGGGACGGAGAGCTTAGGTCTTCGAGCGATGCGCAACGCTCGCTGATTCCCGGGGTGATCCCCGCCTTTATCATCATGGCGCTGGTGATCGTCGCCCTCTTCAACAACTACCGTCAGCCGCTGATCATCCTCTGCATCGTGCCGTTCGCCGTAATCGGCGTCGTGGCCGGCCTGCTCGCCACCGGTCTGCCCTTCGGCTTCGTGGCGCTGCTCGGCGCGATGTCGCTCGCGGGCATGATGGTCAAGAACGCGATCGTGCTGCTCGACGAGATCAACGCGCTCAAGCGGGAAGGTCAGTCCGAGTACGATGCGCTGGTCAACGCCGCGGTGGCCCGACTGCGTCCGGTTCTGCTCGCCGCGGGCACCACGGTGCTCGGCGTCATCCCGCTCCTGTCTGACGTTTTCTGGGCATCCCTGGCCGTGGTGATCATGTTCGGCCTTGCGATCGGGTCGGTGATCACGATGATCCTGGTCCCCGTTCTGTATGCCATTTTCTACCGAGTGAAGCCCACCAAGCCCGTCGCGGGCGGCGCGGCCTAAGAGCGATCACAGTCAACTCCAACCGGTGTGCGCACGGCATGAGCGAATCCGATACACCCTCCACGCCGCCCCCCACACCCCCACCGCACACCACCAGCGATCTGCTCGAGTTTCTGTACCGGCTCGGTCAGGCGTACCTGGCCTGCGGCGAGCAGACCGCGCAGGTAGAACTGCAACTTCGCCGCGTCGCGTCGGCCTACGGCACGCGCGCTGCACGCATCGTGGCCTTTCCGACCGCGCTGTTCATCACGCTCCACGACGGAACCGAGGAGCGAGTCACGCTCGCTGAGGGTCCTCTGCAGCCGCTGCGGCTGGATCAGATGGCGGACGTCTACACGCTCGGCAGCGCAGCGCAGAAGGGCGAAGTACCCGTGAAAGCGGGGATTCAGCGGATCTCCGAGATCGTCCGAACACCGGCCCGCTTTGGCGCCGTGGGCGGCATCGTCGGGCACACCATCCTCTCCGTCGGCATCGCCATGGTGCTCAACCCCGCGCTGATCAACGTCGGCGTGGCAGCGGTGCTCGGCGCCTTCGTCGGGATGCTCAAGGTGATGATCCGATCGAAGGACGTGCTTGCGGTGCCGCTCCCGGTCATCACGGCGACCGTGGTCTCGGCGATGGTCTTCTTCTCCGTCAGTTACGGGCTTCAGGTCAACCCGCTGCACGTGCTGGTGCCTGCGCTGGTCACGTTCCTGCCGGGCGCGATGCTCACTTTCGGCATGATCGAGCTTGCCTACGGCGACATGGTGAGCGGCACCAGCAGGCTGATCACCGGGTTCGTGCAGCTGTTCCTCCTCGCGTTCGGCATCGCGGCTGGCGCAGCGGTCGTCGGTGTGAATCCTGCGCTCCTGCCGGAGATCGCCACGCAGACCGCCACCATTCGATGGGCTGCCTGGGTCGGCGTTCTGACGTTCGGGGTCGGGGTGTTCCTGCACTTTTCTGCCCCGCGCAACTCGCTGCCGTGGATCCTACTGGTCCTCATGATGGCGTTCGTCTCTCAGCGCGTAGCCGCGAACGTGTTCGCCACGCAGTTCAGCGGCTTCTTTGGAACGCTGGTGGCCACGCCCTTGGGCTATCTCATCCAGCTGCGGTTCCGCGGCCCGCCGCCCATGATCACCTTCCTGCCGAGTTTCTGGCTGCTCGTGCCGGGTGCGCTGGGCCTGTTGAGCGTCAAGCAGATGCTCAGCGAGAAATTGGAGGGCATCGAGGGCCTGATCACCACCGTGTTCGTCTTCGCGTCGGTCGCGCTGGGGACGTTGCTGGGCGCAGCGCTCTACAAGTGGGCGACCGAGATGCTCGGCACCCGGCAACTGCAGATCGGCCGCGCAACCAAGAAGCAGCGGCTCTAGGCTCGATGGCTAGATCCTGTTGTCTACGAACGCGTCGGCCGAACTTCAGTCGTCACTCGAGCGTCGCCAGAACCACCGCCAAGCGGCAGCCTTGGGCGTACTCGGGCAGGTCGACGTACTCCTTGACGGTGTGGATCTCGTACTGCCCAGCGCCGATGGTGACCGTCGGCACGCCGTGCTTGACAAGCCAGTTGGCGTCGAGCCCGCCGTTGGAGAAGAGGATTTTGGGCTTCAGCCCCATCGCCTTTGCCGCGCGGACGGCGTGGCGAACAGATGGGGCGCTCTTGTCGAGATTGAATGATGGGTACTGCGGCCGGCCACGGAAATCGACCTTTGCGGACTCACGCCCGGAGTCCTTGATCTTGCGACCCGCCTTCTCGAAAGCCTGCTTGTAGGCCATGGTGATCGTCGCGGCGAACTTCGTGTCAGGGCTGCGTGTTTCGCCGCGAACGTAGACGTAGTCCGTCACAACGTTGGTCGCATCGCCGGCCGACAGGCCGTTCTTGCCGCCGAAGATGCCGACGTTGCTCGTGCCCTTGCCCTGCCGCTTCTTCACCTTGCCGAACCATCCCCCGGCATGCGCATCGGCGATCGCGATCGATGCGACAAGCGTCGACGAGATGCCCTTCTCCGGGGCAACCCCCGCGTGCGACGCCTTGCCCGTGATCTCAACTTCCCACGCCTCAGCGCCCACAGCGCCGGTGATCAACTCGGAGGCGAGTTTACCGTCAACATTGAAGCACATCTTCGCACCCTTGAGATCGGCGGGTGCGATGTTGTGCGCGCCCTGCAGCCCGCTCTCCTCGCGAACGGTGAACAGGAGCGTGATCGGCGGGTGCGGCAGATTGTTCTTCAGCAGCGTCTCGACGAGCGTGACAAGCACAGCGCAGCCGGTGCGGTTGTCCCCGCCCAGCGCCGTCTTGCCCTCGGGCACGATCCGGTCTCCGACTCGCTTGGGCTTGGCTCCTTTGCAGAGCGGCACGACGTCCAAATGCGTCGAGAACAGGAGGCGATCGCCCTTGCGTGTGCCGGGCAGGTCGACGAAGAGGTTGCCCGTCTGCGTCGGCAGATCGATCCGCTTGTGGGCGTTGTCAAATCGAATCGCGTTGGCGGGCACGCCCAGGGCCTTGAGGTCATTGCAAATCGCTTCGGCGATCGCGGCCTCCTCGCCGCTCACGCCGTCGATCGCGATGTACCGCACGAGTCGGTCTTCCGCGGCCTTGACATCCAGAGAAAAGGAGGCGGCTCCGGACTTCTTCGTGGTCATCGGTCAAACTCCTCGAATCATGAGTCCGGCGGGGTGCCGGCTGCGGCGTGGTAGAGAAGGAACGGTCAGCGGACGCCTCAGATGCCCCACGGCAGTCCGAGCAGCATCCACCCGACGAACAGCAGCGTCCAAAGAACGAGCATGATGGCGACATAGGGCAGCATCAGCGCCACCACCGTGCCCACGCCCGCGCTCTTGTCGTACTTCTGGCAGTACACCACGACCAGAGCGAAATACGCGTTGAGCGGGGTGATCATGTTGATCGGCGAATCGGCGACGCGGTACGCGGCGAGCACGGCCTCCGGCTCAACGCCCAGACGCATCAGCAGCGGAACGAAGATGGGAGCAAAGAGCGCCCACTTGGCGATCGCGCCGGTAATCAGAAGGTCGAGCAGCGCCACGACGACGATGAATCCGAGCAGAAGCCAGAGCGGCCCGATGCTCGCACCCTTGAGCATGTCGGCCAGCGACACGGCCAGGATCGTCGCCATGTTGGAGTAGTTGAAGTACGCGATGAACTGCGCGATGATGAAGAGGAGGAAGATCAGGCTGCCGAGACCCGATGTGGCCTTCTCCATCGCTGTGATAATGTCCTTGCTCCCCTTCATCGTCTTGGCGCCGAGCCCGTAGGCAAAGCCGGAGACCAGGAAGACGAGCGTGATCGCGGCGATCAGGCCGCTCATGAACGGCGTGTTGCCGATCAGCGCGCCCGTCTCGGTGTCGCGCAGCGGCGCTCCGGAAGGGAGCGTGAGCAGCGCGAAGAGCCCGAGGACGCCCAGAAGTCCGATCCCGGCGAACGAAAGCCCCCGCCTCTCGTCAGCGGAGAGTGGGCCGCTGTCTTCCTTCGGCCGCTCGCCCGTGAACTTGCCAAGCCGCGGCTCGATGATCTTCTCGGTGATCAGTCCGATCACGACGGTCAGGAACAGCACGGACGCTACCGAGAACCACAGGTTCGAGGCGAGGTCGATCGACTGATCCGGGTCGACCAGGTGAATGGCGTCGTTGGTAAACTCGACCAGCACCGCGTCGAGCGGCTTGATGAGCATGTTGACCGTGAAAGCGCCGGCGACGGCCGCGAATCCCACCGCGATCCCGGCCAGCGGATTGCGCCCGACGCTCAGGAAAGCCGCCCCCGCGAGCGGAATCAGCACCAGGTACCCCGCGTCGGCCGCGATGCTCGACACGATACCGACGAACACGAGGATGTACGTCAAGAACTTCGCGGGTGCCACGAGCACCAACTTGCGGATCAGCGTTTTGATCAGCCCGGACTCTTCGGCGACGCCCACACCGAGCATCGCCACGATGATCAGCCCCACCGCCGTAAATCCCATGAAGTTCGGGATCACGGACGTGTACATGAACCGCACGCCGTCAGCGGTAAGCAGGCTCCGTGCCGTCGCGGTACGGGTCTCGATTTTGACCGAAAGTTCATCGATTGCTCCGTACCCGTACGGCGCGCCCATGCCCTGCAACATCGGGTCGTAAATGTCCATCGCCTTGTCGCGCACCTTCGGGATCATGACGTCGTACGTCACGTTCACGCCCGTCATGTGCAGAACGTGCGACAGCGCGACCACCGCCGCCAGCAGCAGGATGAAGATCACCGCCGGGTGCGGGACCTTGTTACCGACCCTCTCCACGATGTCCAGGAACTTCTGCATCGCGGACTTTGATGGCTCGTTCGCTTTGCTCATGGCGTGGTCCTGTCGCTCGGGGTTTAGTTGCTCACGGGGTACAGCGGCATCACCAACGGAACGAGAATGACGCACAGAATCATGGTCAGCAGGGCGAAGGGTCCGCCGATCTTCACGAAATCGCCGAACTTGTAGCCGCCGGGCGTCACGACCAGGGTGTTGACGGGAGACGACACGGGCGTCACGAACGCCGTCGATGCCGCGAGCGCAACGATCATCGCGAACGGCAGCGGCGAAGCGTCCAACTGGTGCGCAACGCCGATCGCAACCGGCGCCAGCAGCACCGCCGTCGCCGTGTTGGACATGAACATGCTCAAGACGGCGGTCAGCAGGAAGATCGTCGCCAGAATCACGTGAGGCCCGGCGCCCCCCGCGATGGACGTGAGCGCGGTGGCGGCAATGTCGACCCCGCCCGTCCGCTTCAACGCGAGCGAGAAGGGCAGCATCCCGACGATCAGCACGATCGTCTTCCAGTTGATGCTCCGATAGGCACCACCGAGATCAATGCACTTGGTTGCGCCCATGATCAGACAGCCGATCAGCGCGGCCTGCACGTTGGGCACCAGACCCGTCACCATCAGCACGATGACGACCCCCAGCGCGAACAGCGCGTGCGGCGCCTTGCCCGGTGCCGGCAGAACTTCTTTGATGTCGATCGGCAGGCGGAGCAAGGCCACGCCCGTCTCGTCGGGCTGCACTCGCTCGATGCTTCGCCATGGACCGACCACCAGCAGCGTGTCGCCCGTGCGCAGCGGTTCCTTCACCAACTCCGAACCCATCGCTTCCTGCCCGCGCCGGAGGCCGATCACCGCCAGCCCCGTCTTCGACCGAAATCCCGCCTCAACCACCGACTTACCGACCAGCGGCGACTCGGCGGGCACAATGACCTGAGCCATGCCGATGTCCTGCGCCCGATCGTTGAAGTACATCCCCGCAAGGGGCAGCGCCTCCAGACTGAATCGCTCCCGAACAGCCTCGATGCTCGGGCAGTTCGGCCGCAGGTCGATCAGCAGAACATCCTCAGCATCGAGCACGGTCTGCGGCGTCGGCTGGAGGATCGAGGTCGAGAACCGGCCGCTGCGTCGCTGAACAGCAAGGATGTTCGCACCCGCCGAGCCGCGCAGGTCCAGTTCCGAAAGCGTTTTGCCCACCAGCGACGACTCGGGCGTGATCCGCAGCCGATGCTCACGCTTGGCGAGGTCGTACTCTCGAACCCAGTCGCCGAGGCTTGCGCCAGCGGCAACGGACGGCTGGTCGTCCTTGTTCTTCGCCCCGGGCAGCCACCGACGCACCACCAGCATGTACACGATCCCCAGCATCAGGATCGGCACGCCGAACGGCGTGATCGTGAAGAACCCGAACCCTTCTTCTCCCTGTCGCACAAGCTCGCTGCTCACCACCAGGTTCGGCGCCGTCGCCACCAGCGTCATCATGCCGCTGATCAGCGCAGCGAAACTCAGCGGCATCATCAACTGCCCCGGCGAACTCCCGGTCGTGAAGGCTACTCGCAGGGCCACCGGAATGAAGATCGCCGTGACGGCGGTCGAACTCATCAGCGAGCCGAGTCCGCACACACACAACATCAGCAAGACCAGCAGTCGAGTCTCGCTCTTGCCGGTCTTGGCGATCAACAGGTCGCCCAACTTGCGGGCCACGCCCGTCCGCACCAAACCCTCGCCGATCACGAAAAGTGCCGCGATCAGCACGATGTTCGAGTCGGCGAACCCCGCCAGAGACTCCCCCATCGTGATCACACCCGTGAACGGCAGCGCGACCAGCATGATGAGCGCCACCGCGTCCATTCGCGGCTTGTTGAGCCCGAACATGACGACCGCAGAGATCAACAGACCCAGAACCAGTGCGAGTTCGGTGCTCATTCTCTATGTTGTCGCGTGTAGATGCGGATTGCCCCGGGCTTGGCGCACATCGACGGAACTTGTATTGTAGCGTCTCTTGCTTCGATTACGCTCGCCGAGTGCAGATATCCCCAACCCCTCACGGTCGGCGGACGATCACCAGTTCGAGACAGAAATTCTGTCAGACGTTCCCCAGTGACGCGACACCTTGAAGACCGTCAATGCCGCTGCTCCACGCGGACGCCTAGTTCTGGACTCTCGGGTCAAATTGCGCCAATTCCGACGACGGAATGCCTGACGCTTCAAGCCATTGCGCCATGAAGTGAATCGCTGGACGGTCGCGTGAACAGACTCACCGCACACGCTCACGTCATCGGAACCCAGACTGCACACGATACCCGTACGAAAGTGAGACTCGCTTGTCCAACGGACGTACGAGTCGAGAACGGTCACTCTTGACGATCCGTTGAGCCTTTCGTACGACGCATCCGAATCTAGGTCCCACCAGTGTGCAAGCGGTTGGGCTCTCTGTGAGTTCCCGCTCCCGCTCCACGAGATTCCTTCGCGCATAGGACAAGGGACACAGGTATGCTACCCGCCGCCGCACGCCAGCCGATCCGAAAACGCTCGACCGATCCGATTCGACGCCCGCCTCCCAACGCACGCCTCGCAGCGCCACCGTGCTCCATATGCAACGCGATCAGGTGATTCAGATCCAGACCAACGACGTCGACGCGATCTTCCAGCGTCTCGATCCTTCCCCGCTCGCCGGCCGCTGCATCTCGCGCGAAACCGACGCGTACGTTGTCGATCGGGTCAGGGACATGCCGGGCGACTGGCCGGTCACGCTCCACGTCGTTCTGCCCGCAAGCGAAGCCGCTTGCTGCGCCGACGTGCAGGAGGCGTTCCGAGCCCACTACGCCGCTTCGGCTGCACGAGAACGCCGCGCTCTGAGACGACACTTCCGCGAAGCCGGCACGATGCTGCTCAAGGGCGCGATCTTCGCGGTGATTCTGATCACCATCGCCAAGGTCATCGCGTCGTTGTCGGACAGCCTCCTGATGGAGAAGATCGCCGGCGGGCTCTCCCTCATCGTCTGGGTGTCGCTCTGGCGTCCGGTCGACATGCTCATCTACGAGTGGAGGCCGATCATGAACAGAGCCCAGTTGCTCGATCGACTCGCACGGAGCGATGTGCGATGCACAACGTCTGCCTAGGGCCTCACGATCATGGACCAAGCAAGGTGAACGCGCAGCAATCCACGTTTCTTCTTCCGCCGAAGCGCCCTAGATCACACACACCCATCAGGCACACTTCGACTCTTGGACCTTTCGTGACTTCGGAGACCACCCGATGCCGACCGCTCGTCGCACGCTCAAATCAGCGCCAGTTGCATTGACCTCGTCGACCGCGACCAAGAGAATCGCGATACGAGCAATCGGCCTCACGGCGGCCGCGCTTTGCGTTCTCGCGCTTACTGCACCAACGTGGGCTCAAGCCGAACCGACCGAACCCACCCAACCCGCTGAACCGGCTCCTGAGTCCGTCAAGGAGTCAGTCTATCCATACACGCCGTACGAACCCTGGACCGGAGGCGAAGCGCCCACGAGCACGCCGATCGAACTCGAGGACATCTATGTCCCCCGCCGGGGCGTGCTCGACATGCCCGCGTTGGATCGACCCTTCGACCAGATCGTCGATTGGTCCAGATCGCTCGAAGTGGCCATAGGCCTGCGCCTCGGCTTCGCGTACACCATGGTCTTTCAACAAGCGACCGGCGGGCCGGGGGATCGCGCCGGCAGCGCGGGCGACCTCGACCTGTTCGGCACCTGGACACTGCTCGGCCGCGGCACCAAGAACACGGGTCAACTCGTCTTCTCGGGCGAGTACCGGCACAAGATCGGGCCAATCTCTGCCTTCGATCTGCGCAACGAAGTCGGTTCGCTGCAGCGCACCACCAATGGATTCAACGACCGAGGCTGGGTTGTGCGAGATCTGTACTGGGTGCAGCGCCTCTTCGAGGACCGTCTGCGCCTCGGCATCGGCCGCGCCGATCCCTCCGACTTCTTCGGCTCGCACTGGATGCAGAATCTCAATGCCTCGTTCTTCAACCGCGCTTTCTCTGCCAACTCGGTCGTTCCGTCGCCCGGCCACGGCACGACGGGCGGCTTCTCCATCCGACCCACGGACGAGTTTTTCATCACCGCTGGCCTCTCCAACATGTACGGCCGCTCGACCATCAACGACTGGGACACGCTCGACGAAGGTGACTTCTTCACGTTCGTCGAGTTCGGTTTCACGCCGACGATCAAGGACCTGGGTCGGGGCCGGTACCGATTGCTGATCTGGCACGCCGATGCCCGCGTCGACAACGGCAACCCGAGCGACCGCGGCTTCTCGATCGTTGCGGACCAGGAACTCGGCGAAGTCTTGCAGATCTTCGCACGATACGGCTTCGCCGACGAGGGAACGCTCACGGGCATCCGAAGTTCATTCGAGATCGGCCTCGGCTTCCGCGGACTCCTGGGCGCACCGAACAACCTGACCGGCGCCGCCTTCGCCTACTCCACGGCCCCCTCGGGCGGCGGTCAGGACGAGAAGATCCTCGAGACGTTCCATCGCTGGCAACTCACAGGCTTCACGCAGTTCTCGATCGGCGCACAGGCCATCATCGACCCCAGCAACAACCCAGACGACGACGTCGTCGGGGTCTTCTCCGCCCGCTTCCGTATCGCGTTCTGAGCACTCAAGAGCAGGGACTCGCCCGTTCCTCGCCGAGCAGACCGGACCACGGCCGAGCAAAGGACACTCACGATGAACACGACCCAACCTACTCCCGCGATCGACGACAACGAACAGCGTTCGCCGTGGATTCCCATGATCGTGATCGGCATGGCCCAGGCGCTCATGTCCTTCAACGTCGCCGCCATCCCCGTCTCCATGGCGGGCATGGTCGAGTCGTTCAACACCCCCCCCACCACCGTCGGCACCGCGATCGTCATGTACTCGCTGGGCGTCTCGGGCTTCGTCATGCTCGGCGCCAAACTCGGACAGCGCTTCGGCGCTAAGCGGATCTTCCAGATCGTTGTCGGAATCTTCGGCGTCGCCGTCGCCATCGTGGCGCTCAGCCCCAGCGCCCCGATCATGATCGCCGCACAGGCGGCCTGCGGCCTCGCCGCGGCGGCATTGGTGCCCTCTCTCGTTGCCCTGATCGCCAACCACTACCGAGGCCGGCAACAGGCCGAAGCCGTCGGCTGGCTCGGCTCGGCCCGGGCCATCGCGGGCGTTCTGGCCTTCCTCATCGTCGGCACCATCGCCACGTTCGTCAGTTGGCGGCTCGCCTTCGGACTGCTGGTCATCCACTCCGCCGCGATCCTGCTGCTCAGTTTCAAACTCAAGCCTTCCGAACCGAGGACCGACCTCAAGATCGACGGCGTCGGCGTCGTTATCGCCGCGGTCGGGATCATCCTGGTCACGTTCGGATTCAACAACGTGCGTTCGTGGGGCCTGCTTCTGGCCAACCCCGCAGCGCCGTTCGACCTGCTCGGCGTCTCGCCCGCCCCGGTCATGATCATCGTCGGCGCGATCGTTGTCGCCGGCTTCTTCGCCTGGTCTCACCGCCGCGCCGCCGCGGGCAGGGCGCCACTGCTCGCGCTCGAGGTCATCAATTCGCACCGTGAGTGGGCGGCCGTCATCGCCCTGTTCCTCATCGTTTCCATGGAAGCGGCGATCAACTTCTCCGTGCCGCTCTACATCCAGATCGTGCAGGGTCGCACACCGTTCCAGACCTCCATCGCGATGATGCCCTTCCTCATCACGGTCTTCTTCACCGCGATCCTGATCGTTCGGCTCTACCCGAAGTTCACACCCCGCCAGATCGCCCGAGCCGGTTTCGCCCTGGTCTTCGTCGGCACGTCGTGGCTCGCGTTCGTCGTCAGCAACGACTGGAGCGCGTTCCCCGTCATCATCGGCCTCGTCCTCGTCGGGCTCGGTCAGGGCGCACTGGTCACGCTGCTCTTCAACGTGCTCGTTACCGCCGCCCCCAAAGAAGCCGCGGGAGACGTCGGTTCGCTCCGAGGTGTGACGCAGAACCTCGCGGCGGCCGTCGGTACCGCGCTCGCCGGCGCGCTGCTCGTCGCCATGCTCGGCGGAATCGTGCTCAGCAACCTCTCGCGAACCTACGTGCTGACGCCCGAACTGCTCGCACAGATCAACCTCGACAACATCAACTTTGTCAGCAACGACCGCCTCCAGGCCGTGCTCTCGGCGACGACCGCGACGCCCGAGCAGGTCGAAGAGGCCGTCCGCATCAACGCCGATGCCCGTCTGCGAGCGCTCAAGATCGGATTCCTCGTGATGGCCGGGCTCTCGCTGCTCGCCTTCATCCCCTCCGGCTGGCTGCCCAACTACAGGCCGGGACAGATCCCGCCCAACCCAAAGGCCGACGAAAGCCCCGACCACCTCCGCGAACTCGCCAAGGAGGCCGAGTAACCATGCCACGTCCGCGCCTGCTGGTCCTGTCGCTCGGCGGGACAATCACGATGATCAAGGACGATTCCGGCGGCATTTCTCCCAGACTGGGTGCCGCCGAACTCGTCGCATCCGTCCCCGCGTTGGCCGAGGTCGCCGACATCGAGGCGCGGTCGCCCTTCCGTCTGCCCAGCCCATCGATCACGCTCGACAACGTGATCGAGGTCGCGAGGAACATCAACGCCGGCTTCGCCGAGGGATTCGACGCCGCCGTCGTCATTCAGGGGACGGACACCATCGAGGAGTCGGCGTTCTTCCTCGATCTGCTCGTCGCGGGCGACAAACCCGTCGTCGTCACCGGCGCGATGCGCGGCGCTGAGGCGCCGGGCGCCGACGGACCGGCCAACCTGCTCGCCGCGGTCAGGCTCGCCGCTTCAGAGCAGGCACGCGGCCTCGGAGTGCTCGTCGTGCTCAACTACGACATCCACGCCGCCCGTTTCGTCCAGAAGTCGCACACCGCCCTGCCGTCGGCATTCAGTTCGCCGATGGCCGGCCAGATCGGCGTCATCGCCGAGGGCAAGCCTTTCCTCTTTACACGTGTGGCACGCAACCCGACGTTCAAGGTTCCCGACAAGTCTCCTCCTCCCGTTGCACTTCTGAAGGTCGCGATGGGCTTCGACGGCCGAATACTCAAGGCCGCGCCGGACCTCGGTTACGCAGGTCTGGTCGTCGAAGCGATGGGCGCTGGGCACGTCCCCGCCGACACCGCCCCGCTCTTCGGCGATGTCGCCAAGAGAGTCCCGGTCGTGCTGGCGTCGCGTGCAATGACGGGGCCCGTCTTCACCAACACTTACGGTTATCCCGGCGGAGAGATCGACCTGATCGCGAGAGGCCTGATCCCGTCCGGCTACCTCTCGGGCCTCAAGGCCCGGCTGCTGCTCGCGCTCTGCCTGTGCGCTGGCGGCGATCCCACCACCAGCGCTCGCCGGGCCTTCGAGCCCTACCAATAACCCCGCACGCTCAGCGTGCCGTTGCCTGCGATGCTCAATCCGTTCTGCTTCGAGACCCACCATGTCACACGAACGCGCCATGCTCGATGAAGTGCCGGTATCGGAGGATCAGTGCCGCTCGGCCATCTCCACCGGCGATCTGCCGCCGACGGACCTCGTCCGCTCGCTCGTCAAGGAGGCGTACGAACTCTACAAAAACGTCGACGAGGGCACCGTCGCCGACTACATCCCCGCTCTGGCCAAAACACCGCCTCACCTCTTCGGCGTCTGCGTGGTCGGAGTGAACGGCGCAGTGCACGAAGCGGGCGATGTCGAACACGAGTTCTCGATCCAGAGCGTCTCCAAACCGTTCGTCTTCGCGCTGGTCTGTCAGGAGATCGGCGCTGAAGAAGCCAGAAAGAAACTCGGAGTCAACGGCACCGGCCTGCCCTTCAACTCCGTGATGGCCGTCGAACTCAACCGCGATCGAACCATGAACCCGATGGTCAACGCCGGGGCCATCGCCGCCACGAGTCTCGTCCCCGGCAAGACGCCGCAGGAGAAGTGGCAGTTCATCCAGGACGGCCTGTCACGCTTCGCCGGCAGGAAACTCTCACTCAACCATGAAGTCTACGAGTCCGAAGCCGCCACGAACCTTCGCAACCGCGGCATCGCCAAACTGCTCGAAGGCTACGACCGCATGTACTGCGATGCGCTCGAAGCCACCGATGTTTACACGCGTCAGTGCTCCCTCAACGTGACCGCCCGCGACCTCGCCGTGATGGGCGCCACGCTGGCCGACGGAGGCGTGAACCCGATCACCAAAGAGCGCGTCATCGACCGAGACCACTGCAAGCGCGTGCTGGCCGTCCTCGCCACCGCGGGCCTGTACGAACTCTCCGGCGACTGGCTGTTCGAGATCGGGCTGCCGGGCAAAAGCGGAGTCAGCGGCGGCATTTTCACGGTCTGTCCCGGCAAGGGCGGGTTGGGAACGTTCGCCCCGCGCCTCGATCAGGCGGGCAACAGCGTCAAGGGTCAGCGCGTCAGCAAGTTCCTTTCCGAAAGGCTGGGGCTGAACCTCTTCGCGTCCAAGCCGCTAAACTGACCCGCGCTGCGCAGCATCGCACATCCTGACCTTCGCGAGCAGCACGATGCACCGCCGTTGTTCTGCCATCCTGTTGCCTTGCGTCACAGCGCTCTGCGCCCTGCTCGCGGGCTGCGCTGGGCCGTCACGCTCCATCGACGCCGCCACGCTCGAGGCCCGCGTCGCGGAGCACGAGCAACACGTGCTCGCCCAGCGCGACCGTCTCGCACAGCGATTCCTGCAGCGCATGGAACTTCTGCACCGCCACAACGCCGCCGCCGGACGAGATGAGCCCATCGAAGTCAACGTCCTGCTCCTCTCCAGCGGCGGGCAATACGGCGCCTTCGGTGTCGGCGTCCTCCAGGGCTGGAGCGAGAATCAGAAGCCCGGCTACGAATTGCCCACGTTCGACATCATCACCGGCGTCAGCACCGGCGCGATGATCGCGCCGTTCCTCCTCTCCAAGGAGGACTACTCGATCCGCCGCATCTCCGATCTTTTCAAGCAGGCCGACGCCTCGTTCGCGATCCTCCGCGGCATGTTCTTCTTCCTGCCGTGGCGAACGTCCATCTTCGACACCCGCGTGCTTCGCGACCGCATCACCTCCGAGGTCGATCTCAAAGCCATCTCCGCCGTCGCACGCTCGCACGACGAGCATCGCATGCTGCTCATCGGCGCTGTGGACCTCGACCTCGGCCGCTTCCACATCTGGGACATGGGCCCCATGGCCGTGGACTCCGTCCGCACAGGCAATCTGACCCCCTTCCACGACGCGATGATCTCATCCGCCTCGATCCCCGGCGCCTTCCCGCCCATCGAGATCGACGGCGTCCTCTACACCGACGGCGCGGCCGCGCTCCCCACGTTCCTCGGCCTCGACCGCGACGCCGTCTGTCAGGTCGTACAGGCCTTCAAGCGCCGCAACCCCGGCGCACCCACTCCCCGCCTCCGCATGTGGATGATCGTCAACGGCCACATCGACGCCCCCGTCGAACTCGCCGAACAGCGATGGACTTCCGTTGCGCTCCGCAGCGCCTCCGTGCTCACTCGGTACTCGATCCGCACCACCCTCCGCCTCATGCAGAACGGCACCGATCTCATGGGCCGCGACATTGGCGTGCCCGTCGAGTTCCGCTACATCTCCGTCCCCGACGACGTCGAACTCCCCGAGCCCGTCAACCGCCTCTTTGATCAGAACTTCATGATCGAACTCCACGAACTTGGCCGACGCATGGGCGCCGATCCCGCCTCGTGGCGCTCCGACGCCATCGCGCCCGACATCCCCGGCAGTTCCATCATCCTGCGCGAGGTGCCTCTCGACATGCGCAGCGACGAGCCGTGATCGATGCTGAAGCCGACCCCGGGCTGATCGCCTGAGCATCCTTCGCGGCCGCAAGTCGCACACGCCGACCGCTCGCCGCTCCATCGATCCGTTTGACCATATCTCAAAAATGAGACGGCCCCCGCAACCGCAGGGGCCGTTTCAAGCGAGGCGGACGGGACTCGAACCCGCAACCACCGGATCGACAGTCCGGTACTCTAACCAATTGAGCTACCGCCCCAATCGTCTGTTCAAACCTCCCGACGAGCCGGGAAGGGAGGGAAGCGTATCGCGCCAACGGGGGGTGTCAAGGCAGCCCGCCGCACACTGGAAACCCACGCGAATCTGAAAGGCCGAGAACGCGGGCGTTGACGTCAGTCCTTCAGCGAGAGGTTCGTCACCCGACCCTGATCGTCCATCGCCTGAATCTTGTAAGGCTGGCCGTCCGGCGCGATCTTGGACCCTTGCACGTACAGGTACCCCACCGCCGCCACCAGCGCCAGCACTGAAAGCGCCAACAGGCCCGTGTACACGTTCATGCTCGCCGTGCGCTGCATCTGGCCGCCCGGCATGCTCATCCCATACTGATTCATGGCTCGTGTCTCACTGCCCGCCGCCTCGCGGCCGTCTTCGGGCGATTGCTCGTCAGGTTCGCACGCCCCCTCCCACTCCACTCACCGTCGTCGTTCTCCAATCACCCCGGCCGAGACGCTCACTGCGTCAGTCGCGAGAGAACCGTATCGTCGCGCTGAACCCGCGCTGAGTCGTTCAGCAACTCGATCCGCCCGGCCGACTTGGTCGGCTCCACCGCCGTGATCACGATCGACCCGATGAACTGGCTGCCCCGAACGATGTGCATCCGAGTGTTCTCGCGGACGCCCCGGTTCGCGCCCTCGCTGATCACCACCATGTCCCCCGTGGGGCTGCTGAACGTCTCGACGACGCGCGCCCGGATCAGCGGGCCGACGTTCTCCCGAACGATCGCCGCGGTACCAAGGCCGTTCGCCAGTCCGCCCTGCTGCGCCTGCAGCAGCGCCAACCGGCTCTCCTCCAGTTGCTCGCGGAGCGCCCGCTGGTTCTGCTCCAGAACCTCGCGGATCGACTCCAGTTCGTTGATCCGATCGACCAGTTCGATCTCCCGCTGCGCGCCGCTCACCAGGTCGTCACGAAGCGTGCGGATCTCCTCCGAATACTGCCGGATCAGCGCCGCCTGCGTCTCGCCCAGCGCCGTGATCTGCTGAAACTGGCTCTGCCCGGCCGCGATCTGCCCCTTCAACTGCTCGTTCTCGGCGTTCAGACGCGAGTTCTCCGCCCGAAGGTTCGAGAGCGCCTGCTCCTTGTTCGAGAGTTCGTTCTGCAGCGAGACCAGCCCGGACTGGTCTTTCGCGTGACGCTCCGCGGCCTGGGTCACTTCCATCTTCGACGACACCTCGGCCGCGATCCGCGCCGATTGCTCGTTCTTGTAAGCCTTGCGAAGTGCATCCGCGTTCGCCGCGTACGCCATCGTCAGCGCCGCCAGAAGAAGGCTCAGGATCGCACAGAACACCACGAGAATCTTGGTCACGACGTGCACAGTCAACTCCTTGCGATCCGTGGCCCAGCGCTTCCGGCGCCCGCGACGGTCAACCTCACTTCACCCGCCCCACCCACGCCCGCGTCTGCCAACATCCCGCGCCGATCCCCGGCGGGTCAATCGTCACCTTCAACCCGGTGCTCCGCACCGCCCGCTTCCCCGCTCCGTCCGTTCGTACTCCCCCGCGCCAGACGCTCCGCATCCGGTTCTATCCGCCCGAAAGACCGATCGGTTCGCCCGATCTCATGACGGCCTCAACGGCTGAGAGACTCAAGAACACCCTCCGCAATTGCCCAATCGGCCTGCTCAGCCGACAAGGGCCACAAGGCTAGCCGCTCTCAGCGCGGCTTTCCCGCAACACACCCTCATCTTCCCCGGCCGACGCGATGGCCGCAATGTCGAATTGATACCGCAAATCGCGCCCGTCTGTCAACCTTCATCAAGGTCGAAGATTCCGCGCAAATCCCGCCCATCGGAGACTTTGCCACCCGGATCAACCCCAATCCGCTCACCGCCCCCCCTCCCCACCAGCCAGGTTCAGCACGGCCGCCGCAGCCGCGATCCGAACGCGGGGTGCCGGATCGTCGAGCAGTGGATAGATGTTCGGAAGATAGTTGGATTGCCGGCTCCAACCCAGGACCATTGCAGCCTGCGCCCGATGGACTGGAATCGGCGATCCCAAAAACCCCGAAGCCGTAGCGGCACCCTGCGGCACCCCCATCCGCGCAAGCGCCCCCGCCGCCGCCAGCCGCACTTCCGGAGGCATCGCCCGACCCTCATCATCCTTCATCGTGCACAGGTACATCAGCGGGTTGATCGACCACCGGTCCTGTACCTCGCCCGCGATCTGAGCGGCCAGCGCTGTCGCCTCCAGATCGTCGTTCCGCGCGGGGAAGAGCGCTGACCGAATGTCCGTGATCGCCGTCTCATCCCCCAGTTTGATCCGAGCCTCGGCAATCTGAAGGTCCAGCAGGCGCTGCGCGCCGGGCGAGGCCCGCTTGATCAGGTCGCGTGCCGAATCCGCCAGCAACTGCCTCGCCGACGACTCCCGCATCTCGCCCAGCACAAACGCCGCCTGCGCACGCACCTCGGGCCGATCGCTCTTGAGCATGTCCGCCAGCGGCGACGGATCCACGCGCTCCCGGCACCGCCACAGCGACAGAATCGCACCCGCGCGAACCTGCGGCACCGGATCGTTCAACAACGGACGCACGTCTTCCTTCAGCGTGCAAACGCTCGCCTTGGCCACCGCCAGCGCTGCGACGCCCCGTACGCCGGGGTTCGGATCGCGCAACGCTTCCGGCGCCACCAACCGCAGCCGCCCGGGCGAGGCAATCAGCGCCTCGACCGCGTTCGCACGCTGCTCGGGCACGTTCGAACGCGCGTGCTCCAACAGCACGTCCACCGCCCGTTCGCGCATCTGCTCCGGCCGAACTTCCGACGCCTGCGCTCCGCCGCGCGGCGAGTTCGCGGCCTGGGCTGCCGGTGCGGTCGGCCGCTGCTCTGCGTGCGCGGGGGTCGACAAACGCGTTGCGGGCGCAGGCGGATTCGTCGCCGCGGTCTTACTCCCTCCCCCCGACGATGACCCGCACGACCCGAGCATCACGACCCCCGCTGTCGTGACACCGAGCGCCAGCGTCTTCACAATCCAAGTAGCGTGTCCAATCTTCCGCATGGCATCCTCCGTGCACAGCCCGTGTCAGATCATCGGGCCCCGGCGCTTGAGCCTCCGCTCGCCGATCCGCCACCCCCCCGCCGCCACCGCCATCGCCCCGAGCATCACCAGCATCGGAACGTGGCCCCAGCGCGCAAACGCCGTCGTAGCGCCCGCCGGAACAATCGGCACAGTGGCCGTCAACACTCCATCCGTCCTCGTCGGATGCTCCGCCCCTGCCGGCCCAACGACCAACAACCGCCCCCTCCCGTCGATCACCGCCGAAATCCCGGTGTTCACCGCCCGAACCATCGGCAGGCCCAGTTCCACACAGCGCCACCTCGCCAGTTGCAGGTGAATCTCGCGCCCGTGGTAATCGGCGAACCACCCGTCGTTCGACGGGTTGATCAAAAACGACGCCCTCGCGCCGGGAACGCCCACCGCCAGCGCCCGGCACGTCAGCGGCTTGGTCACCTCGAAGCAGATCGGCGTCGCCACGAACACCTCGCCGACGCTCAGCGTCCCCCCCACCGCCCCCGACCCCGATCCGCTCACCGCCGGCCCGGCGGCACGCTTGATCGGCACCCCCAGCAACTTCGGCCCCGAGCCGTAACTCAGGTCGAACGACATCCCCCGTGCGCCGAGTTCCAGCAAGCGCTGCTGCAGCGCCGGGTTCCGCCACGCGTACGGCACCACCTCGCCGAAGGGCGTCAGATCGATCTTGTCGTACCGCGCTGGGTCGACCCGCCCTTCCGAAACCACGAACGTCGAGTTGTACCGCCGGTCACGATCGACCCGGATCGCGCCCCGTTCGGTCTCGACGTACCGAAGCCCGTCCATCGCGATCGCCCCGACGATCATGGGCACACCAAGTTCTCGCTGACGCCGCAGCAGTTCGTCCGCGAACACCGTGAGCGGCAGCGAGTTCACCACTTCCCCGTCCGGCGCAAGCAGGGGCTGTTCCAACGGCATCACGATCCCGCTCGTCTGCGCTTCGCGCTGCGCCTCCAGCGCTTCGGGGTTCAGCGCAGCGCCGGGGAACATCGTTTCGGGCCACAGAATCAGGTCCGGCGGCGGGGTGCGAATCGCCGCCTGTCGCGTCAGCTCCAGAAACCGTCGAAAGTCCACGATCTTCTCGTTCAGCGTCCACTGGATCTTGTTGTCCTGCGGCACATTCGTCTGGATCACCGCGATTCGCAGCGGCTCGGTCTTCGCTTCACCCTCCCCTCTCGCGATCACCACGCACACCAGCCACAGCACGCCGATCGCCGCCGCCTGAACACCGCCCGACGTGCGCGGCCGGCCCGTCCACCCCGCCGCATCCGCTAGCGCTCCGCACATCGCCACCACCAGCGCCGACACGAAATACACGCCGAACAACGCCGCGGGCGCTGCCAGCACGGGCAACTCGATCAGCGGCAGCCCCGCCAGATACCACGGATACCCCGTCAGCATCACCTCGCCCCGCAGCCACTCCAGCCCCACCCACACCAGCGTCGCCGTCAGCGCCGTCGGGGCGGTGCCGATGAACCGTCGAAGCAGCCGGTGAAGACCGACAAACAGCGCCGGATACGCCGCCAGGTACGCGCACAACAGCGGGAACCCGGCCGGCGCAACGTTCAACAGAAACATGTGCGTGAACGCCCACAGCGGCGTCGTCCCCAGCGCGAGGAACATCCCGCCCAAGAGCGACACTCGCCCCGGCCGCGTCGCCGCCCAGATCAGCGGCGCGGGCGCCACGAACGCCAACGGCCAGAACCCGATCGGCGGAAACGCGAGCGCCGTCAGGAGCGCGTACGCCAGCCCAGCGACCAGCAGGTGCCACAACCGAATCGTGGAGACTTGGGCCGATCGCCGCATCCGTCCTTCCCTGGACCGTCCCCCCTTTCCGCCCCCTACGCGATCACGTGCCCGAGTAGTCGATGATCCGCGCGATCTCCGAGCGCAACTCCGAGCGCTGCACCACCCGGTCGATCATCCCGCCCTTCAGCAGATACTCCGACCGCTGGAAGCCGTCGGGCAATTCCTGCCGGATCGTCTGCTGAATCACACGCGGGCCGGCGAAACCGATCAGCGCCTTCGGCTCCGCAAGGATCACGTCACCCAGCATCGCGAAACTCGCCGTCACGCCGCCCGTCGTCGGGTCCGTCAGAACGCTGATGAACAGCCCGCCCGCAGCGTCGAGCCGCGCCAGCGCCGCCGACGTCTTGGCCATCTGCATCAGACTCAGGCCGGACTCCTGCATCCGCGCTCCACCAGAGCCCGACACCACGATCACCGGCACCCGACGCTCCGTCGCCGCCTCGATCGACCGTGTGACAACCTCGCCCACCACGCTCCCCATCGAGCCCATCATGAAACTCAGGTCCAGCACGCACAGCATCGCGGGCCGACCCTTGATAAAGCACGACCCGGCCAGCACCGCATCGCTCTGCCCCGACTTCTTCTGCTCGGCGCTCAATCGATCCTTGTACGACTTCAGATCGCGAAAGGCCAAGGGGTCCGTCGGCCACAGCCCGGCAAACTGCCGCTCGAAGGAGCCGGGGTCCACCAGTTGCCTCACTCGCTCCGATGCGCCGATCCGGTAGTGATGCGTGCACTCCGGGCAGACGTGCAGATTCGACTCCATCTGCTTGCGATAGATCATCTGGGCGCAAGCAGGGCAGCGCAGCCACAGCCCCTCCGGGATCACGCTCTTGCGCGGGCTCTTGATCTCCGTCCAGGTCTTCGCGGCCGTCTGCGTCATCTCACCTTGTTCCTTCGGGCGACCCTCGCCCCGACTCACTCCGGTCGCAATCGCACATCATGCGGCAGGAACGCGTCGGTCCGCAAGTCCCGCCGCAACCGACAGCCGCGAATCGTTCGGATTCAATTCGTACCACGCCGGCGACGGCTGCTCCGAGCAGATCCGCCACATCTCCGTCGTCTCCAACTGCTCTAATCGGCAACGCAAGTACGCATGCACGATCGGACGCACCACGACCGCCACCCCGACGCTCGACCGCTTCTTCACGATCGCCCGCTCCAACGCCGGCAGCACACGCTCGGCCATCGCGCTCAGCGTCTCCCCCTGCGGTGCCGACACCGCCGCCGGGTCCTCGAGCCATTGCCGCCCGGCCCGCTCAAACCGTTCTTCAAGTTCTTCCACGCGCAACCCCGCCCACAGGCCCAGGTCGAGTTCCCGTAACTCATCCACCGCCTGCACGCGTACCCCCGCCCGCTCGCCCATCAAATCCGCCGTCGTCATCGACGCTTCGTCCGGGCTGCTGACCAAACCCGTCATCCCCTCCACCGTCACCGTTGCCAGCCGCTCGGCGAGCGCCGACGCCGCCTCAGGCAGCATCGGCAGGTCGGTTTGCCCCTGCAGGCGACCAGACCGGTCCCACTCCGTGGGTCCCGATCGAATCAGCAGCATTCTGCGGATCACGCGCTTGGCCATACGGCCCCCCGCCCCCACCAACTCACTCCCCACCAACCCGGCGGACGTTCTGCTTCTTCGCACGCCAAGCCACTCGACCCGGCCGTCACCCCGCTTGGGAACACCCAGTGTAGCGGCAACGGACTCGCACTCCAAGCTCAATGCCCAAACATTGTCCTAATAAACTACCAAGCCCGCGCAAGTTCCGAATAAACAATCGTTTAGAGCCGATCACGCCCCCCGCAGCCGCCGAATCACGCCGCCCCGTTCCGACCTCGCCCGTCCGAAAATCGCCGACGACGCTACCAGAACATCGCACCCGGCCTCCGCCACCGCCCCGGCGTTCCCCTCCCCGATACCCCCATCCATCTCCAGCCGCTGCGTCGGCTCCAGCACTTCCGAGATCAACCTCGTCTTTGCCAGCGTGTTCTCGATAAACGACTGCCCCGACCGCCCAGGGTTCACCGACATCACCAGCACCATCTCAAACCGCCCCGCCTCGATCAACTCCAGCACCCCGTCCATCGCCGTCGGTGGGTTGATCGCCAACCCCGCCGAAATCCCCTGCTCCCGAATCCGCTCTGCAAGCCGCACCACCTCCTCAGTCCGCCACGCCCCGTTCCCCGCCGCAAACGGCTCCGCATGAAACGTCAGGTGATCCGCGCCCGCATCCACGAAAGGCCCGACGAACAACCCGGGATCCGTCACCATCAGGTGAACATCCAAAAACACGCCCGGCAGCACCCGCCGCAACGCCCGGCACATGTCCGGCCCCATCGTCAGGTTCGGCACGAAGTGCCCGTCCATCACGTCAAGATGCAGCAGGTCCGCACGCCCCGCCCCATCCGCCGTTTCAAGAACTCCCCGGCACTCAGCCTCCATGTTCGCGAAGTCCGCCGACAGAATCGACGGCGCAATCAGCGGCAAACGCTTCGGATGAGTCAACGCGTTTCGTATCACACCCGCACTGTATCAATTCGCTCTCTGCGCCACACGCGACTCGCACCCCCCGCGCACCGACTACCTTCCCCCCTCTCCCACCCCTCGCCAACCGGACCGCCCCAGATGTTCCTCATCCGCCACGCCCTCCCGAAAGACCTCGACGACCTCCACGCCCTGGCGCGTCAGACCTACTTCATCAACCTCCCCCCCGACCGTGAGATCATCCAGGCCAAGATCGACCAGAGCATCCGCAGTTTCCGATCCCTCGCCGGCAAGCCCTCCCGCTCTGCCGCCCCAGCCAGTGCCAAGGAACCACGCCTCTCCTCCGGCTCCGGCATCCGCAGCGTCACGGGCCGCTCCGATCTCTTCCTCTTCGTCCTCGAAGACCTCCACACCGGCGGCGTCATCGGCACCAGCCAGATCATCGCACGCATGGGCGGTCGCGGCCATCCGCGCCTCTACCTCGCGCTCTCCACGATGACCCGTCAGAGCACCTCGCTCAAGATCAGTTGGACCCACCAGATGGCCCGCCTCGAGCGCGACGAGTCCGGCCCTACCGAACTCGGCGGCCTCATCCTCAACCACGCCTTCCGCGGCCACCCCCAGCGACTCGGTCGCTTCCTCTCGTTCGTCCGATTCCACTTCATCGGCCTCTACCGCGAGCGCTTCGCCGACTCCGTCGTCGCCGAGATGCTCGGCCCCATCGACCGCAACGGCTACAACCCCTTCTTCGAGAAGTTCACCCGCCACTTCGTCCCTCGCTCGTTCCCAGAGGTCTACCGCTTCAGCCAGAGCAGCAAGGAGTTCGTCGAAGGCCTCATGCCCCCCGGCCTCATCGATCTCTCCATCATGGACCCCGAAGTCGCCGCCAGCGCGGGGTCCGTCGGCCCCGACACCGAACCCGCTCGCAAACTCCTCGAACGCCTCGGGTTTCAGTACCGCGATCACATCGACCCCCTCGACGGTGGGCCGCACCTCGAAGCCCGAACCCGCGACATCCCGCTCGTCCGACAGACACGCCTCATCAAGTCCATCGCCGGCGGCGCCCGCCTCCCCGCAAACTCCGGCCGGTCCGCACCGCGCGCACAATCGCGCCGATCCAACCCCAAGTCCCCCGACCTCATCATCAGCACGCTCGACGACGCCGGAAACTTCCGCGCGGTCCAATCGTTCGGCACGCTCGATCCGCCCCGCGCTGGCTCCGCCGCCATCGTCTCGGCGGATGCGCAACTCCTCCAGCCCGGCGGCCTAAAGCCCGCCCGCGCTGGCGCAACGCTCCTCAAACTCTGAACCCGCGTCCACCCGCGCCCCAACGCGCCGGCATCAACCCCCGAACTGGTCCACAACCTCCGGCCCGTTCCGCCACTGCGGCGCAAACCACGTGTCCACGATCTCCACGATCTTCTCGTGCAGTTCCTTCGCGCGCTGGTCCGCGCCCGAAGGCACTTGGTTGATCAGCACGCTGAACGCCAGCCGCTCCGTCCCAGTCCGCGACGACACATACCCCGAAAGCGTCCGAACCTCGCGGATGTACCCGCTCTTGGCCCGAACCTCTCCTTCCAACCGGCTCTTGCGAAACCGCGTGCGAACCGTTCCTTCACGACCCGCCATCGGCAGCGACTCAACAAACGCCTGGCCGACCGTCGAGTCGTTCGCCAGCGACGCAAGCCACGACGTCATCAGTTGCCCTGTCACTCGATTCGCCCGGCTCAACCCGCTCCCGTCCGCCAGCGTCAGTTCCGTCGCCGCGTCTGAGCCCAGCCGATCACGCACCAGCATCCGCACCGCCGCCGACCCGTTCGCCCATGTGCCGGGCTGGCCCGTCACGCGGTTCGCCGCCGCCTTCAGCAGGCTCTCGGCGTAGAGATTGTCAGACTCCACGTTGCACTTCGACATCACCACGCCGATCGGCGTCTTGATCACCGTCACCAGCCGCTCGCCCCCAGCGCCCACCGACAGATTCTCCATCGTCTCGGCATACCGCACAACCGCCGCCGTCGGCTTCCCGTCCGCCCCCGGCCGTGCGCCCACCCCGCGAGCCAGCAGCGCATCTCCCAGCAACCGGCCGAACATCATCGCCGGGTCCTTCAGCGTCACCTGCACAGGTCGGATCGCCGTCCGAACAGAGCCGTGCAGGTTGAACCGCGTCGGTGACGACCCGTGCTCAACCCAGATCTGCGTGTTCCCCTCCGAAACCGTCCGCGCACGAGACCGATCAACCTCGATCCACGGCGCTGAAGGATCTGTCCGAACCACCGGCTGGTCGCCCGCGCGTCGTCCGGGCGACGCGTGCACGTTCAGCACGTTCGAGTGAAAGTTCAGCCCGCTCACCGGCGCCGCATACGCGCGGTTCAACTGCTCCACCGGCCAATCCGGGTGCACCAGTATCCGATCGAACACCCGATCGTCCAGCACGATCTCGTCGATCCGCGTCGCCCCGGCCGAGACCACCGCGTTCACGATCGTCGCGACAAACGACTCCGCCGTCATGCCCAGCGATTCCAGCAGCGACGGATCCCCCACCGCCGGATCGCCCGACCCGCGGATCACCAGCCGATTCCCCTGCAGCAGGACGTGCGTCTGAAACTCGTAGTCCCTGCCCAGCGTGATCAGCGCAAACCCCGACGAGATCAACTTCAGATTCGACGCCGGAATCAACGACCGCCGCGCGGGGTCGTCCGGCTGGATCGACAGCACCTCGCGTCCAGTCCGGCAGTCCCGCACCGACACCGCGATCGCCGCGTTCCCCATCCGCGCCGCGGCGATCGCATCGACCACCTGCCGACGCAACTGCTCGGGCGATGCGCCCGCCGCGCTCACGGGCGCCAGGCACACCGCCATCAGCACTGCGCACGCCACGCCCAACAACGCACCGGCGCTGCGTGTCGCACGCATTCCGTTCACCCGCTCTCGACGAACCGTTCCGATCATCAGCACCCTCCGATCGATGCGGATTCGCCCCCGGCAAGCCGGCACGGACGCTAGGGCATGACGGCATGTATGAATCGGCCCCGCGTCGGGCCGCCATCACGTCCGCCTTGTCGGGTGAACCGCTGAGGCGTGATTATCGACCGCCCGCCCGCCCACGCTCCAACCCTCCCGATCGCGCCCGCACCACGCGGCAAGAGCCCCCAAACTCACGCCGAAATCGCCTGCGGCTCTTCCGCGCACGCCCGCGCCTTGCGATCCAGAAGTTCCAGAAGATCTTCCACGTGCACGCCCGCCCCAAGCGTGTACGTCGGCCAGCAGACCCCGCCCACAGCCCTCGCAAACGCGATCCCGTCCCGAACCCACTTCTTCAACCGGCGCACCTCCATCGCCTGGATCTGCTCCGTCGTCAGCGTCACGCACAACTGAAGATTGTTCGGGTCGGGAATCAGGTACGCCCACGCCCGCACACTCGCCGAGAGCGCCCCGCGTGCGCCGTGCCGATGCGGCGCATAGATCAGCGTCCACCGCCACGGCACCCCCTGCCACGCCACACGCTCTTCCAGGTCCCCCACACCCATCAGCCGCTCTCGCACCACGTCGAACATCGCCGCGACTTCCCGCGGCATCGCCTCGCGCAACTGCGCAACCGTCGGCTGTTGAAACTTGTCCGTCCACGGCGCCTTGACAACTCGGCTCAACGACATGTCACGTCCTCGTGTTCGTGCGAGGCGCCGACCGCCGGCCCTTCTCGCACACACGTCCCCGGAGCGCACGGAACACCGCAACGCTCGGCAACGTGTCTCCTAACACATCCGTGCTCGTGCTCGTGGTCGGGGATCGATCAAGCCGTGGATCAAGCACCCGCGGGCGGCCACTTCCGTGCGCACCGCTCAAACCCTGATACGCTACAATAGACCTTGGTCGGCTCCGCAGCGCAGACCTTTCACGCGCTCGCGAGGTTCAGGAGAACGCGGTGGGCACGCAACTCGATCCCAAGTCGATCCCAGACAACGCTTTAGACGCCGCGCCCGCCATCGGTTCCATCCTCATCGTCGACGACAACGCTCAGAACGTCGAACTCCTCCAAGCCTATTTGGAGGAACTCGACTGCCCCATCCGCACCGCCTTCGACGGCACCGAAGCCATCGAGCAGGTCGAGCGCGCCCAGCCCGACATCATCCTCCTCGACGTCATGATGCCGCGAATGAGCGGCTTCCAGGTCTGCCAGAAACTCAAGGGCAGCCCGGGCACGCGCGACATCCCCATCGTCATGGTCACCGCGCTCAACGAAGTCGGCGACGTCGAGCGAGCGGTCGAGTGCGGCGCGGACGACTTCCTCACCAAGCCCGTCAATAAACTCGAACTCGTGACCAGGGTCCGCTCGCTCCTCCGCTTCCGCGCGCTCAAGCGCGAGCACGAGAAGACGCTCGACCAACTCCGCAAGTTCCGCGGCGAGCCCGCAGACGGCGGCGGCGGCGCAAGCGATCGAGAACTCGACTGACGGCACGCTCCGACTCGACACGCTGCCCGAGCCTCACTCCGCCAGACGCGTCGACCGGCTCCACTCCAGCGCATCGTCGAACACCGTCGTACGGCGGAGCCCCTGTGTCGTCAACTCGCGCGCGATCCTGTCCATCGCCGCACGCTCCCGAACCAGCCTGATCTCTCGCTCCAGGTCGGCCCGCACGCCCGAGAGCCCGGGGCTCCCCGCGCTCCCGATCCGCTCAACCACCTGCACGATCGCCAGCCCCTGCTGCGGCGCTCGACCCGCACCGCCCGGCCACGACACCGTGAACGGCGTCGACACCTGCCCGATGTCCAACTCAGCGATCGCGCGCCGAAACGACACCGGATACGAAGGGTCCTGCGGCGACACCGGGTCCAGCAAGCCGCCGCGTGAGGCAGTCGGATCGATCGACACGTCCATCGCGACGTCCGCGAACGGCTCCGGCGCCACCGTCGCAACCGCCGGCCGCACCCGCTGAAGCGCCCGCGCCGCATCCGCCTCGGTCCTCACCAGGATCAGCCGCGCACGCACGCGCTCCCCGTACCGAATCGCGTACGCCTGCTCCAGTTGCTCCCCCGTCACTTCCGAAATCAACCGACCGTCCGTCGACCGCGCCAGCGCACGCAGCCCCGCGTTGCGCTCCAGCAGCCGCTCGAACCGCACGGGGCCAAGCCCGCGAGAGGCGCGCACACGCTCGATCACCCCATCCATCTCGCTCCGCGGCACACCCGTCACGCCGGAAAGCGCTTCGGCCATCTGCCGGCGCTCCTGCTCGATCATCCCTCGACTCACCGACAACCCCGCCTCGCGCAGCGCCTGACCAAGTTCATGGTCCAGCACCATCTCCTCCAGCACCACCGCGCCGGCCGCCTCCGCAAGCATCGCGTGATACGCCCTCGCATCCATCGGCCCGTTGTCGATCAGCGCGATCGGTCGACCGGATGACGGAGACGTTCCGGCTGGCGATGCAACGGTAGTACTTTGTGAGGGTGTCGCCGACGGTTCTTGTGCAAGCAGCGGTTGCTCTGAGGCCACTGGGCCAAGCCGCCCGACCTCCCTCGATTCCCCGCACCCAGACCCGACAACCGCCGACCACAACAGCAGTACCGCAACCCCACCGACGACGGATCGACGGCCATGGGGCTCGATTCCGCCCTTTGCGCTTCCGCTTCCAGCGATCGATCGGCGGCTCAGGGACCGTTCACGAGGTTCTGGCATGGCTGTTCTCAAGTGTTCGGAGGAGGTCGGGCGATGGTCCGTACGAGGATTGTCCGTCCTGCCCCCCACACTTTCCACGGCAATCCAGCCGTGCGATCAGGGGTTTCAGTGGACAATCCGCACGATTTCGTGTAGGTTACTCTCTATCTGGCAGCGCTTTCCCGCTCGTTCTTCGGGCGTTCGACCACTCGTGGGAGGTCACATCATGGACGGTCACACACCGCGGCCCGCCGCAATCGTTCGCGCATTCACACTCATCGAGTTGCTCGTGGTCATCGCGATCATCGCGCTGCTCGTGTCCATTCTTCTGCCCGCGCTGAGCAGCGCACGCGAAACCGGCCGCAAGGTCTACTGCGCATCAAACCAGAAGCAACTCGTCATCGCAGCGCTCAACTACTCGACCGACGAGCGTGACCGCATCCCATCATTCACATGGGAAGCCAACTTCAACTACGGCCCGGGAACCTTCACCCCCGTCGCCGGACACACACAAGCCTCAGCCGCGCAGGCCATCGACATCCTCCGCCGACGCGCTGGCCGCACCGATCTGACGCCGCCCGCCAACTGGATCCCCAACGTCCTCTACACCCACCTCGTCCTCAACGACTACCTCGCCCAGCGCCTCCCCGAACCCGCCATGGCCTGCCCCAACGACCGCAAGCGCCTCCTCTGGCAGGAAGCCGTCCGCGGCAAGAACCCCGCACAGGCCGCGCAGGCCTTTCTTGCGATCAGCACCGCCGACCGACCCCCCGGCACCGGCAACGACGTGCAGCGCTGGCCGTACTCCTCTTCCTATCAGTTCGTCCCCGCCGCGTGGGCGCCCGATCAGAACTTCCGCCTCGCAGGCGTCGCCGGCATCGTCAACACCGTCGATCAGAACGGCCTCGGCCACGGCTTCTTCAACATTCCCACCGCCTACACCGGCAAGTTCTACGGCAACCGCATGCTCTCCCACGTTGAGCATCCCTCCCGCAAGGTCATGGCCTACGACTCCCACGACCGACACTCCACCAAGCGCCGGCAGTTGTTCTTCATGTACGCCGAAGCGCGAAACCAGATGCTCTTCTTCGACGGATCCGTCCGCGACCTCAAGACCGGCGACGGCAACCGCGGCTTCCGCCCGCGCGATCCCCTCAACCCACAACCCTCCTTCATCACCTACCAGCCGCAGACTTGGGAGCCGCCAAATCGTCTGGGCACCTTCACCGCCGACCCCGTCGTCGGCTACTACCGCTGGACACGCGCCGGACTACGCGGCGTCGACTTCGGCGGCAATGAAGTCCCCGGCCGCACGCCCTGAGTCCGACCTGCTCTTCTCTCACGCAGCCATGACGCCGTGAACTGACGCAGCCAAGCGATCCGTTCGGATCTTCATCCTGTAGGTTCATCGCCGGTACTGCAACGAAGAATCACCTAGGAGAGACGCGATCATGCGACAATTCAACCGACGAACGACCATGTCCAATCGCGGTTTTTCGCTCATCGAACTCCTCGTCGTCATCGCCATCATCGCCCTGCTCGTCAGCATCCTCCTCCCCGTGCTCGACGACGCCCGGCGCACCGCACGCAAGGCCGTCTGCACATCCAACCTCAACCAATTCGCCAAGGCCATCGGCAACTACTCCATCGACGAGCGCGAGCGCATCCCGTCCTTCACTTGGCGGGCCAACGTCGCCTACGCATCCTGGACCCCCGCCGCCGCTTCGCACACCCAGGCCGCCGCGGATCAGGCCATCGACATCATCCGCCGTCGCGCCACTCGAATCGACATGACCCGCATCGCCGGCTGGATCCCCAACGTCCTCTACACCCACCTCGTCCTCAACGACTACCTCTCCCAGAACCTCCCCAACCCCATGGTCGTCTGCCCGGAAGACCGATCCCGCCAACTCTGGCAGCGAACCGTCCGAGGCAAGCACGCGGCTCAGGCACGCGCAGACTTCGAGGCCCTCAGCACCGCAGAGCGGCCCGCCGGCACCGGCAACACCGTTCAGCGCTGGCCTTACTCCTCCTCGTACCAGTTCGTCCCCGCCGCCTGGTCACCCGATCAGAACTTCCGACTCGCCGCCGGGGGCGCGGGCGGAACCATCGTGCAGGCCGTTTCCCAGGACGGCCTCCCACACAATCTCTGGAACCCCCCCACCACCACGCTCGGCCAGTTCTATGGCGATCGAAAGTGGAACGACGTCTCCTACCCCTCCATGAAGATCGTCATGTACGACTCGCACGACCGCCACTCTACCCCGCGACGACAGTTGTTCTTCATGTACCGCGAATCCAAGCAACCCCTGCTCTTCTTCGACGGCTCGGTGCAGGAGTTCAAAACTTCCGAAACGAATCAGGGCTTCAAGCCGCGAAACCCCCTCGCCGCCCAGCCTTCGTTCATCACCTACACCCCCTCGCGCTGGGAAGCCCCCAACCGCTTCGGCACTTGGACAGGGGAGGGCGTCGTCGGCTTCTACCGCTTCACGCGCGCTGGACTCCGCGGCGTCGACGTCCGCAGCAACGAGATCCCCGGCCGCGGCATCTAATCGTTCATTTCAAACGTTCTGAAATGCCCGACCCCGTTCCCGCCCATTCCAAGGGGGGAGGGGGGGGGG
>JAHBXK010000032.1 GCA_019636535.1 Phycisphaeraceae bacterium | reverse complement strand
AGCGCACGGCCACGCGGGCAGGTTGATCGCCACCGCCGTGCTCGGATCGCCGACGCGGTTGCCCCGGCGGGACCGGACCATGTAGATGGTTTCGCCCGGACCGACGTCGGCATCGCGCAGGCTCAGCCCCGCCGCCGAGCCGACGACGACCGCCGTCCGCTCGCCGAGGCCCTTCCGCTGCCGGAGCACCTCGTAGTAACTCCCCGATGAAGGACCGACGGACTCGCCGCGCGCGGCGGCCCACTCGATCGTGCAGACGCCCTGCGAATCCACGGAGACGGACGTGATGGAGGGCGCTGCGGGCACGGGCCGCGCGGGACCGCCGGTGCGCGGCGGATCGATCTGCGCTCGCGCGTAGACGCCGGGATCGTCGGTGATCCCCGCGTACGCCTTGATGCTCGCCACCGCGCGCGCCCCCCGCGCTCGCAACGCCTTCACCGCCTCGTGGTAGCGCAGCGTGGCGGCCTCGGCGGCGTTGCGCGCGGCGAACGCCTCGGCCTGCGCCGACGCCGCCTCGGCCAGCCTCGCGGCCAGTTCGGCGGTGATCTCGGCGGTGAGCCCGATCGCGTCGGGCTCGGCGGCCCACACCGGCACGTGCGTGCGGTAGAAGCGGATCTGATCGGCGGGATTGCGCGGGACGATGGCCATGATGCGGACGATCGTCGGCGGAAGCGCTGCGCAACTTGAGGTCGACGCCGGGTTCCCGCGCGGAATGTTCGCGCCGATGCGCGGAGCGCCGCTTCGGACGCCCGGAAACGGCCCGCTCCCGCGCGGGAACGCGAGAGGGACGGGTGGAAACGCGATCCGCACGCCCGGAACAGGGGCGTTTCCGCGTGGGAATGCGGGAGTTCCGCGCAGAATCGGCGCACCGACCCGCGGAGCCGCGGCCCGATCTCCGCTCGATTCAATCGACCGCAACGGGTTCCCGATCTCCAACGCCGCGCCCACACCGACCGGCACCGCACCGATCGTGCCCGCGCACGCCGTTGTCCGTGGCGAGGGCCGCACGGGTACCCTCGCCGACATGGGCTCCTTCGGCCTCGACGGGTTCACCACCATCGCCGCCACGCTGCTGCTCGCCGCGGTCGTGGGGCTGGTGGCGGTCCGCCTCCGCCAGCCGCTCATCGTCGCGTTCATCGCCGTCGGCATCATCGCCGGACCCGCCGGGCTCTCGTGGCTTCACTCCGAGGGTCCGGTGGATCTTCTCGCCACGATCGGCGTCGCCGTGCTGCTGTTCCTCGTCGGGCTCAGGCTGGACGTCGAGGTCATCCGCGGCATGGGCCGCGTGGCGCTGGCGACCGGTCTGGGGCAGGTGATCTTCACGTCGGCCGTCGGGCTTGCGATCTGCCTGGCGTTGGGCTTCGGCACGGTCGCGTCGATCTACATCGCCGTGGCGCTCACGTTCTCCAGCACGATCATCATCGTGAAACTGCTGAGCGACAAGCGCGAGATCGACTCGCTCCACGGCCGGATCGCCGTGGGGTTCCTGATCGTGCAGGACCTCGTCGTGATCCTGGCGATGATCGCGCTGTCGGCGGTCGGCCCCGCCGAGGCGGCGGCCCACGACTCGATGTCCGTCGCCGTGGCCGCCGCCGCCGAGCGGCCGCTCCCTCTCGCCGACGACGCGGGGCGGCTCGGCCGTCGGGCGTTCCTCATCATCGCCAAGGGCCTGGGCATGCTCGCGGTGATCGGGGTGCTGATGCGCTGGGTGCTCCCGCGTGCGATGAACGCGGCGGCAAGATCGCAGGAACTGCTCATCCTCTTCGCGGTCGCGTGGGCGGTGGGGCTTGCCGCCGCGGGAGAGTTCGTCGGCTTCAGCAAGGAGGTGGGGGCGTTTCTCGCCGGGGTGTCGCTCGCCTCGACGCCCTACCGCGACGCGATCGGCGGGAGGCTGGTCAGCCTTCGCGACTTCCTCCTCCTGTTCTTCTTCCTCGGCCTCGGCGCATCGCTCGATCTCGAGCGGATCGGGGGGCAGGTCGGCCCGGCGCTCGTGCTCTCGATCTTCGTGCTCGTGGGGAACCCGCTGATCGTCATGGCCATCATGGGGTACATGGGCTACCGACGCCGCACCGGCTTCCTCGCGGGGCTGACCGTCGCGCAGATCAGCGAGTTCTCGCTCATCCTCTGCGCCCTGGGCGTCTCGCTCGGCCACATCGGACCCGACGCGATGGGCCTCATCACGCTGGTCGGGCTGATCACCATCGGCCTCTCGACGTACCTGATCCTGTACTCGCACCCGATCTACGAGAGGATCGCGCTGTGGCTGAAGGTCTTCGAGCGGCACGTGCCGTTTCGAGAGCAGTCGTCCGAAGGATCGCAGGGCCCTTCCGTCGACGTGGTCGTGTTCGGGCTGGGGCGCTATGGCGAGCGCATCGCCCACGGTCTGGTCGATCGCGGCTGGCGCGTGCTCGGCGTCGATTTCGATCCGAGCACCGTTCGCCGCTGGCGGAGCAAGGGCCGCAGGGCCCAGTACGGCGACGCTTCGGACCCGGAGTTTCCCGCCTCACTCCCCTTGGAGGAAATCCGGATGGTCGTGAGCGCCATGCCCGACCGGGAGGTCAATCTCGCGCTGCTGCATCACCTGCGCGAGCGGGGCTTCAAGGGGCGGATCGGGCTCGCCGCGCACAGCGACCACGACGCCGAGCAGTTCAGGTCGAGGGGAGCCGACTTCATCCTCCGACCCTTCGTCGACGCGGCAGCGCGGGCCGTGGAACAGATCGACGAAGCGCTGCACCTGCCGCAGGCGGTTTGACGCGAGTGGTGAACGCCGCGGGGCATCACACCACCCGATCCTCCTTCGCGATCCCCATCGCCGGTCGCACGTCGAGCGGCACCAGCACTTCTCGGCCCACCTTCCTGGTCTGGATCTCCTTGGCCGTTTCCGGGTCCACGTAGTCGCTGTGGCACGAGAGTTTGGCCTCCACGCTCTCCGATCCCTTCGTGCCTTCGTCACTTCGTGCCTTCGTGCCTTGCATGACCTTCTTCGTCTTCGCCGCCAGTTTGTGGATCTCCTCCGGGCTCAGCACGCCGCGCTTCGCGAGGATCTCCTGCTGCTCCGGCGTCAGCGCGGCCGACTTCTTCGCAGCGCCCGGCGTCAGCCCGTCTCGCCCGCCCATCCGCTCGAACCCCTCGGCCTTGCCGCTGGCGAACTCCTGGATCTCCTTGCTGATCCGCACGCTGCACCAGTCGTGCCCGCACATCGCGCAGAAGTCGGTGTCGACGTCGAGGTCCTCATCGTGGTACGCCCGCGCGGTGTCGGGGTCGAACGACAGCTCGAAGTGCTTCTCCCAATTCAACGCTGCGCGCGCCTTGGTCAGTTCGTCGTCGCGGTTCCGCGTGCCGGGGATGCCCAGCGCGACGTCCGCGGCGTGCGCAGCGATCTTGTAGGCGATGCACCCCTGCTTCACGTCGTCCTTCTTCGGAAGGCCCAGGTGTTCTTTGGGCGTGACGTAGCAGAGCATCGCCGCCCCGTGATACGCCATCGCCGTGGCGCCGATGCACGACGTGATGTGGTCGTAGCCGGGGAACATGTCGGTGACCAGCGGCCCGAGCACGTAGAAGGGTGCGCCGTGGCAGAGCGTGCGCTGCACCTTGGCGTTCCACTCGATCTGGTCGAAGGGGACGTGCCCCGGACCCTCGATCATCACCTGCACGCCCTTGCGCCACGCGCGCTCGGTCAGTTCGCCGAGCGTTTCCAGTTCCGCGATCTGCGCAGCGTCGGTCGCGTCGGCGAGCCCGCCCGGCCGCAGCCCGTCACCGATCGAAAACGTCACGTCGTACCGGCGGAGGATGGTGCAGATGTCCTCCCAGTGCGTGTACATCAGGTTCTCCTGATTGTGCACGAGCATCCACTTGGCCAAGAGCGACCCGCCGCGCGAGACGATGCCAATCAGCCGGTTCTTCACGTGCTTCAGGTGCGCCATCCGCACGCCGGCGTGGATCGTGAAGTAATCGACGCCCTGCCGGGCCTGGTGGTGCAGCGAGGCCTCCACCGTCGGCCAGTCGAGGTCTTCGATCTTCTTCCCGATGATCATCGAGTAGATCGGCACGGTGCCGATCGGCACGGTGGCGTTGCGGATGATCGCCTCGCGGCAGGCGTCGAGATCACCACCCGTGGAAAGATCCATCACCGTGTCCGCGCCCCACTTCTCCGCCCACTTGAGTTTCTCGACCTCCTCCTCGGTGCCGCTGGAGACGGGTGAGGCGCCCATGTTCGCGTTCACCTTCGTCCGGCTCGCCCGGCCGATCGCCATGGGGTCGAGGTTGTGCTTGAGGTGGTTGATGTTGGCGGGGATCACCAGCCGTCCCGCGGCGACCTCGTCGCGCACCGCTTCAGCGCCCTTGCCGGGATAGAGCACGTCGAAGTGCGGCTCTCGCTCGGCCACCCGGCGCATCTGCGGCGTGACGATGCCCAGCCGGGCGGACTCGAGTTGCGTGACCGGCGTGAAGCCGCGGGGATGGGTCACGGTGACCCGCTCGCCGCGCGCGGTCGTGAACCGCGTCACAGCGCAATCCGCGCTGCGCTCCCCTTCGTGCCTTCGTGCCTCGGTGCCCTCGTCCCTGCCGTTCTCCACCGCCCACCCCTTCGGCAGAAAGTCCCACGCGGTCTTGACGCTCGGCGCGGGCATCCCCGGCGTGTCGGGGCTGGAGAACATCAGCGGCCCACCGACGTCGGGCGCCTTGGCGAACGAGCCGGGCGTGGTGACGTTGGGCGTGTCGCCGGGGTTGCGGGCGCCAAAGTGAGGCACGCGGAATCGGGACGTGGGAAAGCCGGTTGTGGATGTGCTGGTCATGGTCGCGTTCCCTCCGCCGGTGCGAACCGGATCAGGTTCAACGGGTGCGTCTCAGCAGCGATGGTGGGTTGCACGGGCAATCCGTCGCTGCGCCCCGAGCGTTCTGCGCGCAGTGTAGACCGAACTCGGAGCGCGGGGAGTTCGGACTGAAACGAACAGTCAGTCCGCGCGATCGCTCATCGTGCACGCGCCGTCGTCACACGTCCGCGTGCCGTTTGCTTTGAACTGAAGCCCCACTCCTTAGCGTGCTTTGGTCACGCCGTCGGCGGCGAACTCCTCGCCACCCGCGGCCACCTTCCCACCCACGGCGTCTCGATGTTGAGCTTGCGGAGCACCGCCGCGATCGCCCCCGCGTGGTGCTGCACGTGCCGCATGTTGTAGAGGTGGAGTTCGTGGCGTGAGAAGGTCAGGTGCTTGTGGCCGCTCGGCCCGGCGAGGGTCTGGTCCGACTCATTCAGGATCGTGGAGCGGACGAGCTCTTGACAGCGGTCGAGGTAGCCGAGCAGTTCCTCGCGCGTGAAGCGGCGGCTGGGGTACTCCTCGTCGAGCTCCTTCCAGCCCAGCGGCTGCATGCCGTCGGGCCGCTCATCGGGCTTCCAGCCCGTCTCATCCGGGGCCAGGTACAGATCGACGAAGCAGAGCGTGTGGTGGACGACCTGCCAGATCGGGTACTTGGCGACGGTGGTGTCCCAGTGCTCTTCGGGGCAGGCTTCCACGCAGCCGCGCAGCATGGCGAGCGCTGCGCAGAACTGCGACGCGATGACCTGCTGCGTCGTGACCACAGGTGTGGGGAGGTTGGGGGCGGTAGGGGGGTTGGACATGGTGCGGAGAGCGTACTCGAACCGAGTCGCGGAGCTGGCAGAGAGGCGCTCACTCACGAGTGAACCTGCGCGCTCTTCGAACGACGATACAGATCGCTCAGAGCGGGACCAAGTTCGGCACAGCGGAAGGCAAACCCCTCCGCCTTCAGGCGCTTCGACACCACGTACCGCCCGTAGAGCGCCAGTTCCGGGTCGGTCTTGAGGAACAGCGGCGCGGCGAGGCGGACCATCCAACTCATGGCTGGGAGCCCGATGGGCATGCCTACGGCTCGCCGCAGTTCGCGCATGAACTCGCGGTTGTCGACGGGGTTCGGGCTGCTGGCCACGTAGACGCCGGACATGGATGGGTCGGTCAGACCCCGCTCGAAGAGCCGGTTCATGTCCAGTTCGTGGATCCAACTCATCCCCTGCGTGCCGGTGCCGACCGTCCCGACCAGCCCCAGCCGCGCGAGCAGGCCCAGCCTGCCGAGCGCCCACGCGCCGCCGGGGTTCCTGCGACCAACAACGAAACTCGTCCGCAGCACCACGCCCCGGCACGCGGCGGGCTTGGCGCTCGCGAAAGACTCTTCCCACGCCCGACCGACGATCGGAGCCAGCCCGTATCCCGTGGGCGAATCCTCATCGCAGACCGTCTCTCGCGAGGGGTCACCGTAGATGTGCGCGGTGCTCATCTGCACCCACACGCCCGGCGGGTTCGGCACGCGACGCATCGCCTCGCCGAGTACCAGCGTCGACTCGATGCGTGAGCGCAGGATCTGGTCGCAGTGGTCGGGTGTCTTGATGCAGTCCACCGTCCGGCCGGTGAGGTTGATCAGGCCGAAAGCGCTGTCGAGCACGCGCGACCAGTCGTCGGGCGTTCCTTCGGTCCCGAGCGTGCGCGCGTCCCAGCGTTGGTGTTGCCACGGTGTGCCGGGCGGGAGCGGTCTGCGCGGGAGGACCGTCACCCCGTACCCCAGCCCGTGCAGATACGCGGCGAGGGAATGGCCGAGGAACCCCGACCCGCCCGCGATGACGACGCGGCGAGAGGCTCGGTCATTCCCGATCGAGATCGATGGCACAGCGTGCGCGTCCGGCATGGTGAGAGAACTCCTGTCGCCGCGCACGCCCGTGTTGCGCCCCAACGCCGCACCGAGAACCCCGCCTCACACCGCCACCGTCCCCACGCGCTCTCCAACGTCGAAAGTCGCCTCGGTCTTCGCCCGGACTTCCTCCACGCCCACGCCCGGCGCGGTCTCGATCAGCCGGAACCGCCCGCTCGCGGCGTTCCGCTCGAAGACCGCCAGGTCCGTGATCAGCATGTCCACGCACGATTTGCCCGTCAGCGGCAGCGTGCAGGCCTTGAGAAACTTGCTCGACCCGTCCTTGGCGCAGTGTTCCATGACGACGACGACGCGCTTGACGCCGGCGACGAGGTCCATGGCGCCGCCCATGCCCTTGACCATCTTGCCGGGGATCATCCAATTGGCGATGTCGCCCGCCTCGCTGATCTGCATCGCCCCGAGGATGCACAGGTCGATGTGCCCGCCGCGGATCATGGCGAACGAATCCGACGACGAGAAGAAACTCGCACCCTTGCGGGCCGTCACCGTCTGCTTGCCCGCGTTGATCAGGTCCGCGTCCACCTCCGACTCGCGCGGGAACGGACCGATGCCCAGCAGCCCGTTCTCGGATTGCAGCCAGACGTCCATGCTTTCGGGCACGTGGTTCGCCACCAGCGTCGGAATGCCGATCCCCAGGTTCACGATGTAGCCGTCGCGCAGTTCGCGCGCTGCACGCACGGCCAGTTGGTCGCGGGTCAGTGCCATGCCCCAGCGTAGGAAGGGCGCAATCGCAGGATCACCGCGACCGAGGCGGTCGGCCCGCCCAGATGCTCGGCGATGCCGCCGATGGGCTCTCGTTCAGATTCCCAACCGCCGCTTCCGCTTCCGGCCGAACGCCATCAGCAGCCCGCCCACCAGGAGAAACGGCACGCCCATGATCCCCGTGATCACGTGGTCGATCATCGCCTTCGCGACCGCCTCTTCCCCCTCAACCCCCGCCCCGGTCTTGGGCGCGGCCAGCGGGTCCTCGATCGCGCTCGAATACAGCCCGACCAACTCGCCCAGCGCCCCGGCGATCCCCCACCCCGCGATCGCCAGCCCGATCAGCACCAGCACAAGGCCAAGTGGTCGCAACATGCCCTCAGCATACCGCGCTCACTGCCCCTGCGCCAGCGAGTATCCCCGCACACCGTCAAACTCGCGCAGCAGTTCATACGAGCAGATCGTGAACTTCTCCGCAAGGTGCATCAGCAGCTGCAGGCACGACGGCTGGTCAACTCCAGCCGCAGCGCTGCGGTCGCGCGGCTCGAACCGCACCCGGTAGTAGTCCACGCACTCGGTGTACACGCTCCCCGTCGGCCAGACCTGCGTCCCGCGGTTCGAGATCAGCGTCAGTTTCAGCGGGCTCCCCTCGGTCAGCCGGTTCAGACCCTCGGCCAGGTCGGTCGGCCGCTGGGCCGAATCCAGGTAGACGTCGCACCCGACCACCTTCGAGCGAACGTTGGCAAAGGTGCGGATCACCTCCGGTTCCGTGGGACGCGCAGGCCGGGATGCGATCGCAGCGCCGGTCGCGCCCTCGGCCACCTTCACCGCCGGCACGGTCGTCGGTGCCTTCCCAAGATTGTCCTTGATCGCTCGCACAAACCCCGCGGTGTTCACCGCCGGTTTCGGCGACGACTTGTTGAAGTCTCCCGTGTGCACACCCGACTCCAGCGTCGCCAGGAGCGCGTTCTCGATCGCGGCCGCGTGCGATACCAGCCGGACGTGCCGCAGCAGCATCAGCCCCGACAGGATCAGGCTCGTCGGATTGGCGATGCCCTTGCCGGCGATGTCCGGCGCCGTCCCGTGCACGGCCTCGAAGATCGAGATGTGCTTGCCGATGTTCGCGCTGGGCGCAAACCCAAGCCCGCCCACCAGCCCGGCGCACAGGTCGCTCACGATGTCGCCCTGCAGATTCGGCAGCACGAGCATCCGATACTGCGTCGGGTTCACCACCAGGTTCATGCACAGAGCATCGACGATCACGTCCGCCGCTTCGATGCCCGGGAACTCCGCCGCGGCGATCGTCCGGAACCGTTCCAGGAACAGCCCGTCGGTCATCTTCATGATGTTGGCCTTGTGGCCGCAGTGGACCTTCTTGATGCCGAGCGACTCGGCCGTCTTGAACGCGAAGCGATGAATCTGCTCGCTCCCCGGCGCGCTGATCAGCCGCTTGCACTGCACCATGTCGTTGGTCAGCCGGTGCTCAACGCCCCCGTACGTGTCCTCGATGTTCTCGCGGACAACCACCATGTCGATCGGCACACCCGCGCGCGACCACAGCGTCTCAACGCCCGGCAGCGTCCGGAACGTCCGCAGGTTCGCGTACGTCGAGAACAGTTTCCGCAGCGTCACGTTGATCGACTTGCCCCCGCCGCCCTTGGGGGTCTCCATCGGACCCTTGAACAGGATCCCTCCCGACTCGATCTCTTTCACCGCCGCGTCGGTCAACCCGCGCGAGTTGCCCTTGGCGAACTCCGACGCCCCGGCCTCAACCGTCACGAACTCCACGCCGCCGCCGGCCTTGTCCACGCCCGCCGCACGAAACACGTCGAGCGTGGCGTCCATGATCTCCGGGCCGATCCCGTCGCCGGGGGCGACCGCGATGCGCAAACTCGCCATGTCTCGTTCCTTCCTGCCGATCAGACCGTGCGAACCGAACCGATCACCTGCGCGCCACCCGCCCACGCCCCGCGGCCTTCCGTCCGCACGGACCGGCCTGCCGTCCCACCGCCTCCTATTTTCTCGGACATTCCGGCCTCGCGCTGAAGCACGAAGGCCGGGTCCGATCCATTCTCTGTGTTCCAACACCCCCGCTCGGGGCCAAGCCTATCCCGCCGTGCCCGCCATTCCACCCTCACCCGCCGTGCAGGCCCGCCGCAGCCGATCCGCGATCGCCCCCCAGAGTCCCTCATCCCCCGGCACCTCTTCGATCAGGATGCTCGCCCTCCCCGATTCGTCCGCTTCGCGCAGTGCCTCATAGAGCGCTGACGCAAACCCCTCCGCATCCGCCGGCATCGCGATCAGCACATCCTCCGGTCCCACCATCCCCGTTTCCAGTGTCCGGCTCAGCACGCACACAGGCTCGTGCGTCCGCGCCAACGCCGCCCGTACACCAGCAGCGCACTCCATCCGCGTCGGCAGCCTTGGCGCATAGTGCCGCGCCAGTTGCCCCGGCGCTGGCAGCGCCCCATCCCCCGTTGTTCCCGCGCTGCGTGCTGTCGAGGCGATCACCGGTCGCACGCCGATCACCCGCTCCACGTCCTCCGCCGTCACCGCCCCCGGACGCAGGATCACCGGCCTCGGCCCCGCAAGCGACAGAACGGTCGACTCGATCCCCACCCGCGCTGAGCCCCGCCCACCGTCCAGCACCATCACCTCATCCTCTCCAAACGCTGCCCGCACGTGCTCAGCGCGCGTCGGCGAGACGTACCCCGAGCGGTTTGCGCTCGGACCCACCAGCGGCCCACCGAACTCGAACAACAGCGCAAGCGTCAGCGGATGATCCGGGCAGCGCAGCCCCACGTTCGGCCCACCGCCCGTCACGATCTCCGGCACCAGGCTCGACTTCGGCAGCACGATCGTCAGCGGCCCCGGCCAGAACGCACGCGTCAGCGCAGCCGCCTCGCCCGACCACTCTGCCACCAGTGGCCGCGCTGACTCAGGCCCGCGCACATGGACGATCATCGGGTTGTTCGCGGGCCGACCCTTCGCCTCGAACACCCGCCGCACCGCCGCTTCGTTCAGCGCATCAGCGCCCAAGCCGTACACGGTCTCGGTCGGAAAGGCCACCAGCCCTCCCTCCCGGAGTCTCCGCACCGCGTCATGGATGTCCGGCCCGGCGCTGCCCATGCACCATCGTTGCACCCGCCCGCCACATCGCCAGTCCGCCCGCCAGTGCGTCCATCCCCGCCCGCTCAACCCGGCCTCGCCACCCCGCTCAGCGGTTCCCCACCGGCGCATTCGCATCAAATCGCTTCGGACGCACCGCGTCCGCGTCCGGGAAGAGGAAATCGATCCGCTTGTCCGGGGTGAACGCAGGCACGTCGAACATGATCCGGTTCCGCTCCAGGATCGTCCCCATCGCCAGGTGCAGCCGCGCCATCGCCGTGTTGTACTCGATCAGCGCGGAGATCTCGGTCTGTTCCGCCGAGGCGAGCGTCTGCTGCCGACGCAGTTTCAGGTCGAGGAACTCCGGCGTCAGCGCCCGCACGAACTGCTCTTCCACCAGCAGCGTCCGAAGCGTCTCCGCCGCCGCGATCCTCGCCTCGCGCCTCTGCCCGATCAGCACGTAGTTCAGTTCCACGTCGCGAAGCGCTGCCTTCACCTCCGCGACGACTCCCTGCATCGTGTTCCGAAGAGCGATCGTCGCCTGCTGACGCTCGAGCCGCCGGGCCGTGTACCCCGCCTCGGCCGCGCGGTTCCCGATCGGCTGCTCGAAGTCCAGCCGGATCTGGTAGTCCACGAAGTTCGCGTCCGTCAGCGAGTCGTACGCGTCCCCCATGTTCGCTTCCATCGACGAGATCCGCGACAACGCACGCAGATTCAAGAGCGGCAGTCGAGCGTTGTCCGCCACCACCTGCCGGATCGCCGTGTTGTCCAGCGAGATGAGCGCCCGCTGCACCTCAGGCCGGTTCGAGAACGCCGAGTTCAACGAGTCGATCAGCGTAAACCGGATCGGCTGATCCACCGCCGTGTCCACCGGGATCAGCAGCGCTACCGACCCGACCGGATACCGCGGATCGTTCATCAGCGACTTCAACTGGTCAGAAACGTCCCGGAGCGACTTCTGCGCTTGCAGCACGTCCGCCTCGCGCGAGGCCACCTGCGACGCCGCGTCCGCAATGTCCGACTGCTTCACGTCCAGCCGTCGGTTTGTGATCGTCTCCAGCACGTCCTTTCCTCGCTCCAGCAGCCTGAGCGTGATGTGAACGTCCTGCACCGCGCGAACCAGGTTCCAGTACGCGACCTCCACCTGCGTCACCGTCTGGTTCAACTGCCCGCGCAGGTTCTGAATCTCGTCCCGCTCAGCGTTCTGCGACAGTCGCACCTGCGCCAGCGCCACGTCCGACCCGAAGTTCCGCAGCAGCGGCTGGTCGAACTGGATCACGATGTTCGTCTCGTTCGCCGGGTCGGGGCTCGTGAACAGGTTCGGCGTCTCGACGTCCGTGTACGTCAACTGGTGCTGAACCGTGAACTGCCCGCCCGTCGTCAGCGCCCGCCGAACGCCGATCGTCCCGTCCACAACCTGACGCTGGTCAGCGCCGATCCCCACCGTCGAACCGCCGATCGCCGGGCTTGTCCGCGGCTGATCTGTCAGACCCCACTGGCCGCTCGAAAACAGGATCCAGTCGAACGCCGCATCCGCCGCGATCACCTGCGCCTGCGAGATCGCCGGCGCCAGCCGCGCAAACTCCAGATTCAGGTTGTACTGCACCGCCGACGCCACCGCCTCCTGCAGCGACACCGTCGCCGTTTCCTGCGAGGTTCCGTACAGCGACGGCCCGAGGTCCGGAAGTCCCAGATACGACTTCGGACCCGACGTTGCCTCCAGTTCGCGCAGCGTCTCTTCGGGCAGGCGATACCGCTCGATCCGATCCGTCCGCGACAGCGTCCGCGGTTCTGGGAACCGGTTCGCCTCCAGCAGCTCTCGCTCCGCCGATTCGCGAACCGACCGGCGAAGGTCTGTGTCGCGTCGGTCGTACAGCGGCGACGAGCACCCGCTCACCGCCAGCAGCATCGCCACGATCGTCACGCGATGTTGGGCCCGGAGCGGGTGGTTGTGTCGCTTCCTCATAAGTTCGCCAACGGTACGGGGTGCCCCAGCGGGAATCAAAGACTCGTTCATCCGCACGCCTTCATCCCGCAATCAGCGCTCGGACGCTCTTTCATCGGTACCATCACGCAGCCGGAGCGACCGACGCCCCCGGCACGGAGGTTATCCGAAATGTCGACCATGCGCTCTGCGATGCTGCTCACCCTCTCCGCCCTCCTCGCCCAGTTGCCACTCGCCGCGATCGCCGCCCTCGGGCTGCTCGCAGCCCCCGCCGGCGCTTCCGCACAGGTCAAGGCTGTCCAGCCTTACCACGTCGTCGCCATCCGCGACACCGAGATCCGCTGCGGCGACAGCGACGCTCTGTACGCGGTCGCTTCCGTGAAGGCCAATCAGGTTCTCCGCGTTGACGGCGAGGTCGCCGGCTTCTTCCGCGTCGAATATCTGCCGGGCATGGTCGCCTTCGTCAAGGCTGAGGAAGTTTCAATCGACAACGCCGCCCGCGTTGCCGTGCTCAACGCACCCAGCAGGCTCCTCGCCGCGAGCGTTCTGCGCCGCGAGGGCGCTCACTACTGGCCGCTCCTCGATAACGCCCTCCCCGGCGGCACACGCCTTCCCCTCATCGAGTCCCTCCGCTCCGCAGACGGCAAGGTCTACGGCCACCTCGTCTCCGCCCCCGCTGGCTCCCGAGGCTTCGTCCGCCAACTCGCCGTCCGCCGTGCCACACCCGCCGAGTCAGCCGCGGCCGACGCCGCTGCGCGATCCGGAGCAACGCCCGGCCAGCCGGCACCGCAGCAGCCCGCGCCCACACCACCAGCCCAACCAACGCCGCAGCCGACAACGCCAACCGATACTCCCGCGCAGCCAAGCGAACAACCCCCTGTTCCGGTTGGCGATGCCGCGGCCCCGCAACCCGCCCCGATCGAACCCGCCCCGCAACCCGTCCAGCCCGTCGAGATCCCCAAGCCGCTGACCAACCTCGAGCGCCTCGCCGAACTCTTCGACGGAGTCATGGCCCCCGGCAAGTCGGGTGAGGAGATCGACGCCGTCATCGCCGAATTCAACCGCAGCATCCGCGCAGCCACCGACGACTCCGTCAAGCGCGGCCTCGAGCGCCGGCTCGATGCCCTCAAACTCAAGAAGGAAGTCGTCGACGCCGCCGCGCGGCTCCGCAGCCGAGGCGACGACTTCTCCGAGCGCGAACGCATCGTCCTCGACGCGGTCGCCAACGCCCAGCGACAGGCCGTCTACACCATCGTCGGCCGCATTCTGCCGAGCACCGTCTACGACGGCAACCGCGGCATGCCACTCATGTTCCGCATCGAGGCCGCCGACGCCGCCTCCAGCCGAACCATCGGCTACGTCGTTCCGCGCCCCGGCATCGACCTGCTCGCCAAGAGCGGTCGCGTCGTAGGCATCGTCGGCGAGAGCCGCTTCGATGAGGCGCTCCGGCTCAACATCGTCGCCGCGCGGCGCGTTGACGTGCTCAACCCCTCCGGCGTCTTCGAGCCCGACCGCCCCGCGCCCGCCCCGGCCCCGCGACCCGCGCCAGCGCAGCCCGACGACGACCAGAGCGATTCGGTCACCATCGACGAAATAATGGACGGCAAGTAACGCGACCCTTCGCTTACCAGTCCCGCAACGCGCTCGCCCGGGTTCACATACCATCCGGTTGAGATGACGCGTCGCTACCTCATCCCGCGCTTGGCGCTCCTCGGGCTGCTCGTCTGCCTCGCTTGGCTTTGCGCCCCCGTTGTCGCGCAGCCCTACCGCGCAGCCGCTGCCATCCCTCCTCAAACGCAGCCGATGTCCGGCTCGGTTCCCGCCGCGCGCGCCGCCGACCGCATCGTCATCATCCCCATCCACGGACCGATCGACCGAACCACTGCCTCCTTCGTCCGCCGACGGCTCGACGCCGCCGTCCGCGAGGGCGCAAACGCCGTCGTCTTCGACATCGATTCTCCCGGCGGCGAACTCAACGCCACCCTCCGCGTCTGCTCGCTCATCAAGGCCTCCAAGATCCCCAACACCGTCGCGTGGGTCAACCCGCAGGCGATCTCCGGCGGCGCAATCGTCGCGCTCGCCTGCCGCGAGATCGTCGTCACCTCTTCCGCCTACTTCGGCGACGCCCTCCCCGTCCAGTTCCTCCCCTGGGGCGAAGTACGCCCGCTCCCCGACGCCGAACGCGAGAAGTTCATCGGCCCCTTGCTCGCCGAACTGGTCGACTCCGCCCGCCGTAACGGCTTCGACGAACTCCTCGCACAGGGCTTCGTCCGCCGCGGCGTCGAACTCTGGCTCGTCGAGCACGAATCCACGGGTCAGCGACTCTTCGTCAACGACATCCAGTACCGCGTCGCCGTCGGCGAAGAGCCCGACCGAACCGCCACGCCCACCGCACCTTCCGTCACCGGCGGCCGTGGCACGCCCATGGACCCGATCGTCCCCAGCGCGCCCGCACCACCCATCGGCCCGGACCCCGCCGACGCCTCCCGATTCATCCCCGCCGCGCCGGGCATGTCCCCCAACCTCGTTGAAGAGATTTCCGACACCCTCTCGCTGATCCAGTCCGCCTCGCGCAGACCCGCGCTCGCATCTCCCGATCACGCGGGCCGCTACCGCCCGATCGAATACGTCTCCGACGGCTACGGCGTCCTCACCTTCAAGACCCCCGAACTCATCCGCTTCGGCCTCGCCGTGAGGATCGTCGACGACGAGGCCGAACTCAAGACCTTCTTCGGCGCAACGCAGGTCCAGCGCCTCCCCATCACCGTCACCGAGCGCATCGTCGGCTTCATGACCAACCCGCTCGTCCGCGGCGCACTCATCGTCGTCTTCCTCCTCGGCATGTTTCTCGAGATGTCCCATCCCGGCGTCTCCGCGCCGGGCATCATCGCCGCCCTCGCCCTGCTCGGCCTGCTCGTCCCGCCCGCCCTCATCGACATGGCCACCTGGTGGGAGATCATCGCCGTCGTCATCGGCATCGGCCTCATCGCGGTGGAGGTCTTCATCCTCCCAGGCTTCGGCGTCTGCGGCGTGGCGGGCATCATCCTCCTCTTCGTCGGTCTCATCGGCACCTTCATCCAGCCCCACTCCGGCGTATTCCCTTCCTCGTCTCAGCAGATGCGAGAAGCAACCTGGGGCATCTCAACAGTCCTGGTGGCCTTCCTCGTTGCCGGCGTCGCCGCCTTCTTCCTTTGGCGCTCGCTCCCCGACATTCCCATCGTCAAGAAACTCATCCTCGACGCCGACAACGACCCCGGCAGTCCTGACGACTACGGCGCAGACGGCTCCGGCCTCCTCGCCGCCATGGCCGCGCAGGAGCCCGCCGTCAAGGTCGGCGACGAGGGAACCGCCGCCAGCCCGCTCCGTCCCACCGGCCGTGCACGCTTCGGCGAATCGCTCATCGACGTCCACGCCGACAGCCGCGGCACGGGCTACATCGAGTCCGGCAAGCGCGTGCGTGTCGTCCGAATCGAGGGACGCAGCGTCACCGTCGAGCCGGTCTGACCGCTCCGTGCCAGTCCCAACACGCTCGTTGTCTCAGTTCGCGGTCCGGCTCTGCTCGCGCTCGGCCCGCAGAGCCTTCAACTCCGCTTCCAGGCTCGATCGAAGCGACGCACGCAGCCGTCCGCGCTGCTCCAGCGCCTCGCGCGCCGTCTGCCCCATGTCCATCACCGCCAGCGACACCACGATCAGCAGCAGCGCCACGATCGCCAGCCACACTTTCAGGAACATCCCCGCCGCCTGCGGATCGGTCGCCGGCGACGTCACCACCTCCGCCCCGCCCAGCGCATACGCCATCAACGCGGCAACCACCATCATCAGCACGCCGCTCACATGCCGGATGCGCCTTCGCCGCGCCGACATCTCCGTCCATTGCAACGAGATCAGATGGCCCGCGATCACCGTCATCGTCACCATGCCCACGGGCACGGCGATCCACCACGGCAAAACCGATCCGGCCGCAAGGCTCACCATGCCCTTGAGTCTACATCAATTCCGCCACCCGCCCAGCCCACCCGGTCCGCCATTTCACGCCCCTCCGCCCGCACGTCCCGCCAGGTTTGCCTATCCCGCCATCCTTGAAGACCGCTGCCACGCCTCCAGCCGCTCCAGCAGTTTCGGCATCGGCAGACCCATGATCGTCGACGCCTCTCCTCCGTACGAGATCGGCCACCCGTCATCCATCCGCTCGCGCAGGTTGTACCCGCCCGCCTTCCCGCGCCACGCGCCGCAGCCGACATACGCCTCGATCCGCTCGTCGCTCAATTCGCCCACCCGAACATCCGCCTCGTCCCACGTCATCTCGCGACGACCACCCGCAGGGTGAATCATCGCCAGGCCCGAAACCACCGTGTGCGTTCCGTTCCGAAGTGCTCGCAGAATTTCTTTCGCCTCTTCTTCGCTCTCGGGCGTCCCGATCAGCCGATCCCCCTTCACGATCGCCGTGTCCGCACCGACCACCACGTCGTCCGCGCCAGGCAGCACGTCGCCGAAGGCGCCCCGCCGAAGCGCCGTCAACGCCTTCAGATACGCCAAACTCGCCGTCCAACGCCTCGGGTCCACGTTCCCCGGCCTCAGGCCCGCGTCCTCAAAGCCCGGGTGCGCTGCGACAAACCGCACCCCCGCCTCGCGCAGCATCGCCTGACGCCGCGGCGACCGGCTCGCCAGCAGCACCCGCCAGCGCAGACCGGCACCGCACAGCGACCCGGCCGCTCCCCCCTCGCCGAGCGCAAGTTCGGGTTGTTCGCCGTTCGCTCCGGTCATCCGTGCTCGGTCCTCTCGCCCCACCCGCGCAACATCCGCCCGTTCAGCCGTGACTACGCCCATCGCCGATCCCGGGTTCCTGTACCATACCCGCCCGTCCGATCGGTGCTCCGGTGCGCTGATCCGTTCTTGGTTCGATACACCCGCGAGCCGGCACGCCGCCGAACTCGCCACAAGGCCCTTTGCGTGCGTGTACATCTGGTTCAAATCGACTCCGAGTGGGAAGACCCCGTCGCCAACCACGAGCGCTTGCGCAGCCTCATCAGCGCTGCCCGCGTCCGCGACAACGATCTCATCGTCCTCCCTGAGATGTTCGACACCGGGTTCTCCTTCAACCTCGCAGCCACCGCCGACGCCTCCGGTCGAACGCTCAACGTGCTCCGATCCATCGCGCGCGAACTCGGCGTCACCATCCACGGTTCGCGAACCGTGCTCGGCCCCGACGGCAAGGGCCGAAACTGCGCCACCGCCGTCGGCCACAACGGCACGCTCCTCGCCGAGTACCACAAAATCCATCCCTTTTCTTACGGAAGGGAGGCCGAGCATTTCAGCCCGGGCGACCGCATCGTCACCTACCCCTGGATCTGGGGACGCGCCGCCGATCAACGCACCGTCGTGGCACCCACCATCTGCTACGACCTGCGCTTCCCCGAGTTGTACCGCCACGGCATGCTCGCAGGCGCCGAACTCTTCCCCATCGGCGCCAACTGGCCCGCCCCGCGCAAGGTCCACCGTCGCGCACTCGCCATCGCCCGCGCCATCGAGAACCTCGCCTTCGTTGTCTGCGTCAACCGCGCTGGCGCCGATCCGTTCCTCGCCTATGAAGGCGGCTCGGTCGCCATCGACCATCAGGGCGAGATCCTCGCCGAGGCGGGGGCCGAGGAGACCGTCCTCACCGTCGATCTCGACTTCGCGGCCCTCCGCCGCTGGCGCGACGAGTTCCCCGCGCTCCGCGATGCCAGGCTCCTCACACGCTCCGTCACCGCCGATGGATACGTGAGTTGACCCCCCGTTCGGCCGATACTCTCTGGTCATGACGCTGACGTACCAGACCGCCGGCGAATCTCACGGCCCGGGACTCGTCTCCATTGTCTCAGGCCTTCCCGCCGGCGTACGGCTCGACGCCGACCTCATCAACGCCGAACTCCGACGGCGCCAGGGCGGCTACGGACGCGGCGGGCGTCAGCGCATCGAGTCCGACGCCGTCGAGTTCCTCTCCGGTGTCAGACGCGGCCTCACCATCGGCTCGCCCGTCGCGATGCTCATCCGAAACAAGGATGCACGCCTCGACGATCTCTCCAAAACGCCCCCCGTTCACCTCCCGCGCCCGGGCCACGCCGACCTCGCAGGCTCCGTCAAGTACCTCACGACCGACTGCCGCGAAACCCTCGAACGTGCCAGCGCGCGCGAGACCGCAGCACGCGTCGCCGCCGGCGCGGCCGCGCGCTGCATGCTCCGCCAGATCACCGCGGCCGATTCCGACTCGGCCCCCGCCTCCGACGACCCCCGCGCCGTCGAGGTCTTCGGCTTCGTCCGCTCCGTCGGAACCGCCGCGTGGACCGGCAGCCCAGACGAGCGCACCTGGCGCTCGCTCCTCCCGCTCCGCGATGCCTCCGAGACCTACTGCCCCGACGGCGCTGACGGCCCCGCCACCAAGGCCCAGATCGACGTCATCCATCGCGCCAAGGTCGACAAGGACACCGCCGGCGGACTCGTCGAAGCGCACGCCTTCAACTGCCCGCCCGGCATCGGTTCCACCATGGACTGGCGCAACCGCCTCGACGCCCGAATCGCCTTCGCCGTCATGGGCATCCAGGCCTTCAAGGCCGTCGAGATCGGCCTCGGCAAAGACGCCGCCGCCCTCCCCGGCTCGAAGGTTCACGACCCGATCGCCTTCGATCAGTCTCGCAAGCACACGCCCGCACTCGGCTTCACGCGATCCACCAACAACGCCGGCGGCATCGAGGGCGGCATGACCAACGGCCAACCCGTCGTCGTTCGCGGCGCGATGAAGCCGATCTCCACGCTCCTGCGCGGCCTGCCCAGCGTCGACCTCAACACCAAGCAGCCCGCCACCTCCGCCTACGAGCGATCCGACATCTGCGCGGTCTCCGCCGCCAGCGTCGTGATGGAGAACGCCGTCGCCTTCGAGATCGCTCGCGCCTTCCGGGACAAGTTCGCGGGCGACTCGCTCGTCGAGGTCCGCGCCCAATACGCGCAGTACCTCGACTACGCCGCGCGACTCCCGCTCGAATCGCTCTGAATCGATCCGTTCGGGCCGGGCGCACTCCCTGCGCGCGCAGGCGGTGCGCCGGTTTTGACCCGATCCCGGATTTTTCAAAAAAATCTTGCTTCGCGCAAGTTCCCAACAACAAACAACTTGCAAGTTTCGTCCAATCGAACCACCCCCCGATGCGCACTCCCTGCGCGCGCAAACGGTGCGCCCCACCCCTGGGTAGAAACGCACTTCAACCAAGGCGACCAGACCATGACCACCACCACCCCGACCTTTGAACCGATGCGGTACGGCGTTGAGGACCTCGCCCTCATCTCGCTCAACTACCTCCTCCAACTCGCTTACGAGACCAAAGACGCCGAACTGGCGCGCAAGGCCACCACCAGCCTCGCCACCATCACCACGCGGCTGCTCATCGCCCGCGATGCGCCCCTCCCCAAGCCCGATGTCGAAATCGATGAAGAGGACGATGCGGAGCCTGAACCCGCCGCGACACCCATTCAGCCACCAAAGCCCGAGCCGGTCCATGCGCCTCAGCACGAGTCTGTTGTTGAGCCTGAACCCACTCCCGAATCCGATTTTGTGCCAGCCCCCGGGCCAGTGCCCGATCCCTCGCCCGATCAACACCCGTCACCATCGCAGACCGGCCCGATCGACCAAGCCGATCAGACCGACCTCTCCAACCGACCCCATCAGGTTATTGAGCCGCACCAGCCACCGACGCTCAAGTGCATCAACCCCACCGAGGCGCAGCCCCCTCCGCACCCGAGGCTCGAAGACATCCCCATCTCGCACCTGGTCGACTTCGTTTTCACGACGCGGTCGAGACGCAACCGCCCACCGTAGTCCCTCAGTCGGCTGCCACCGACCCGCGAGCAACGCGAGCAGGGTCGGCCGCGCGGCGGAGTGCGGGCAGAGAACGTCAGGCGTACACCTCGAGAAACATGCGCTTGCTGTGCTTCACCTGACGGTTCAGCATCTTGCGATCCCACGACTCGATGTCGCTCATCGCCTGCGGCTCGACCGTCAGATACTGCTCGAGCGCAGCCTCGGGCAGGATCCGCGCCATCTGCTTGAAAATGCCCAGTTCCATCCCCGCCAGCCCGCACACGTACACCAGCGTCCGCCCGTTCGAGAGCATCGCGCCCAGTTCGTCCCGGTTCGTCCGCAGCCGATCCTGAACGTACATCGGGTCGTGCCCGTCCGCCTGTTTCTCTCGGCTGATCGCCGTCAGGTACGTGAACCGCTCGTGCTCCGCCGACAACCGCGTGAACAGGTCGTGATACAACAGATCCGTCGCGTACGGTGAGCCCATCACCAGCGCCACCCGACTGTCCGACTTCTTCGACAACAGGTCCATCACCATTCCGCGGAACGGCGCGATCCCCGTACCCGTCGCGAAGAACAGATAGTCGTGCGCGGAGTGGTCCGTCGGCAGCACGAACCGCTTCCCGTTCGGGCCGGAGAGCCGAACTTCCTCACCTTCCTGTAAATCACACAGGTAGTTGCTCGCCACGCCCAGGAACAACCGGTGCGTCTCCCAGTGCTCGTCGATCGTCCGCTTCACCGTCGTCGAGATCACCTTCCCCGCGCCGTCCTCGCCCAGCGTCGGCGACGCGACCGAGTACAGCCGCACCGCGTGCGGCCGGCCCTTGGCGTCCACCCCGGGCGCCATCACGCCGATCGACTGTCCCGGCACCACCTTCCCCTCCAGCAGCGTCCCCGACACATCGAACTCCACGTGCCTGACGAAACCCGCCGCCTTTCTGCTCGTGCACACCTCGTTCCGCGTCACCTTCACCGTCACCGGCTCGTTCGGCCGGTACAGGTGCATCGCCACCTCGGGCAGCACGATCTCGCCCGGCCCGCGCGCGCCCGCGATCGCCGCGGGCGAACCGGGCACCGGACCCTCATCCGGAGCCGAGGGGTGAGGAGAAGAAGCAGGGGGGGGGGTGGGGGTCGAGGCGTATGGGGGCATGTCCAAGCGTTCGGTCACGCACCGGCCGGGTCAAGACGCACGCACGCGGATCGGCAGCAACTGCCGCCAGGTCCGCCTGTCGGCCGGCGTCCGGAAGTACCGAACCACCCCGTACACGCCGCACGCGAACAGAACGATCACCACCACCGGCGCAACGACCGCCGACACGCTCACCACCCCCGCCAGCGCCGTTTCGCCCGTCGAGACCGCCGGGTTGGCAAGCCCCCCCGTCGTCGCCGTGCTCCCGGCCCGAACCGCCACCGTCACCCCCTGCACCGCCGCCGCGATGCCGCCGCCCGCGATGATCGCCGCGCTCCATTGCAGCAGCGGGTGGAACTCGGCCATCTGGCTCGCCGCCGCCACCGAGCCCGCCACCACCGCAGCGGGCGAAGCGACCACGTCGAGCACATGATCGACCCACGGGATCCAATACCCGCCCACCTCCAACACCGTCGCCACGCCCAGCGCGATCAGCGCCGGCGTTGAGCCGACCCACGACCAGTCTTCGCCCATGTTCACCATTCCCGCGCGAGCGCCGATCGACAGCACCAGCAGCGGCACGAACACGCGAAAGCCGCACGCCGCGGCCAGGCCCAGTCCAACGCACATCGACAGCAGGGTTTCCAAGCACCGGCTCCCTTCTACCGAGCATCATTGGGAGTCCGGGCGGCCCGGTTTCCGATCGCCGCCCACGCGCTCCCGCCCCGCCCGATAGGCTTGCCACGCCTGGGCCCGTGGCGGAACGGCAGACGCAGCGGACTTAAAATCCGCGGCCGGTTCATCCCGGCGTGTGGGTTCAACTCCCACCGGGCCCATTCGTCTCACCCGACCTCGATCCGACCAGTGCAAAAACAAACCCGCCGGAGGTTCGCTCCGGCGGGTTCGCACATGGGCCGTCCAACCACGGATCGGTTGCTACTTATCGGTTCAAAGTCAGCGGTTCTTCTCGTCCACGTTCACGCGACGCTGCGAAGGGGCCTGACGCTTGGACGTGTCGGGCTGCGAGGGGTTGGTGTTCTTGTCGTTGGTGTTCGCGGCCCGCTTGGCGTTCGTGTTCGGGTTGGGGTTCTTGTTGCTCGCGTTGACCTGGAAGGCGGTTCGCTCCTCGGCGGAGAACTTGCCGTCGCGGTCCTTGTCGAAGATCGCAAGAGCGTTCAGCAGCGTGTTCTGCCACTCGCGGACGGCCGTCTCACGCTCGGTCTTCTCGAACTTGCCGTTGTTGTTGGCATCGAACCGGCGGAGCATCTGGGCGTGCTTGGGGTGCTTCGGGTCGTTGAGGGTCTTGTTGAACTCCTCGGCCGAGGCGCCGATGCGCGGGCTGAGTTGGTTCCACTCCTCGACCGAGATGAAGCCGTCGCCGTTGGTATCGACCGACTTGAACAACTTGGTGAAGTGCTCGGGGTCGGTGCCGATCTGCTTGTTGACGTTTCCGGTGTCCGCGGCCGGGGTCGTCGTCGGCTTCGCGGTCGTCGTGGCCGGCGCGGGCTGCTTGTTGGTCGTGGTGTTGCGGTTGTTGCCCGGCTTGGTCTTGTTGTCGGGCGACGCGACCGCAGCGCTCGCGGCGAGTCCGACAACGGCGAGCGTGGCGACGGCGAGTTTCGTGGACCGGTTCATCGGATGAGGCTCCTTGGATTGAGTGCGATGATTCCCCATGTAGAGCGGCCCGATGCGGGCGCGAGTTTCGTGCCAAGGTCGGGAGGATCGGTCGTCGGTTGCGTTCGTGCGGTCTGTGCGGGTTGTGCGGGCGCGCGGCCACTCGACGGGTGGTCGGAGGTCGGGGTGGGGGGTTCGGGGGTGGGGGGGTGAAGCCGGGGGAGGGGATGGGCCTACCACGGGATGGTGGAGCCGTCGATCCTCATGTAGCGCCCGGAATCGGCGGCGGTCAGGCGGTTGCCGGTGGCGATGAGTTTGGCGATCGAGTCGGCCGGGTCGAGCGGGGCCTGCGCGCCGCCCATGTCGGTCTTGTTCCAGCCGGGACAGAACGAGACCACGGTGAAGCCATCGGGCGCAAGGTCCTTGGCCAGGCGGGCGGTGACCATGTTGAGCGCCGACTTGCTGGCCGAGTAGGCGTAACTGAACCCCGGCGTCGATTCGGCGATCGAACCGAGTTCGGACGAGATGTTCCAGACGGCCCGGGACTTGCCCTTGCGGAGTGCGGGCAGCAGCGCGCGGGTCATGACGGCGGGTCCAAAGACGTTGGTGTCAAACACGCGGCGGAACTCGTCGAACGAGAGGGCGTCGACGGTCGGGTCCTGCCCGATCACGCCGGCGTTGTTGATCAGCAGGTCGAGCCCCGGGCCGGAGTTGATCTTCTCGGCCAGGGTGTGGATCGAGGCCGGGTCCGCGGCGTCGAGCGACTCGACACGGACGCCCGATCCGCGCAGGCGCTCAGAGATCTTGGCGGTGTTGCGGACGGTGGCGATCACCTGGTCGCCAGCGCGTGCGAGCGCCACGGCGAACTCAAGACCGAGACCCCGCGAGCTGCCGGTGACGAGTACGGATCGGGTGGGCATGGACGTGGTCCTTTCGACCGCAGGGTAAGGGATGCTCCGCCGCGAGTTCGTCGGACGCGCCTCAGCGCGCGACGACGCGCGTGAAGGGCCGAGAACTTCACGGACTGCGTATTACGAGACGGAGGAGCGGATGTTCTCGGACGAAGGCGCATCCCATAACAATCAAATCTGCTAAGTCTTTGATTGAAAGTGATTTACGATCTTGAATACCCGAAACTGGGGCTCATACTTGTGAGCTGAGTTGCTCTCTCGCCACGGGGGGGGGAGGCTCGGCAAAACACCAGACTTGGAGGAAAGAGAAGATGTCTCCCATTCGTCTGTTTACGGCCGCCGCGGTTCTCGCCGCCGCGGCAGGCTCAGCGAGCGCCGTCACGGTCGCGACGTTCGCCGATCCGACCAGCGGTCCGACGCCTTCCTTGTTTCAATACGACACGACGACGCAGACGCTCACGGGCGGGTACTCGGGGCTTGGCCTGACGCTCGAGACGCCGGGCATCGGCGCGCCGGACTTCGCAGATGCGACGTTCACGATGACACCGCTGTCGGCGGTGCTCGTGGTCGGCCCGTTCGTACAGTTCGGGCCGGGAACCGTCCAGTTTTTCGATTCGGCGGCGAACCCGATCTTCCGCATCGACTTCGATGGCGGGCTCATGTCGGCGTCGCTGAGTTTCGGCGCGAGCGACTTTTCCGGCTTCGGCGTGACGTTCAGCGGCTCGATGCTCGGCGCGATCGAGTCGATCACGGACGAGGCGTTCGCCTTTAGTTTCGCCAATCCGGTTTCGTCGCAGACGGGATTCACGGTGACGTCGAGTTTCACGTCGTCTGCGACGATCGTGATTCCGACGCCCGCATCCGCAGCGCTCATCGGCGCTGGGGTGCTGGTGATGGGTCGTCGTCGGCGGGTCTGAGAGCCGTCGTCGAATCGGACGAGTTTGTTACCCACGGGCGATGTTCTTCAAGGCGGCCGGGCCGAGTGCCCGGCCGCTTTGCGTTTGTTGACCCTTCGGGAGGGTGCAAGGATTCGCAACGTGTTCGGATTAGATCGGATTGGGACTTGGCGGCGAACATGGAGTGGGCCGGTGGGTCGTTGAACCCTGTCCGCGGCGAGGGCGTCTAAGGTCTGGGTGCGGGTGGGGCGAGGAACGGCATGAGCACGAGCATTCGACGCAAGGGCATTCCGCTGATTTTCACCGCCGCGTGGGTGGGGGCTGGTCCGATGGCGTGCGACCATCGCGGTTCGGGTCAGGGGGGGCCGACCGGGGCGGTGGAAGTTGGAAACTCGGCGAAGGCGGGTGATGGCGGCGAGGGCGAGGCGGGTCGGGAATCGGGGGTCGGGAGCATGGAGAAGGTTGTGCGGAGCGAAGAAGAGTGGCGGCGGATGCTGACGCCCGAGCAGTACTACGTGCTGCGGCAGAAGGGGACCGAGCGCGCCTTCACGGGCAAGTACTGGAACAGCAAGACGCCGGGTGAGTATCGGTGTGCCGGGTGCGGCGAGGTGCTGTTCAAGTCGGACTCGAAGTTCGACTCGGGGTGCGGGTGGCCGAGCTTCGATCGCGCGATCGCCGACGGGAAGATCGAGGAGCACGAGGACCGCAGCCACGGGATGATCCGGACCGAGGTGGTGTGCGCACGGTGCGGCGGGCACCTGGGGCATCTGTTCGACGACGGCCCAACCGAGACCGGGATGCGGTACTGCATCAACTCGGCGGCGATCGAGCACGAGCCGAAGAAGGCTGAGGGCGGCGGGAAGGACTGAGCGTCGGGCGCGAGCGCGGAGCGGTCAGAGCGCCGGGCGCGAGGCCGTGAACTTGAGCCCGATGATGCCGACGACGATCAGCGCGATGCACATGATGCGGAGAGCGCCGGCGGGTTCCTTGAAGAGGATGATGCCGAGCGCGGCTGCGCCGACGGTGCCGATGCCGGTCCATACGGCGTAGGCGGTGCCGAGCGGCAGGTGTCGCACCGCGAGCGCGAGGAAGAACATGCTGAGCGCCAGGGCGACGACCGTCAGCACGGAGGGGACGGGGCGCGTGAACCCTTGCGAGTACTTGAGGCCGACGGCCCAGCCGATTTCCAGCAGTCCGGCGATGAAGAGCAAGAGCCAGTGCATGCGTGGGGCTCCGGGATTGAGGGTGGGAGGGGGGGGTGGCGTGTGTGGCTTTGTGCTGAAATCGGGCTGTGGCTGGGTCGGCCGCGATGAAGGTTCGGGGCTTGACGCGGTCGGCGATCTGGTAGTCTGATGCTGAAGGCCGCGTCGCGTGTGCGCGGTGGGATGTGCGTGCGCAGCGCGGCGTGCCGCGTGAGTTGAAGGGGCAACGGTATGCGGAGGCGGAGCGTTGTCGGTGTGCTCGCGGTGTGGCTGGCGGCGTCGGCGTCGGTCGCGACTGCTCGGAGTGATGCGGAGGGGGTGGCTGCGCCCGAGCGCGTGATCGTGTCGGCATCGCCGTGGGCGCACGCAGTGGAGTTCGCGCTGGTGCTGCCGGACGGGTTCGACGCGCAGCGCGAGTATCCCGTGGCGGTGCTCTTGCCGCCGGGGAGGCAGGACGGCGCGATGGTCAGCGCAGCGCTGGAGACGTACGTTCGCGATGAATCACGGCAGCGCGGCTGGGTGGTCGCGGCCGCGTCAGCGCCGGGGGGTGCTTCGTGGCTCGACGTGCCGTCGGCGGAGTTCGAGCGGCTGCTGATGCGGATCGCGGAGCGTTTGGGCGTCGAGTCGGGGCGGTTTCACCTCATCGGCGTGAGTTCGGGCGGACGCGCAGCGCTGCGTTTCGCGGTGGCGCTGCCGGGACGGAGCGCGAGCGTGACGGTGCTGCCGGGATACCTGGAGCCGGAGGAGATGGTCGGCCTGCCGGCGGATGTTCCGATGCGCGGGTTCGTCGGTGAGCGCGACGAGGCGTGGAAGTCTCGGACGCAGAGCACGGCGGCGGCGTGGCGCGAAGCGGGCGGCTCGGCGGAGGTGGAGGTGCTCGCGGGGCAGGAGCACATCCTGAAGGGGCTGACGCCCCGGCGGTTGTTTGACTCGCTGGAGCACGCCCGTCTGCCGGAGTCAGGACCGACGGGTTTGGTGGGACAGGGTGGTCCGGGTGTGGAGAACGGTGGGGACCGAGCGGCTCGAGGAGCATTCGTTCCGACGAATCTTCGCGCCGAGGCGAAGGTTTGGGGGCTGCTGGATCGGCTGCACGCGACGGCTTCGAGTGCGGATGAGGCGGGTTACTTCGCGTGCTTTGACGATGAGGCGGTGATGGTGGGGACGGACCCCGGCGAGCGGTGGACGGTGGGGGAGTTTCGGGAGCGATGTCAGCGAGCGTTTGCATCCGGAAAGGGTTGGATTTTTCGGGTCGAACGGCGTTGGGTGCGCGTTGGCGAGGGGGCTGATTGGGCGTGGTTTGAGGAGGACCTGACGCACGCCCGGCATGGGCGGTTGCGGGGGGTGGGCGTGGCGGTTCGGGTCGGGGGTGAGTGGAAAGTCGCCCGGTATGCCCTGTCGGTGCCGATACCCAACCGGGACTTGGAGCACCTGACGACGGAGATTCGCCGATGATTCATCGATGCCGAAGGACTTGCGTGGAATCTGTGTTGGGGTAAACTCGAAGGAGCGGAGAGGATCGCCCGGACGGTGAGGACCATCAAGCAGGGGAAGCGCAGATGACGGCACGCCAGGGAGTGCGCGGTCGGCTTGGATTCACGCTGATCGAGTTGTTGGTGGTGATCGCGATCATCACGATCCTGATCTCGGTGCTATTGCCTGCGCTGGTGAACGCGCGGCGGACCGCGCGATTGGCGCTGTGCTCGTCGCAGTTGAAGCAGATGGGAACGGGCGCGGGCTCTTACGCCAACGACTTCAAGGAGTACATCTACAACTACTCATGGGACCGGACAACGGCCGGGCAGACGCTGCCGACGCAATACAGCGACCTGCAGACCGCCGGGACGGACATGCAGGCGCATCGAAACCAGTATGTGGACATTTTCCGCCGGCGATCGAACCGGCCGCTGAACTTCGAGTCGACGCTTCTGCCGCAGATTCTGTACGGGCATTACGTGCTGATGGACTATCTGGCAGCGCGGTTGCCCGAGCCGATCTACACGTGCCCGGAGGATCGGGTTCGGCAGGCGTGGGCACGCGACATCGACGCGTATGCGGCCGGTGCGACTCCGCCGTATCCCGCGGCGACGACGGTGCCGATCCCGCTGGGCAATCGGAACATCCGGTGGGCGTTCTCGTCGAGTTTCGAGGCGACGACGGCGGTGTGGGACCGTTTGCAGAGCCAAGACATCCGAGCAACGAGCGGGACGGCGGTGACGGGGCGGATCCGGAACACGGTGGGCGATCACTTCATCTACGAGACGAGCGGGGCGATGGACCTGGGACTGACGTTTTTCTCGCAGGTGACATTCGCTGCGCAGAAAGTGATGTTGCACGAGGGGCATGCTCGGCACGAGGGCCGCCGGCAGCGGTACTTCGCGTCGGACGGCGCGTCGGTGAACCTGTTGTTCTTTGACAGTTCGGTTGCTTACAAGAGCAACAAGCAGGCGAACCGCGGGTGGGACCCGAAGAGCCCGCAGGGCGGTCCGTACGCGTTCAGTTACAAGCCGGACAAGTGGGAGGCTCCCACGAGAACTGGCGCCCCGACGGAGACCGTGTTCGGGTTCTACCGCTACACGCGCGGCGGCCTGCAGGGAGTGGACTTCGGTTCGCGCGAGATCTTTACGGGCCAGCCGTCGAACCTGTGGTGATCGGCGGGGCGGGCGGGGTCAACGAGATGTGAAGGAATGGGTCTTGGCACGGGCGCGGCTGTACGTGCGAGGAGGTTTCGGCGCGTCAGGCGGGCGGACCGGTGGATGCGGCGCGGGCGAAGAGGGCAAGGAACTCGGTGTTGCCGCGGGCTGGTGATGAAGAGCCTCCGCCGAGGATCGGGGAGCGTGTGAGCGCCACGGGTCGGAGTCCCCAGTCGGCCGCGCGCTCGAAGGCGCGGCGGGCTATGGGTTCGGCGTGGAGCGGGTCGAGGACGCCGCGGGAGAGGAGGTGTTTCTCGTGGGGATCGGTCTCGTAGTGGGGCTTGATCAGCGAGACGATTCGGGCATTGGGAGACTCGGCGAGCCAGGCGAGCGCGGCGGGAAGGCAGCGACGCTGGGGCGTCCACGCCATGTCGATGACCAGGAGTGTCGGTCGCTCGGCGGGATCGGTCGGCGGCTGGGCGTGGAGGGCGTTGGTGCGCTCCATCACGCGGACGCGCGGATCGTTGCGGAGTTTCCAGGCGAGCGCGCCGTAGCCTGTGTCGAGGGCGAAGACGAGTCGTGCGCCGTGGCGGAGAAGGCAGTCGGTGAAGCCGCCGACGTTGCAGCCGAAGTCGGCGCAGACGAGGCCGGCGGGGTCGAGGTTGAATTCGCGCAGCGCGTGGGCGAGTTTCAGTCCGCCGCGGCTGACGTAGGGATCGACGGGGTCGGGTGTGGTTTGATCGGGCGTGTGGTCGGGGCGGTGTGGCATTGCCCGGCGCGGCTCGATCGATCGTGGTGAGGTGAGATCAGGCTTGCGCGGAGGGGACGCCGACGACGGCGACGCCGAGGCGGTCGGCCAGGTCGAGCACCTCGTGCTTGTCGATCATGATGACGTCGCCCGCGGCGAGGGCGAGGCAGCGCCCGCCGTGGCGGTAGAGGTTCTCGATCGTGCGGACGCCGATGGTGGGGACGTCGGAGCGTCGGTCGTGTCCGGCGCGGGCGCCCTTGCAGAGTGTCCAGCCGGGTGCGCGGGAGATCTGGCCGGCACGCTCGATCATGCGGTCGGTGCCCTCAACAGCTTCGACGGCGATGATGTCGCGGTTGCGGACGGCCATGGCCTGGCCGATGTCGAGGCGGAGCGTCTGGGCCAAGAGCGGCCAGGTGAACTGGACGTCAGCACGCTGAGTGTCGGTCGGCTGGCAGCGGGTCATGACGCCGGGCTCGGCGAGTGAGTCGGAGATGGGCGCGGTGGAATCGAGGAGCATGACGCCGGAGTGTCCGAGTTCCTCGGCGATCGCGGCGAGGATGGCGTGCGAGCGGCGGTCGTGGCGGAGCCGGCGGTACCAGGCGACGAGGGTCTTGTAGTCCGGCAGATTCTGGACCAGGCTCCACGGGTCGTACATGAATCGGGCTTTGTCGATCCTGCCGACCATGATGGCGTGGCGGACGCCGATGCGGTTGAGGATCTTGCCCCATCCGCCGACGCGAAGGACGCCGACGACCCGGAACGAATCGCAGAGCGAGGGAAGGAAGGGGTCGTATTGGTTGCGGAGGCCGAGCGCGTGGATGGGGTGGCCGATGGAGCGGAGCCCCTCGGCGATCACGATGGGAAGTCGCCCGCCGCCGGCGATGAGGCCGATGGGCGTGGGTGGGGGAGGGGGGTCGGGGAGGATCGTGATCGTGCCGGCCATCAGTGAGTGATTTTCGAACCGATCGGGGCGTGGCGAGCAAACATCGTTGAGAGCGGCTCGCGGCTGACCGGGTGTTGAACGGGGAAGTGGTGTCGGGGTTGCGGTCGAGGGTCGGGTAGGTTGGCAGTGCCGATGATTGGCCGGGCGAAAGGGGTGTAGGTGAAGGGGGGAGTTTAGCAGCAATGTGCTGCTCTCCGCAAACCATCAGGTTTTTGTAAGGATCGGGGGGCGAACGGCAGGGTTGTGGGCGAGGAACGGCCGATGGACAACGGGATGAGCGAGGATCGGCAAAGACGGGACGGTGTGGAACTGACGGTGGGCGGGCGTGCGCCGGGTGCGGCTTTGGGGGGAGCCGAGCGGGAGCGTGCGCGGGATCAGCGCGCGTGGCTGGGGTTGCAGTTCGTGTGCGCGAGGGCGTACGTGCGCGCGGTGAAGGACCGGGACGGGCGGGGGTACACGGGACGGTGCCCGAAGTGCGCGCGGGTGGTGCGGTTTGCGATCGGCCCCGGCGGGACGAGCGACCGGTTTTTCCGGGTCGACTGCGGCGCGTGAGCGTTGAGTGAGGATCGTGGGGCGCGCGGTTGGGGGAGGGGTCCACGGTCGAGACGTACACTGGGCGGATGACGGCATCGATGCGAAGCGGGTATTCGTTGGGCGCGCCAACGCGGGTGTGCGCGGGGACGGGCGCTGCGCTGAACACGGGCGATGCGTTCGTGGCGGTGTTGGCGCAGGAGCCGGGGAGCGAAGAGTTTGTGCGTCTGGATTACTCGCCCGGGGCGTGGGAGGCGGCGGAGCGGCCGGTGCGGACGCCGGACGGTCGGCGCGTGATCGTGCTGGGGATCTGGCGCGGTCGCGTGCCGGAGCCGGGGGCCAGGCCGCGGGTGTGGGTGGATGATGCGTCGCTGATCGAGATGTTCGAGCAGAGCGTGGAGGAGTCAGCGCGATCGGGCGCGGAGGAGGCTCGGGCGTTTGTGTTCGTGCTGGCGCTGGTGCTGGCGCGGAAGCGGCTGCTGGTGATCGAGTCGAGCCGGCCGGGGCGAATGCTGGTTCGGTTCCGGGGCTCGGAGGCGGGGTCGATCGAGGTGGTCGATCCGGGACTGAGCGAAGAGGTGATGGGGCGTGTGGCGGAGATGCTGGAGGGGGTGATGACGGGCGGGGTGTCGCAAGGAGAAGGTGGGGGCGTGGGGGGCGTGGGGGGCGGGTCGTGAGGCGCGGGCGTGCGAAACACGCTGTGTGGGCGCTGGGCGCAGCGGTGGTGGTGAGCGCTCTGGGTGGGTGCGAGACGAACCAGGAACGTGGGGATGGATCGGCGGTGAAGTCGGACGACCGCCCCGCGCCGGGGTTCGCGGTGGCGGCCGAGCGGTACAACGCACGGCTGGAGCACATTCAGCGTCTGCGGGCGCGGGTGGTTGTGCGGCTGCGGTATCGCGATGACGATGGGAAGTGGCAGGACGAGCAGGCGGAGGGGACGCTGCAACTGGTGTTGCCCGATCGCGTGGCGCTGAGTCTGGGCAAGGCGGGGCGGACGGTGTTCTGGTTCGGGTGCGATGCGGAGCGGTATTGGTGGTTCGACGTGCAGGACCGACCGACGGCGTCGGTGGGTGTGCGGACGCCGGACGGTGCGCGGGCTCGCGCGCAACTGGGGGTGAACGTGGCGCCGTGGGACCTTGTCCGGCTGTTGGGCGTGATGCGGATCGACGCCGCGGGGGGGGGTGTGACCGAGTGGAGCACGGATCGGTCGCTGGTGGGCGTGACGACGGCGATCCGCGCTGGGGGCGGGAACGGCGGCGGAGGCGCGGGCGTTGTGGGGTACCAGCGGATCTGGGCGGACCCGAAGGAGTGGTTCCCGGTTCGGATCGAGTTGTGGGATGCGAACCGGCGGCGGGTGGTGGTGGCGGAACTGGAAGGGGACGAGCGGGCGGAGATCATGGACCGGCCGGTGCTGGGGCATCGGCCGCGGATGCCAGCGCGCGTGAGCGTGTTGCCGGAGGGTTCGGAGGCGCAGATTCGGCTGAGTCTGAGCGACGTGAGCGATCAGCGTGTGAGCGACCGCGCTTTCGAACTCGATGCGCTGCTGAAGAATTTCTCGGTCGAACCGGCCGACGTGCGCGATCTCGACGCGGCGGATGGCGAGCGCACGGTTGGTGCGGAGCGGTGAGTGTGAACCGCTACGATCGGCGCATGAAGGCTTGGCCGGCGCTTCGGTGCGTCGTCATCTTCGCGGTGCTGGCGGTGTGGACCGGCGCGCAGACGCACGCGGCGGTGAGTGCGGAAGCGCAGCCGGGCGCTTCGAGCGCGCAGGGGGAGCAGGGCGCAGCGCGGGTTGAGCCGCTGGATCACGGGTGGGTGGCGGTTCGCGACCATCGGCAGCAGGTGACGCACCTGTTCCATCTGCCGCCGCGCGGGACGGGGAGCGGTCGGGTGCCGCTGGGTTCGATCCGGGCGGTCTCGGCGGTTCCGCAGAGCGTGGAAGCGCTGGGGCGGAGTTCGTGGGGGTACATCGTGGCACTCCGCGACGAGGCGGTTCGGAGCGAGGGCGCGGGTGGTGAGGCGTCGGCGGGGCCGGTGCGGCAGCGGCGAGTGCTCGGGCAGAGCGTGATTTCCGGGCCGGGGACGATGTTCGAGTATCCGCCGGGTCGGCCTGAGGTGCTGCCGAGTCTGCCCGGGATGCCGGAACTGACTGGGTTGGCGATGACGCGCGGCGGGTCGGTGGCGCTGATGCGCCGGCGTCAGCGAGCGGAGTTGTCGGGGGAAGAGGCGGGCGGGGCGTGGACGCTGATGCACCTGGCGGGCGGGGGGAGCGTGGGTGGAGGGGGGAATGAGTGGCGTGCGCTGGCCGCGCCGTGGGCGGGGCTGCCGGCGGAGGAGTGGCCGGACCGCGAAGCGCTGTGCTGGCTGTTGCCGTGGGGGACGGAGACGGACGCGTTCGCGGGGGTGCGTGTGCTGGTGATGCGAGAGGGGAGGGATGGAGAACTCGGGTGGATTGACGAGTGGACGACGCCGATCGCGGTGCGGGAGTCGGCGGCCGCAGAGGGTGTGGGGTTGGACTGGCGACGGGTGTCTTGGTGGCTGCGGCTGCATCGCGCTGACGGCGGCGAGTGGAAGGGGAAGGCGTGGTCGCCGGAGTCGTGGCACCGCGTGCGCGAGTCGGGACGTGACTTTGTCGTGTCGGTTTCGTGGCCGGACGGCTCGCCTGCGATGTGCGTGCTGCACAGATGGGAATCGAGTGGCGGGGTGGAGATCGCGCGATTGGAGGGCGTTCCGCGAGATGCGGCGGTGACGGCGGTGGGGCGTGAGTGGGGTTCGAGCGGGCTGGCGCTGGTGTGGTTCGAGGAGTCGGCGACGGAGGGCCGTCGGCGTCCGCAAGCGCCGGGGACGCTGCCGCTCTCGACGCCGAAGCGGCGGATGCTGGAGGTGACGCTCTCGGGGCGTGCGGTCTTTGACGGGGGTGCACTGGCCGGGCGGACGGGGCTGGAGCGCGAACTCGAGGTGCTGGCGTGGATCCTGGTGATGACGATGGTCGGGGTGGTGGTGTTCGTGCTGCGGAGCGATCGGGTTGTGGCAGCGCCGCGGGGGTACATGCCCGCGGCCCCGGTGCGTCGGATGCTGGCGGCGTTTCTGGACTATGTGCCCGCGGCGGCGGCGGCGGGGCTGATTCTGGGTGTGCCGGTGCGCGATGCGGTCTTCCCGTTCCCGTGGTCGGCGGGGACCTTCAGCCCGACGACGCTGGCGCTCGCGCTGGGGTTGGCGTGGGTTCACACGACGCTGGGTGAGTGGCTGGCGGGGCGGAGTCTCGGCAAGGCTGCGCTTGGATTGTGGGTCGTGGGCGCAGCGGAAGAGGAAGCGGAGAAGAAGAAGGAAGGGGAGGGCTCGGCGGAGGGTGAGCAACGAACCGCGGAACAGAAGGGTGAGGGGAAGGGACCGAGCAGCGCGGAAGGCGCGGCCACGCGTGCGGGACCGCCGCTGCATCCGCCGCTGTGGAGCGCTGCGCTGCGGAACGCGATCCGGTGGGGAGCGCCGGTGGTGGGGTTGTTCATGCTGTTCGATCGCTCTCGCCGGCACCCGGGGGACATCGCGGGTCGGACGCTGGTGATCCAGGTGCGGCCGGTCGAGACACCGGAATGAGGGTGGGCGTGTCGGGGCGCGTGGAGTGCGCTATGCGCACGGTGTGCGCGTGGAAGGTGAAGAGGGGGAGGGTGGTCGCCCGATAATCGCATGGGGATGCGTCGTGTAGGCGTGTTCTCGCGCAAGTTTGGCCGTCGTCGAGGCATGGATGGCTCGATCGCGGCCGGGTTGTGGCTTGCGCGCTGGACAAGTTTGACACCTTCGCCCAGTCACATTCAGACTCTCCCACTCCCGAAGAGCCTCACCCCCCACCCCCCCTCCACGGACGGAGCGCATGGCGGAAGACAAGAACCCGAACGCATCGGCACAGACGACCGGGTCGTCGACGCCCATCGCTTCACCTTCGGCGGGTGGACAGGGTGTGCGCTGGCGGCTGGTGTGGCCGCTGCCGGTGCTGGCGGTGGGCCTTGGGTTGCTTGTTGGCGGGTTGACGATCGCGGTGAAGTCTCGCCCGAAGCCCGATCCGTCGCGGCCGCTGGCGCGGGCGGTGGCGCTGGCTGAGTCGCGGAAGTACGAAGAGTGCATCGAACTGCTGAACACGCAGGTGAAGCGGTTTATCGACGCGGGCGAGGCGGGGGGCGTGCGGCCGGAGCACCTGCGCGACTACCACCTGACGGTCGCGAGGTCGTTCAGCGGGGCGCAGGAACTGCTGGGGTTCAATCGGAGCGAGAACCACCGGGTGGTGGTGGACAACTACCGCGCAGCGCAGAGCCACGAAGCGGTGTTGCTGGAGGGGGACGTGTTCCGGCTGGTGGCGTCGCTCTTGGCGCTGGACCGGATCGACGAAGCGCTGACGGTGGTTCGGTCGGCGGACTTCTCGCGGAAGGAGCCGGGCGAAGGGGGTGTGGGTGCGGGGTCGGGTCAGGCGCGGATCCGGCTGTTCCGGCAGATTGTTGAGCACAACATGCGGTCGTCGTCGCCTCGCGACGGAGTGACGCTGGAACTGCTGGGCGAGTTGCAGTTGGAGCCAGAGTTGTCGCCCGTGGATCGGGCGTGGGTGGTTGCACGGCAGGCGGAGTTGCTGCTCTCGGCGGGGCGGGCGGAGGACGCGATCGTCAAGTTGCTGCCCCGGATTCGGATCGGCGAGCGGGCGAGCGCGGAGGTGAACGCGGAGTTGCACGCGCTGTTGGGTCGCGCGTACTTCGAGGCGGGGCAGTTCGACGCGGCGATGCGGCAGTTGGAGGTTGCGTCGGAGTCGCTTGACCCGCTGGACCCCGCGCGGGCGCCGGTGGAAGTGATGATCGGGCGGATCATGCAGACGGTGGGGGACCTGCCGGGAGCGCGGGCGCGGTTCCTGCACGTGGTGAGCGAGCAATCGACGACGGAGAGTTACCTGCCCGCGCTGCTCGGACTCGCGGAGGTTGAGGGCGCGGTGATCGGCGCGGGGTATCCGGAGGAGGCGTCGGCGGACCTGGAGAGTTCGATCCGGCGGTATGCGGAGGTGGTGGACCGGGTGCGGACGCGGCCGCCGCCGTCGCGGTGGGGCGTGACGAGGGAGCGTGTGGCGTCGAGCCTGCTGGACCGGGCGGTTGATCGCGAGCAGGCGGAGGACCTTGCGAGTTCGCTGCGGTTCGCGAAACTCGCGGAGAGTCTGTACCGCGACCACGAGGTTCCGACGGACGTTCACTCGATGCTGGCGCGGGTGCATCGGCGGATGGGTGAGTTGCAGTTGTCGGCGGCGAAGGGGCGCGAGGGGGTGGACTTCTCGTTCGCGCGGCTGAACCCGATCGAACGGACCGAGATCAAGAGCCACTTCCTGCTGGCGGCGGAGCACTCCAAGGCGTTTGCGTCGAAGGTGTCGGCGAGCGATCAGGAGGGGTACGCGGACGCGATGTGGATGGCGGCGGATTCGTACGACCAGGCGGGGGATCTGGAATCGGCCAAGCGGGAGTTTGGCGCGTACGCGGACAGCGCGGCCGACGCGGACCCCCGCAAGCAGGAAGCGAGGTTTCGGCTGGCGCAGACGTTCATGGCGCTCGGGGACTTCGGTTCGGCTGCGGCGCTGTTCCGCTCGTTGCGTGAGGGCGGGACGATGAAGGGGTCGGGGCCGTGGGGCGACTTGTCGGTGGTGCCCTTGGCGAGGTGTCTTCTTCGCGACGACTCGTCGGACAACGATGATGAGGCGGAGAACCTGCTGCTGTCGGTGGTGGACGGGAGCGTGGTGGCGCCGGAGTCGCCGACGTTCCGCGATGCGCTGGTGGAACTGGGGCGGTTGTACTACTCGACGGGTCGGCACGCCGCGGCGGTTGGTCGGCTTCGCGAACTGGTTCGGCGGTACCCGGACGAGATGGCGATCGAGCACTGGCGGTTCTGGCTGGCGGACTCGCTGCGGCTGAGCGCGGCCGGGATTGCGGCGTCGTTGGATCAGAGTCTTCCGCACGCCGAGCGTGCGCAGTTGGCCGAAGCTCGCGCGGAGCGGCTGAGCGAGGCGATGGGGAAGTACCGCGAGGTTCGGACGGCTCTTGAAGCACGGCCGGCCACTTCGCTGACGGAACTGGACCGGCTCTACATCCGCAACGCGTACTTCTACGAGGGTGACTGTGCCTTCGACCTAGGCGACTTCGACCTGGCGGTGCGGGCGTACGACTCGGCGCGGCAGCGGTATGCGGAAGAGCCGGCGAGCCTCGTGGCGATGGTGCAGATCGTGAATGCGTATGTGGCGCAGGAACGCTGGGCCGAAGCGCGGACGGCCAACGAGCGTGCGGCGCACCACCTGGAACGGTTCCCCGAGAGCGTGTGGGCGCGGTCGGACCTGCCGATGGAGCGTCGGCATTGGGAGCGGTGGCTTGATGCGCGGACGCTGCTTGATCGGCGTGAGCACGAATCGGCGAGTGCCGGGGAGGAGAGGCCGTGAACGAGCGGAACCGAGCGACATCGACCGAGATGGAGCGCGAGTTGTCAGCGCTGCGTGATCTGTGCGTCGAACTCGATGCGCTGAGCCTTGAGCAGCACGGACTGGTCGGCAGCGAGGAGGCTGGAGCGGTGGAGTCGCTGCCGGGCGTGATGGAGCGTCGGCAGATGGTGATCGAGCGGATGGAGGCGGTGCGTGCGCGGATCGGCGATGCCTCCGGCGCGGGCGGCTGGGGGGAAGTTGACGGGTCGGAGCGCGAGCGTGCACGGTGCGGCGCGCTGCTGGCGGAGATCGCCGCGATCGTGGAGGGTGTACGGACGCGGGACGGCGGGGATCGGGCGGAATTGGTGAAGAAGCGCGACGAGGTGACGCGGGAGTTGGTGGCGCTTTCGCGCGGGCGTGGCGCGATCGGGGCGTACGCGGATGCGCAGCGCGGGAACGCGGAGCACGGGACCGAGCGGGGGGCGGGGTGAGGATGGACCGGCACGGATGCGGACGGTGATCGAGGACATTTCCGAGCGTGCGGGGGAGCCGGCGGGGCGCGTGGACGCTTCGGCGGCGAGCGCTGCGCTGTCGGCGTTGACGCCGGGCGATCTGGCGGACTTGCTCGGTGCTTTCAACGAGGCGTCGCAGCGGCTGCAGACGAGCCACGAGGCTCTGCGATCGGAGGTGGCGCGGCTGAAGGGGCAACTGGCGAGCGCGAACGAGCAGTTGGAGCGCAGCCGGCGGCTGGCAGCGCTCGGGGAGATGGCGGCGGGGATCGCGCACGAGATCCGGAACCCGCTGGGCTCGATCCGGTTGTACGCGCGGATGCTGGAGCAGGATCTGGCGGATCGGCCGAGCGAGCGAGAGGTGGCGTCGAAGGTGGCGCGTGCGGTTCGCGGGCTGGACGCGGTGGTGGGGGACGTGCTGGCGTTTTCGCGGGAGATGAAGCCGCGTGTGGAAGCGCTGGGCGTGAGCGACCTGCTGGATCGGGCGTGCGAGGAAGCGCTGGCGGGCGTGGGGCGTGGCGATGGGCTCGCGGGTGTGCGGGTGGTTCGTCTGGATCGTCAGCGCGAGGGGGGCGAGATTCGCGCGGACGAAATGCTGCTGCACCGGGCGCTGGTAAACGTGATCCGCAACGCGGCGGAAGCGATCGAGGAGCGGACGGTGGGGGCGGGGGGGGCGATGGGGCGGGAGGTTGCGGAGCGGGAGCGGACGATCGTGCTGGAGACACGCAGCGTTCGACGCGGTGGGCGGTGGCGGTCGATCGTGGTGCGCGACTCGGGCGGCGGGTTGAGTGACGAGGCGATGCGGCGGATGTTCAACCCGTTCTTCACGACGCGTGCGGCGGGGACGGGGCTGGGGTTGGCGATCGTGCACCGGATCGTGGATGCGCACGGGGGGCGGATCTGGGTGTCGAACGCCGGGGCGGAGCGGCTTGGGAGGGGGGCGGGCGGGGAAGAGATCGAGGTTGGGGCGGGGGCGCGGATCGAGGTCGCGTTGCCGGAGTTCGCGTTGGAGGAGCGGGGGGAGGCGTTCGAGCAGGAAACTGGATCGGCGGGCGAACCCGTCGCCACGGTCATGGAGGATCGCTGATGCACACCGTTTTGGTTGTTGATGACAAGGAACTTCTCCGTGACAGCGTTGGGGCGACGCTCCAGCGAGCGGGGTTTTCGGTGGTGACGTCGCCGGACGGGGGGGCGGCGCTGGCGTCGATCGCGCAGCGTCGGCCGGACGTGGTGGTGACGGACCTGAAGATGCCGGGCATGAGTGGTCTGGAACTGGTGGAGCAGGTTCGGACGATCGACGATGGGCTGCCGGTGGTGCTGATGACGGCGTACGGGGCGGTGGACACGGCGGTGAAGGCGATGAAGTTGGGCGCCTTCGACTATCTGACCAAGCCGTTCGAGGGGGATGAACTGGTGATCGCGGTGAAGCGGGCGATCGAGCACGCGCGGCTGCTGCGGGAGAACGCGGTGCTGCGGAGCGCAGCGATGCCTGCGGCGGGTGATGCGGCGGGTGTCGCGCGGACGGGGCTGGATCGGCTGGTGGGTGATTCGCCGGCGATTCGCCGAGTGAAGCAGCAGGTGCTGGCGGTGGCCGAGAGCCACGGGACGGTGCTGGTGTGCGGCGAGAGTGGGACGGGCAAGGAGGTGGTGGCGAAGGCGATTCACGAACTGAGCCCGCGGTGCCAGGAGCCGTTTCTGGCGGTGAACTGCGCTGCGCTCTCTGAGAGTTTGCTGGAGAGCGAACTGTTCGGGCACGAGCGGGGGGCTTTCACGGGCGCGGAGCGGCTGCGGAAGGGGCGGTTTGAACTGTCGAACCGGGGAACGCTGCTGTTGGACGAGATCAGCGAGATCTCGGCGTCGGTGCAGGCGAAGCTGCTGCGGGTGCTGCAGGAGCGGGCGTTCGAGCGTGTGGGCTCGAGCATGTCGATCGGTGTGGACGTGCGGGTAATCGCGACGAGCAATCGGGACCTGCCGTCGACGGTTTCGCGCGGGCAGTTCCGCCAGGACCTGTTTTTCCGGTTGAACGTGCTGCCGATTCACCTGCCGCCGCTGCGCGACCGGCTTGAGGACGTGCCGGCGCTTGCGGAGTGGTTCCTTGGTCAGGTTTCGGTGCGCGAGGGCCGGCCGCTGAAGCGGTTCAGCGATGAGGCGCTGTCGCTCATGATGGAGTATCCGTGGCTGGGGAACGTGCGCGAGTTGAGCAACATCTGCGAGCGAGCGGCGGTGCTGTGCAGGATGGAGGTCATCGACCGCGACCTGATCGAGCCGTGGCTGATGGGCGTGCAGCGGGAGGAG
>JAHBXK010000031.1 GCA_019636535.1 Phycisphaeraceae bacterium | reverse complement strand
TGGTGGAGAGCGCGCGGGCGCGGGTGTTGATGGGGCAGACGCCGATCGATGACCTTTCGCGTTGCGTGCCGTCGGCCGCGGAGTGCTGGTGGCGGATCACGCGAGGGAACGCGGAGGCGCTGGGGCTGGAGGATGCGGGTCGGATTGAGGAAGGCTGCAGGGCCGACCTGGTGGTGTTGCGGCCGGGCGTTGGCGCCGCGGCGTTCCCGGCGTGGATGGAACAGCCGGACCCGTTGGCGGGATTGCTGTATGGGTTTGATGAGCGGTGGATCGCGGAAGTGTGGGCGCGTGGGGCGCGGGTGGTGTGAGTTGGTCGAGAAGAGCGGAAGGAACTCAGAGAACTTCGAGAGCGCAGAGGGGCTCAGAGAAGAAGAGCGAGAAAGAAGGAACGCGAAAGCTCGCCCTCCGCGATCACGAAGAAAGGTGGGAGAGTGGAAAGAGCACCGACCGCAGGAGCGCGGTCGGTGGCACTTGTCTGCGATTGGCGGGTCGAGGTGCTTCAGTTGTGCGGCTGCGAGGCCAAGAACGCGTCCATGGCCTTGTAGCCGGCTTCCATGCCGTGCTCCATGCCGGAGGCGATCGCGCCGTCGCGGGCCTGCTTGCTTCCGAACGAGAGCGTCATCTTCATGGTGGTGACGCCGTGGTGCTCCGTGAGTTCGAGCGTGGCGAGGAGTTCCCACGGTTCGGAGCCGCCGTCTTCGGGTCCGCACGGCCCAGCGCCGGGGCCCATCTTCATGATCTCGGTGTGCACGATCCTGGAGGGCTGTACGACCTCGCGGTATTCACCCGTGATCGAGAGCGCGAGTTGGCCGTCGGGCCCGTTCCAGATCCAGCGGAACTTGCCGCCGACGCGCACGTCCATCTCGCACTCGGCCCAGGTCCAGCCGGGCGGGCAGAACATCCAACTCGGGACGAGTTTCGGGTTGGTCATGGCGTCCCACACGAGCGGGCGCTTCGCGTTGAACGTGCGCGTGAAGAGGATGGTGGTATCGGTCGGGGTGGCGATGCTCAGACCTGCGGTGCTCATGCGTGCGATCCTTTCTGAGGTGGTGCGGGAAGGTTGCGAGCGAGGGGGGGGGCGGCGATCAGCGGGGCTTGCGGGGGGAACGGGGGGAGCGGGGGCGGTGCGTGGTTCGGCGTTGCGACTTCATTTCTTCCAGGACCGCGTCGAGGGCCTGGAAGCGAGCCTCCCAGTTCTGCCGGAACTGCTCGGTCCACTCCGTGGCCTCTTTGAGCGGCGCTGCTTCGAGACGGCAGAGGTGTTGGCGGCCGGAGACACGGCGTCGCACGAGTTTGGCCTGTTCGAGCACGCGGACGTGCTTGGAAGCGGCGGGGAACGACATGCGCAGGGGCGAGGCGAGTTCGCTGAGGTTCTGCTCGCCGCGGGCGAGTCGGCGGACGATCGAGCGCCTGGCGGGGTGGGCGAGGGCGTGAAAGATGCGGTCGAGGTGTGCTTCGTGAAGTGCAACCATTTGGTTTAGCATACTCCTGTCCGATCGATTGTCAACCATTTGGTTTATCAATATGATCGATCGGCATTCGCCTGGTTGCGCATCGCTTCGCAGGGCTTAACGCGTGGCGACATTCCTCGGCTTCTGCGGAGCCGGAAGCGCACCGCGAAGCATGCTGTGTTGTGCCGTTCCGGAACTTGAGCGCGTCACGCGTGCGCCCTCCCCCCCCACCTGACGGTCGGGCTGCATGTTTGCAACGGAGTCAGACTTCGACGGCGGACTCGGTTTCGAAGAGGGCCTCGACGAAGGAGTCGGGGTCGAAGGGCTGGATGTCGTCGGGCGTCTCGCCGAGGCCGACGAACTTGACTGGGATATTGGTCGCCGAGCGGATGGCGACGACGATGCCGCCCTTGGCGGTTCCGTCGAGCTTGGCGAGGAAGATGCCGGTGAGGTCGGCGGTTTTGGCGAACTCCTCGGCCTGTCGGAGGGCGTTCTGGCCGCTGGTGGCGTCGAGGACGAGGAGCGTTTCGTGGGGTGCGCCCTCGATCTGACGGGCGATCACCGAGCGGATCTTGGCGAGTTGTCGCATGAGCGGGTCCTGCGTGTGCAGGCGTCCGGCGGTGTCGATGATGAGGACGTCGGCGTTTCGGGCGAGGGCGGCCTTGCAGGCGTCGAAGGCGACGGAGGCTGGGTCGCCGCCCTGCTGGCCCTTGATGACTTCGACGCCGAGACGCTCGCCCCAGATCTCGAGCTGGCGGACGGCGCCTGCGCGGAAGGTGTCGCAGGCGGCGAGGATGACCTTCTTGTTCTGGTTGCGGAGCGTGGCGCAGAGCTTGGAGATGCTGGTGGTCTTGCCCGCGCCGTTGATGCCGGTGACGAGGATGACGGTGGGGCCGGAGGGGGCGGAGCGGAGTTGGCGGTCGTGCTCGGGCCACATGGCCTTGATCTCGCGCTTGAGGTAGTCGAGGACGTCCTCGCCGCGCTTGAGCCGGCCGGCGAGGTATCCCTCGCGTACGCCGGCGATGAGTTGGCGTGTGGCGACGACGCCGACGTCGGCCTGGATGAGCGCGCTCTCGAGTTCGGCGATGAGCTGGTCGTCGAGGACGCGGCCGACGAGGAGCGAGCGCAGGCCGCGGGTGAGGGACTGGCGCGTCTTGACCAGGCCGTCTTTGAGTCTGGAGATGACGTTCTTGAAGAAGGACACTGTGGGCGAGTGGGACGGGGTGAGCGAGACGCGTTCAGCGGGCCTGCTCGGCCTGTTCGGTGTGATGGGCGTCGGCGTCGGAATCGGTGGAGGGATTGGGGGTGGAGGCGGTTGAGGCCTTGAGCACCTGCTTGAGGAGTTTGTCGAGTATGCCGTTGATGAAGGAGGGGCTCTTGTCGGTGGAGTAGGCCTTGGCGAGTTCGATGGCCTCGTTGACGACGACCTTGGGCGGGACGTCGGCGCGGGTCATCTCGTAGTGGGCCAGTCGGAGGATGGCGCGGTCGACGGCGGCCTGGCGGTGGCTGGGCCAGCCAGGGGCGGTTTGTTCGGTGAAGGCGTCGGCGGCAGCGCGGTCGAGGTAGGCGGCGGAGGCGAGGGCCGCGGCCTTGCGGCGGTCGGCGGGGGAGAAGTCGGTGCGTTCGTCCTCGTCGTCTTCCAGGGCCTTCTCGAGCACGAGTTGCGGCTCATCGTCCGGGCGCGCATCGAGTTGGTAGAGCATCTGGAACGCGAGCCGACGGATGTCGCGGGTGTTGGCCATGGGTGAGAAAGAGCGTGATCGGGAGCGTCAGCGGGCTTTATCGGGGAGGGGACGGGTGGATGGTAGGGACTCGACGCGGGCGGGCCGACCGTTGTGGATGGCGCGGAGCGTGAGGCAGGTTTGGAGCGCCGCGAGCATGGCCTCTTCGCCCTTGTTGCCGAGTTTGGGCGAGCCGCCTCCGTTCCTTGCCTCTCTCCCACCCCCCCCCCCGGCGCGCTCGCGGGCCTGTTGCGGCGTGTCGACGGTGAGCACGCCGAGGCCGACGGCGATGGGCGCGCCGTCGGGGCCGCCGGTGGCGGCGATGTGGGCGAGGGAGGTGGTGACGGCGGTGGCGAGGTGGAGGTCGTGGGAGGTTTCGCCCTTGATGATGCAGCCGAGGGCGACGACGGCGTCGTAGCGGCCGGAGCGGGCGGCCTGGGCGACAACGGGGACGATCTCGAAAGCGCCGGAGACGGGGAGGACGTCGACCGAGTGCTCTGGGGCGTTGGGATAGCGGGCGGAGTAGGCGCGGAGGGCCCCGCGCTGGAGGGCGGCGGTGACGGACTTGTTGTAGAGAGAGACAACGACGGCCACGCGCGGGGGAGGCGGCTCGGGTGCGCGGGAGGAGGGCTCTTTGGTGGAGGAACGAGGGGCGCGGGGCATGGCGTGAACCGTATGCGGGGCGTGGTGCGGTCTTGAGGGCTTGGAGAGGGGTTGGGTCGGGTGAGGGGGAGACTGGGCTTGGCGGGTGTGGATTTGAACATTCAGCGCGGAGCGGGGACCATGCTCGGTATGCGAAGGCTGCTGATCCGTGTATCGCCCGCGTTGCAACTGACCCGCGTGACGACGGCGTTCGCGGCGGTGGCGAACGTGTGGTTTGTGATTCTGTGGACGCGCGCGATGGGATCGGCGGCGGGCGGGGGCGTTGAGCCGGGGATCGGCTCGGTGCATACCGCGCCGCTGTGGGTGTTGCTGGCGGGCGGCGCGGCGAATGCGCTGGGGCTGTTCGCGTATGCGACCGCGCTGAACGACGTGCTGGACTGGCGGCGCGATCAGGCGCTGCGGCCGGGGCGTCCGCTGCCATCGGGACGGATGAGCATGGAGACGGCGGTGACGCTGGTGGTGGTGACGCTGGGCGTGGCGGTGCTGGGCGCCACGGTGCTGGGGATCGCCGCGGTGGTGCTGACGATGCTGGTGGCGGGGGCGATCCTGGCGTTCAATGGCGCGGGGCGGTTTGTGCCGGCGGTGGGGCTGGTGATGCTCGGGCTGATCTACGCGGGGCAGATGGTGGTGCCGAACCTGAACCTGCGGTTTGTGTGGCCGGTCTGGCTGGTGATGACGCACGCGCTCGGCGTGGCGGCGATGGTGCACGTGGTTGGGAGGAAGGTGCCGACGGTGTCGGGGCGAGCGGCGGCGGCGTCGGTGGCGGGATGGGCGTTCTGGAGCGTGGTGATCCTCGGTTTCGGGTACGCTCGCGGGGGTGTTGGAAGCGGGGACGGGGGCGTGTTGAGGGGTGACCTGTGGCCGGATTGGATTCGGCCGTGGGCGTGGGTTGGGCCGACAGCGCTGGCGGGGTTGTTTGCGCTGTTGTGCTGGCGGCGGGTGCACACGCTCGGGCCGGGGACGCGCGCGGCGGACAAGATCGCGCGGTATGGGGCGCTGTGGCTGGCGCTGTACGCGTGCGCGTGGCTGGTGGGGCAGCGGCTGTGGCCGGAGGCTGCGATTCTCGGCGGGCTGACGCTTGCGGGGTTTTTGGGGATGACGATCCTGCGCGAGGCGTTCGCGCTGATCGAGCATCCGGTGGAATATCGAAGGTAAACAGGGCGGCGCGGGGCGGGCGCGCGGGGGAGAACGTCAGACCCAGCCGACGGCGTAGAAGATGGCCGTGAAGATGAGGTCGGCGATGACGATGGCGACGACGGACTGGACGACGGTGCCGGTGGTGGCCTTGCCGACGCCGGCCGCGCCGCCGGTGACGCGGAGGCCGTTGGTGCAGGCGATGAGGCCGATGAGCAGGCCGAAGACGGTGCCCTTGCCGACGCCGGTGAGGAAGTCGACGAGCTTGACCTGTTCGAGGGTGTTGTCGATGTAGAGTTGGCTGGGGATGTTGAGGGCGGTGACGCTGATGCCCCAGGCCGCGGTAATGGCAACGAGGTCGGCCAGGACCGCGAGGGCGGTCATGCTGACGACGGTGGCGATGACGCGGGGGACGACGAGGAAGCGGATGGGGTTGAGGGCGTGGGCTTCGAGCGCCTCGATCTCTTCACCGACGACCATGGTGCCGATCTCGGCGGCGATGGCGGCGCCCGCGAAACCCGTGAGGACGATGGCGGCGATGAGGGGTCCGAGTTCGCGGAGGACGGCGACGCCGGTGATGTTGGCGACGGCGTCGGAGCGGCCGAACTCGTTGAGGGGAGGCTCCATCTGAAGGGCGAGGATGAGGCCGACGCAGCCGGAGACGAGGGAGATGATGAAGATGGAGCGGACGCCGACGCGGACGATCTGCGAGATGATTGCGGCGCGGCCGATGCGGACTTTCTTGTGCGTGAAGGAGCGGATGAACCAGCGGGTGGCCTCGGCGAGGAGGAACCACGTTGCGCCGATGTGGTCGAGCATGGCGAGCACGCGGTTGCCGAAGAACTCGGCCAGGCCGGTGATCGCGCGGAGTGGGTTGGTCGGTGATTGGCTCATGTCGCGTCGGGCGAATCGGGCGAGGGTATCCGATTCGAGAGCGTTGCGCGCAGCGCGAATCAGCGCGGCGAGGTGTCGAAAACGTGGACGAGGACTCGACGTTCGCGATGAACCGGGCCGCGGCGGTGCTCCCAGACATAGATGCCCTGCCAGCGGCCAAGGGCGAGTGCGCCGTCGGCGATGGGGACGCCGAGGCTGACGGGCGTGACCGCGGATTTGATGTGCGAGGGCATGTCGTCGGGGCCCTCATCACGGTGGGTGAAGGCGGGGTCGTTTTCGGGGACGAAGCGATCGATCCAGGCTTCGAGGTCAGCGCGGGCGGATGGGTCGGCGTTCTCCTGAATGAGGAGCGAAGCGGAGGTGTGCTGGATGAAGAGCGTGCAGAGACCCTCAGAGATTGGATCGGAGGCGGCGAGGATGGACCGGAGGCGGTTGGTGATGTCGTAGAGGCCCTTGTTCGGGGTGGGTATGGTGATGTGCGTGAGCATGTGGGACGTTAGCGGAAGCGGGCTGGTATCGGGCGGAGGGGCTGGAGGTTGACGTGGGAGGGTGGGTGGCCTTCCATTGCGGTCTGTTCGGTACGGGTTTGCCCGGACCTCTGTCTCCCGATCCACGCGACGTGCGCGGATCGGGGCCACGCCGCAGCCGCGGGCACGTGGTCTTTGCAGGTCGCTCGGTCCCCCTTTCAACAGGATGAGAGGCCGAGCACCCCGGAGCGACTGCTTCGGGTGACGGAAGGAGTTTGTTGATGGCTCGATACACCGGTCCGAAGGTTCGTCTGTCGCGTCGCATCGGCGTTCCGATCGAGGACAATCCGAAGCACACGAGCAAGCGTCAGTTGGTGGCTCCCGGCATGCACGGGTATCGCGGTCGGCGTCTTCGCGACTACGGGATCCGCCTGAACGAGAAGCAGAAACTTCGGCACCACTACAGCGTGCTGGAGAAGCAGTTCCGTCGGTACGTGGCGGAGGCGTCTCGGTCTCGCGGGAACACGGGCGAGGTACTTCAGCAGTTGCTGGAGTGCCGGCTGGACAACGTGCTTCGCCGGGTCGGCGTGGCGCGGACGATCTGGGCGGCGCGTCAGATCGTGGCGCACGGGCACGTGCTGGTGAACGGGCGGAAGACGGACCGCCCGAGTTTCGGGGTGAGCGTGGGCGACGTGATCACGTTCAAGCCGAAACTGGAGAAGTTGCTGCGCGAGAACATGGAGTCGCTGAGCGGCCACGAGTCGCCCGGTTGGATCGAGTTCAACCCGGGCGAGTTGACGGCGCGGATCGTGGCGCTGCCGACGAGCGACCAGATTCCGTTCGACATCAACGCGAACCTGATCATCGAGTTCTACCGGTAAACCGAGTTCGGCCTGCGGGCGTGCGGGCGCCTCATCGAGGAATGGGCGCCGGCGTCCGGGCGGGCGTTGGGTCGTGCTTCTGGTCCGTGTCCCCCCCTGAACCGCCTCTGCTCCGCTCAATACCCACCCCTCGCCGCGTTGCATGTCCGGGCGCTGCGCGTGACGTGAAGGAACGCGGCGGGGATCGAGAACCTCATGCTCAAGTGGCTGCGCAAGTACAACACGTGGATCCTGGTCATCGCGGGCTCGCTGCTGATGGTGACGTTCCTGCTGGCCGAAGCGCTGCAGGGGCTCGGCAAGGGGAGCCCTCGGACGACGGTGCTGGTGGTGGACGGGCGGAAGATCTCGGCGCGTGAGTTGGACCGCGCGCGGGTGGAGCACGCCGCGCTGAACGAGGTGATCGGGCTGCAGGGGGCGATGCGCGTGCTGTTCGGCATCGAGGACTCGACGCACTGGCTGCTGCTGACGCACGAGGCGGAGAAGGCGGGGCTGGTGGGCGGGCCGGAGGACGGTCAGCGGTTCATCGCGGAACTGGCCCGTCAGATCGTTCGGGCGCGGGCGTTCATGCTGCGGGACACGCAGCAGATGCAGACGATGATCGCGGAGACGGCGGCGAACATCGAGATGGGCGTGGAGCAGGTGGCACGCGGCCCCGCGCGGATGAGCCGCGACGAGGTGCTGACCGGGCTGAGCCGGCTGCAGGGTGTCGCGAGGCTGCGGGCGTCGTACCTGCGCGTGCCGCGGCTGAGCGATCGGCGGCTGGTCGCGGACTTCCGCCGGATGGAGGACTCGGCGGCGATCGATTACGTGTTCATGCCCGCCGAGCGCGAGTTGCGGAACGTTGAGCGGCCGAGCGAGGCGGTGTTCGAGGCGCACTTCGAGAAGTTCAAGGACGTGGTGGCCGAGGAGGACGAGTCGGGATTCCCTTTCGGGTACCGGCTCGGCGACCGGCTGCGGCTGGAGTGGCTGGTGGTGAGCCGTCGCGCTGCGGAGTCGGCGGTGACGGCGGACCCGATCGAGGTGCAGAAGCGGCTCCGGCGGAAGTTCCCCGACGGTCGGCCGGACGACGGGACGAGTGTCGAGCAGGCGATCGAGACGATCGAGGCCGAGGTGAAGCGCGAGCAGGCGGACCGCGTGATGCGACTGGCCGAGCAGGCGGTCCGCGCGGAGTTCGACCGGGTGCTCCGCGGCCTGCCGCAGACCGGGCCGTACTACGTGCTGCCCGAGAACTGGAGCGAGATCCGGCCGTCGATGGCGTCGCTGCGCGACGTGATCGTGCGTCGGGTCGAGGAGGCGACGGGGTCGCGGATGGAAGCGCCGGTGGCGCACGTGCGGGGCGAGTGGGCCACGCAGAGCGAGTTGGCGGAACTGGAGGGGATCGGTCTGAGTTTCGTGATGCGCGGGCCTCGGGGCGTGCCTTTCACGGAAGTCGCGATGGGCGTGCGCGAACTGGCGGGCGACAGCGCGGTGGCGCTGCAGGCGGGGGTGCCGGGCGAGGTGATGACGACGCGGACGGGGGACCGGGTGTTCTTTGTGATCACCGAGGCTCGCAAGTCGTCTGCGCCGGACTCGATGGAGGAGGTTCGGACGAAGGTGGTCTCGGACGTGATGCGTCTGGAAGCCTTCAACCGGCTGCGGGGGCTGATGGAGGAGAACCGATCGCGTGTGATCGCCGACGGGCTGGGTGCTCTGAGCATCTCGCCCGAAGTGGTTGCCTCGATGGGCGGCGTGGTGATGGCGGCCGAGTTGCCGGTGAACAAGGCGACGGTGCGGCGGGACTTCATGGGCGGGACCGCGCCGAACCTGAATGACGTGGACCACGAAGCGTTCCGCACGGCGGTTCTGGAGGCGGCGTCGAAACTCGACCCGACGCGACCGATCGAAGAGGCCGCGATGGAAGGCCGCGTGGTGGCGGCGGCGATCCCGCAGACGCTGGGGGTGGGGTTCGCGGTGATCTCAGGCCTGAACCCGGTGACGGCCGAGCGGCTGCGGGTGCAGCAGGGTCGCGCGGTGGACCAGGTGATGCGCGGGATCGTGACGCTGACGCCGGAGGATGATCCCTTCAGCATGAAGTCGCTGCGTGCGCGGCTGAAGGTGGAAGATCGCCGGCCGCGCGACCAGCGCGACGACGAGGACGGGGCGATCTGAGCAGAACGCGTGCGTGCCCGGAGAGCGGGTCGCTTGTGGAAGCGGTGCGTGCGATGCGTCTCGGCAACCCTGCGCGATGATTACCTGCGCGGACTCGCGGGGCTTTGGACGTGCTGATCGATGAGGTTGGGGTTGCCGTCCGGGTCGATGAGCATGAGCGAAGCGGGGCCGGACGTGGCCTCATCGGCTTCGGACGCGAGGGTGAGGCCGTGGGCCTTGAGTTTGCGCTGAATCTCTCGGACGTCCTCGAAGTTGGAGAGCGTGTTGCAGGCGCGGTCCCAGCCGGGGTTGAAGGTGAGGATGTTCTTGTCGAACATGCCCTGGAAGAGGCCGATGGTGGCGGTGTCGTTCTGGAGGATGAGCCAGTTCTGGGCCTGATCGCCGCCGGTCTGCCTGAAGCCGAGTTTCTCGTAGAAGGCGCGGGAGGCGGCGATGTCTTTGACGGTGAGGCTGACGGAGAAGTTGCCGAGTTGCATGGGTGCGGCTCCGGGGGTTTGGACGGGCGGGGGCGGGGGGCTCTGGTGAGCGGTGGATGAGGGGTTTGCGCAGCCGGGCGCGAAGTGCATGCCCGTGGTGAGCATCGCGGCAACCGCGACATGTACCAACGCGCGCGGCGAACAGGGCGATGCGATCGAGTGACGGTGCGACACGGTGGTCTCCATGCGTGCAGCGTAACGGCGCTGGCGCGCGGGCGACCGGTCCGCACGCTCACACCCGCGCCGTCTGCCATTTCCCGCCGTGGAAGCGGGCGTAGTAGAGCGCTGCACGGATGACGATCTCGAAGCAGAGCGCGACCCAGAGCCGGGCGAGGTCGGCCGACTCGAAGAACGGGTGGGGGATCGACTCCGGCCCGCCCAGGGGGACCAGGAAGGGCGTGGGGATGGTGACGCCGGAGAACAGGTAGGCGAGCGGCAGGCGGACGCCGTACGTGGTGATCCACATGAGCGCGGCCACGGCCTTGGCGTCGCCCGCGCCGCGGAGGGCGGAGCGCAGCACGATCGAGATGCCGAAGGGGATCTGCACCCAGCCGGTGATGAACATCAGCGCGGGGGCGAGTTCGAGGTGCGAGGGCTGGGTGCTGACGAGCGAGACGATCTGACGGGGAAGGAGGATGAAGACCAGGCCCGCGGCGGCCATGATGGCGCAACTGACCACCAGGCAGCGCTGCACCGCGCGGTGCGCCTGCACGGGTGAGCCCGCGCCCAGGAACTGCCCGACGAGCGTGGCGGCGGCGGTGCCGAGCGCAAAGCCGGGGAGATAACTGAAGGACTCGAGTCGGATGGCGATGATGTGTGCGCCCATCGCCCCCCCCGCCCCCCCCATTCCCCCTACTCCCCCCTCTGCGGCATTGACCGCGCTGGCCGCCGCGGCCTGCGCGAGCCGCTCCAAGCCGATCCAACCGACCATGAGCACGACCATGAAGTTGCCGATCCACATGCCGAAGGTTTCGAGGAAACTCGGGACGGCCAGGCGGATGAGGCGGTCGAGCGTGACGCGGTGGGGCTTGAGCCTTCGGCGGAGGATGGTGACCCCGCTGGTGCCGGAGAGGAGCAGGCCGAGCATGAAGGCCGCGCCGGCGTAGGCGCCGATGACGGTGCCCCAGGCGATGCCGGGGACACCCAGGTCGAACAGGCTGGGGTTCTTGATGAGGATGCGCGTGGCGGCCCCGGCGGGGTCGGAAAGAGAGGCGGGGCGGACCAGGTCAACACCGGAGAGGACGAAGGAGCCGGCCACGTTCAGGACGTTCATCAGCACCATCGCCCAGAGGGGGCGGAGGGAATCGCCCGCGCCGCGCGCGGCGGCGATGCCGGCGGAGATGAGCGTGATGCCGGGGACACCGAAACTGATGACGCGGAGATACTCGATGAAGTGATCGCGGGCGTCGCCCTTGAGGGAGAGGATGGTGGCGGCCAGCGGGCTGACGGCCCAGAGGAGCGCGGCGACGAGCACGCCCGAGACGGCGGCGAGGAGGATCGACTGCCCGACGGCGGCGTTGGCGACGCTGAACCGGCCGCCGCCGATGGCGCGCGCGACGAGCGCGGTGGTGCCGATGCCGACGCTCATGGCGACGAGCCCGACGAACCAGAGCATGTAACTGGCGCCGCCGATCGCGTCGGTGGCGGCCTCGGAGAGTTGCGCGGAGAGGAGCGTGTCGGTGAGGCCGACGGTGGAGTTGAGGACCGACTCGATGAGGATGGGCCAGGAGAGCGTGAGGATGGCGCCGGCCATGGAGAGCCCGGCGAGTTTGCCGGACATCAGCCGCCCGTCGGGGGTGAGTCGGGGGGCTGCGCGCGCGATCTGGCGATCGACGACGGCGGGGGGCGGCAGGTCGGCCTCGAGGGTGAGGTCGAGGGACTCCGGGTCGAGCGTGGGAGAGGGGGGGATCGGGGGGGGGGGGGGATGGGGCGGCGGTTGCTCGGTGCTCGACGCGTCATCGCGATCGATCGACGCTTCGGCATCGGCCGGCGGGTGCGGGGGGTGCGTGGGGGGGGACGGGTTGTGCGATCGATCGTCGGACACGAGCGGCGATGGTAGGGGAAGGTGCGGGGAGAGTTGATCGGGATGACGGGACGGACGCGTTCGGGGTCCGTGGGTCGGTTCGCGCAGATTCAGCGCGTCTTTGAGCCGTTTGGCCTCATCGTTTCCCCCATTCTCGGGAAGAAACGCACGTGCACATTCGCTGCGCACCGCCGCGCTGCGCCTGCGCACGGCCGCGTTGCTTCATCGCACGCCCGCGCATTCGCCGCGCATGCCCGCGCTTTCACAGCGCACGCCCGCGCTCTGGAAACGCACGCCCGCTCCGTCGCGATGCACGCCCGCGCTGACGATTGGCACGCCCGCACGACTCGCGCGCTGGTGCGTGGAACGGTCTTTCACAAGACGGGAAAGGCGTCCACGAAGAACACGAAGGACACACGGAGGGCGCGGAGAAGTCTGTGGCGACTACGCCGGGATACAGGCGCCTTCATAGTTTGGCGAAGTGCGAGTTCCATCAAGAGCAGTTCCGTGGCACAAGCTCAAAGGCCTGACGCGTGCCGTTCACCCAGCGGACGGCGCCCCGGTGGATCAGGTTCTCCAGCGCGGCGCGATACCGCCGGTTCTTCTCCAAGTCGGTGTGGCAACCGAACACCCGCTCATCGATGAGGATCTGAGGCAGTTGGTTGGAACTCGTGCGGGGGCAGAGCAGGCCGACTTGACCGACGCTGCGATACAGCGCGGAGAGAAGATCCTCCTCAGCCAGAGTGAACTCATCGGCAAGTTGGCCGTAATCGACATGTCGCGTCTCGCTTATCACGACTGCGGGTGGGTTGCTGCGACGGACGGACTTGAGAGCACCTGTCAGCAGGTTGGCGACGGTACCCGACGCGATGTTCGTAGCAAACGATGACCACCAATCCATCTGCGATCTCCTGCCACTAAGTGGCGTTGACACCGATCTAGATGGAGAGAGCCCCCCTCGCACCCTCGGCTGCACGAAGTGTAGCACCGTATACATGCGTGGGGCAACTACAAACAGAAAGGCGAAGCAAGTACTCCGCGCCCTCTGCGTCATCGCTCCGTGGACTCCGTGGACCGCTTCAAAACGTCAGGCCAGGATCGCGTCGAGGAGTTCCGACACGCCCTGACCGCGCGTCGCCACCGTCTCGATGATCGGTCGGCGGCCCGCCACGTCGCGGAGGTCGCGGACGAGTTCGTTCTCGCCGGGGTGATCGGCCTTGTTGCAGACGAACAGGTCGGCGATCTCGAGGATGCCCGCCTTGTCCATCTGCACCGCGTCGCCCATGCCGGGCGTGAGCACAACGACGGTGCGGTCAACGTACTGGCGGATCTTGGTCTCGTTCTGCCCCGCGCCGACGGTCTCGATAAAGACGGTGTCGAAGGGCTCACCGGGAGCGGACTCGCAGCCGCCGATGAGGCCGAGGATTTCGGGGACCGCGCGGTAATCCTCACCGCTGATGGCCAGCGAGCGGTAGTAGACGGCGGTGTCGAGCGTGTTGAAGTCGACGCGGAGACGGTCGCCCAGGAGCGCGCCGGAGGTGATGGGGCTCATGGGATCGAAGGCGAGGACCGCGCAGCGGCCGAGGGACTTGAAGTTCGGGTCGTCCTTGACGCGGCGGGTGAGCTCGCTGACGAGCTGGGCGACGAGGGTGCTCTTGCCCGCGCCGGGCGAGCCGGTGATGCCGATGACGCGTTTGGGTCTGCGGGTGGGAGCGTTGGGGCGGATCGGTCGGCCGGCGTGGATGAGGGAGATGTCGCGGGCGAGTTGGGAGGCGGGTGTTGAGCCGGAGATGACCTGCTCGTACGGGCGAACGGCGCTGCGGACGGCCTCCACGATGTCGAGCAGGCCCGTGCCGGTGGTGAAGCACTTGGCGACGCCGCCGGCCAGAAGTTGCGGGATGTCTTCCTGCGGGAGGATGCCGCCCATGTAGACGGGCAGGTCAGCGCGGCCGAGTTCCTTCATCGCGGTGACGAGGCGCGGGCCGAGGACCAGATGGGAGTTGCTCATCATGCTGGCGGCGATGACGTCGCAGTCCTCATCGCGTGCGGAGATGGCGAGCGAGCGCGGCGTCTGCCAGAGGCCGGAGTAGATGACGTGGACGCCGGAATCGCGGAGGGCGCGGGCGATGACCTTGACGCCGCGGTCGTGGCCGTCGAGGCCCATCTTGCCGAGCAGGACGCGCGGGCGGTGGTCGAGGCCCGCGCAGCGGTCCTTCTTCTCGAACTCGGTGGTGGCGGTGGTGAGGGCTTTGGCCATGTGAAGAACGAGGTGGATGGTGACGGCGGGAGGCGGTCAGCGCGGCCCCCCGGGGGGGGCAGGGAGGGAGGGCATGGTAGTCGGGGGTCGAAAGTGCGTCGGGGCGCTCGCAGGCCCGGAGAGCAAAGCCGGGGAGCCCTGTGGAGGGCTCCCCGGCGGGGTGAACTCGGCATGTTCGGACCGGGAGGGTCCGGGATCAGTTGCAGCCGGAGGTGTAGGCGTTGAGGAAGTCGAAGTAGTCGAACTCGTCGACGACGCCGTTCTTGTCGAAGTCGGCGGACTTGTTGCCGGCGAAGTACGCGTCGGTGAACTCGAGGACGTCGATGTTGTCGACGATGCCGTCGTTGTTGTAGTCCGCCGAGCAGAGCGGGCGGGCCTTGTTGGCGAAGACGTAGTTGCCGACCAGCGTGCCCAGGGCGTAGCCCATGTCGGCGTCGAACTGGTAGTGGACGCCGAGGTAGATGCGTGAGCGGCCGTTCTCACGCGCGATCTCGGTGAATGACGTGTAGTGGCGCGGTGAGGGGCCGGTGTAGTGCGGGTCGTCGGTGTAGATGGCCATGTTCATGCGGTCGGTGCGGAAGTAGTTGCGCATGATGGCGGCGTGGGTGGCGCCGAAGGTGGCGTGGCCGGAGACGTATGCCGGGAAGGGCGGGGTCCACGGGGCGAGGGGTAACCAGTTGGCGTCGGCCTCGGTCTGCGGGTTGCCGTCGATGTCGGCGTTGCGGATGGCCTCCTGCGGACGCCACAGGTCGCACCAGGTGCGGTACTTGGCGTCCCACGCGGCGATGCAGGAATCACCCATGGCGAGCGCCACGAGGGCGAAGAGTCGCGTCTTCTGGTAGAAATCCAGGCCCTGATCGATCGAGACGGCCTCGGTGATCTGAAGCAACTGTCCCGGCGGCTTGGAGGTGCCGTCGACGTCGTTGGCCCAGAACCAGGCGATGTCGGTCTGGTCCTGCGTGCGGGTGGCGCTGTTGCGCTCGCCGAGTTCCTTCACCTCGTTGAACTGGTCGGCGTAGATCTGTGAGGCGAGGAGGCGTGCCATCTTGCGGAAGCCGCCGGGGCCGGCGACGCGGAACTGCGTGCTCTTGGTCATGGCCCACGGCCGGACCTTGCCCCAGTTGGGTGTGGCGGGCGCATCGAAGATGTCCGAATCGGACATGGTCCAGTCGCCGGGGTTCGAGCCGTAGACGTAGGGCGTGTCGTCGTCGGAGCCGTCATCGGCGCGGGCGGCCATGACGGCCTGTGCGACCCGTCGGCCGAGTTGCATGCCGCGGGCGCGGGGCAGGCCGGGTGGGAGCATCTTGATCGAGTTGCTGTAAGACTCGTCGAGGAACGCCTGCTGCGCGGGATAGGCCTCGGAGAGGATGGTGTACGCGGCTGCGGCGATCGCCGCGCGGGCAGAGGTCGGCCTGGTTACATTCTCCTTGACGATGACGTGGGAGTAGTCGCCGAACACGGAGTTGGCCGCGTCGAACATCGCGACGTAGAGGTGGGTTGCCCAGCGGGAGGCGGGGCAGGGCGGGCCGCCCTCCACACGGACGCACTCGAGATAGACCTGATTCCAGTCGGTCGCGACGTCGGCGCGGAGGCTGTTGACGGTCGTCGCGAGCGCAACGATCGCCAGAACGATTCTCAATCTCACGATGATCACCCCTTCGGGAAGAAGAAATCGCCCACGGAAACCCGGCGAGCGGCTGTGGGCGGACACGCTCGCGCACGCGGTACGCACTCAATATGCGGGGAAACCCGGTCGGTGTCAAGCATCTGGGCGAAATGAATCGGTTGTATGGACCGATTCGGTCCGAGAACGGACCTGAAGTTCCGCCGCGCGACAGCCGGGGCTGAATTGGCGCAAAAACAACGCCGCCCGGGGATGAACCCGGGCGGCTGTCGGAAACTAAAGCGGGCGAAGGGGCTTGAACCCTCGACCTACACGTTGGCAACGTGTCGCTCTACCACTGAGCTACGCCCGCGCCTGATCCGCGTGTCGGCCGGGCCCGAAAGGGAACCGGACCGAACGGGGGAGAACGATACTCCACCCTGCATCGAGCGTCAACGAGCGGCGGTTGAGGTGGCCGGGTCGGGGAGCGGGACGCCGGCCCGCTGCAACCCCTCCAGAACGGTGTCGTGGGTGGGCTTGGTGAGGTCGAGAACGACGGGAATGTCGTTCTCGGGTCCGTAGATGACCCAGGTGGGGATGCCGGTGCGGCCGAGTTCGCGGAGCATCTGCCAGCCGGGGGCGTTGGTGGAAGTGCAATCGACTTCGAGCAGGACGATGGGTGAAGAGGCGAGACGGGAATAGGTGGGGTCTTTCTCGAGGATGAGGTTCTTGAAGACCTTGCAGTTGATGCACCAGTCGGCGGTGAAGTCGAGCAGGACGCTCTTGCCGGACTTTCGGACGGCGGCGAAGAGTTCGGGCGTGTACTTGAGCCAGACGCCGGTGGGCACCTGGCCTGGGATCGCGGAGGAGACCGCGGCCTTCTGTGCCTGGAAGTTGCGGTAGTCGCCGGCGAGTTTGTCGTTGGCGAAGATACCGATGCCCGCAACCATGACGACGGCGAGAACGGGGAAGAAGGCCCGCGCCCACGGGGCCTTGCTGATCTGGAAGACTCGAACGATCATCCAGATGCCGGCGATGGCGACGAAGAAGCCAACGGCCCACCATGCGATGGACCCGACGAGGTATGGGCGATCGATGATCGCGGCTTTGATTCCCGCGGCGAGGAAGAAGGCCGCGGCCGCGAGCAGGAGGAGCCCCATGACCTGCTTGACCAACTCGCTCGCCGGGCCGGTCTTGGGGATGAAACGCAGAAGGCTGGGCTTGGCTGAAAGGACGAGGTAGGGCGCGGCCATGCCGACGCCGATTCCGCCGAAGATGGCCATGATCGTGAGGGGAGGGAGCGTTGCCGCACCCGCGAGCAGACCGCCGGCCACAAAGCCGAAGCACGGGAGGCCGAGCACGGCTGTGAGGACTCCGAAGAGGAATGACCCGCCGGGCGAATCGGCCTTGGCGTCGATCATGTAGACGGCCTGGGGCAGGTTCAGGTTGAAGAGGCCCATGATCCCCAGGCCCATGACGGCGATGATGAGTCCGATCGACAGCGTGACCCACCACACACCGAAGATGAACTTCGAGGGATCGAGGTTTGCGCTGATGAAGGCCATCGGGATGCCGATCGCCGCCCAGAATGCCACCACGCCCGCGGCCATGTAGCAGCCCAACACGAGCGCTTTGCCGGGCGAAGCGGCGTGGCTCGTGAGCGTCATGACCTTGATGGGGATGACGGGGAGCACGCACGGCGTGAGGTTGAGCAGGAACCCGCCGATGACCGCGAAGAGGGCGAGCACGAGCAGGCCCGAGCCGATGTTGAACCCGAAGAAACTGCCGCCGCCGATGGGCGCGGGTGCGGAGGGAGTCGGCGGTACGGGAAGACCGGGAACAGGGCCCGCGGACTGCGAAGCCGATGGGTCGGTCGGGGTCGTCGGCGTCTGCACTGCCGCATTCAGCAACGACTGATCGAAGGAACCGAAGAGGGCAGGCTCCGATGGCTCGCTCACGGTTGCGGCGGCGTCGACGCTGAGTTGAACGCGGAGCGTTTCGTTCTGCGGCGGAAGACAGGACGCGTCATCGCAGGCCTGGTAGCCGACTCGGAGTTCGAGCGTGTACTTGCCGGGCGATTCCGGCGCCGTGAGCACCACGAACGCCGTGGCCTTGCCGGAATAGAGCGGCACGCGCATCGTGCCGTCACCGCCGAAAAGGTCGGGGAGTTCGTAGACCTTGGTGGCGGGCCATTGGATGCGCGACGGTTCGGTGAGCCAAACTTCGGGTCCGACAACTGCGATTTGCGTACGGATCGCGAACTCGTCGACGTCGGCCGGGAGTGCGACGTTGGCCGCGGGCCAGGTGTGGTAGCCGTCTTCGTGGGTAAGTTCGACCGCGATGACGACCTGATCGCCGGGTTTGACGGCGTCGTTGCGAGGGACGGCCCTGACGGAGACGGCATCTGCGGAAGCTGCCGAGACTGGGGCCGTGCCGAACAGGCAGGCAACGACCATCAAGCCCCAACCGAACCAAGCCTTTGCGTTTCTCACCGAGAGGCCCTCATCGATCCCCCTCACCGCCAACCAACAACCCCTCTCCCACACCTCCACCGACTCGACGCCCCTTCCAACTTCACCCATCCGACGCTCCATGCGTGGGCGTTGCGCCGTCCAGCGATTGTTGGGGTCCCAGGGCGAAACTTGGAAGCAACCGGTTATAGAGGCGTCACGGGGGACTTGTTCGGCCCCAAATCGGTGGTGGGCGTGAGATTCGGAGAAACGAGCCCGCCCGATGGACTGAAGGCCGGTTCGGCGAGCGTCCGATAGGACCAACAGTCAGGGTGGTTCTACGCGCTTGGGCTGTCCGGGCGCCTTCGACCTTGACAACTGGCCGTTGATCTGTTCCCGACTGAGCCCCCCACTTCCCGCCCACACCACATGGCCGACGTGCTCGACCAATCCGAGATCGACGCCCTGCTCGCCGCGGTGGACGCGGGAGATGTGGAGGAGGAAGAGAACTCGATCCAGATTTTCAGCCGGCATCGGCGGGACCTGGAGAGCGTCGAGGTTCGGCCGTACGACTTCAAGCGTCCGGAGCGCGTGAGCAAGGACCAGATGCGGTCGTTGCAAACGCTGCACGAGGCGTTTGCGCGGAACTTCGGCGCTGCGCTCTCGGGCTTCCTGCGCACGATCGTGGAGGTGAAGGTCGCCAACTGCGAGCAGATGACTTACGCGGAGTTCATCTCCGGCCTGCCGAACCCGACAAGTTTCAACCTGATCGAGGCGAAGCCGCTGGAAGGGCAGATCTGCCTTGAGATCTCGCCACTGATCATCTACCCGATCATCGACCGGCTGCTGGGCGGGACGAACCAAGAGTTGTTCATTCCGCAGCGTCCGATGACGCTGATCGAGACTCGGCTGATCAGCAAGGTGACGAATCGGGGTCTGAGCGCGCTGGAGGAAGCGTGGCTCGGGATCAAGGAACTGAAGTTCACGATCGTGGCGACGGAGAGCAACCCGCAACTGGTGCAGATCGTGCCGCCGAACGAGGTGGTGATCGTCATCGGGTTCGAGTTGAAGATGAGCAACCGCGCGGGGACCATGAACCTGTGCATCCCGTACAACGTGATCGAACCGATCATGGAGGATCTGGCCGCGCAGTCGTGGTTCAACGCCTCGCGGAGCCACGCGAACGAGGCGATCCAGCGTCAGATCGGCCAGACGCTGAACCAGGCGGTGGTGACGGTCACCGGGTTGCTGGCGGAGACAACGATCACTGTTCGGGATTTGATGGGGCTGTCGCCGGGCGATTTGCTCATGACCGAGCGAACCGCGTCGAGCCCGATCGTGCTGTCGGTTGAAGACGAGAAGCGGTTCTTTGCGCACATCGGACAGCACAAGGGGTCGCGGGCGCTCCGGATCGTTCGGCCGATCCGTGCCGGCGACCGGATCTGAGGTGCGGGGTAGACGAATCGCCGGAGAACGCGTCGGTGCGACGTTCGGTTGCTGTTGCCGGGGGTGAACCCGGTCCGCTATCATTTGGTCATGCCGGCGGCGCAGTGCCGTCGGCTGTTGTGCAGGGAACGTGAGCATGCTGACGGTGGACAGCCATGCACGTTGAGGTCGGCACGATCTCGTCTCGCCGCGAAGCGGCGGAGGTCGTCGGCCCTCGTCCGGACCCCACGGACCGGCTCGGATTGAGCCCGGCGCGTGAGGAACGGGCGGCCGCTGGGTTCAGCGCATGCCCGCTTCCGGGTTCGGAGGTGGACATGGGTTGATCACGGACGGTCAACGTGCGTCGGGCCCGAGAGGGTCTGATCGACAGCAGGCCACGAACCGGCGCAACGACCGTTCGTGGTCGCGGTGTTTTTCCGGCGACCGGATCTTCGGTGACATGGTCCGTCGCGGCAAAGACCGGGGCGATCGACAAGCAGACATCTTGACAACACGGAGCGTTGGGCAGCATGAACACACAAGAAATGATGCGGATCCTGGACGGCATCGCGCGCGAGCGGCGGATCGACAAGCAGGTTCTGATCCGCGACCTCGAGCAGGCGATGGTGTCGGCCGCTCGCAAGTATTACAACACGCTGGACGCGGAAGAGTTCACGTGCCAGTTGGACCCGGTGAACGGGCAGTTGAACCTGACCCGGCACGGAGAGCCGCTGGACATCACGCCGGAGGGTCTGGGTCGGATCGCGGCGCAGACGTTCAAGCAGGTGATGATCCAACGCTTCCGCGACGACGAGCGCGCGAGCGTTCTGGACGAGTTCTCGAAGCGCGTGGGCGAGATCGTGACGGGGACGGTGCAGCGGTACGAGGGCGGGGCGCTGATCGTCTCGATCGATCGCGCTGAGGCGTTCATGCCGCGCAGCGAGCAGATTCCGGGCGAGCAGTTTCAGGCGGGTGACCGGGTTCGGTGCCTGCTGCTGGACGTTCGCGACGTGGGGAATCAGGTGAAGATCGTGCTGAGCAGGAGCCACCCGGACTTCATCAAGCGGTTGTTCGAGGTTGAGGTGCCGGAGGTGACCGAGCGGATCATCGAGATCAAGGCGATGGCCCGTGAGGCTGGGTATCGCACGAAGATCGCGGTGGCGAGCATCGACAGCAAGGTGGACGCGGTCGGCGCGTGCGTGGGCGTGCGCGGCAGCCGCATCAAGAACATCGTGGACGAACTGAACGGGGAGAAGATCGACATCGTTCGCTGGAACGAGTCGAGCCAGATCCTAATTCAGAACGCACTGAAGCCGGCGGAGGTTGAGGAGATCAGCCTGTGCTTTGAACTCGGGCGTGCGACCGTGGTGGTTCGCGACGACCAGTTGTCGCTGGCGATCGGCAAGCGCGGGCAGAACGTGCGGCTGGCAGCGCGGCTGACAGGGTGGGACGTGGACATCCTGACGCCCGAGGAGTTCCAGAAGGGTCTGGACATTCTGCAGCAGACGCTGACGGCGGTTGAGGGAATCACCGACGAGATGGTCGACCGTCTGGCGGCGCTGGGCATGATCAGTGTGTTCGACATCGAGGAAGTCGGGGCGGATGTGCTGGTGAACGAACTGCAACTCACGGAAGAAACGGCGGCGAAGGCCTTGGAACTCGCCGCCGCGCGAGCCAAGGAGGTTGCCGAACAGCAGCAGCGCGATCGCGAAGAGGCCGAGCGACGCAAGCGCGAGGACGAGGGCGCGGCGGCCCGGCTGCTCGCCGGCGACGTGCCCGCGGGAGAAGCGGCGGCGGCGGCGATCCTGGGCGGCGGCGGAGTTTCGGTGGAACGCGTCGAGGGCGACGGCTCGGGCCGCGTGGAAGTCACGAGCGCCGACGAATCACGCGCGGCGGACATTCTGGGTGGAGGTGCGGGCAGCAACTGACAATCGCGTCCGACGCAAGTTCGACGCGGGTGATGACGGCGTGAAGAGTTCTTTCAGGGGGACGGGGCGTGAGTCGGATGCGTTGGGATCGAGCCGGCGGAGTGCCGGCGGAACACGAAGCCTCTGGAGTCTGGATTGGCCAAGCGGATCTCGGAAATTGCGAAGGAACTGGGCGTCACCTCGAAGGCCATCATTGAGAAATGTCTGGCCGAGGGGATTCCACAGGACAAGGTCAAGAGCCACACGACGACCGTGACGGTCGGGCTGGAGGCGACGATCCGCGAGTGGTTCAGCGTGGGCTCTGCGAGCACAGCGGTTGAAACCACCGCGCACGTGGATCTCGAGAAGGTTCGGGCCGCACCCAAGCGAGCGACACGCAAGAAGGCCGGCGCAAGCGAAGGGGCTTCGGAGGGCGATGAAGGCGGCGGTGTTGCCACGGCCGACATGCCCGAGACGGGGATCGCCGCTCCGAGAACGACTAAGGCCACCAAGCCTGGCCGCGCTGGCACGCGCACAACCAAGGCTTCTGCTTCGACCGCGGCCGAGGAGGCTGTCGACGAAACCGTCGAAGCGCCAGTCACTCAGACGACCAAGGTGGGTGCGGATGTCGTGTCGACCATCGCACCGAGCGTGCGGCCCTCGACCGGAGCGCCCGTCGAGACCGGAGCACACCCGGCGTCGCTTCGCAGGACGGACGACTCGGGAACGGACGGAGGGGAGGACGGAAAGGCCAAGACGACGCCGAAACCCGCACCGAAGCCGACACCGACGCCGCGGATGAACGTGCCTCAACGACCGAAGGTGGTTACGCCGGCCGGTCAGCAGTTGACGACGCTGAAGAAAGTGCAATTGAGCGGCCCGAAGGTCGTTCGAATCGAGGCACCGGAGCGGATGGAGCCGCCCCGACGGCGCGACAGTGGGGCCGAAGGCATGCCCGGTCGCGGCGGGACGGGAGCAGGAGACGACGACGGCGGACGAAGCCCGCGGCGGAAGCGAACGGGCGGAGCCGGGGCGGGCGGCGGAGATCGGGGCGGCGTGCCGGCAAGGCGGCGCGGCATCTCGGGCACGGATGACTCGCGCGGCGGCATGTGGCGGCCGCAGGATCTTGCGGAGCGCGAGGCCCGTCTGGCTCGCGCTGAGGGCTTCCTGAAGCAGCGCCGGCAGCAAATGCGCAAGCGGAGCGGCGGGCCGATCGGGCCCTCCACGACTCCGGCGCAGGTCGGTGGCGCGGTCAAGATCGCTGCGCCCTTCACCATCAAGGATCTCTCGGCAACGACCGGCGTGAAGGCGGCCGACATCATCAAGCGGCTGTTCATGCAAGGCACGATCGCGACGGTGAACTCGGGCATCGACCCTGTGAAGGCGCAGGAGATCATGCTCGATTTCAACATCGAGTTGGAAGTGACCGAGGCGAGGACCGCCGAAGAACAGGTCAGCGAGCAGTACACCAAGCGCGAGTCGCTCGATCTGCGGCCGCGGCCGCCGATCGTGACGATCCTGGGCCACGTCGACCACGGCAAGACGAGCCTGCTGGACAACATCCGAAAGGCGAACGTCGCGGCGGGCGAAGCCGGCGGCATCACGCAGGCCACGAGCGCCTTCAGGGTTCCCGTGAAGGTTGCCGGTGATACGAAGCACATCGTCTTCCTCGATACGCCGGGCCACGAGGCGTTCACGTCGATGCGTGCTCGCGGCGCCGCGATCACGGACATCGTGGTGCTGGTCGTCTCGGCGCCCGAAGGCGTCATGCCCCAGACGATCGAGAGCATCAACCACGCCAAGGCCGCGGGCGTGCCGATCGTGGTGGCGCTCAACAAGATTGATCGCCCGGACGCAACGGAGAACCGCGTCAATCAAACGCTGAGCGAACTGGCCACCGCGGGGTTGAACCCGATCGAGTGGGGCGGCGACACCGAGGTTGTGCGCACCAGCGCAACCAAGGGCGAGGGCATCGAGAAACTGCTCGAAATCCTCGACCTGCAGGGGCAGTTGCTGGAGGTCAAGGCCGACTACGCGGGTCCCGCGCGCGGCACCGTGGTCGAAGCCAAATTGGAAGAGGGGCGCGGCCCGACGGCCAACATCATCGTTCAGGACGGCGAACTGAAGGTCGGCGACTTCGTGGTGATGGGCCGTGCATTCGGGCGCGTGCGCGACATCATCGACGACCGTGGCCAGCGCCACAAGACCGTGGGTCCGGCGATGCCCGTGAAGATCTCGGGCCTCGACGAGGTGCCCGACGCGGGCGACAAGTTCTTCATCGTCGACTCGCTGAAGGAGGCTCAGGAGTCCGCCGAGCAGCGTCGGCGTCGCGAGCGCGAGCAGCAGTTGGCGCAGCCGGCGGTGACGCTGGACAGCCTGTTGAGCCAGATGAAGGACGCGGCGGTCAAGGAGATCCGCGTCGTCGTCAAGGCGGACGTGCAGGGCTCGGTGGACGTGCTCAAGAGCGAGATCGAGAAGTGCTCGACCGACGAGGTCAAGGTCCGTGTGCTGCACTCGGGCGTTGGCGGCATCACCAACAGCGACGTACTGCTGGCGGACGCCTCGCGTGCGGTCATCATCGGCTTCAACGTGATCGCGGGCGGTTCGGCGCGGAACCTGGCCGAGAGCAAGGGCATCGAGATCCGCACGTACGACGTGATCTACCACATCGGCGACGACATGCGGAAGGCCGTGGTCGGCATGCTCGCCCCGGAGATCCGCCAGCAGGTCTTGGGCCACGCCGAGGTTCGCCAGGTCTTCAAGATCAGCAAGGTCGGCACCATCGCCGGCTGCTACGTCACCGACGGCCTCATCGAACGCAACTCGCTCATCCGCGTCACGCGCGGCGGCATCGTCATCGAGAAGGACCGTACGCTGGAGCAACTCAAGCGCTTCAAGGACGACGCCAAGGAGGTCAAGGCGGGAATGGAGTGCGGCATGAAGATCGTCGGCTACGACGACATCAAAGAGGGCGACGTCCTCGAGTGCTACAAGAACGTCGAGGTCAAGCGGACGGCCTGAGACCTCGCGTCGAACGGTGATACATTGTTGCGATTACGCGCACAGGCCCCGGGAACGATCTCGGGGCCTGTTTCGTTGCGAGCGACAATCGACGGTCAATGCGATGAACGTGGACGACTCACCGAGGTGTCTCACGCGTGTACCGCGTGGTGAATCCCTTCTCTTTCGAGTCTGGCGCGAACTGGATCTCGGACTCCAGCGTGTTCGCGTCGACCAGCCGGTAGATCACCGCCGTCACCTGTTCCGCTTCGCCCGTGCCAGCGAACTGCGCCACGTTGTTCCCCGCCGAGACCATCCGGAAGACCGACACGTTCGGCCGGTTCTTCGGCACGTCCAGTTGCCCGTGCAGGTGCCGAAGACGAAGGAACACGCCTTCAGACTCGGCCGTGATGAGCGTCACCTCGACCAGTCCGGGCTTGCCATCACGACGGATCTGCCGGAAGAGCGCGGCCATGTTGTTGCCGCGTGGCGACATCCAATGCTCCTCATTGACCGTCTTGTTCGGATTGACGCCGATCCACCTTCCGGCCATGAACGCCAACTCGGCCAGTTCCGGCGCCGGGTCCGCGTTGGGAGGGAGTTCGAGTGTTGCAGAAGGCGGCGAAGCGGCGGGCCGGGCGTTTCCATCGGACTTGCAAGCGGCGGCAGTGACCGCAAGCAAGATTGACAGGAGGAAGGCGAACGGGTTTCGAAACGGCGTGTTCATGTGATCTCCGTTCGGTTGCCCCATGTTCGGCGAGTGAACGACCCCGGGGTGATCGTACCGCCTGATCCGGCAGTCTCACCGAGACACCCGCCACGACCACTCCCCCACTACCCTTGTGCCATGTCTTCACTGCTCGATGCGCTCGCCCGCTGGAAGCCGTTCACCGCCGTGGTGGTCGGCGACTTCATGCTCGACCAACTGACCTACGGCGACGCCGAGCGGCTCAGCCCCGAAGCACCCGTCCCGATCCTGAACGTGCGGCGGAGTGAGTATCGTCCTGGTGGCGCGGCGAACGTCTGCCTCGATCTGATCGCCCTCCGCGCGCGCGTGCTCGCCTTGGGCATCACCGGCGACGACCGCGAGGCGGACCTTCTGCGCTCCTCTCTCGTCGCCGCGGGCGTCGACGCAGAAGGCCTGAACACCGACACCGATCGGCCCACGACGCTGAAACAGAGCCTGATCGGTCTGGCACAGCACCGCCATCCGCAGAAGATGTTCCGTCTCGACCGGGAGTCCAAGGCCGCGCTCTCGCCGGACGCCGAGCGCCGGCTGTTCGAACGCTTCCAGGCTGCTCTTCCGAGTGCCGACGTCGTGCTCATCGAGGATTACGGCAAGGGTGTCTGTACGCCGGACCTTTGCCGTCGCATCATCGAGTCCGCCCGGGCGCGCGGCGTGGAAGTGCTTATCGATCCCGCTTCGATCTCCGACTACTCGAAGTACCGCGGTGCAACGACGATCACGCCTAATCGGACCGAGGCCGCACGTGCCGGCGGAGGCGCCGCCGCGGGGTTGAGCGCGGACGCCGAGCCGATCGCCCACGAACGACTCGCACGGCACCTCAAGACCTCGCTCGATCTCAGCGCGGTGGTCATCACATTGGATCGACACGGAGCGCTGTTGGTGGACGACCAGAACCGGACGCACCATGTGCCGACGGTCGCACGCGAGGTGTACGACGTGACGGGAGCGGGGGACATGGTGCTCGCCGCGCTGGCCGGGGCACGGGCCAACGGCCTGGGTTGGTACGACTCGGTCCGCCTCGCGAACATCGCCGCGGGGCTGGAGGTCGAGGTCTTCGGCGTGGTGCCGATCCCCATCGAGAGGATCCAGGCCGAGGCTTCACGGATCGAACGGCCGAGCGCCGGCAAGGTGCGAACACGGGAGCAGTTGGTGGTCGAAGTTGAAGCGGCCCGGCACGACGGTCGCTCGATCATCTTCACCAACGGCTGCTTCGACATTCTCCATGCGGGTCATCTGTCGTTGCTTCACCGGGCGGCGGAACTGGCGAATGAGTCCGTCGCTCCTTCGCGCGCTCACAAGTCGGCGCCGGCGCCGAGCGGTTTGCACCCTCGCGGACGGCAGCAGGGCTATCTGATCGTCGCGGTGAACTCCGATGACTCGGTGCGCCGACTCAAGGGCGGCAAGGACCCGACCCGACCGATCAACAACCAGTTCGATCGCGCGGAACTGCTCGGCGGCCTCGGTTGCGTCGACGCGGTCGTGATCTTCGATGAAGACACGCCGGAGGATCTGATCCGCGCGGTCAGACCCGATGTCCTGGTCAAGGGTGGCGAATACCAGAACACCGTGGTGCCCGGCGCAACGTTCGTCGAATCGACCGGCGGTCGCGTCGTGCTGCTGCCCATGATCGACGGCAAGAGCACGACGGCGGTGGTGCAGCGAATGCGGTCCAGTTGAACCTCACGCCGCGGTTCGGTTCGTGCAGGCCGCAGGCTCGGCCAGCGTACGAATCTGAGAAATCAGGCGGCTGATGCGGACGGGCAGACACACAAAGTCGACTCGCCGACCCGTGATCGCTCCGTCTTGCGGCAGGCATCCTTTCGAGTTTCCCACCACGAGCACGGGGAGCGATCTCCACTCCCGATCGCCGCCCGCGAACCAGTCCGGGACAGACTCGAGCAAATCAACGGCGCGGTCGCGATCGGCGGGCGTGCAGATTCGCAGGGTGATGACGTTCGCATCCGACGCTTGGGCATGATCTGGCGTCAGCCGGCTGATCGCCAACCCGACCGGATCGACCGATGGAGCAAGAGCGAGCGACGCGGGACGGGCATCGCCGAGTAACGAACGGAACGACCCGATGACATCGCGAGCTCTTTGCTCGCTTCGCTCGGCGGAGTGCATCATGAAGTTCATCCGCAAATCCGCGATCTCCTCGTAAGCGCGGGCGCACAGGTCCTGGATCGTGCCGCCGTCGAGCCGCATGTGATCAGCGAACTCCTCGAGGCCGTAAATCACGTCGTTGCCGCTGCTTCCGATCAGCATCGCATGAACCAACCGATTGCCGAAGGCAAGCGGTACTCCGAGGTCGGCCGCGCGAGGCGATGTCTGTCTCATCGTTCCGATCGTCAGATGGTGCATGGCGACGGGACCGATCAACGAGTTAGGGAACTTCCAGTGCCGAAGGAGGCGATCGGTCACATCGGCATGGTTCATCTGCAACAGTCTGGACTCAACGAGTTCGAGAGGCAGTTCCAAACGCTCGGCGGTCTGAATCACCTTCGGGTAAATGTCGGAGAGTTGCTCGGCGTACAACAGTCGGCCGATGTCGTGAAGGAGACCGGCGGTGAACATCGAGTCGCATTGCTCTGGGGCTTGGCCGAACAGTTGCGACAGCCGCATGGACAAGAGCCCCACGGCGATGGAGTGCTCCCAGAACGCTTCGGGGTTGATGTAGTTGTCGAGACCAACGCTCGAGAACGCGTCGAGGATCTCGGCGGACATGACGGCGGAACGGATCTGCTCCATGCCGATCCGCAGAACAGCCTTCTGCACGGTATCGACCATCTCGCCCCGACCGTACAGCGTCGAGTTGGCCATCTTGAGGATCCGGAGCGAGAGCGACTGATCCTGCTTCACAGCCGACGCGACGGTCTGGGCGGAACTGTCGGGACGATCGATGAGCCGAAGCACGTGCTGAACCGAGGGTCGAAGCGCCCGAACGCTTGCGGACTCGGACATCATCGTCTCGAGAAGGTCGGACCGCGTGACGATGGGCCTGAGTTGCCTGAGTTCGCCCGTGGCCTCGTCGATCGGCAGACTCTGACTGGGCAGCGGAGCCTGCGATCCGTCGCGCCGCTTCGACTCGCCCTGCGGTTCGGATGTACTTTCACGGGTTGAGTTGGAGGCCGTGTCTGGGGCAGCGTGCCGTACGGTCGCCGCGGTGTCCGCATAAATCGGTGTGTTCTCTCCGGTCTCGCTTTCGGCGGTTCGTGCGGCGCGTTGAACGGTGGTGTCCGAGACCGTCGGGCGATCAAAGTCGCTCGGCACGATCGCGACATGGCTCTGCATCGCGAAGCCGCGCTGCCTGCAGATGAGCAGAGTGCGATCGACCAAGCGTCCGAGATACGCACCATCCTTTACGACGATGCCTTCGACTCCGAGTCTCGCAACGCGGAGCATGACTTCCCGGAGCGGCGTCGACGAGCACACCAGAACCGGCAGTTTGACGAGCCGTCTTGTTGAGCGAATCCATGTGAGCAACTGCTCACCGTCCTTGACGGGCATTTCGAGATCAAGGATCAGCAGATCGATGGGCGAAGAGAGCAGCAGGGACATGCCTTCATCGACCGAGCCGGCGGCTTTCACGTCGAAGCCGGCCCTGCGCAACAGTTTGCCGCACGCCAGGCAGTGCGCGTGGTCGTCATCGACGATCAGGATGCGCGTCCGTTGGTCTTCCATTCCACTTCGGTCCGCGGAACTCCGAAACACGTCTTGAGCGAAGTCGTTCAAATCGAACAAACAAGGCGATCAGAACCCCCAAGCATCGGCACGGAATGGCCAAGGCTGTACGCGCTACTCGGAATAACCGTGGCGGAGTCGCACCATCAGAGAGAGAATGTGACCCGAGCGGTTTCCGACTTCACCCCAGGCCCACGGAACGTGTCCGTCGAGAAAGAGCCGCGAAATCGAATGTGGGCGTTCATGTTGTGATTCGGCCTCGATCTGTGCGCTCACGGGATGCCGTATCGGTATGATCTTGTTGCCGTGCCAGCCTCGACCACCCAAAGCGAGCAGTCTGCATCGATCGCCGAAGAAACGGTCGCTGACTCAGAGCCTTCGGCGGAGATCCCCTCCTCGGGTGAAGTGACCATGCAGGCCCAACCAAGTTCAGCAGGTCAGCCAGCACAAAAGGCCCTTCTCGCTTCAACCGATCGCACTGCCCCATCACCCAAGACGTTCCTTGAGCGTGTTGAGGCCTACATCTCGCGCCTTTCGACCAAGAACAACTTCTGGCACCGAGTCACGTCGCTCATCTGGCTGCCATTCGCTTATCGCAGCGGAATTCGCGTCAAAAAGAACGAAGATCCCAACACGTTCGCGGCCGTTCTCCCATTTTGGCGTTTCAATCGCAATTGGTACAATGCGATGGCTGGTGCTGCGCTGCTCGGCAACTCGGAGATCGCTGGCGGGATGTTCGTCTTCAAGTCGTGCGGCGGCGACTACACCGTCGTCTGTAAACACTTGGAGTACAAGTTTTTACGTCCATGTCTCGGCCCGGCGATGTATCGATGCCATCCTCGCGAGGATGTGAAGGCTCTGGTCGCATCGGGTGGCGAGTTCAACATCACCATTGACATGGATGTCGTGCAGTTGATGGTTGCCCCAACAGATCGCGAACGACGAGTGGGCAAGGTCACCGCCACCTTCCATGTCACACCCAAAGTCCACCACAAGCGCAAGCGGGAACGGGCTTCGGGATAAACAGCGGGTGTTGTCGGGAGACGTTGGGAGGCCTATTCTCCCGGCTCACTTTCGCGTCGTCGCGCGAGTGAATACAGCCAAGACCGTTATACCACCGAGCCCGCACGGCACCCACTGGCCGGGACGTGCGGAGGGGCGAGCAGCCCCGGGCCGGTGGGAGGTGGAGCAGCATGGCCAAAAAAGAAATCGTCAAAGTTTTCAAGATCATGGCCCCCGGCGGCAAGGCAACACCTGCACCGCCACTGGGTCCTGCGTTGGGCGGCGCCGGCGTCAATCCGGGCCAGTTCGTCCAGCAGTTCAACGCCGCGACCGCCAAACTCAACGGCAAGGTCGTCGGGTGTGTGATCACGTCGTACTCCGACCGCAGTTTCACCTTTGAGATCAAGTCGTCGCCCGCGGCTGTGCTGATCCTGGAGGCTGCCAAGGCCGAGAAGGGCTCGGGCACGCCGAACAAGTCGGGCGTCGGCACCATCACCAAGGCGCAGGTTTCGGCCATCGCCAAGGAGAAGATGTCCGACCTGACCGCCGGCTCGCTGGAAGCGGCGATCCGCACGATCGAGGGTCAGTGCCGCCAGATGGGCGTGAAGGTGGAGGGCTGAAGCGATGACCAAGATTGCCAAGCGAACCAAGGCCAACCTGGCGATGAAGCCCGAGGGCCAACTCGAACCGCTCGCCGCTTGCGAGGCGGTGAAGAAGTACAAGGCTCCGAAGTTTGACCAGACGGTCAACGTCGTCATGCACCTGGGCATCGACCCAAAGCAGGCGGATCAGGCTATCCGCGGCTCGGTGAGCCTGCCCAAGGGCATCGGCAAGACCAAGCGCGTGGTGGCCTTCTGCCGCGAGGACATTGTCGGCCCCGCGAAGGCGGCCGGAGCCGTTGAGGCGGGCGGAGAAGACCTTGTCGCCAAGATCGAGGGCGGCTGGATGGACTTCGACGTCGCGATCGCCTCTCCGGACATGATGCGCGTCGTGTCGAAGTTGGGCAAGGTGCTCGGCCCCAAGGGCCTGATGCCAAGCCCCAAGGCCGGCACGGTCACCCCGAACGTGGCGGACGCCGTGAAGGAATACTCAGCCGGCAAGGTCGAGTACCGCAACGACGCGGGCGGGAACGTCCACGCGGTGATCGGGAAGATGTCGTTCTCGCCGGGCGATCTGGCGTCAAACCTCGAGCACTTCGTTCACCACATCGAGCGTGCCCGGCCGAACACGGCCAAGGGCGTATTCATCAAGAAAGTCGTCATCGCGGGGACCATGACCCCGGGCGTCGAGGTCAAGGTGATCTCGGCCGCACCGATCGTGTGACTCACAGGCCGAATCGATCGATTTCCGATCGCTCACAGAACACTCAACCCGTACGAACGCGGGAGTCTGAACCATGTCCAAGACCATCAAAGGCCTGATCATCGAGGAGTATCAGGCACGCATCTCGGGCGTCGAAGAAGCGGCGCTGATCTCGATCCGCGGCGTGTCGAGCAACGACACGAACCGCATCCGCTCCAAACTGCGCGCCAAGCAGATCAAAGTGTCGGTGGTGCGCAACGCCTTGGCCCGCAAGGCCATCGAGGGCACCGCACTGTCGAACCTCGGCCCGATGCTCGAAGGCTCATCGGCGCTGGCGTACGGCGGGCAGAGCGTCGTCGAGGTTGCCCGTGAGATCGTTGCGTTGCTGGAGACGTTTCCGAGCATCGAACTCAAGGGCGCTGTGCTCGACGGCACCCTCTACAAGGGCAAAGCCGGTGTGACGGAACTGAGCAAGTTCCCGACACGCGAAGAGGCCCAGGCTCAGGCCGTGACGCTCATCCTCGGCCCCGGCCGAAAGTTGGTCGGCGACATCCTCGGCCCCGGTCGGACGATCGCCGGGATCGTCAAGGCCATCGAAGAGAAGTTGGAGAAGGGCGAGACCATCGCCAAGATCGCCTAAGGCTGAGCCTTTGGCAGGCATTCAGACGGACAGACTCGTGACAACATCGCTTCTGACTGGCCCCATCGCGGGTTAAAGCCCGGAACGTTCCGGTCCCTCTCGGGAGCACGTTCGTAAACGCAGAGGTTCAACCATGTCAACTGTTCAGGAACTCGGAGACAAACTCGCATCGCTCTCGCTCAAGGACGCGGTCGAGTTGAGCAAGTACCTCAAGGACACCTACGGCATCGAGGCCGCCGCGGGCGGCGCCGTGATGATGGCCGCCGCGGGCGGCGGTGGCGGCGCTGCCAAGGCCGAGGAGAAGACCTCGTTCGACGTCGTGCTCAAGGCCGTCGACGCGGCCAAGAAGATCCCGCTGATCAAGGTTGTCCGGGAAGTGACCGGCCTGGGCCTTGCCGAGGCCAAGGCGTTCGTCGATTCCCCCGGCAAGCCCGTCAAGCAGGGTCTGTCGAAGGAAGAGGCGGACAAGCTCAAGAAGCAACTGGAAGAAAACGGCGGCACGGTCGAGTTGGCTTGAGCCGACTCTGTCCGACCGGACAGTTCGCCACAGATCGCATCCGACACCCGCGCTCGCCGCGGGTGTCGGTCTTTTTGGGGTATGTGTCGGCAATTGATTGCGGACTACAAAGTCGTCTTATCAGTTCTATTTGCCGATCTGGGCGGTAAACACACCCAGATCAGGCGGGACACGAACCGACAGGACCTGCATCTCGATGGCCCCACGAGCGCAAGCCTCGCCGGTTGGGGGGAGGGGGGGACTTGAATCGCAACCTCGGGCCAGATAAAGTGATGGATTCGGCGTAGCGCGAAAGCGGGTTGACGGGCCTTTGAGCGAAACGGCATAAACCACATTTTGACGGCCAGCCAAGGCCGAGTCGGTGATTCCACCGACGCTTATCGACACCATCACGAGGTCATTGATGGCAGCGACGAACGTGCGCAACTTCTCGAAACTTGGTGACGGCGCCCATGTTCCGAACCTGACAAAGGTTCAATCGGACGGGTACCAGCGGTTCCTTCAAGCGGACAAGGGTCCGCACGACCGCAACACCGAGTGGGGTCTTGAGTCCCTCCTCCGTGAGGTCTTTCCGATCGTGAGTTACGACGAGACCATGCGTCTCGAGTACCAGCACTACTTGCTGGAGGAGCCTCGCTACACGCCCGACGAGTGTCGCGAACTCCGACTGACTTACGGTCTGCCGTTCCGCATCGGCGTGCGATTGGTGCGCGAGGGTCACGATCCGGTCTCGGACGAGATCTTCCTGGGCGAGTTCCCGATCATGATGGGCGGCGGTGAGTTCATCGTGAACGGCGCCGAGCGGGTGATCGTGAGCCAGTTGCACCGCTCGCCCGGCGTGGACTTCAGCATCGCCTCGACCGAGGCGGATCGCCCGCTGCACTCGGCCCGCATCATCCCCGAGCGCGGCTCGTGGATTGAGTTGGAGGTGACCAAGAAGGACGTGCTGGCGATGCGGATCGACCAGTCGACCAAACTGGCCGCCACAACGTTCCTGCGCTGCCTGGACGAGTCGATCAGTTCGACCGAAGCGCTGCTGAGCCTGTTCTACGAGATCAGCGAGATCTCCGCGGAGAAGGTGCGTCCGGAGCACTGGGCCGCGGGGAGCATCATCGACACCGAGACGGGCGAGGAACTCGTGCACGTCGGCCGCCAGATCGGCGAAGCGGCGGAGAAGATCAACGCGTCGAGCCTGAAGAAGGTCCGCATCATTCAGAACCCGTCGGACCCATTGATCCTGAACACGGTGGCCGAGGAGAAGCTCGAGCAGTTCGCCGAGCAGGGCGAGAACGACTACGAGCGGGCGCTGATCAAGGTCTACACGAAACTGCGGCCGGGCAACCCGCCGCAGGTCGAGAAGGCCAAGCAGTTGTTCCTCGAAAAATTCTACGACGACGCCCGCTACCGCCTGGGCCGCGTCGGGCGCTTCCGCATCAACCGCAAGTTCAACCTGAACATCCCCGAAGACGCGATGTTCATCCGCGCTGAGGACTTCCTGAAGGTCGTGACGTATCTCCTGGACCTTCGGAGCAAGCGGCCCGACCCGAAGACCGGCCGGCCGATCGCGCAGGTGGACGACATCGACCACTTAGGCAACCGCCGGCTGCGCACTCTGGACGAGTTGGCCGTTGAGGAGTTGCGCAAGGGCTTCCTGAAGTTGCGTCGCACCGTTCAGGAGCGCATGAGCGTCAAAGACCCGGACGAACTTGCCAAGATCGCCGATCTTGTCAACTCCAAGAGCATTTCCAGCGCGATCGATTTCTTCTTCGGTCGCAGCGAGCTGTCGCAGGTCGTGGACCAGACCAACCCGCTCAGTTCGCTCGTGCACGAGCGGCGTTTGTCAGCGCTCGGCCCGGGCGGCCTGAACCGCAAGCGTGCGGGCTTCGAGGTGCGCGACGTGCACATCTCGCACTACGGCCGTATCTGTCCGATCGAAACGCCGGAAGGCACGAACATCGGTCTTATCAGTTCGCTCGGCATCTACGCCTCGGTCGACGACTACGGCTTCATCCGTACGCCGTACCGCATGGTCAAGGAAGGCAAACTCACCGGCAAACTCGTCGAACTGCGAGCGGACGAGGAGATCAAGGCGGTGCTTGCACCGGCCGACGCGCTCGACGAAGAGGGCAAACTGCGCAAGGGCGCAATCATGGCCCGAGTCGACGGCGAACTGACCGAGATCGATTCGACGAAAGTCGAGTATCTGGACATCGCTCCCAAGCAGATCGTCGGCGTTTCGGCGGCGCTCATCCCTTTCCTCGAGCACGACGATGCCAACCGGGCGCTCATGGGCTCGAACATGCAGCGTCAGGCCGTACCGTTGATCAAGGTCGATCCGCCGTGCGTGGGCACGGGCATGGAGAAGGATGTCGGGATGAACTCCGGCATGATCGTCAAGGCCAAGAACGGCGGGACGGTCACCTTCGTTGACGCCAAGCGGATCATCATCGACAACTCCGACGAGTACGTGCTCCGCAAGTTCGCGGGGTTGAACGAGCGGACCTGCCTGAACCAGCGTCCGGTCGTGAAACTGCTTCAGAAGGTCGCCAAGGGCCAGATCATCGCCGACGGCCCGAGCACGAAGATGGGCGAACTTGCCATCGGCAAGAACGTGATGGTCGCCTTCAACACGTTCGACGGTTACAACTTCGAGGACGCGATCGTCATCAACGAGAAGATCGTGAAGGACGACGTGTTCACGAGCATCCACATCGACGCGTTCGACGTCGAGATCCGCGAGACCAAACTCGGGCGCGAGGAGTTCACCCGCGACATCCCGAACGTCAGCGAGAAGATGCTGCGCAACCTCGACGAGCACGGCGTCATCCGCATCGGCGCCCGCGTCGGGCCGGGCGACATCCTGGTGGGTAAGGTCAGCCCCAAGAGCAAGAGCGAACTGACGCCCGAAGAAAAACTTCTCCACGCGATCTTCGGCCGAGCCGGCGAGGACGTGAAGAACGACTCGCTGGAGGTTCCGGCGGGCGTCGAGGGCATCGTGATCGGCGCCAACCGCTTCAGCAGGCGAATGCACCTGACCGCGGACCAGAAGAAGCGATTGAACACAGAGATCGAGGAGTACGGCCGCGAGATGGACGCGCAGGCCGTTGCGCTCTTCAAGCAGATGGTTGCGCTGATCAACCAGCAGATCGGCACGGAGATGGTCGACCCGAGCACCCGCCAGAAGGTGGGCGCCAGCGACATCCCGGAAGTCATCATCGAACAGATCGAGAACTTCGATCTCAAGTGGATCAAGGGCGGCAAGGAGGCCCGCGAAGAGGCCGATCGAACCTACGGCCAATTCTGGCCTCGCATCCAGGCCAATCGCAAGGAGAAGAACCGCAAGATCGGGCACATGAAGCGAGGCGACGAACTGCCCACCGGCGTGCTCGAGATGGTCAAGGTGTACATCGCGACCAAACGGCACCTCTCGGTCGGTGACAAAATGGCCGGGCGGCACGGCAACAAGGGCGTCATCGCCCGGATCGTGCCCGAAGAGGACATGCCGTACATGGAGGACGGCACCAGCGTTGAAATCCTGCTCAACCCGCTGGGCGTGCCGAGCCGCATGAACGTCGGCCAGATCCTCGAGACGCACCTAGGCTGGGCCGCTCGCGTGCTCGGCTTCCAAGCCGTGACGCCGGTCTTCGACGGCGCTGCCGAAGAAGAGGTGCACAAGGCCGTGGAAGAGGCCAACTCGCACGTGACCAAGCGTCTGTCTGATCTCGAGCAGTCGGGCAAAGCCCCGAACTGGCGGGAACTGCTCGCGGTCATGCCGCGCGGCGGCAAGATTCAGTTGTTCGACGGCCGCACGGGCGAGCCGTTCACGCAGAAGACGACCGTGGGCTACATGTACATGCTCAAACTCCACCACCTGGTGGACGACAAGATTCACGCCCGCGCAACCGGCCCCTACTCGCTGATCACGCAGCAGCCCTTGGGCGGCAAGGCTCGCACCGGCGGCCAGCGCTTCGGCGAGATGGAGGTTTGGGCACTCGAGGCCTACGGCGCGGCGTACATCCTTCAGGAGTTGCTCACCGTCAAGAGCGACGACGTTGAAGGCCGCACGAAGATCTACGAGAGCATGGTCAAGGGCACGAACACGCTGGAGGCGGGCATGCCCGTCGCCTTCGATGTGCTGTGCAACGAGATCAAGGGTCTGGGCATGAACATCACGCTCGAGAAGCGCAACGACGACGGCGGCAGCCTGCTGTAAGCCGGCGGCCGCACTCACAGGACACCTCGGCCCGCGTCCGCGCGGGCACGCGGCGGGCGGGACGTTCCGCCGCGGAATCCGATCTGACCCGAACCATCAATCGCTTGGCGGCCCTCGCCGCGGGAGCATCAGACGCATGGTCAACGAGAGCGTTTACGACCGGATCAACGACTACAGCGGCGTCAAGATCACGCTTGCCAGCCCGAACGACATTCGTTCGTGGTCGTACGGTGAGGTCAAGAAGCCCGAGACAATCAATTACCGCACGTATCGTCCCGAGAAGGACGGCCTGTTCTGCGAGCGGATCTTCGGCCCCGAGCGCGACTACGAGTGCGCGTGCGGCAAGTACAAGGGCACGAAGTACAAGGGCATCATCTGCGATCGCTGCGGCGTCAAGGTGACGCACTCGCGCGTGCGTCGCAAGCGGATGGGGCACATCAATCTGGCTGCGCCGATCGTGCACATCTGGTTCTTCAAGGCCATGCCCAGCCGCCTGGGCAACCTGCTGGCCATGAAGACCAGCGACATGGAGAAGGTCGTCTACTTCCAGGATTACGTCGTCACCGATCCGGGCGACACCGAGTTGAAGTTCAAGCAGGTGCTTACGGAGGACGAGTGGCGCGTCAACTACGAGAAGTACGGGAACGCGTTCAAGGCGATGATGGGCGCCGACGCGATCCGCGAACTGCTCGAGAAGACCGACCTGCACAAGCTTGCCGACGAACTGCGAGAAGACCTGAAGAACACACGCAGCAAGCAGAAGATCAAGGACCTTGCCAAGCGTCTCAAGATCGTCGAGCAGATCCGCGGATCTGAGAACGACCCGACGTGGCTGATCATGGACGTCATCCCCGTGATCCCGCCCGATCTGCGGCCGCTTGTGCTGCTGGAGAGCGGCAACTTTGCCACCAGCGACCTGAACGACCTTTATCGCCGGATCATCAACCGCAACAACCGCCTCAAGAAGTTGATGGATCTCAATGCGCCCGAGGTCATCATCCGCAACGAGAAGCGGATGCTCCAACAGGCGGTCGATGCCCTGTTCGACAACAACCGCTGCCGCCGGCCGGTGCTCGGCTCCTCCAACCGCCCGCTCAAGTCGCTCACCGACATGATCAAGGGCAAGCAGGGTCGCTTCCGCGAGAACCTGCTGGGCAAGCGCGTGGACTATTCCGCCCGCTCGGTCATCGTCGTCGGTCCTGAACTCAAACTGCACCAGTGCGGACTTCCCAAGAAGATCGCCTTGGAGCTCTTCCAGCCCTTCATCATCCGCAAACTCAAAGAGCACGGCCTCGCGGACACGATCAAGAGCGCCAAGCGCATGCTCGAGCGCCGCGACCCCGAGGTGTGGGACATCCTCGAAGAAGTGATCTACCAGCATCCGGTGCTTCTGAACCGAGCCCCGACGCTGCACCGAATGGGCATCCAGGCCTTCGAGCCGGTGCTGGTCGAGGGCAACGCGATCCGGATTCACCCGCTGGTCTGCTCGGGCTTCAACGCCGACTTCGACGGCGACCAGATGGCCGTGCACCTGCCGCTCTCGGTTGAGGCACAGGCGGAAGCGCACGTGCTCATGATGAGCACACACAACATCTTCGGCCCGGCCAACGGCAAACCGATGATCTCGCCAAGCCAGGACATCGTAATGGGCGTCTACTTCGTCTCCATGCAGGCGCCGGACGATCGACCGGTCGACAAGTTGATGCGGTTCAAGGACCGTATGGAGGCGATCCTCGCCTACGAGCAGGGCAAGATCTCGATGCACGAGCGGATCGTCGTCCGGCTTGAGCAATTCAAGGAAGTCGTGACGGATCAGGGCAAGGCACCCGAGAAGATGCCGGCGAATCAGCGGCTTGTCACGACCGCCGGGCGACTGCTGTTCAGCGAGATTCTCGAACCGGGCATGCCGTTCTACAACTGCGTGCTGGGCAAGAAGGGCTGCGCCCGCGTGGTCGACGACGTGTACAACTATTGCGGCAGGTCGGCGACGATCGATCTGCTCGATCGCCTGAAGGAGATCGGCTTCAAGCAGTCCACCGTCGCCGGACTCTCGTTCGGCATCACCGACCTGCGCATCCCCGAGGCCAAGCACGCCCTCATCGCCGAGGCGCAGAAGAAGGTCGACCGAGTCGAGAAGAACTTCGACCGCGGCCTGATCACCGAGCGGGAGCGCTACAACCAGTTGCTCGACATCTGGTCTCACTGCCGCGAGCAGGTCACCAAGGCGCTGGTCGAAACGCTGAAGAAGGACATCCGCGACGATCGCGGCAACGAACTGCCCGCCGACGACAAGAAGGGCAAACTCTACTTCAACCCCGTCTATCTCATGTCGGACTCGGGCGCCCGCGGCAACGTCAGCCAGTTGCAACAGCTGGCCGGCATGCGTGGTCTGATGGCCAAGCCCTCGGGTGAGATCATCGAGACCCCCATCCGCGCGAACTTCCGCGAAGGTCTGCACATCCTCGAGTACTTCTCGTCCACCCACGGCGCTCGCAAGGGGCTGGCCGACACGGCGCTGAAGACGGCCGACTCGGGCTACCTCACACGCAAGCTGTGCGACGTTGCGCAGAGCGTGATCGTGAGCGAGTATGACTGCGGTTCCAAGCGAGGCATCCCGAAGAAGGCCATCTTCAAGGGCGAGGAGATCGCCGTCTCGCTCGCCGACCAGATCTATGGCCGCGTGAGCATCAGCACGATTCTTGACCCCGTCACAGACGAGGTCATTGTCAATGCCAACGACATGATCTCGATGGAGGCAGCCGCCAAGATTGAGGAGCGCATGGGCCGCGACGCGGTGGTGTGGGTCCGTTCGCCCTTGACCAGCGAGAGCCGCACGGGATGCTCGGTGCTGGATTACGGAATGGACATGTCCACCGGCCGGCTCGTCGAGCCAGGCATGGCCGTGGGCATCATCGCCGCTCAGTCGATCGGCGAGCCGGGCACGCAGTTGACGATGCGGACGTTCCACACCGGCGGCATCGGTTCTCGCGAGATTCTCGCGAACGACATCCGCGCCACCACGGCTGGCGCCGTCGAGATCCGTGACTGTGCGGAAGTCTCGGGCAAGGACGACGATGGCAACGACGTGCTCGTCGTGCTGAAGCGAAGCGGCGAGATCGCGATCGTCGATGCCAAGGGCCGCGAACTCGAGAAGCACAAACTGCCCTACGGTGCGTACCTCTCGGTGCGCATGGGTGACGACGTGAAGAAGGGCCAGCAGTTGGCCAAGTGGGACCCGCACCGCGTTCCCATCCTTGCCGAGAAGGACGGCGTCGTTCGGTACGTCGACATCGAGATCGATGAAACGGTGCGCGAGGAAGACGCCGGCGAAGGCCGCAAGGCCCTGACCGTAATCGAGCACAAGGGCGAGAAGCGCCCGCAGATTCAGGTCGTCGACGCTTCGGGCAGCATTCTGGACTACCACTTCCTGCCAGCCAAGGCCCGCATCGAGGTCACCGACGGCCAAGATGTCAAGGCCGGCCACATGCTCGCTCGCCAGCCTCGCCAGGCGAAGGGTTCGCAGGACATCGTCGGCGGTCTGCCTCGCGTCACCGAGATCTTTGAGGCACGCAAGCCCAAGGACCCGGCCGTCATGGCGATCATCGACGGTCGCGTCGAGATCCACTCCGACAAGCGCAAGGGCAAGATGACAATCCGCGTCATCGCCGACTCGGGTATCGAGAAGGACCACCACGTCCCTCAGGACCGTCACCTGCTCGTTCACACGGGCGATCGCGTCGCCGCGGGTCAGCCGCTCACCGAAGGCCCGCTGGACCCGAAGGAGATCCTCGCCATCAAGGGCGAGGAAGCGCTGTGGGCGTACATGATCGACGAGGTGCAGAACGTATATCGCGCTCAGGGTGTCGGCATCAACGACAAGCACATCGAGGTCATTCTGTCGCAGATGCTCCGCAAGGTCCGCATCGAGAACCCCGGCGACACAAACCTGCTTCCTCACGATGTTGTCGATCGCTTCGAGTTCCGCCAGAAGAACCTCCAGATCCAGGAGATGGTCCGGATCGTGGATTCGGGCGGCACGGACCTGCCCGTCGACGCGCTGGTCAGTAAGCACGAGATTCGCGAGGCCAACGCCAAGGCCGAGGCTCTTGGCAAAGAGCCTGCCAAGGCCAAGAAGGCCAAGCCCGCCTCAGGCCGAACGTTGCTCTTGGGCATCACCAAGGCCGCGCTCTCGAGCGAGTCGTTCCTCTCTGGCGCCTCGTTCCAGGAGAGCACGAAGGTACTCACCGAGGCCGCGCTTCGCGGGGCCGAGGACACACTCATCGGACTCAAGGAGAACGTGCTGCTCGGCCACCTCATCCCTGCCGGAACCGGCTTCAAGGCGTATCAGTCGATCAAGCCACGTCCGATGGGTGACCTCGACGACTTCTACGGCGATGACAGCCGCTACCTGCTGGACGAAGCGGCCCGCGCCGCCGAAGCGGTCGGTGCACGCACGGGCGAGTCGCTGGGTGTGCCCCAGGTCGAAATCCCGATGGCCGATGGCGTGACTAGGAACGCATGACTTATCAACTGCTCGTTCGGTAATAAGCCCAGCAACGTAAACGTTTACAAAGCAGCCGCCGCTCCTGATCCGGATCGGCGGCTTTTTGTTCGCTCCATATGCAACCTCGAGCCATCGAAGCAAGAGCTACGGCACGGGCTTGGTCGTGGATCGCGATGCCAAGTTGCTCAGTTTGATCGAGCGAGTCTTTCGGTCGATGTCCGCGGCCGGTGGGGCCACTTCCCAAGGTTCAAACCGCGTGCGGCCTGTGACGAACATGCGTCGAACGTACGGCTCGCAGAGCCCGCACGCCGTGCAACATCCCGTTTGGCGTTGAAGAGCCGCGAAGTCGCATGCATCGCGCTGGGCTATCGCAAGCAATTCCTCCAAGGACACACTCAGACATGTGCAGGCAGTCACGCTCATCCGATGTTCTGGGCATTCGTATCTCGCTCGCCCATGGATTCCGCATCGTCGGCAAATGGGTGGAACACCAAACGCCCCTCGACCGAGTGAGATCAGCACATGATACCATCGGTCATTCTGTCGCCGGTCCAAAGCCGCGTTAAACCGCACCCGAACCGTCCGGTCCGCCGCTCGCCTCCAACCTTCGCCCATGGCAGACCTTGCATCCATCCGACTGATCGGTCTCGACGTTGACGGCGTGCTGACCGACGGATCGATCATGCTCGACGATCAGGGCCGCGAGATCAAGCGGTTCAACGTACGCGACGGACTGGGCATCACCGCCTGGCAGAGGCTGGGGTTCCATGTCGCCGTCATCACACGTCGATCGGGCGGTGCGGTCGATCACCGCATGCGAGAACTCGGTGTTGCCAACGTCGTTCAGGGCTCGCGAGACAAGGGGCGGGCGATGACGGAGATTGCGGACCGGCTGGGTGTGCCGCTCAACGAATCGGCGTTTGTCGGCGACGACTGGGCCGATCTGCCTGCCATGTCGAGCGTCGGGCTGGCCGTCGCCGTGAGCGACGCCGATGAACGTGTTCGCCGTACCGCTGCGCTGGTGCTTGCGTGCCGAGGCGGGCGGGGTGCTGTGCGCGAACTGATCGACCGGCTCATCGAAGCCAAGGGACTGACCGAGCGTGCCGTTGCGCTCTTCTCGGGCGAGTAGGTCCTCGCCGCGCGTCCGTGATTATCGAACCGCGGTATAAACGAAAGACCCCCGCTCCGAGGGGAGCGGGGGTCGTGGAGATCACACAAGATGTGACGCGGACAGCCGCGTCCGAGCATCACGCTTGCCCGCCTTACGGGCAGGTGCTGCCGAGGTTCGGGTTCCAGTCACCCAGGAACTCGAGCAGGTCGGCCAGGTCAACGACGTTGTCGCCGTTGATGTCGCCCGGCAGGCCCATGCCCATCTGACCCAGGTTCGGGTTCCAGTCACCCAGGAAGTCCA
>JAHBXK010000030.1 GCA_019636535.1 Phycisphaeraceae bacterium | reverse complement strand
GTCGCCCGGTTGCGTGATGGCTGCATCGGGCATGGCCGGCACCGGCGCGTCGATCTCTCCGTCGCCGAGCAGCAGGCCGTGCGCGCGGCCGAGCTCTGCGAGCATCGCCGTCACATCGTCCGAAGTGAACACGAGATCTTCGAGAATCGCGCCAAGTCGATTGGCATCGGTCGTCGCCATCGCCGCCAGCGGATCGAGCGTGACAAGCAGTTGCTCCGCCTCGGTTGTGCTGACATCGAGCACAAGCACCGGCACCAGTTCATCAGGCGTCGTCTCGGCGCGCAGGTGGCCGTCGATGAGTTCGAGCGTGCCATCGTCATCCTCGCGGCAGAGCAGGGCGTCGGCGTACCCGATCTCCTCGAGTACGCCACGCAGGACATCGCGCTGGGCCTTTGGGTGCGTGCGCCAGTTGCGCGGGTGCGCCTTCAGGTCGCCCGCGCGAACGCGCCGCAATTCACGAACTCGATCCTTGATGGTCATGTCGAAATCCTTTCGCTCAAGTGTGAAATCAAGCAACGTCCAATGCCGCACGATCGGTCATTGGCATTGGCGGGGTGGGTCCACGCACGCGCGTGAAGCCCCCAGCCAGCGACGAAGCCAAGGGCAGAAGCCCGGCAAACCGAGCGCCCCCCCCCCGGGGGGGGGCATTGCAAAACCCGGGAAAACTCGTGCACAGCCATCGCGTCGGTCACCTGCACATCGGCAGAACTTTCGACCCCCCCCCGGTCGCGGGGAGTCGAACACGCGGGTGACCGCTGCGCACTGTCGCGCACTGTCGCGACAGTTGCCAGCGGGGGGTGATGCTCCCGACTTCGGGCTAGGCTCCCGACCCGGTGCCCCAGGGCTCCCGAAATGGGCGCCAAACATCTCGCAGCGCGAAGTTCGCCCGGGTTGGCCCGTGTCGCGTCGAGGCACTCCGATCGAGTCCTGATTCGACGTGTGCGCCAGAACGCCACACGGCCACACGTCGTGGCCACGGCGCAAACACGCCGCAAAGCCGGACCGGACAGCGCGAACAAACTGTGTCGAATGAGGCGACTGTTCCCGCCGGGGTCTTGAAGTCGTTGAGGCCCCAGGAGAACCTAAGACCGGGGGGCTCCTGACACTACCTTGACGCACTGGCGATCCTGAGCCCAGAGAGGTGGTTTTGTCGGTTCTGTCAGATGTCAGACGGGGGCCCTCCCGGTATTCAGATGTGAGAACACCCGCCTCATTGGTTGGCCCCCCATCGAGGAACGTTGGACCCCTCGCGGGGACGCTGAATATCTCAACATTCAATTGAAGGAACTGATCAAGTGGGCTCATGTCATGCTCCTCCGCGGGCTGCCCGCACCGCCGCCGCGATCACTGCTTGGACCTCAGGCGGCAAGTGCGCCCACGCCGCCACAATGTGGTTGAGGTCGGACTCGGCAGAGACTTCAGACCGTTCTTCGCTGGTCGCGAATACGGTCGATCCTGGCGCGTCATGGGTAAACCCATCGCGAGCGCTGGCATCCAAATTCGCGCCCCGTGCGTCGCGTGCTGCGCCAAGCGCTGCGCGCTCCTTAGAATCGCGGGAAATATCGGGGGAATCCGCGATCGCGCGGGGGTTCGATTCCCCCCGGCTCCACTTTTTGACACGAGATCACCGTCGATCAGCGAATCGAACGGTTTTCTCAGCGAAATCTCGAGTTTTTCGCAGTTCAAACGCACCTCCTGGCAGAGGATCTCCAGGATGGTGCGTTTTGCTGTGCAATCCGCGTTTTCCCAGCGGCTTTTCAGGCTTTGCGAGAGTTCAAACGCGGCGATGGCTAGGTCCGCCACCTGGCGGTCGTCGAGGTCGGTCGTCTCCAGTTGGAGGCGGATGGCCGACTCCCGCTCGTGAAGCTCGGCCCGCTTGTCGCTGTAGTCGTCGGCGGAGATTTCCCCGTCCATCCGGAGGTCGAGCAGGGTCTTGAGCTTGGCCTCGACCTGCCGCTTCTGGCGTTCCAGTTCAGCCCGGTGCTGGGCGTTCTGATCGCGGTCGGCCCCGGCCCGGGCCCGGATGACCTCCTTGATCCACTCACGGACCTCCGGGCTGGCGATATGCAGCCTGTCGAAGAGTTCGAGGAACTGGTCGTTGATGGCCCGCTCCGGCAGCCGCACCCGGGGGTGGCCGGGACGGTTGTACTGCGAGCACCGGTAGTAGCTGTACTCGCGGATAGTGCCGTCCGGGGAGGTCTTCCTCTTCTTCTCGGCCGTGACCACATGTCCGCAGACGGAGCACCGCATCAGCCCGCCTGCGAAAGTGATTTCAGGCTTTCGGATCACTCGCCCGCTGAACCGATCCTGCGCCGCCTGAAAGGTCGCCCGGTCGATCAAGGGCTCGAACGAGCCGGGATGCCACTGCCCCTTGAACTTGACCTCGCCAATGTAGTGCCGGTTGTTCAGGATGCGGTAAAGCACCGACTTGTCGAAACGGGGATGGCGGTCGGTGTAGACGATGCCTTGCCGGGCGAGGGAGTCGATCAGTGTCATGAGCGTGTGCGGCTGGTAGGCGAAGAGCTCGAAGATGCGCCGCACCTTCGGACCGTTCACCGGGTCGTGCTCGACGATGCTGCGCCCGTGGATTCGGACGTTCCGCAGGCCGTACTGCCGGCCCATCGGCAGGCCGCTTTCGACGCGGCGACGGATGCCGGAACTGATGTCGGCGGCCTGCTGGTCGGTCTGGTAGCTGGCGAAGACGGCCGACATGCGCCGCTGCATCCGACCGGCGGGGGTTTCGCCGGTCGGCTGGTCGGGGAAGAGGAGAGGGACATGCGTCTCTTCGGCGAGCGCTTCAAGGTCGGCCCAGTCCCGGATATTCCGGGCGGCACGGTCCACCTTCACGAAGAGCATCCCGCTCAGGACGCGGGCGTTCTTCTCGACATACGCGGTGAACTCGCGGAAGGTCTCCCGCTCGTCGCGCTTCGAGGCGGTCTCGGCGATCTTGAACAGCTTGACGACTGTGCCGCCCAGCCGATTGGCGAACTCAAGGAGACGGGCCTCCTGGTCCTCCAGGCTGAAGCCCTCCTTCTTCTGGCGGGCGGAGCTCACCCGTGCCCAAGCGACGAACTGTTTCATGACTCATCTCCCGTCGAGGACGGCCAGAAGCCGCCCCGTGCCGACAAGTATTTGTACGGCGTCGGCGGGGGAGAGTTGCGCCTTCCCGTAGAAAGGCTGCCAGACGCGGATGGTCCGCTCCACCAGGTCCGGAGTGATCCACTCCGGCGTGCCCGGGGGCAGGGGTTCCTGCGGGGAATCCCTGCCGACGCCATCTTCGGGTTGGTTGCGTCTTGCCCGCACAGGCAGTGCCTCAGGCTTGAGACCCGAGCTGCTCGCGCAGCCGCTGGTACGCCCCGGATGCCTCATTGAAACGCCGGGTGCCAAGCTCGATGATGTTTTCAGGCAACCCGACCATGCGGTCCGGGTGGAACTGCATCGAGATGGTCCGGAACGCCGACTGCACCTCGGCCCAGGTGGCGCCGGGTTTCAGGCCGAGCAGGCCAAAGTCACAGGCAGTTGCTGGCGATGGTGTGAACCCTGTCTGCTTTGTGGCCCGTGGGCCAGCGGCCTGTTCCTGCTGCAAGCTCGCATCAATGCTCTGAAGCCTGCCGCCAAGGCTCTTGAGCTCGCTCTCTGCATAGGAGCAGAATGACTTGATGACACGCAGGGTCATGGAGACGCCCTTTGGCACATACGCGTGGAGTCCGACGAACGTGAGGTGCTCGACCCGTCCCACTGTCGCCACACACTCCATCGGCATCCATGTCGTCCACATGTCCGGGGTGACAGTGCGGGCTTCGATCACCTCACGATCTCCGCGCAAGTAGGTCAGAACAACATCGCCACGGCCGTCGATCTCCCGTCGGTCTGGGTTGCCAAGAAGGTGAACCAGTGCGCACTCTGCTTCCAGAGCCGACATCTTGACGGGGACGAAGAATCCCCAGTACGCCCGATGCTTGTCGGCCCACCTGGACCACACGTAGCAGATGATGATCAGGGCAGCGATGACGCTCACGACCCACATGACACACCTCCTTTACGGTCCGGCAAGACCTACTCCCGCTCCTGCTGCGGTGGCTCCAGTTCACGGTTCATCTGGGACTCGGCCTGCTTCACCCGCTCGTCGAGAATCGAGGGCGTCTCATCAGGATCGCGCTGCTCGCCCTGCTTCTCCTGCATGACCTCGCCCGGGGTCTTCGTTCCGTAGATGCCGTAGACGGTGGGCTGAGCGACATTTGACTCGGGGTACAGCGCCCCACGCAGCTCCGCGAGACCCTGCCTGAACATGGCCGACGCGTGGCCGGCTCCGATCTTCGGTGCGTTGTCTTCCTGTGCCATCGGGACACCTCCTGTTCTTCAAGATCAGTCACCGCGCCGCGAGCGGAAACGCTCCGCCGCGTTGCGCTGGTCGATGTATGCGTCGTTCATGTCAACGGACCGGCGCTGCTCATGGTCCGCGGTGAGCTTCGTTGTCACCAGAAGCCCAGCGGATGCGAGCATCAGGTAGGCACCGAGCGGTGCGTTGAAAGCGATGACGAACGTGCCGACCAGGAAGACGAGCACGGGCTCAACGAGTGTCTTGATGGTGTGCTCGCTGGTGCGGCGCAGGACGCCCATGAGCAACGGGCGTCCCGTGTAGTAGCTGTGAGGCTGCGCTCCGCCCGCGCTGCGGCGGATCTGGATGCGTGCCCGGATGCACAGCGTCATGAACAGGTACCAGGCCAGGTAGATGTACATGAACTCCGGGTCGTTGCCCGGTTCGCAGAACGCCGGAAACAGCAGCATGATGAGGCAGGCGAGGGCGGACTGGAGGCCGATGTACCGCTCGCCGAAGGAGTCCACCCTGTGCAGGAAGACCTCGACGGAGAGCGCCAGCGCCCGGCAGGCAAACGCGATCACCGTCACGCTGACACGGATGTGATCGATCGAAGAGGGGGCCTGCTGATGATTCATTTCCTGCTCCTTGTGCGCGCAGTGACCGCGCTGCGGTCGTGCCGCCCGTTGCTGTCTCGCGCTGTCAGCTCGCTCAGAACTGCTGCCTGAATGTCACGGGCAGCCAGTTGCGCCCGGACGCCTTGAACACTCTTCCGTTCTGGAACACAATCGCATCGACGAGACCGCCGTTGGCGGGTCCGCCGGTGCGCAGCCGCGTGAACTCGCGCGGCTGGACCTCGTACTCGAACACCTCTGAGAATCCTGCCGTGGAACTGCCGCTGCGCGGCAGCCAGCCCATGCCGATGGCGGCGTTGGCCTCATCCTCGGCCGAGTAGCTGGAATTACCGCTGGCCATGAACTGGCGGGACCTCCCGATCAGGCCGGCGGCCCATTCGTTAGTGACAGGATCGCCGTTGGCGTGCATGACCTTCGTGTTCAGGTTGGCCAGCAGCGAGTCCGTCTCCGCCCGCCCACTTTCGCCACCGCCCAGCGCCGCAATGAAGTTGCTGTAGTTCTGGGAGAGCAGCACGGTGGCGACGCGGGCAGCGCGGCAGGTCGTCTGGAACTGCATGTCGTAGGAGGTGACGAAGTGCTGCGCCTCGTCCGCCCACAGGAACACGGCGCGTGGACTATCGCTGACAGATCGGCGCTCGATGGATCGCTGGAAAGCGTGCTTCCACAAGACCTGGGCGAACTGTCCGACCTCCGCGAATTCCTTGACGGGCAGATCAACAAGGATGATTTTGCCAGTCTCCGTTGCTTCCGGCGCCAGGGTCGTCTCGCCGCAGAACAGCTCGCGGAGAATGCCCCGGTTCAGCACATCCACCATCGAAGTGAACGTCGAAACGATCACACTCCGCGTCTTGTCGCTGAGGGCCGGGAACTCCAGGAGCCAGTAGTCGGCGACGATGGCGAAGTCCGACCGCTGCTGCGGCGTCATGTGCCTCGCATCCGCTTCACTCAGCCAGCGGAAGCACGCGGACTGCCGCTTCCACTCATCCGATGCGATCTGATTCGCGGAGGTGGGAGCGGATACCACCACCCGGTACATGTCCGGCACCGTGACGCGGCCCTTAGCAAGCAGGAGCAGGTCCACGACGTTGCGGCAGAGTTGACGATTCGCCCGCTTCCAGTAGCCATCATCCTCGCGGCCGCCGCTGCCCGTCGAGTTCCGCTCAGCGACTTCAAGCACCGTCGCCAGGAGGGCGACGATATTCTCGGTAAGGCCTGCGCCGCTGCCGGGCCTCGTCGCCTCGTGGTCGAGGAAGTTGAAGCGGTGCGGGGTATCCCGCCCGAAGACGACCAGGTCGTCCGAACGGCCTGTCTTATGGCAGTACCGTTCCCACACGGTCCGCTCATCTGACTTCGCTGTGAGCACAAGGCCACCGAACCCGGCGTTGAGCATGGCGTGGGCGATGGCGCGACCGCTACCGCTGGACTTGCCCGACCCGGTCGCACCGAGGACCAGTGTGCCTTCGAGTGCATCGCGCACCGTCCAGGCGTCCTCGCGCGACCAGTGCAGCAGGGGCACGGCGAGCGGGTCTTGCTGCTGCATCCGGCGTTGCCTTCTGCTTGCTGAGCCGAACATCAAGAGTCCTTTCCGGCGCGGTGGTCGCGCCAGCGGCAGAACGCCATTACCTTGCCTTGACTGACACGGCCGCCACGACCTCCGAGAGCGAGCGTCCGTCAGCGCCGGCGTCCCTGACCTGGTGGGCGAGTTCCGTGAGCCAGGATGCGATGCCGTCCACCGACAGGCTCGGCGCCGACACAGCCACGGAACGCCCTTCACCAAGGCGAATGAGCACCCGCTCGCGTGGCGCGGGCTTCCGGCGAGCCTTCGCTGCCGTTCTCGGTCCCGAAGTCTCCCGGGCCTTGAGGGCGAGGGCATCGCGCGTGAGCGCGCCCGACATCACTTCGGATGCGAGGCGTTCCCGCTCGTCGTTGTCCGCAATCCTGGCCAGTTCGTAGGCGGCGCTCATCGCCATGCGCCCGCTGGCGACCGCATGCTGGACATCGCCCGGGAGCACGGTGAGGGCGAGCAGCTTGGAGACCTGGGCCGGAGAGATGCCGAGCTTCACGGCGACCTCGCGAGCGGTCCAGTCCGTCGCCTGCATGAGACGCTGGATGGCGCCGGCCCGCTCCATCGGGGAAAGTCCCACACGCTGCGCGTCAATGACGAGCTGGCGGTGCAGGACTTGCCCTTCAGCGAGGGCCGCGTCCTCAATGATGACGGGCACTGTGTCGAGCCCGGCGAGCCGGGCAGCCCGGAGACGCCGCTCGCCATCCACCACGACCAGCTTGTCCCCGTCACGACGGACGAGCAGCGGCTGGAGCACGCCTGCTTCGCGGATGCTCTGCGCGAGCCCGGCGAGTTCGTCGTCGCCGAAACCCGAACGCTCCCGGACCTGGGGCAGGCAGACCAGGTCCGCGACCCGCACTTGTTCAACCCGGCCGCTCATGACTGGCCGCCTTCCGCGCGGCGGCGCAGCTCGGCGCGTTCCGCCTCGTCGTAGAGAGCGCGGGTCTTACCGTCCTTTCGCGCAGAGCGGAAAGCGGCAATCGAGGCGATGGCGTAGCCGATGTCGTCGAGCCAGCCGATACCGGGTATGGCATCCGGCGCGACGTCCATCGGGCTGGGAATCAGCAGGAGAAGCGCACCCGCCACCACATACTTCGCGCACTCCAGGCCGACCGTCCTGAGACGACTCTGAGGCAGGGCCAGGAGCACCAGGAACGTCAGGAACAGAAGTGAAGAACAACCGACGACGAGCTTCAATAAGCCAATGAATTCAGCCACTTGTGAACCTCCAGTGATGGATGCAGCAGCCCATTGGCTGTTGCATTTGCGCGGGATATCTGGCACACTGGCTGCTTGAGCAAGTGTGTTGAGGTGTGGTGTCGGAAGACAATCAGGATGTGCGACGGACGCTGAGAGCGATGATTGATCGTGTCCTCAACGACCCATCACGCGACTACCCAAAGCAGGTCGAGGGGTTTCGCGAACTCCGGACGGCCTTCCACCAGGAACTCGCGGCCGCTTTCGAGCCGGCCTTCAACGCTGCGCTAGACCAGACCCCGCAGGACAATCTCGAAGAGAAGCGGCAACTCTGCGTTGATGCGAACGCGACCCTAAAATCATTGGGCTTGGCGATCAACTGCCCCAAGACGGGGCAACCGGCAATCATGGTGGCGGACACGCAGGGCCGCGATGATGACCAAGGGCGGTTCCGGCTGGAAGTGCGGGCAAGCAGCGGCCATGCGACGCGCACATTCTCAAGCCGGTCGCTCCCCAGCTTTGGCTTGGTGGCGGACCCGCTGCGCCCGGAGGGCAATGCCAAAGGCGGCCGGACACGCGACGAGGGGCATTCCCGATAGAATAAGCGATCAGTACACACCCCCAAGCTCGTCAGCGGGTCAGGTTGGGTGGGGTTCCCAACCCACGGTGATCGTTCTCCGTCAGATGGAAGCAGGACTTGGATGAAGTGATGCTGCATGACGACTCCCGGCTGAATGCGTTCCATACCCATTCCAGTGCGCGAGCAGCCTGAATCCCGCGCGTGAGTTCAAGATTTTCTGAGTGCTTGATCGCCAATGGCATCGGAGGAAAGGCGTGACGGACGGACAGCCAGAGCAACCGTTTCACGATGACCCGGAGATCAATGCCCTTGTCATCGAGATACTGGACAGCCTTCTGACAGTGGTGAAGGAGATGATGAAGGGGTCGGCACTTCACCAGTTCGTGTCGCCCGAGGACATCGCGCACGATGTCGTCATCCAGTGTCGTCCGGCACTTACTAAGTTTGAGAAGCAGACCAACGATTTGAAAGGTGATCTGCGGAAGCTGATCAACGCGATTGCTCGCAATACTGTGAGGGAGCGCGCACGCAGGTTCAAGACGCGTCTACCCGCCATTGAAGACGCGGTACTGGATCAAGCAAAGCGGGACGGTCACACCCCTAGCCGGATTCTCGGCAAGGAGCAGACACTGGACGCCGTTCGCGAGTGTCTGTCCGCGCTTGACGACAAGGCGCGACACATCGTTCTACGTCATCTTGTCTACGATGAGACATTGCCGGCGATTGCTGACGCCTTGGGTATGACTAAAGGGCAGGTTGACGGGCTGTACCGCAGGGCGTTGAAGCGGATGCGCGAACTGCTCGGCAGTAAGAACTCGCATCAGTTCGCCTCCAGTCACGGATAACCATGAGCGAGCACGCGACTCCCGAGCCGAGCCCGCAACCCTCGGAGCCGCTGGGCTGGTCCACGGTTGCGGTCATGTCGCACGCCGATTCGGCGGCCTCGGACGAGTCGCTGTTTCCTCGGGCCTTCGGCGGGTACACCCTTCTGCGCTGCATCGGCGCGGGCGGCTTCGGCCAGGTGTTCCTGGCCCACCATGACGGGACATGGGAGAGATGGGCAATCAAGGTCCTTGCCGCTCACCGACTTCAGAACGAATCTTCGCGGCTGCGGTTTGAACTCGAAGCCCGCATCGGCTCTGAGCTTAGGCACCTCAACATCCTGCCGGTCGTTGATCAGGGCATCGTGCATGGTCAGCCGTTCATCGTCATGCCGTTCGTGGACGGCACGGACCTCCAGCGGCTCATCGGCAAGCATCCGCTGGAAGTGTCGCGTGCAGTGGAACTGGTCCGCCTGATCGCCGATGCCGTCCATGTCGCCCATGAGGCGGGTTACCTCCACCGGGACATCAAGCCGGAGAACATCCTGGTCGAGCGCGACACCGGTAAGCCGTTCATCGCGGACTTCGGCCTTGCGAAAGCCACGACCGCACCGCTGGGCATCTCCGGCACTGAGGACGTCATCGGCACGCAGCCGTACATGCCCCCGGAGCAGATCGACCCTGTACTTGGCGATATCACTGCCGCGACGGATGTATACGCGCTTGGGGTCACGCTCTACCAGGCCCTTACGGGATGCACGCCGTTCCCAAGGCAGGACCGTCCCGGCCGCGACATCAAGACGCAGATCGCCTGGGATGCGCCGGTTCCTCCCTCGGCGCTGAATCCGCTCGTGCCCGCTGACCTTGACCGCGTGTGCCTCGTCTGCCTTCAGAAGTCTCCGCACGACCGTTACGAGTCGGCCGCGAAACTCGCAGCCGATCTAAAACGGGTCGAAAACGGACAGCCCGTCGTGGCATGTTTGCCAGGCGGCATGAAACTGCTCTGGCGCCGGGCGCAGCGCCGACCGCTACAGGCGGCCGCAATGCTCGTGCTGCTCGTCCTGGCGACGTCGGGTATCTGGTCAGCCGGGTTGTATGCAAGCAGAGCAACACGGGCCGAAACGAATCTGGTCGAAGCTGAGGGCCGGGCCGATCATGCAGAAGTCACGGCCGACCTTGCGGTACGGCGCAAGGCGATGCGCGAGTATATGGCGGACATGCGGGAGATGGCGCAGGCCAGAGACGCACACGACATTGCACGAATGGAGGTGCTGCGTGACCGCCACCGGCCCGCCGAGGGAGCCGAGGATCTCCGGGGACTGGAGTGGTACTACTGGGACCAGGTACTCAAGGGCCTGTGTCGCCGCATCGAAGCCGAGCCGGGCATTCGCTGCCTCGTGGTCAGCGATGACGACCGCTTGCTTGCCACGGCCGATATGGTCCATGCCAGCCTGTGGAACCTGGCAACCGGCGAGCGAATGTTCCAGCTTCAGATCGGTCCTCGCAAGCAGGGACAGAGCGCCAATGCTCCGGTTGAGGCATGTGACGCCGTGGCGCTCAGCCGAGATGGCACGTTAATGGCCGCGACGACTTTCATCATGAGAGGTCCGAACCGCGTTGGAACCCTGCGCGTCTGGGAAACCGCGACCGGAACCGAACGCTTTGCGGTTACCGACACCGACAGCATAAGCGGACAGTCGATCGCCTTCAGCCCGGACGGCTCGCAGGTAATCGCGGGGGGACATGACGGGCGCTGGCAGTGCTGGGATCTGACAACAGGGACGCCCGCTGCCACCGGTGGCGGTCCAGACCCTGGCGATCCGTACCCGTCACCGCGTTCACATCCTGTCACAAGATTGCACTTCAGCGAGGATGGGCGTTCCATCGAGACAACCGACGAGACCATTCGTCGCTCAGAATGGCTGTCGTCCGAGCGAGCAACTGCGAGGGACTCAAGCCCTCCGCAACGCGGGCGAGGCATGAGTAGGCAGGGCGCCGTCCTGGGCGCAGTGCTGGCCCACGATTCCATCCGTCTGCTGTCATCGCCGCCGCAAGAAGGGTTCGATGACACGCCGAGACAGGCAGCCTTTGAAGAGCGGTACAGAGCAACCAGCATCTACATGCGTGGGCAAAGGTTGGTCGCAGGGTGCTCTGACAACGTCGTCAGGGTCTGGACGGTGCATCCACAGCCCGGCAGAACGCCGACAAACCCTGCCGAATTGATGGGCGCTCCGGGCATGCTGGTCTCCGTGGGCTATGGGAGCCGCGTAACTCTTGCAGCGACTCGTGGTGGAACCATCTGCATCTGGGACAGGGCACCCGGAAGGAGTCCGCTGGCCGTTGAGTCAGAACCAAATCACTATCATCATCCCGGGGAAGGAGAGCGTGGGTACGGCATGACGCGAAGTCCGTCTGGAAGGCTGCGCACGCGATTCAATTCCGATGCGGGAACGGTCTCCCTGCTCAATGCAGATGGCGTCGTGCTCGCAGAACGCATGGGTAGATCCGCAAGCCCCGGAGTGGTTCTGTACAGTCCGACCGAGCGGTTCGTGGCGTTCCGAGGGGATGGAGCGTCGGACGGTTCGGTGCCCGCCCGCTTCTCCGACAACACGGTCATCCTCTGGGACGTTCAGCGTGCCCGGCGAATTGCGACCATTCCATATCCGGAAGGAACTCACATCGTCCCCTGGTGTTTCTCGCCCGACGAGAAACTGTTCGCAGCGGCGAGTATCGGAAGCAACGCGATGGTCGTTGAAACTGGCTCGGGCCGGGAGGTGGCTCAGTTGGCTGTTTCCGGATGCGTCGAACTGCACTTCAGCCCCGACAGCAGGCGTCTCGCCATCGGAGCCCGCAAGCAGGTTGCCGTCTGGGATGTCGCTTCTGCGACCTGGGCATTCCGGACAGACCGGGGCGCTCGGGACATGCAGTTCGACGCATCGGGAAACTGGCTTACGATGCTGTCCTTCGAGGACCACCAGCTATCGCTCACTGCCGACCTTACGACCGGTGAGTTTGGACCGACTGACTCCGTGATCATTCCGAAGCAGACGGCGTCCTCCGCCGACGGACGGCGGCACTACGCCATCAAGGATGGCGTGCTGAATGTCTTCGTGGCAGAGTCGGAGGACGACGAACCGATCTTGAGCGTTCCCGTTGCCGGTTTGACAGGCGACCCGGCGGAACTCGCCGCATTCCTTGCCGCACGCATGGCGGCCTGGACAGCGGATTCTGCTCCGAACTGACAGGATGCTCGGCCCTTCCACCGCCGCTCGGATTGTAGTCGGCGGGGGACCGCCGCCATGCGATGCGTCCCGCCGTGCGGTGGAAGGGCTGGTGTGTGGAGGGCGCATTGGCCCCGTCCAACGGATGCGGGCTGTTGGCGCGGTGCGGATCGTGCTACCTTGAATCATGCCCACAACACGCAGGCACCCATGACCGCACCGAATCCGCTCCATGTCGCGAACACCGCACAGCAGATGGCCCGGGCCGCTCCGAAGGAGGAGGCGGTCGTGTTCAACCGCGTGGCGATGGTGTGCATGGGCGTGATGGCTGCGGCATCGGCCGCCCAGATGCTCCAGTCGCTCCTGCGCGAGTTCAACAGGGTGCATGACAAGGACCGGGCTGGCAGTCGGAGTCGCTGACCGCGCTTCGGTCAAAGCTCGATGCTCTCCACCACGGTCTCGGCGTCTCCCGACTGCATGTCCGTCGTCCTGTCCGCCTCGCGGACCCAAGGAACGCGGTGCCGGGTCAGGCCCTCGAAGAGCCGGACCGACGGCCGTACTTCCTTGTTGAGGTTGCGGCCCCGGATGCGGACTTCCTGCCCGGCGACAAGCAGGCGGATGCCTTCCGACGGGTTGTACTCGACGCGCTCTACCCACGCATAACCGACGGCGGTGATACTCCCGTCCTTGCGCCGCAGTTCCAGCATAACGGCGCGGTCCCGCACCCCGCGCAGCCACCCGAAGGCATGGCAGTCGTCCGGTGACTCGGCATCAGTCGAGTCGGTATCCGATGACGGACGGCCGAGATACCTGGACAGCATCGCCTCATCGCTCATGGCTCATGTCCTCCCGGCTTGCGGCGTGAACTGGCGTTGCAGGGTGAGAGCGGACGAGTTCGCGAGCACGCTCCGCGGCAAGCTCGGTTGCCGTCAGCCGCTCGTCTGAGCGGTCCACGGCGGCGAGCAGCGCCTCCCGGTCGTCGGTGTAGATGGTCGCCTGCTCCCGGCCCCGCGAAACCGAGACATAGAACTGTTCGCGGGACGAGGCGGGAAACGACTCTGCGGACTGACCTATGAGCACCCGGTCCACCGTCTTGCCCTGCGAGGCGTGCGAGGTCGTGCAATAGCCGTGCGCCAGGTGGCCGTAGTCCCGGGAAATCACCCAGCCGTTGTTCAGCACGATGTTGCCATCCCTGTCGAATCGGCTGACCTCATAGATGGCCCCGTTGTTGAGCCGGTGCTTCCCGTCCAGCGTCATACCGTTGCGCGTGATGCGAACACGGTCGCCGGCGGCAAGTTCCAACGCACCCGTGCGGAAAAGCTGGAAGCGGGCGGCCTGCTCAAGCGGCAGCGGCCCGTCACCGACGGTGACGCGGTCCCCTTTGCGATGGCCCTTGGCGTTCTGGTGGAAGACCAGCACATCGCCCGGCGAATAGCTGATCGCGTCCCGCCGCTCGGCCTCGGTGAGATTCACGCTCTCCAGATTGGTGAAGTGATGATCCCTGCCACGCAGCTTGCCAGCGTCACGGAGCCGGGTGCGGATCTCATCGGTGATCCAATCGCCCTCCAGGTGCGTCGGCGACACGACCAGCGCCGTCTTGCCTTGTTCCACCGTCGCCAGGTAGTCCCGGGCGAGCAGTTCGTACCGCTCTGCATCCTCGACTTCGCGTATCCAGCCGAGTTCGTCCAGCCGGCGGAAGCCCTCGTCGATCCTGCCGTCCCCGAGGGCCGCGACCGCCGCCTTATATGCGCCGCGCTGGCGCTGGATGTCGCGGAGTTCGGCGGGCCGGATGCCCGCTTCCTCTTCCAGAAGCCGGAGCGCCGCCCCGCGCTCGACCGAGCCGTGCTGGCGCCGGTCACCGGAGAGGACTACCCGGGCATCCAGTCGCGCGGCCAGGTCGAAGACCTCCGCCATCGCCCGCGAGGACAGCAGGCCAGCCTCGTCAATCCACATGACCTGCCCCCGGACTTCCGCCTGGAGCCGCTCATCCACCAGCAGCCTGGACACCGTGTCCGCACTCTTGAATCCCTCCTGCCGCAGCACGCCACGGCTGGCGTCGGCCGAAGGGGCGAAGGTGAACACCCGCGTGCCGGCGGCCTCGATGCCCTCAACCGCTTCCTGCATCATGCTCGTCTTACCCGTGCCCGCCGCACCGCGCACCACGACAACGCGATCGCGGGATACGAGCACATGTTTGACGGCGCTCTTCTGGGCATCGTTCAGCCAGTCCCTCTGGATGACATGCTGAGGGGCGAGGGGGCGGCAGCTTCCGCGTCCGTTCCTGGCGAACGCCACCATGCGTGACTCTTCATCCAGCACCTCGCGCGTCGTGGCGAGGCGGCGTCCACCGCGCTCGGCAAGGATGAGACCCTGATTCGCCATAGCGTCGGCAACCATGCCGGGCGAAGCATCGCCGATGCTGCGCTTCATCGCCTCCGCCAGCAGCCGTCGCTCCGGCACGACCGCGCTGCGCTCGAAACAGTGGCTGACGGCTTGCTCGACTCCATCGCGGGCTGCCTCCGGGCGCTCCCGGAGAGCCCGGTCGCCCAGCCGGTCGGCGGTCAAGGAGATCATCACGGCCTCTGCCGGGGTCAACCTGGAACGCCACTCGTCTCGCAGCTCACCCAGCGTGAGATCCTTGGCCTTGCGCTCGCGGGTCTTCGCCCCAAGCTCGCCCCTGGCGTCCGGATCTGTGATGCCCGCTTCGCGGGCCGCATCTTCGATGACGGCCGTGCGCCGCGAGAACCGCTCGATGGCCGCATCCGGAACACCGGCGATTTCCCAGCCCGTCCGTGTGCGCTCGGTGGGAAGTCCGAGTTCCTGGAGCCGCCTCGCCAGTCGCGAATGGAACACCGCCTCGAAGTAGGGAGCGTCCCGCTTGATCCCCGCGAACTGCCCCGCCTTCCAGCGCGATTCTTCGCGGTCCCAGGTGGCGTTGAACACGAAGCAGTGCGCGTGCAGGTGCGGGTCTGGCACGCCGTCCACCGGCCGCGCCGTGAAATGGATGAACTCGCCCCACACCATGTTGCCGGTCGTGCGGTCCTCGTTGCGACCGTCCGAACGCACGCGCGTCTGCATCTCGGATTCCATGTCGCGCATGGTCTCCTCCACGGATGCCCTGAAGGCATCCAGCAGCCGCTCGTCCTGCGTCAGGCCGTACAGCAGTGACACGCTCTTGGGCACATGGAAGTTGAAGTCGTAGCCGACGCGCCGGTCGGCCCTGCGCCTCGGCGTCAGGGCCTCGCCGGTCGCCGGGTGGAGGTTGTCGCACAGTGCGTCCCAGTCATTGCGCTCGACCTTCCCTGAAAGCCCCAGCCTCTTGGCCGCATCGCCGCGCCACACGCCCGCGAGTTCCTGGCCCTCGACGTAGTAGTCCGCCGTCGTGTAGTAGCTCTTGGCTCCGGCTGGCGTGGTGTTCGGGTTGATGCGCAGCATGATTGTTCCACTTTCCTACGCCTCATTCGGCAAGGTCAATGGCCGGTTCGTTGGTCGCAGCCGTTTCTTTCACGGTTTCACGGGCACTCGCGCGCCGCCCGTTGGTTCAGTGTTGTCGCCCGCATGGATGGCACCGCCAATGGCACGACCGCCGGATGCTGACTCGCCGTCGCCCGCCAGAGGATGCGAGGCGGGTCACGCCACGCCGCCCATCGCAGCACCGATGCGATATGAGCGAGTTCGCAGCGTTGGTAGTCCGGTCACGCGTCATCCTTCCGCCCGGTTCCTGCACCCACAACGGCCTGATTCACGGCATCGCTACAGCCGCCGCCGGCCCGGTCAAGCAGAAAGCCGGTTCCTCCCAATCTTCACTGCGCGATGCTCCGCTCTAGACCGGGTCCCTCCCACTTTCCGCTGTGACCGGGGCGCTTGCGCTCCAGCTGTGGCGGCCGTTTCCCGCGAGCCATCAGGCCGCGATGGGCGCGGCCGGAAACCAAGCAGAAGGAGACTTCACCATGACCGACAAGAACACCAACGCCTCCAAGGCCCCGACCCACATCGCCTACCAGGTGCGCGACAGCAAGGCGGGCAAGGGATTCTGGACCCGAATCGGGGCCGCCTGGCAGCACGGCGACGGCAACGGATTCAACATCCAGCTCGAAGTCGTGCCGCTCGACGGACGCATCACGCTCCGCGTCGCGAGCGACAAGAAGGACTGAAACCACCGGGCGGGCGGGCTGAAAGGCCCGCCCGTGCCCCTTGAAAGGAGACTCACCATGACCAATGAACCCACCAACCACGACCGCGCCGAATGGGCGAAGGAGGCTTTGGCCGTCTTCACCCGCCGCACCTACTCCGGCGACCATCCCGACACCATGCACCCCGGCGACCTGGAGACCGCCACCGGCGACCTCATCGCCGACCTGCTCCACTTCGCAGCAGGGCAGGGCTTCGACACGGGGGCCGTGCTCGCGGCAGCGACACTGCACTTTGAAGCCGAACAGCGCGAGGAGGCCCAGCCATGAGCCGCGTCGCCATCAACCCGTTCTATGCTGGCCGTGCGTCTTCCCGACCCAAGCCGGTAGCCGTTCCCACCGGCGTCACCAGGCGCGTCATCGGCAACGCCACCCTCTATCGTGCCGACTGTTTCGATATCCTGCCGGCGCTTTCCGGCATCGATGCCGTCGTCACCGACCCGCCCTACGGCATCGGCTTCGAGTACCGCAGCTACGACGACGCTCCCGGCAAGTACGACGCCATGATGGCGCGGCTTGTCCCAGAACTCATCCGCATCACGGGCAATGGTCCGTGCTTCGTGTGGCAGAGCCCGCTGACCATCGGATCGTGGCACCGCTACTTCCCGGAGGGCTTCCGCGTCATCGCCGCATGCAAGGAGTATCCGCAGCGCGGCAAGCAACGATGCCTGAGCTGGGACCCGGTCATCTTCTGGAGCGGCAGATCTCTGCTCAAGGACGAGCTTCCCCGCGACTGGCACGTCTCCGACCTTCGCCCGTGGAAGGGCTATCGCGGCGAGAATCCCGTACCTTGCCCGAGGCCGCTCGAGCAGGTTCGCTACTTCTGCGACTCCATCCGCGCCGACTCGATCCTCGACCCGTTCATGGGCAGCGGCACCACCGGCGTCGCCGCCGTGCTCGCGGGCAAGCGATTCATCGGTATCGAGCGTGATCCGGTCTACTTCGAGTACGCCTGTGAGCGGATCGCCGAAGCCAGCGGAGCGGTGAACGGTTGCCAGTTCCTTTCGTGGCCGGTTTGACCTGAGTGATGCCCATCCTGGCGTCCGCCGCCACCGCGTGCGGCCTTCGGCCTCAAGGGGACCGTGTTGTCGCTTTCGCTCCTGCCCGCACCATCCCCTTGACGCGGCGGCTTGCCACGGCCGCCGTCCGGTGTGCATCGGTCAACCAACCACGAAAGGAGAACCACCGATGAACACACCGCTTACCCATGCCGACCTCCGCCAGTTCACTGGCGACCTCGACCGCTTCCGCCACCCGCTGGCCCGAGGTGTCATCTACACGCCCGGAGTTCAGTATCTCGCGGAGCGAGCCGGGGCCTACTGGCTCATTGACGAGATCGCGCTGGCCATCGCCGGCGGCGATGTCGCCCGTGCAGGACAATCCGACGACCGCGTGCTCAGCCTGCACTTCTGGAAGCTCGAAGTCCGCGAGGACCGCTCGGCGGAACTGACGGCCCGGGCCGACAGCGACGTGCCGTCGTTCTTCAGCCGCCGCATCCCGTGGACCGACTTCCCGCTCGATCATGTCGATGTGTGGGCCGGCTATGACGGTCAGCATTGGACGCTCTACCTGCCCTCCGAGCACTGATTGCTCAACACCCCGGCACCTGACGGTGCCGGGGTGTTTTTCTGCTGCTGCCCGTTGTCCCTGATGCCGATGTGTCGTCCTGAAACCCGCCCGCTGAATTTGTGTGTCAGACGTCTCCCCGAAGCGGTGCTTCGGCACGGTTTCACCGTGAAACCGTCATCCTATCGAAGCGGGGTCTCGATGATTTCACCAGCGGGGCCGATTGTGATTGAAGGCACGGGCCGCAGCGGGATGGTCAGGTGATACCGCGTGTGTCTCAGTTCGCCGGTGCGTGAAAGTGCGCCCATATCGACGAGTTCAGTCAGATCGCGTGTTGCGGTCGCGGCCGAGGTCTTCGCGATGCTGGCATAGTTGCCTGCGCTGAGGCCGCCCTTGAAACCGGACGGGCCTTCGCGGAGCATCCGTAGCAACGCCGCTTTCTGGCGCTCGTTGAGCTGGTCGCGGAGACGGTCGAGCAGCTTTGTTTTGTCGATGAGGAACTCGACATGCGCGATGGTCCGCTGCTGCGCTTCCAGGCAGACGCCCGCGAACCACGCGAGCCAGCCCGTGATCTCGTTGCACTTGTTCGCCGCTTCGAGCGCGTCGTAGTAGCCCTTGCGCCGAAGCAGGATCGTTGCCGCGAGCGCCGTCAGGGTGGGCTGCCCGAGCCCTTGGGCCAGCGCCTTCTCGGCGATGGCACGACCGATGCGGCCGTTGCCGTCCTCGAAGGGATGGATGCATTCAAAGTACAGGTGCGCGATTCCCGCCCGAGTCAGTGTCGGCAAAGTCTCGTTGCCCTGCGTGGTTCGATTGAACCACTCGATATACTTGGTCATCTCCGCCGGCACCCGGTCGGAAGGCGGCGCCTCAAAGTGAACGCTAGGTTCGTAGATTCGTCCCGAGACCACCTGCATCGGCTCCGCGTGCGTGCGGTAGCTGCCGATGTCCCGCAGGTCGGTCCGGCCGTGGGTCACCATCCGGTGCCAGTCAAAGAGCATGGCTTTATCGAGTGGATCAGCGAAGTGACGGAACAGGTGAACCATCATCTCGCCGATGCCCTGTTCGGCGGGCTTGACGCTCCGCCGGTCGCCCGCCAGCCCGAGCTGGCGACGGATGGAGGACTGGACGCTGTCACGGTCGAGGATCTCGCCCTCGATGCGCGAGGTGGTGACGGCCTCGTCACTCATGGCCTCGACGGTCAGCAGGTCCCGATCTTCCTCGGCCAGATGCCGAACGGTGCCGATAAACTGGCCCCCGATCAGCAGGAATCGCTCCTCGGCCTTCTCCAGCCGGGATTCGGCCCAGGTAAAGCGGGGCCAATCAGGTTGCTGCCAGTTCCATTTCATGAGCGATAGACTGCCTCTCTATCGCTCACAATAGCACGATTCATGAGCGATAGCAATGGCCTGTATCGCTCAAATGGCTCAAATTGGCTCTCCAAATGGCTCCAGGCGTCCGCCAGCGAGTGGTTTCCTGGCGGGCAGCCCTCTGTTTGGACGGATTCGAAATTCAATCTTGAATCAGCCCAATGCGTCATTTCCGGCGTTGTCCGCCCGGCTGTTCTGTATAGCCAGCCGCGTTCGCTTGGCCTCCTGCTTCCGCTCGTACTCATCCATGAACTGGTAGACCCGCCGGATGGTCTTCCCGAAGCAGACACGACCATCGCGGAGGTCGAACACGAACCGCGAGTCGTTCATTGCCCAGAGGCCAAAGGTGGTCGGCGAGAGATCGTGGCGCCGGATGAACGCCTCGACCGTCAGTTGAAAATCCTCGTCAATCATGCACTCGCAGATAGTGCGTCCACCCAGTGTGGTCAACGGATGATTTGTTGGATGCGTCCAACACAATTGTCTGTTGCACGCAGCCCTGTGGCGCACACGCAGCGCATGGCCGCTTTGCGCCCGATGCGGTGCAGTTGAGATTGGAAACTTCCAACAAGTCCGCTATTGCTCGATCTGGACGAGCGTGGCACGACTCCCGGTCCAACAACACGGAACGGAAGCGTTATGCGGGACAAGCCGAAGGTATTCCTGTCACCACTCGACAGGCTTATCCACCTCATTGCCGTGATCGAGGTGGAGCAGTATCTGGCCGAGGTCCGCGCCATCCGACAACAACAGGCAGGGAGGGAACATGCACGCAGTGATCTACGCCAGGTACAGCACCGACGGCCAACGCGAGGCATCAATAGACGACCAGGTGAGGAACTGCACCCGGTTCGCTGAACGCGAAGGCATTGTCGTAGACGAGGTCTACCACGACAAGGCGATCTCGGGCGCCGTGCGCTCCCGTCCCGGATACCAGGCGATGCTCGAAGCGGCGATGGCAGGCCGGTTTGCCGTGCTCATCGTGGACGACCTCTCGCGCCTGTCCCGCGACGACTACGAGATGAAAGGAGTGCTGCGCCGCCTGACATGGCGAGGCATCCGCATCGTCGGCGTCTCCGACGGCTACGACAGCGACCGGAAGGGGCACAAGATCCACGCCGGTTTCAAGGGGCTGATGAACGAACTGTTCCTCGATGACCTCCGCGAGCGCACGCACCGGGGCATGACCGGCCAGGCCATCAAGGGATACAACTGCGGCGGCCGCACCTTCGGCTACCGAAATGCGCCCATCGAGGATGAGTCGAGGACCGACGCATACGGCCGGCCGGTGGTAGTCGCCGTCGAGTACCGGATCGACGAGCACCAGGCGGAGATCGTGCGGCTGATCCATGAGTGGTATGCGAGCGGCCACTCGTACAAGTGGATCGCCAGCGAACTCAACCGGCGGAAGATTCCATCGTCACGCGGTTCGAGCTGGGCGATCTCGGCTATCAAGGTGATGCTCGAAAACGAGATGTACGCCGGCACGCTGATCTGGAACCGACGCATGTGGGTCAAGCATCCCGACACCGGCAAACGGACCTATCGCGAACGCCCGAAAGAGGATTGGGTCGTCTCGCACCGCCCCGAACTGCGGATCGTGCCCGAAGCAGTGCTCGAAGCAGTCAGAGCGCGACAGCAGCGAACACGAGCCTCCGGCATCGGCAAACACGGCACGGCAGCGAGGAAATACCTCTTCTCCGGCATGATGCGCTGCGCCGAGTGCGGCGGAAACTTCGTGGTCGCCGCCGGCGGCGGCCGATACGGCTGCGCCAACCACAAGACGAGGGGATCGGCGGTCTGCTCGAACGGGCTCACCGTGTCCAGGCAGATCGTGGAAGAGAACATCCTGGCGTCGGTCAAGCAACGGCTCAAGTCGCCCAGATGCCTGGACACATTCAAAGCCTCAGCGGCACGACTCATCGAGGATCATAACGCATCGGATCATGCTGCACAGATCGAGCAGAAGCTCAAGGCGGCGTGCCGGACAAGGGACAATCTGCTGAACGCCATCAAGCAGGGCATTCTGACGGTGAGCACGAAGGAATCACTCGAAGCCGCCGAGGCGGAAGTCGCGGAACTCAAACGGCAACTCGAACGGGCGTCACGCTGGCAGGTCGCCGCCATTCTGCCCAAGGCCGTGGAACGATTTGAAGCGGCCATCGATGAACTGGAGCAGCGCCTCAACGGACATGTCGCCCCGGCACGCGAAGTGCTCAAGGCAATCCTCGGCGAACGCATCGTGATTCACCGCAGAGGCGAGTACCTTGAGGCGGAACTCGCGGATTGCGCGCAGGTGGCTGTAGCTAACTCTTTGAATTCTTGTTTCGATTCAGGTGGTTGCGGGGGGCCGCAACGTTTTGAATCGACATTTGTCCCACTGAGGCACAGTGAGTGTGGGTTTCCAGGAAAACCGCGGCACCGCAGGCGAGCATCGGTGCAGAGGAAGAGCAACCACACCGCGAATCGCTAACGGACGTTTACCATGCCCGGTACCTGTCCGCACACCCTCGCGCCTGCGCGTCGATCCACTCATCCCGCACAGGAAACGCGGCTGTCGTCACTTTCGCAGAGACTGATTGAAGCCTCAGCGAGCATTCGCAGCGAGCCGGCACCGCGGGCTGACTTCCTGCATTCCCTGCTATGCCAGATCGGGATGCCCAGACGGCACACTGACCAGCGGACATTTGAACGCCACAATGGTCGTGCCTCGATCCTCTTGGAAGCGGGGAAGCTCTGGGACGGCAAGTGCTGGCTGGACCAGCCCCTCCCGTATGGCGCCGTTCCCCGGCTCGTGATGGTGCATGTCAGTTCAGAGGCGGTCCGCACGCGGAGCCGGTCGGTGGAGGTGGGCCACAGCACCCGCCAGTTCCTCACGACTCTCGGGATGCAGACAAGCGGTGGGGCGAGGGGCGGCTACCGAGCCCTGAAACGCCAGATGCAGGCGCTGGCCGCGTGCAGGCTGTCCCTGGGAGTGCAGACCGACGGGCGCGTGACGACGATCGACGCCAAGCCCATCCGACGTTTCGAGGCGTGGCTCCACCAGGACGGTGAACAGGCGACGCTCTGGCCTGGCGTACTTGAACTCTCCGAGGAGTTCTACGGCACGCTGATCGAGCACGCCGTGCCGCTGGACCCCCGAGCCCTGGCAGCCCTACGGCATTCCGCCCTGGCATTGGATGTATATGCCTGGCTGGCGCACCGGCTCCGGCGAGTGGCCGGAGCCGGCGGCACGAAGCTCAGCTGGCGGAACCTGTACGAACAGTTCGGGCAGGAGTATGGCTGCGCAAAGGACTTCAAGAAGCAGTTCCGCCTGGCTCTCCGGCAGACCCTGGCCGTCTACCCCGACGCGAGGGTGACGGAAGTAATCGGCGGGATCGCGCTGCACGCTTCACGGGCTCCGGTGCAGCCGACGAAGCTGGCTTTCAGGCTGTGAGCAACCCTGTTTGCAGGCAGAGTTATCCACGCTGAATCGCCCCCGATGGTGCGCTGAATCACCCCCCCCGGCACGCTTCGAGGGTGCGCTGAATCGCCCCCCCGAAACCTGTAGCAGATACCTATAGCTCTTCCGGTAGCTGGCGGCCTGCCGCTGGGGACAAAGCTCATACTCTCCGGCGGCGCGTGACTCCGAACCCGAGAGCGGCCATGACGGGAAGCGTTGCAGGAGAGGGGACGGGGATCACCGAAACGAGATCGAGCGCAGGGCCATAGTTGGCATCGGTCGTGCTGACAAAGGAGAGGGCATCATCACCCGTCCCCATCGCGGTGTAAACGAACTCGATCCAGCCCATGTCGTCCGGGCCTTGTCCAGTGTACTCGAATGCAGGTGATCCGATGGTGACACCATTCCAGGTCACATCCATCGTGCGCCACTGCGGCCCGCCAAAGATCTCCGCTGCCATGAAGAACCGAACCTCATAGAGCTGCCCCGGCTCGGTCACGAGGGCCTGGGTAATCGAAGATGGGCCGGCCCAGTTGAGCGAGAGGGAGACTTCACCGTCCACAGGCAACCAGTAGTGGCCAGGTCCTGACTCAGGGATGACGATGTCAATGCCCGCAGGCTCGCCAATGGTCCAGCCATCAAGGCCCATACCGATGTTGCTGTTTCCCGGTCCGCCGTATGACTCGAAGCTGCCGTTGACCACGATGCTCTGGCCCAGTCCGACTTGGGCGATGGAGCCAAAGGCGACTGCCACAACGAACAGATGCGAAGTTGAGTTCATCCCGCGTTCTCCAGAATGAGGGCTCGGAAGCAATGTCGGCGCACGCATGCCAGGACCAAAGCATCCGCGATTTCAGACGGTGTGAGGGCAGGGTGATGCCACCCGCCTGAATGTCCCTGTTTTGGGGACACTTCAATGTACCTGCTTTCCTTCGTTGTGCCACCCGCTCGCCGGAAAAATCTGACCGCGCTGCCAGCCAAGCAGCCGCTCCAGAACAGCGCCTATCAGGCCTTGGCTCAGAAGCTCCAGAAGCGGGCCGACGAACTTAAACTGTCGGTCAGGGCGCTGGCAGAGAGGCTGGGGAAACCCCGCACAACCGTCCACAAGACCTTGACCGGCCAGCGCCGCCTCGATCCCATCGAGTTCCTCGATTGGTGCGATGCCCTGGAATGGGACGATCCGCTCGCGGTGCTCAACGCGCTCCGTCGTTGACAGGGCACGAGCCCAGTGCTAGGCCGGATATGTGAACCCATTGGCCGGGCCGCGACGGCCACCACCCGGCCAGTTTCCGACCCTGGAGGGAAAGTCTGGATACCCTTGCGGCAGAAAGCAGCGGGTACCCATGACCGAGCCGACGATTGTCTGTCCATCCTGCAAGACTGAGATCAAGCTAACCGAATCGCTTGCTGCCCCGCTCATCGAGTCCACACGCCGGCAGTACGAGCAGCGGATCGTGGAGAAGGACGCCGACATCGCCAAGCGCGAGTTCGCACTCAAGGAACAGCAAGCCGCACTTGCGAAGGCCAAAGACGAGATAGACGACCAGGTTGCGACCAAGCTCAAGGCCGAGCGCACCGTCATAGCTGCCGAGGAAGCCAAGAAGGCCCGGGTGGCGATGGGCAACGATCTGGAGCAGAAAGCTAAAGAGCTCGCGGAACTCAACGAGGTGCTCAAGCAGCGTGACGAAAAGCTCGCCGAGGCGCAGAAGGCTCAGGCCGATTTGATCCGCAAGCAGCGAGAACTGGACGACGCAAAACGTGAAATGGACCTGACGATCGAGAAGAGGGTTCAGGCGTCATTGAACGCAACGCGTGAGCAGGCGAAAAAGGAAGCAGAGGACTCCCTCAGGCTCAAAGTGGCCGAGAAGGAGCAGACCATCAGTTCCATGCAGAAGCAAATCGAGGAGCTGAAGCGAAAAGCAGAACAAGGCTCACAGCAACTCCAGGGCGAGGTCCAGGAACTTGAGCTGGAAACCATGCTCCGTGAGAAGTTCCCCTTCGACACCATTCAACCCGTCGCGAAGGGCGAGCATGGAGGCGATGCACTCCAGCGCGTTGTCGGAGCAATGGGTCAGCCGTGCGGTACGATCCTCTGGGAATCCAAGCGCACGAAGAACTGGACCGACGGTTGGCTTGCCAAGCTTCGCGAGGACCAGCGAGCCGCAAAGGCCGAACTTGCAGTCATCGTCAGCCAAGCACTCCCGAAGGATGTTGAAACTTTCAACCTCATCGATGGGGTATGGGTGACCTCCTATCGCTGCGCACTCCCGGTCGCCATTGCCCTACGCCATTCACTTGTGGAGCTCGCAGGTGCCCGTATGGCGAGCGAGGGTCAGCAGACCAAGATGGAGATGGTCTATGGGTACCTTACCGGGCCGCGATTCCGCCAACGCGTACAGGCGATCGTTGAGAAGTTCAGCGACATGCACGAGGACTTAGAAAAGGAACGCAAGACCATGACGCGGCTATGGGCGAAGCGAGAGGAGCAGATTCGTGGCGTCATTGAGTCCACCGCAGGCATGTACGGTGACCTGCAGGGGATTGCAGGGAAGTCACTCCAGGAGATCGACGGACTTTCCGTAAAGCTGCTGGAATCTGAGTGAACGGCGGTGATCAGCGATGCCAAGATTTCCCGATGCCATTGGCTATCTTCTTGAACTACGCGATACGGTGAATGAAGCATGGTTTCATGCTCTCTGCGATTATGCAATCACTTCGACAGGCGAAGCTCCTCCACCGGATCTGCTGGACACTCTTTGGGGTCTCTTCCACGGCGAGGTCCCCTACGCGCCAGCGGCTGCTGCCGTACCCCCAGCTCCCACGAATGGTGCGCATCCGCCGACTCCCGCTTTTCTCGAATCGCTGTCGAGCTTCGACGCGTTCAAGAAGCTCATGCCCGGTCTCGAAGTTCGCTTCACTAGACAACTCACGCTCATCTTTGGCAAGAACGGTTCCGGGAAGTCCAGTCTCTGTCAGGCACTGAAGGTACTCGCGAGTCCCGAAAGACCCACGGACCCGCTACACAACGTGCGTGCCACCAATCCCGGTACCCCAGCGTTCGTGTACAAGTTTCGCGACCAGCCCTTGCCGGTCACATGGAGTCAGTCGCTCGGCTACGGAACTCTCGTGTCTTCTCTCAAGTATTTTGATTCAACCGTTGCGATCAAACATACTAACGGCACTCTTCAGCCACGCGCGGTTGTCGAGGTTGCTCCCTTTCGACTTGAGGTGTTCGAGTACGCGAGGAGTCTGGCTACCGCGTTTCAGGCTGCGGCGACGACTCGCGTCAATGACGCGATGACCCGAATCCAGCGGGACATTGACGCCGCCAAACAGCGTCTTGCTGACCGGGTCGATATCGCTGCGGCACCATTCAATCACTGGGGCGCGGTCAGCTCGGATGCCTGCGCCGCATACCTTGCGGCACTCCCGGCTTTCGACGATGCGCGGGTAGCTCGCCTCGCCGAATGCGAGCGACTGCTCGCTCAGTACTCAGCAGCCGCCAGCGAGGAGGGATTGAGATCGCTTCGGGCGCAACACGCGCTGCTGGAACAGCTTGCAGCCCAGCTGACCTCACTGGGGACTTGGTGTAACTCCGCGAGGCTAGCCGATCTCCAGACGGCCGACGTACAAGCGACGGAGAAGCGAGCCGCAAGTACGGAGCTTGCGCGCCAGGCGTTTCCGTCAGGTGTCAATCATGAGCAGCATCAGGCGCTCATTGCCGCCGCGGCCGCCATGTATGACCTGTCAGCGTTTCGGGTTGGCGAACATGCGTGCCCGCTATGCAACCAAACCATGACGGCGGACGCCGAGCGCTTGTTCACCGTCTATCACGGATACCTCACGTCCACACTTCGGGCGGAGCTGTTGGAGCTTGAGCAGACGGTCCAGAACGGCCGAGCAACACTGACACGCATCGGCCAGTTCCGCCTCAACGACTACTCCGCCTGTAGTGATTCGCTTCCGGCCGGTACGTATGATGCAATCATCGCCGCGGTTGAGGCGGTTGTCACCGCGGCTCCCGCTGCGGACCAGCCGTTGTCGAGCGGAGATGTGACGCGGTACGCCCGCTGCAACGAACTCGCCGGATATCTCACTACCATCCGAGCCGCTCAAACCGCACTCAACGAGGCGATCACCACAGGCACACGAAGTCGTCAGGAGTTGACCGCCCGAATCAGCGCCGTTCAAGCGGAGATCGGAACGCTCCGGTCTCATCAGGCCGTTGCCGCTGACAAGGATGCGCTCGCAGCGCTCTGTGAAAGTGCCAGCCGACTGACGCCTGATCATCGGCGTCTGAGCCGCTACGACTTCGCTTCAAGGCTTCGCGCTATGACCATGAAAGGCAAGGAGGCGCATCGCGAGCTTGTTCTCGACACCCTTGAGCAAAGACTGAGCGACGAGTATCGGAGCCTCTGCGGCGCAACCTTGCACCAGATGGGAGTCAGGTTAGCAAGCCGCGGTGACCAGCAAGACATCATCGTGACACCGCAGGTCGGTGATTCTCCGGTCTATCGTGTACTCAGTGAGGGTGAGCAGAAAGTGCATGCTCTCGCCGTCTTCATGTGCGAAGCTTCCACAGCGCGGCACCGCGTGCTGGTATTCGACGATCCGGCCACCAGCTTCGACTACAACTACGTATCCAATTTCTGTGAGCGGCTTCGGAATCTTGTTCGGGAGCAGCCACAGACACAGGTGATCGTGCTGACCCACAACTGGGATTTCTTCATCAATCTGCAAACGACGATCAATCGATCGCCCGGTCTGAACGCGCGCATGTCAGTTCAGGTATTGGAGGATTGCGCCACGGTGCGCGAATATAGCGAACGTTGGGAAGAGCTGTCCAACGAAATCGGACCGATGCTCGCCGGGCCTGGTGAGCCAAGCGCCAGTGAGAAGGAACGCACCGCGGGATTGATGCGACGCTTGATCGAATGCCTTACAAATAAGCACGTATTCAACGACCTGCGGCATCAGTACAAGCCGAAAACCTTGCAGGTCTCCGAGTTCCACGCATTCACGAGGCTCGTTCCGCTGGAGGCCGCGGAGGCTGACACCCTTCGCGACATCTACGCGAATCTCAGTCCGCCGGAGCACGACGACCCGCGCAACTTCTACACGACGCGCTCGCGGACGCAGTTCAGCACCTGGCTCGACCAGATCAACGCCATCAAGACTGCTGTTGAGGCTCGCCGTCCCTGAAGGGCGCGGTCGGTCCGGACGATCGCGGCGGCAAGGGAGGTCGGTAAGTTCCGCCTCATCCTTTGCTTGCCTTCTTGGCCAAGCCCACACGGCAGTTCCGGTAACGGCCCGGCACCCGGTGTGATAAGGCCAGGCGCACCGGGCGCCCGAATCAGTCTCGGCATTCCCGCTGAAGAGTGCGCGGCTGACCGGCAGCGGTGGGTTTCTTCGCCTGCATTTTGCGATGTCTATGTCGGGCCGTCGGCCAGTTGGCTTGTCTTACGGCTTTCTTCCGCGGCGCTCCAGCCGTCACCGCTGCGCTTCCCGCCTTCAAGTCCTGCACGCCTCACGCCGGACGCGGCTATCGCCGCCCTGCGGGTTCCCTCCGTCATTCGGCCTGCTCCGCTGGCGCGGAACTCTCCGGCGGGCTGTCGGCCTGCGCACCGCTCGCTCCTTTGCCACCCGCGAGTGGCCCCTCGTGCTTGCGAAGGGGCCGCACGTCGCGGGGCCCGGCAAAGGAGCAAACCATGAAAGCCGAACAAGCCAAGACAGTTGCCGACCATGCCCTCGTACAACTCGCTGAAGCGCTCAAGAGTGGACGAAGCGAAGAACTCACCCGCTACCTCGCGATGCTCGCCCGGTTCCACACGTACAGCTTCGGGAACATCATGCTGATCCTCTCGCAGATGCCCGACGCGACCCATGTCGCCGGCTTCAACACTTGGAAGCAGCTGGGCCGCTTCGTGAAGAAGGGCGAGAAGGGTATCGTCATCATCGCGCCGATGCTGATCCGCAAGCAGGACGAGGACGCCAAAGACAGCGAGCAGCCGCAGTCCGTGCTGCGATTCCGCGGCGTCTATGTCTTCGACGTGTCCCAGACCGACGGCGAGGCGCTTCCCGAGCCGTCCCGCATCAGCGGTGAACCCGGCCATTGCCTCTGCCGACTTCGCGGGATCATCGCCGAGCGCGGCATCACGATCGACAACGACGACCTGCCCTTCGGGGCCGACGGCGTCTCACGCGGCGGCCGCATCAGCATCCGCCCCGACCTTGAGCCGGCCCACGAGTTCTCCGTCACTGTCCACGAGCTGGCCCACGAACTGCTCCACCGCGGCGACGACCGTCCGACCAGCAAGACCGTCCGCGAGACCGAGGCCGAAGCGGTCGCATTCGTCGTCTGCCAGGCCATCGGCCTTGAGAACGGGACCGCCGCCAGCGACTACATCCAGCTCTACAACGGCGAGACGAAGACGCTCGCCGAGTCGCTGGACCGCATCCAGAAGACCGCGACCGACATCATCACCGCCCTTCACGATGTCCCCGACGAGCAGACGCAGGCCGCCTGACTCTCACCGCACCGCGGCGCACCCGCCGGGGTGCTTTCTGTTTGGTGAGGTGCCTTCCCATCGGAAGGCTGCAAATCCGAAGGCGCCAATCCGGAGACACCCCGAGCCACCGGGTTGATGGAGCGTGAGACGCGCCCCTCTCTCCCGCTTCAAACCTCACGCTCTACTCCCTCCGAGCAGGTCCTGAAGGCATCGGGTTGACATGTCTATCATCGTCCGATAGACAGGTGGCGGAGGTCAGGAGGCCCCGCAGATGCTGTACCAACGATCCCTCGACATTGAACGACGGCTGGAGGCCGTGCTTGGCATGATCCGCAAGGGGACCTACTCGACGCCAATGATTGCCAAGGAGCTGGGGGTCTCCATCCCGACGGTTTCGCGCGACGTGACCGCCCTTCGCCAGCGAGGCCATGACATCCGATCCGAACGAGGAGACGACGGCTGGCGATACCGGCTGAACCACCCAGCAAGCACCGAATCTGCCCCGAAGCGCCCGAGGCCCGATCAAGGAGCCGGTGAGTCATCCGAGGTCCACGGATGATCACGGACTACCACGCCAAGTACATCGCCCATGATCTGACCCGCCGCTGTGCTTCCGACAGCATCGAGAAGCTGACCGCCGTGCTTTCTGACGCCCAGGTGGACCTCAACCCGCACCAGATTGAGGCGGCGCTCTTCGCGTTCCGCAACCCTCTGTCTAAGGGGGCGATTCTTGCCGACGAAGTCGGACTCGGAAAGACGATCGAGGCTGGCCTGCTCATCGCTCAAATGTGGGCAGAGCGCCGGCGGCGCGTTCTGGTCATCGCTCCGGCCAACCTGCGCAAGCAGTGGAGCCAGGAGCTTGCCGACAAGTTCTTCCTGCCCTCCGCGATCCTTGAGAACCGCACGTTTAATGAAGCCGTCCGCTCCGGCAATCTGAACCCGTTCCAGCAGCATGCCGTCATCATCTGCTCGTACCAGTTCGCCAAGAAGTGCGAGCCATATGTCCGGCAGACGCCATGGGACTTGGTGGTGATCGACGAAGCGCACCGGCTGCGCAATGTCTTCAAGCCCACCAACAAGATCGCCAATGCCATCAAACAGGCCGTCGCGCCGTATCGGAAGGTGCTGCTTACCGCGACGCCGCTGCAGAACACGCTGCTCGAACTCTACGGGCTCGTGAGCATCATCGACGACTTTGCCTTCGGCGACCTGAAGGCGTTCCGCTCCCGGTTCACACGGCTGGGAGACAACGAGGACTTCCAGGAACTCAAGGAACGCCTCCAACCCGTCTGCAAACGCACCCTCCGCAAGCAGGTGCTCGAGTACATCAAGTACACCGATCGCCACGCATTGGTGCAGGAGTTCGTGCCATCCGAGGAGGAACAACGACTCTACGACCTCGTCTCCGAGTACCTCCAGAGGCCCACGCTGTACGCACTGCCCGCGAGCCAGCGTTCGCTGATGACGCTGATCCTTCGCAAACTGCTCGCCTCATCAACCTACGCCATCTCCGACACACTGAACGGCCTCGCCACGAAGCTCGAATCGGCAGCCGCAGCCTCCGAACCGGTGACCGCTCCGCCCGATGCCCTGCCGGCAGATGTCGAGGAGTACGACGAGCTCGCAGACGAGTGGGAAGAGGATGACTCAACCCGCGATGCTCCAGTCAGCTACACGCACGAGCAACTCGCCGAACTCAAAGTCGAGACCGCCAAGCTCCGCGAGTTCCATGCCCTCGCGAAGTCAATCGTCCGCAACTCCAAGGGCGAAGTGCTGCTCATGGCCCTTCGCAAGGGCTTCGCCGAGGCCGCCAAAGCACAGGAGCGCCAGGGCGATGCTGCCCTCCAGCAGAAGGCCATCATCTTCACCGAATCCCGCCGCACGCAGGAATACCTCTTCCGCATCCTGGAAGAAACCGAGTTCGCCGGCAAGGTGATGCTCTTCAACGGCACCAACAACGACCCCGGCTCGCGCGAGATTCTCCGACACTGGCAGGAGAAGTACGCCGGCACCGACCGAATCTCCGGTTCGCCCGCCGCCGACATGCGGGCCGCGCTCGTGGACCACTTCCGCGACACCGCCTCCATCATGATCGCCACCGAGGCCGCCGCCGAGGGCATCAACCTCCAGTTCTGCAACCTCGTCGTCAACTACGACCTGCCGTGGAACCCTCAGCGAATCGAACAACGAATCGGCCGTTGCCACCGCTACGGCCAGAAGTGCGACGTCGTCGTCGTCAACTTCCTCAATAAGAGCAACGCCGCCGATCAACGGGTCTACGAGCTGCTCGCCGAGAAGTTCAAGCTCTTCAACGGCGTCTTCGGCTCCAGCGACGAGGTGCTCGGGGCGGTCGAATCCGGCGTTGACTTCGAGAAGCGCATCGCCGGCATCTACCAGCAGTGCCGCACCCCGGAGCAGATCCAGTTCGAGTTCGACCGGCTTCAGAAGGAGCTAGACGTAGAGATTGCCGAGGGACACCGCGATGCTCGCGAGAAGCTGCTCGACAACTTCGACCAAGAAGTCGTTGAGAAGGTCCGTATCCAGAGCGAAGGCCTGCTCAACGCCTTCAACGAGCGACTTTGGGCTCTGACGCGGCATGTCCTCGCGCAGCACGCCGAGTTTGACGGCGGCGAGTACAGCTTCTACCTCACCCGCAACCCTTTCCCACCCGAGGCTATTCATGCCGGGCCGTACAAGCTTGGCAAGCACGTCAACGACGCCAACACCTACCGCGTGGGTCACCCGCTTGCCCAACGGGTGATCGAGCTTGCCAAAGGGCTCATGGTTCCGACCGCCGAGGTCGCCTTCGACTATTCCGGCCACCGCCGCAACATCGCCGTGCTAGAGCCCATCGTGGGCAAGACCGGCTGGCTCACCAGTGCCCGACTCTCCATCACATCCTTCGACGTTGAGGAGCAGTTGATCCTCGCCGGCATCACCGATGACGGCTCACCGCTCGACGAGTCCCAGTGCCGCCGGCTCTTTGACCTGCCCGCGACAAGGGGTGCTGAGCTCCCGACATCGGCGACCATCCAGCAGCGGCTCGCAGACTCGGTCGCCACACGCCAGGCGCAGATCGCCGACGAGATCGGTGCAAAGAACGGCACATGGTTCGACACCGAGATGGAGAAGCTCGACCACTGGGCCGAGGATCGCCGCCGCACGCTCAAGTCCGACCTGGACGAGCTCGACCAGACAATCAAGGACGCGAAGAAGGCCGCCCGGCTGGCGCCAAACCTGCCGGAGAAACTGGAGCTTCAGCGCAAGCTGCGGGGTCTGGAGACCAAGCGCGATGAGGCATGGCGGGCGTACGACGCCGCGAGTCGCGACATCGACCGCCAGAAAGACAATCTGCTTGACGAGATTAGCCGCCGGCTCAGCCAGCAAGCCCGAATCGAGACGCTGTTTACCATACGATGGAGGTTGACATGAGCGCGCTCGTGTTGTGGAAGCGGCTGACTGAGAACGACTTCAATGCCATGAACGGGAGGGCTTCTCCGCGCGGGCATGGCGGTGGAGCAAGGCACATCGCCCTTGGCGTGCATAACAATGTCTTTCCCATTTCTGACTTCTTGGGAAGTATGGATGGCACGGTCACTCTAGCGACGGAAGCTGCGGGGCCACAGATTGAAAGCAGTAGCCTGACCATCACGAGCAACCCTGCTCGTAGACATGGCGAGTGGATCATCCGCGACCAATTTGCCCATCGTCACCCGGCGTGGCGCGACATCGCCGGGTTTCCTGCACAGTACGATCCAGGCAACGTTCCCTACGTTCTGGTAGTACGAGTTGGGGATCGGACCCATGTCCGCTGGAAGAGCGAGAAATCTCTTCGGCTACTGCCGGACACAGCAATGCCGCATGGCCTTCTGGCCAGGGCGAAGGGCATACAGACTGCGTCGCGAGCATTTCTTGTGGCTTTAGGTATTCCGATCAACACTCTGTTGGATTCTTACGCCGTTGCATTGAACGACGACGAGCTGGACACGTTCGATCCCGCCAATACAACCGACGGTCGTAAGCGAATACTGGCCTCTATCATACGTCGTCAGGGTCAGCGGCATTTCAGACGCAAGCTGCTCAGTGCGTACGACAACAGGTGCGCCGTCACTCGCTGCAGCGTGGAGTGGGTCTTGGAGGCCGCTCACATATCGCCATATCGCGGGACCCGCACGAATACTGCATCAAATGGCCTCATCCTCCGAGCGGACATTCACACGCTCTTTGATCTTGCACTTATCTCTATTGTGCCAGACACGATGATCGTGCGCGTTTCGAGTAGACTAGATGACGAATCGTACTCGACGCTCGATGGTCAGCCACTGGTAGTACCTCGCTCGCGCTCGCTTCGACCCAATAGGGAAGCGGTTGTCCGACACTTCAGTCAGTTTGAACGCCAGCTAATCGCTCAGCCCTAGGAACTCAGCATGAACAAGCCTCGTCCCGCAGCTCACGACACACACGCCGATACCGCGAAGGTTGACCTGCGGTCCCATGACACCATTGCAGAGCGCCTCGAGTCCCTGCTTGAGCTCTTCCCGGAAGCTCGCCGTGAGGGACTCAAGATCGATCTTGAACAGCTTCGGCTCGCTCTCGGTGAGTCCGTGGACGTAGGCAAAGAACGGTACGGCATGAACTGGCCGGGCAAGGCCGACTGCTTCAAGACCATCCAGACCCCCAGCGTCGCTACGCTCCGCCCGTGTGCGGAGGAGAGCGTCAATTGGGACAGCACCAACAACCTCATCATTGAGGGCGACAATTTGGAGGTGCTCAAGCTTCTCCAGAAATCCTATCTCGGCAGGGTCAAGATGATCTACATCGATCCGCCATACAACACCGGCAATGATTTCATCTACCCGGATAACTACTCGGAGTCGCTTCACACTTACCTGGAGTACACCGGACAGGCTGACGCGGAAGGTCGGAAGTTTGGCACGAATACCGATGCCGACGGGCGCTTCCACTCAAAGTGGATGAACATGATGTTCCCCCGCCTATACGTAGCCCGAAACCTCCTGCGCGATGACGGGGCAATCTTTGTGTCATGCGACGACAGTGAGGTGTGCAATCTCCGAGCGATCATGAACGAGATCTTTGGGGAGGAGTGCTTTGTAGCGCAGTTCATCTGGAAGGCGAGGCAGTTCACCGACACTCGCGCAACGACCAATGTATCTACAGATCACGAGTACATCCTCGCGTACTCCAAGGCATCTTCGTTTGGGATGCGAGGGACGGAACGGGATGAGTCGAAGTTCGCAAACCCGGACAATGATCCGCGTGGGCCATGGATGAGTAGGAGCATACTGGGCCTAGCCACCCGCGACCAGCGGCCAAATCTGCATTACGACATCACAGAGCCCGGTACTAGGCGAGTTTTCCCGCCTAATCCTTCTACTGGGTGGCGCTACTCTCAAGACCGAATGGCGGAGTTGGTGTCCGAAGGCCGGATTCTGTTCCCTCAGAAAGACGATGGACGGCCACGTGAGAAAAAGTTCCGTGCGGAGATGCAGTCGGAGTTCATTGCGTTCCGCTCAGTTATAGACGATGTTCACACAGCCGACGGTACTCAGGAAGTCAGGACGCTTTTTGGCGCAGATGTGTTTCCGTTCCCGAAGCCCTCTTCGCTGATTGCCCGAATTGTTGAGCAAGTCGTCGGCAATGACGACATCGTGCTCGACTTCTTTGCGGGCTCTGGTTCGACGGCACAGGCTGTTCTAGAGCAGTGCGCCCGAGATGGTGAGCAGCGCCGGTTCATTCTTGTGCAGCTTCCGGAACCCGTTGGTCCGGGAACAGCTGCGGATAAGGCTGGCTTCAAGACGATTGCAGATGTCTGCAAAGAGCGAGCTCGCCGTGTCATAGAGGCCTTGAATCGGCTTGATGCTGAAACACTCAGTATGCGTGAAGGAACAGAGCCGGATCGCGGCTTCCGCGTCTACAAGCTTGCCGAGTCTAACTTCACCGAGTGGGATGCTCGCGTCGAGCATGACGCCGAGGCCTTGCAGAAGCAGATGGAGCTTCACATCGAGCACATCCGCGACGGCCGGACCGCGGACGACATCCTCTACGAACTGTTGCTCAAGAGCGGCTTCCCCCTGACCACGCCAGTCGAGAAGAAGACCCTCACCGGCAAGACCGTCCATTCCGTCGCCGGCGGCGTCCTGCTGATCTGCCTGGAACAGGAGCTTACGCTTGAGCTGATCCGCGCCATCGCCGACGCCAGGCCGGAGCGTGTCGTGCTGCTCGATGCCGGCTTCGCAAAGAACGACCAGCTCAAGGCCAACGCCGTCCAGACCTTCCGGACCAAGGGCGTCACCAGCTTCAAGACCGTGTAGGAGAACGCCCAGAATGACCGGCAAGAGTCAAACGCCATCCCCTGCAACTCTCCAAGATTCCTGGAGAGTTCGACCTCTGGAGCAGAGCGAATGAAGCTCCAGTTCGACGCCAATCAGCCCTACCAGCGTTCCGCCGTTGACGCCGTAGTGGACCTGTTCGACGGCCAACCGCAAGGAGCGCCCGAGTTCTCGGTCATCCAGATGGGTGAGTGGAGCGACATGTTTGCTGGCCAGGAACGTACCGAGCTCGGTGTGGGCAACCAACTGCTCCTGCCACCTGACAAGTTGCTGGCCAATGTGCGCGGCATCCAAGCGAGGAACGACATTGAGGTCCAAGACGCGGCGGCTGCGCTCGAAGCGTGGGAGCTATTCGACGCCCCGGCGAATGCCGCACGGGCCTGCCCGCATTTCTCCGTCGAGATGGAGACGGGCACGGGCAAGACGTATGTCTATCTCCGCACCATCTTCGAGCTGTCGCGCCGGTACGGGTTCAAGAAGTTCATCATCGTCGTGCCGAGCGTGGCGATCCGCGAGGGCGTGCTGAAGAACATCGAGATCACCGCCGAACACTTCCGGGCGCTGTACAACAACCTGCCGTTCGAGCACTTCGTCTATGACGCCAAGAAGGTGAACCGGCTGCGTCAATTCGCCATCAGCAACACGCTCCAGATTCTCGTCATCAACATCGACGCCTTCCGCAAGAACTTTACCGGCACCGAGGCTGAGCAGAAGAGCAACGTCATCTACAAGGAAAGCGACCGACTCTCCGGCCGGCAGCCGATCGAGTTCGTCCAGGCAGCAAGGCCGATCGTCATCATCGATGAGCCACAGAGCGTCGATTCGACAGAACGCGCCCAGGAGGCGATCAAGGCGCTCAATCCGCTCTGCACCCTCCGCTACTCGGCTACGCACCGCAACCCGTACAACCTCGTCTACCGGCTCGATCCGGTTCGGGCCTTCGAGCTTCGGCTGGTGAAGCAGATCGTGGTCGGCAGCGCCGTTGCCGACGGCTCGGCCAACGACGCTTTCGTTCGGGTGGACAAGATTGAGTACAAAGCGGGGATAAAGGCAAAGCTGCGCATCCACCGGCAGACACCGGAAGGTCCCAAAGAGAGGTCCGTCACGGTACGAAACGGTGCGGACCTATTTTCACTCTCGGAGGAGCGGGCTGCTTATCGGCAGGGGTACGAGATCGCCGAGATCAACGCTGAGCCGGGCAACGAGTACATCCGCTTCACCAGTGGCCGGGTGATGAAGCTGGGTGATGAGATCGGGGGCATGCGGGACGACGTGTGGCAGGCCCAGATCAAGCACACCGTCAAGAAGCACTTGGAGAAAGAACTCCAGCTATGCGGCCAGGGCGTAAAAGTGCTCAGCCTGTTCTTCATCGACCGCGTGGCCAACTACCGCGACTACGACGGCAACGGCCAGCCCGTGAAGGGGAAGTTCGCCGAGGCCTTCGAGGCGTCTCTTGCCGAATTCGCCACGGACGAGCGATACAAAGACCTCCCATTGTTCAAGCATCCGATCGGGAAACTCCATGACGGCTACTTTGCCGCCGACAAGCCGAAGAAGGGGCAGGCACAGGGCGTCTGGAAAGATACTCGCGGCGATACGCAGGCCGACGACGAGGTCTACAACCTCATCATGAGGGAGAAGGAGCGGCTGCTGGGTGAAGACGAGCCCTTGCGGTTCATCTTCAGCCACTCGGCGCTCCGCGAGGGGTGGGACAACCCCAATGTCTTCCAGATTTGCACGCTGAACGAGACGCGCTCCGCGATGAAGAAGCGGCAGGAGATCGGGCGAGGTTTGCGGCTGCCTGTCAACCAGCACGGTCAGAGGGTCTTCGACGACTCGATCAACAAGCTCTTCGTCATGGCGAACGAGAGTTACGAGGATTTCGCCCGAGCCCTTCAGAGCGAGTACGAGGAAGATTGCGGCGTGACATTCGGCAAGGTGCCTATCACAGCATTTGCCAAGCTCACCAGGGTCGTGGATGACCAGGAGCAGCCGATCGGCCGGGAGGACGCCGAGGCGATTAAGAAGGCGCTTGTCGAGCAGAAGATGATCGACGCGGACGGGCGTTTGCAGCCGGCCTTCGATCCCAAGCGGGCGGACTTCAAGATTGACCTTCCCGAGCCGCACCGGGAGATGACGCCGGCAGTTGTCGATCTACTCGCCAGCTACCAGATCGAGCGGCACATCCGCAAGGACAAGCAGGAAGGCCCTAACCGATTACGCAAGGAAATCCAGCTCAGCCCCGAGTTCCAGGCGCTGTGGGAGCGGATCAAGCCCAGGACCATGTACCGGGTGGAGTTCAAGACCGACGAGCTGGTCGCGGCCTCCGTTGCAGGCATTCGGAAGATGCCCAAGGTCGAAGCGGCCAAGATCCGCGTGACGGCCGGCCAGGTCGGTGTGCTTCGCGGCGGCGTGACCGCCACCGCGATCAGCGCCGCCGAGGAGCAGGTGACATTCCGCAACCGCCCCGTGCCCGATGTGCTCGCCTATCTCCAGAACGAGACCGAGCTGACCCGTTCGACGCTCGTGCGGATCCTCAAGGAATCAGGGCGGCTGGAGGAGTTCTTCGTGGACCCGCAGCGGTTCATGGATGCTGTGGCGGCGATCATCAAGCACGAGCTGCATCGGTTGCTTGTGGACGGCATCAAGTACGAGAAGCTCTCGGGCAGCGGGGCCGATGCTGAGTGGGAGATGATGCTCTTCAAGAATGAGGAGCTCATCAACTACCTGACGGCGCTCCAGGTGACCCATTCGGTCTATGAGTACGTCGTGTACGACTCCGAGGTCGAGCGAGAATTCGCTCGCAAGCTCGACCAGCGCGAGGACATCAAGCTCTTCGTCAAGCTCCCGAACTGGTTCGAGATCGACACCCCCGTCGGCAAGTACAACCCGGACTGGGCCATCGTCAAGCACGATGGTGCCGCGTTGTACCTCGCCCGTGAGACGAAAGGCACAAAGGACTTCCTGAAGCTCCGCACATCCGAGGCGGACAAGGTCCGTTGCGGACAGAAGCACTTCGAGACACTCGGCGTGCCATTCGCTGTGGTGGTTTCGGCGGATGAGGTCTAGTTTATCGCGTCATATCAGGCATATATGTCCGAACACTCGGTAGTTGCCAAAGAGCTAGTTGCTGCACACGATATCCAAGGGCACCGCAACTGTCTCCAAGAGGTAACTGTGAGCTGCTGCCAAAACGGCTATCTGCTCAGGCGTGCAGTCCCGCTGTGATAGCCCCGGCTGAGCGATCACGATCTCAGTCCGCACAGGCTTAAATCGACTGGCTTTGAGGATGCTGCTAAGCTGAGCGGCAGATCCTGTGACAAATCGTGTGGGTCGCTCAGGACTTCGTAGGCGAGTCTCTCGGTCCGTCACATGCCGACAGAGCCGCTTGAAATCAGCGACCCACTTCCCGGAGCGGACAGCTTGAGAGCACACCTCGACAACATCTTTCACTCGTTCCCCCGCATCCGTGTGCGTAGTGAATTTGCAATGGATTAGCGCTAGCCGGACCCGATCCGCTTCCTCCTTGACACAGACGAGGTCGGCTGCTTCGCCGCTAGCGTCGTCATCGAACACAATGGCGAAACCGCCAGCCCGGTAGTGCTCGGCGACCTTTGCTTGAATCGAGTCCAAACGTATCCGGCCGTCCCTCCACATTGACTCCTTGCGAATGTCCACGCCTGCCCAGTCCCAGGGCTCAAAGCAGTCGGGCGGCAGTGTTAACTCCCGGGTCTGTGTCGGTTCATACAACAGGTTCCCATCGAGCTCCGCCATGTCAACAAACATAATGAGCGGAGGATACCCGCCAAGGTACTCCTCCAATAAAGCGTCTAGACGCCCCACTCGAAGCCGTAGAGCGGGACCGGCTTTGTGTTCGATTCGGTACCCACCCGGCCCGCCCACAATAAGCGCATACTCTGCGGTCAATGCGCCCCCGCTGACGGTGAAGTGAATCGCGTTCTCAGGCACATCTGACCGCTCGAACCGGAGTTCCACAAGGCTTTGAGTCACTTCTGTAGTGCCATCCGAGATCAGCACGCGGTCCTCTGACTGCGCAAGGAGTTCATGCGGCCACTCAACGGTGAGTACAACCCGGTCGGGGAGGCTGGTAAGCTCCTTAGGTATCAGAACATTCTGGATGATGCTGTCAGTAGCGATGGTCTGATCTAGCAACAGCTGCCCGACCTCCTCACTCCATGAAATGAATTTACGAATCGGACCTTGATCTTTTGACCATACGCGGCCTTTGTACGAGCAACCAATGGAGACCTGCTTTCCGTTACGAAATCCCGTTCCGGACAGGTTCGCCTTAATTGAGCCGGCTCTCTGTGAAACAGAAAGTGCCTCGGCAACATCTGCTCCTGTGTACATCGCGTAGCGGAGATTGCGGCGCCCGTGCTTCTTGACTCCGATGTTCTGAAACTTAAGCCGAGCAATGTGCCCCATAGCCCGGAAGACCTGATCGCCGCTGACCAATGTCGCTGTGTTGTTGGTTACAGCCATGGCCAGTGCCTCGTGCAGCGTGCTCTTGTCGCTTGAGTGGATATAAACCAACTCGCGGGCGGCGTCATGGTGAACGATATAGAGATCCCACTGACGGTCACGAAGCTCCTTTGATCGCGACCACTGGACGGATGATTCGGATCGCGTTACGTAATAGAGTGTTCCCGATCTCTCATTTAGCCATGCCGCAGCGACATGCTGAGTATCCGCGATCGCGTGGAAGAATTGCTTCGGTTGAAAGTCGGTAGCACGGTAAACGGCCACACTGAACTTGGGCCTAAGAAGGGAACTTGAGATCGGAAGAGCATTGTGGCTGCCGGCCTCGTCCAGGCGAGTCGAGTTCCGAAGAAACTGGATCAACTCCGCGTGCTCCTGGACGGCCTCCGAGCTAGCCTCGCTCAACAGGTGGTTCCAGTCGGCATCCTCGCTGTAGAGGCGTTCAAGAGCGGACGAGACCTCCTGATTTGCGATGTTGGCGATGGCCGTTGCATCGCCAATGTCGAGCCCAGCAACGCGGGTGAACCGACCAGCAAACTGAAGGAGCACCGCCAAGCTCTTGTGAGTATCGTGGATCGCTGCGATCTTCAACTGAGGCAAATCGAACCCTTCGCCAAGCATATCAACGCATACCACGATCTGGCTCTGATTTGCCCGCAGCCGCGCGAGATCCAAGCCAGCGGTCCTCGACTCGGAGTGAACCAGGATCGGAAATGTCTCTGGTGCCAGGGTTGAGTAGATGCGATGAACTTCGATTGCTCGCGGGATGCTTTCACAACGGGCCATGACGAGATGGTTAAGATTCCGACCACGATCGCGCCTGAGTCGTTCCACTGCGGCACGGGCAATGGTCTCATCCGATCGAAGTGGGTCTAGTTCCCACACTGGCTCGAAGGAGATTGGCTTGAAATACTTGTCTTCCTGAGCTCGGCGGAGTGGATACGTGTAGATGACATCTCCATCAAGGAGTTTGCCATCTCGGCGAAATGGAGTGGCAGTGAACTGAAGGACGCGGCGCCCGTCAAAGTGCCTCCTAAAATCTGACCATGTACGCGCGGCCACATGGTGCGCCTCGTCTACGATTAGGCAATCCGTTTTTGCAGCTATCTGTGGTCCTAGTGCGACAGCAGTCCCCTGTCCGAGCGACGACGCAGTGCCGATGATGACATTGCATTCGTCGAAGATTGCGAGGTCGTCGGCACTCCGCGGACGGCTCGTGATGATTCCTACAACAGGCCGAGAGCAATCCGCCGGAATAAGTCGGAGCTTGTAAAGAAGTCCGAGGGAAAGGAACTTCTTGGCCGTCTGATGCCTCAAAGCGTCCGAAGGCACCACGACCAAAACGGTGCCGGGATTGAACGCTACAAGCGTTGCGAGCATCGTCTCGGTCTTTCCTGTGCCGGTGGGCATGACCACTGTCGCCGCATTGCTGTGAAGGCTCCAGTGCGCTCCTATGGCAAACAGTGCACCTAGCTGGGGAGGGCGAAGCCCTTCATTGATGACCTCGTTGTTGACGCCTATCTGTTCCTGGCTGTAACTGAAGCGGCGTGGCCAACTTTCGGCTGCGGCGTACTTCAACGCAGAGGGCCCTTCGCGTGCCAGTTGGGCCTGAGCCTCCTCCAAGGCAACATGCGAGAGCCATCGGGACGAGCCGCCTGTCCCTAACGCCAACACCCCGCTCACGTCCGGTGGCCTCGGACACGATGTGCGGGAAGTCACAATGATTCGCTCGCCGGAATCCAGAACGGCGAGCCCCTCGCGTCGCCGAGAGGAAACGGCGACTTCCGCAGTCTCTTCCACCCGGTTGACGCTCTCTGCGCGGAGAAGGTGGGACACGCGGCCAACGCGGTGCGGGCGTGTTAGCACCACTGGTGGAAGGTGGAGGAGCTCTTGCGGTTCGTCGGGCATATCAGGGCGTGTCAGAACGGATGCTGGCGGTTGGTACATGTTAGCCGATTCTCATGCGGAGTCTCAAGGGCCAAGGCTTGTCGGCCGCGACTTTGCGTACCTGAGCCTGTTGATCCTGTACCCGCCGCCGTGGCAAAGTAGGCCCAGAGTACCGGCCGCATTTGCGCCCGATCCCACTTTCCACCTGTTCTGGTGGTTCCAGGTGAGAACAGCGAGTCTCGTTTCCAACGCCTGACTAGTCTGACAGCGGTTGCTTTGCGCCGACGAGTTGGTTCAGGGTTTCACGGAAACCAGATGGCGGATTGCTGGCTCCCAGGCCCGGATCGCCTGCACGAAGAGTTCAACTGGCGTTTCGCT
>JAHBXK010000003.1 GCA_019636535.1 Phycisphaeraceae bacterium | reverse complement strand
GGGGGGGGGGGGGGGGGGGGGGGGGGGGGGGGGGGGGGGGGGGGGTGGGGGGGTGTACCTGGTGGTGAGCCGGTTGCTGCGCATGCCGGAACTCGGCTGGCTGCTCCACCGGAAGAGGGGTGTCGGTTGACTGTCGGTTGAGTGGGGGGAGGGAGAGAGGAGGGCCGGCACGTGTGGGTTCGTGCTCAAGATCGGGACCGTGGCGCAACGACCACGGCGCGGGGCAGGTGTCCCCCGGATCAGGTGGTTTGAGCCCCGGCGCAGCGTCGTTGATCCGCGGATCAGGAGACTTGGGCCGCGGCCCGGATGACCCGGGCCGTGGATCAGGAGACCTGGGCCGTGGATCGGCAGGGCCGGGCCGGGGCGCGGAAGAGCCGGTCCGGGGCGCATCCCGGACGGTCCGGATGCGGGGGAACGCGTGTGACCGGATGTGGAGCGCGGGGTGTGGAGGGGGCGTGGGAAGGGGGATGCGTAGGGGGGGCGTTATACTCGACGGGGGCGGAGTTGGGGCGTGGAGGGGAAGGGCATCACCATGGCGGAGCCGTCAACGATGGAAGAGGGCACGGAGGCATCGGTTTCCGGGGATCGAAACGGGGAGCCGTCGGTGGCGGTGGAGGTCAAGCCGCGCGCGGGGGGGGTGGGGGGGGCGGGGGGGGGTGGGGGGGCGGGGCGAAGGGGACGCGGAAAGCGGACGGTGGCCGTAGCACCCGTGGAGGGGGCGGGGGGGGTGGGCGGTGAGGAGGAGGGTGGAGAGGATTCGAGTGAAGGTGGGGTCTCGGCGGAACTCGCGTCGGCGGTGGAGGCGATCCTGCTCTCGAGCGACCGGCCGGTGAGCGCTGCGCGGATCGCGCAGGTGCTCTCGGATGTGCCGATCGGCGCAGCGGGGGGAGAGGGGGATCGAGGGGAGGAGCATGCGCTCGCTGAGCCGATGGAACCGGCGCGCGAGGTCGGTGTGCGAGAGGTCCGTGCGGCGGTGGCCGAACTCAACCGCCAGTACGAGCGGACGGGGCGGAGTTTCCGCGTTGAGGCGCTCGCCGGTGGGCACCGGATCATGACGCTGCCGAGGTTCGGCCGGGTGCTGAGCGCGTTGCACGGCGCCAAGCAGAAGGCCTCGCTGAGCCGGGCGGCGGTGGAGACGCTGGCGATCATCGCGTACAAGCAGCCGATCACGCGGGCCAGGCTCGAGGCGGTGCGCGGTGTGTCGTGCGGGGAGGTGCTCCGGTCGTTGACCGAGCGGAGGCTGATCACCGTGGCGGGCCGCGCGGAGGAACTCGGCCGGCCGATGCTCTACGCCACGACGCGGCAGTTCCTGGAGGTCTTCGGCCTGTCGAGCACCAAGGACCTGCCGGGGCCGGAGGAGTTTGCCAGAAGGCTGGCGGAGGAAGAGTGAGCGAGCAAACTTTGCGGGGGCTGATCCCTCCGCGCTCTCGGGCGGTATAGATGAGCGAGGGAGTGGGGGGGGTGGGGGGGTGGGGGGGTGGGGGGGAAGAAAGGGCGAACGATGAGCGATCGCACACCCAGCCCCGGATCATCTCGCCTCGAGCGGATGTCGGTCGACACGGACTCGACGGCTTCGGGCAGCGCAACGCCGGGGACGGGCGTGGGGGGTGGCGTGGGGGGTGGGGTGGGGGGTGGGGTGGGGGGGATCACGCGTCGGCAGGCGTCGCTGATCGTTGCCGCGGGTCTGGGTGTCGGCCTGTTCGGTGTTGCGCCGCGGCGGGCGCTCGGGCAGCCGCAACGCGGACTCCCCGGCCAGTCGCCGCAGGCGCCGGGCACTTCGCCCGCCACTCCGGCCACACCCGCCCAGCCGGGCGCTTCGCCCGCCCAACCCGCGCAGGTGCTCCCCTCGTTCCTCGACGGGGTGCTGACCCCCAGCCGCGACCGCAACCGCACGCTCCGCGTGCAACTCTCGGTCCGCGCCTTCACCGAGGACACCAACCGCCGAAGCCCCAGAGACGCCACGCCGATCGTCATCCGCACGTTCGACATCAAGACCGGGGCGGTCGTCTTCCCCGCGATCGCCGGGTGCGCAACGAGCACGACGGACGTGGAGGGTGTGACGGGGGAACTGCGCTTCAACGACCGCGTCGTCGACACCACGCCCGAGTTCAACGACAACTATCCGAGCGGCACGCGGCTGGGGCGGTGGCTCATCCGCGACAGCGTCGGGCGCGAGTTCAGCCTCCGCGTCGAGATCCCGCTCACCGGCTTCCGCGTGCGCTACGACGAGCGGCTGGCGATGCAGGCAACGTGGCCGAACCGGTGGGGACGCGTCGGCCAGTCGACCTTCAGCGACCCGCAGACGATCGGCCGGGTCACGCTCATCGACTCCCGCAACGCCGCGATGACGCAACTGGTCGCGTCGTGGACCGACGGCAAGGACCCGCGCAGCATCCCCCCAGCGCAACTGGCCAAGTACTTCGCGTCGCGCTGCGTCGAGATGTTCCAGGTCGAAGGACGGGGCGAGACGTTCCTCCGCCACGGCGGGTTCGAGGGGCTCGACCTGCAGGGCTCGATGCGGACGATCGACCGGGGCCGGGGCTCGCAGCACGACATCGCCTGCGCGGTGTGCGCGATCTACCGCGCGGCCGGGCTCCCCGCGCGGACCGTGATCGGCTGGGACGTCACCCAGAGCCGCCGCAACGCCGACTCGCCCTTCGACCGGAACACCGGCTCGGGCGAACTGCGCTCGTGGGTCGAGTACGGCCTCTACGACGAGAAGACCGACCGCGAGTTCTGGATCCCCGTCGACGTGGTGCGGCAGCGCGGCAGTTCGTCGAGGGCGCCGAGGCTCGAGGCCGACTGGCCGTTCTTCGGCAACAACAACGACGGCGACAACCTGCTCCCGTTCGCGTTCCAGTATCACCCCCCAACGACGGTCATCGCCTACGGCAGCCCGTGCTTCTGGGGGTGGATCGCGACGCCCACGACGGAGCGCGCGGCCGAGCAGTTCGCCCTCTTCACGCAGCAGACGACCGTCCGCCGGCCCGCGCCGCGCACGCCGCCCGGACGCTGAGGCCGCAGCGCGTGATCGACAACCGCGATCGACCGCCGTGCGGGCCGGGCACGCTCGGGGTATCCTCCGCGCATGCTGAGCATCGACTACGCGAACTGTCTGGCCGAGCGCGTCGGGGTGCACGGGATCGATCCCGATGCGCTCGCCCCCGGCTCCGAGGCCGTGGAGGGGCTGGCCGCGCTGACGCGCAAACTCCGCACCACCCGCGGCAAGGGGTGGGAGCGCTGGCGTGATCTGCACATCGATCCGATGCGGTCGGAGCACCTGGGGGCGATCAAGCCGCTGGTCGAGCGGCTCAGGGGGAGGTTCGACAACATGGTCGTGCTCGGCATCGGCGGCTCAGCGCTCGGGAACATCGCCCTGCAGAGCGCGCTCAACCCGCCGACGCACAACCTGCTCCCGGCCGACAAGCGTTCCGGTCCGCGCATGTTCGTCGTCGACAACGTTGACCCGATGCACTTCGGCGCGGTGCTCGACTATGTGCAGGCGGTCGACCCCAAACTCGAGCGGACGCTCTTCAACGTCATCTCCAAGAGCGGCGAGACCGCCGAGACGGCTGCGCAGTTCATGGTGATCCGCGACCTGCTCAGGAAGCACGGCCGCAAGGGGGGCGGGGAGGGGGGGCACGTCGTCGCCGTCACCGACCCGGCCAAGGGGACGATGCGGCAGATCTGCAACGCCGAGGGGTACCCGACGCTGCCGGTGCCCGACGGCGTCGGCGGACGCTTCAGCGTGCTCAGCCCCGTGGGCCTGTTCAGCGCGGCGATGTGCGGCATCGACATCGACGGGCTGCTCGACGGCGCAGCGAGCATGGACGAGCCGACGTCGCGCGAGGACATGACCACCAACCCCGCCGCGATGATCGCCTTCCTGCTGGTCGAACTCGCCCAGCGCAAGGGGAAGGTCAACCACGTGATGATGCCCTACTCCAACCACCTCTACCTGCTGGCCGACTGGTTCCGGCAGTTGTGGGCCGAGAGCCTGGGCAAGCGGCAGAGCCTGAGCGGTGAGGAGGTCTTCGCCGGGTTCACACCGATCAAGGCGCTCGGCACCACCGACCAGCACTCGCAGGTGCAGTTGTACCGCGAAGGCCCCAACGACAAGGTCTTCTGCCTGCTCGAGGTGGAGTCGATGCCCGACGCCGACGTCACCATCCCCCGCGGCCTGGGCGTCGAGGCGATCGCCTATCTCGAGGGCAAGAGCATGCTGGGCCTGCTCAACGCCGAGAAGCGGGCCACCGAGTACGCGCTGCTCGAGAGCCAGCGCCCCAACTTCACGATCCGCTTCCCGAAGATCGACGCCTTCCACGTCGGGCAGTTCATCTTCCTGTGGGAGATGGTCACGGCCTACGCGGGCCTGATGCTCAACATCGACGCGTACGACCAGCCCGCGGTGGAGCTCGGCAAGCAGGCGACGTTCGGCCTGATGGGCCGGGCGGGGTACGAGAAGCACCTGCGGGCGGTGGAGGCTGCGCTCGCCCCGACGGCACGCGTGATCAAGTCCTGATCGGGCGGTCCGCGCAGCGTGCGCTTCGGTTAGACTCCGCGCATGGCCAACCCGCCCCCCCCCCGCCCCGCCCCCCCCACCACCGCTTCCGGCCAACGCCGGGGCCTTCTCGACCTCATCGAGTGGCTCGGCAACAAACTCCCCGAGCCGACGATGCTCTTCATCTGGGGCATCGCGCTGGTGCTGATCGTCTCGCAGGTGGGCATGTGGCAGGGGTGGCAGGTGCGGGCCAAGAAGTTGCAGGTCGTGACCGCCCCGCAACTCGACGAAGCGGGCCGCCCGGTGCTCGACCGGGCGGGCAACGCGCTCACCGCGCCGGTGCTCGATTCGCGCGGGCGGCCCGTCACCGAACTGGTGGACGACCTGTCGCGCAACGACGGTGAGCCGTTCCGCGCGGTCGGGCTGCTCTCGGGCGACGGGGCGTACTGGGCGATCTCCAGCCTCGTCGACAACTTCGTCCGCTTCGCCCCCTTGGGGATCGTGCTGGTGGGGATGCTCGGGATCGGTGTCGCCGAGCGCTCGGGGTTCATCGGCGCTGCGCTCAAGAGCGCGATGGTGGTGGTCCCGCCGTGGGCGCTCACACCGGCGGTGATCTTCCTGGGGATCATGTCCAGTTTGGGCACCGATGCGGGGTACGTGGTGCTCCCACCGATCGCCGCGGTCATGTACCGCGCGGTGGGGCGCAGCCCGCTGGCGGGGATCGCGGCGGTCTTCGCGGGTGTGGCGGCGGGGTTCAACGCCAACCTGCTCATCACCAGCCTCGACCCGCTGCTCGCCGGGCTGACGCAGATGGCCGCGCGGACGATCGACCCCGACTACGCGGTCAACCCGGCCTGCAACTGGTACTTCATGATCGCCTCCACCGTGCTCCTGCCGATCGTCGGGTGGCTCACCTCCGACTTCATCGTCGAGAAGCGCTTGAGCGCCCGGCCCGAGAGCGAGGGCGGCCCCAACCCCGATCTCCGCGCGAGCGCGGCCGCGCCCGAAGGGCCAACCCCGGTCGAGAAGCGCGGCCTGCGGTGGGCGGGGCTCACCATCGCCGTGCTCAGCGCGGCCTACGCAGCGCTGGTGCTCGTGCCGCGCGCCCCGATGGACGACCTGATCCGCGACGGAGCCAACCGCCCCGCCACGGTGGCCGACGGCCGGGCGATCCTCGCCGCAGCACGCGCCGAGATCGACCCTTCGATCACGGTCGAAGCGCTCACCGAGCGCCGCGTCTTCCTGCGCAAAGCGATCGAGTCGCAGCGCGGGGTGGGGCCGCTCGTGCTGCCGCCCAAGACCGCCGACGGCTCCCCGACACCCGGCCCGGGCCTGGCGGTGCTGGCGCGGGCCTTCCGCGATGCCGATGCCGATGAGGCGCCCCTCCGCGGCCTGCGCAAACTCCCCGAGTCGTTCCGCGGCCCCGGCCTGGGCGACCACTTCCCGCGCTGGGTCGAGTCGATCGTGCCGATGCTGTTCATCCTCTTCCTCGCTCCCGGGCTGGTCTTCGGCGCGGTGACGGGCTCGGTCCGCACGAGCAAGGACATGGTGGCGATGATGACCGCGACGATGTCGGCGCTGGCGCCGATCATCGTGCTGAGTTTCTTCGCAGCGCAGTTCGTCGAGTACTTCGCCAAGTCGCAGCTCGACAAGATGCTCGCCTACAAGGGGGGCGAGATGCTCGCGAGCGCGAGCCTCCCCACCGAACTGCTGATCGTCGCCTTCATCGGGCTGACGATGGTCTTCAACCTCTTCGTCGGGAGCATGAGCGCCAAGTACACGATGTTCGCGCCGATCTTCGTGCCGATGCTGATGCTCCTGGGGATCAGCCCGGAACTCACGCAGGTCGCCTACCGCGTCGGCGACTCGACGACCAACGTCGTCACGCCGCTCAACTCGTACCTGGTCATCATCCTGGTGGTCATGCAGAAGTACGCCCCGCGCGCGGGGATCGGCACGCTGATCTCGATGATGCTCCCCTACACGATCCTGTTCACGCTCGCGTGGACGGTGATGCTGCTGGTCTGGATGCAGATCGGTGCGCCGCTCGGCCCGGGCGGGTCGCTGACGTTCGCGCCGGGCGTGTGAGTCGGGATTGGAACTCAGAGGGCTCGGAGATTGGGGAGGAACGCAGAGTCGGACAGAGATATGGATCCGTACACAGAGTGCACGGAGCGATGACGCAAAGGGCACGGAGGGGAAGCGGCAGAGCGGCAGAGCGGCAGAGCGGCAGAGCGGCAGAGTGGGAAGCGGCAAAGCGGCAGAGCGGCAGAGTGGGAAGCGGCAAAGCGGCAGAGCGGCAAAGTGAAGGGCGTGGAAAGCCCCTTGCTCATGCACTAAGCCTGATGCCCGATGCCCGCATCCTTCTTCGCCTCCGTGCCTCCGTCCCTCCGTGCCTCCGTCCCTCCGTGCCTCCGTGCCTTCAAACGAAAGACCCCCGAGGCTCGGATGCCCCGGGGGTCTTTCGTATCACGTCATGCTCTCCGCGTTTCTCCGCGTCTTTGCGTCTCTGCGTTGAAGCCAAGTGCGCACTCGCGCAGCGTTGAAGCCAAGTGCGCATTCCCAAGGGACTCACGCCGCCATCTTGACCGGCCGACCGGACGCGAGCGGGGCAGCGCGCGAAGACCGCGGATCGACTCCGAGCGCTGAGACCCTTCCGCATCCCGAACATCGTCCATGAACCTGCGGAGCATCGGATCGAGCCTGCGCCCTGCGCGATCGAGCATGAGGAGCGCATGCTCGATCCCGAGGAGCGCGCGATCGATCCCGAGGAGCGCATGCTCGATCCCGAGGAGCGCATGCTCGATCCCGAGGAGCGCATGATCGATCCCGAGGAGCGCGCGATCGATCTTGAGGAGCATCGCATCGATCAAAGACCCCTCGAAACCCCTCTTCTGCGCACCGACCTCTCACCCGCACCGGGTGGGTCCGCGCAAGCGACCCCCCCGCTCAACCGCGCAGCCGTCGATCGCACCGCCGATGGGCACTCCAATCGGGTGGAAGACCGCACAGACGCAAACGCAGAGGGATCGAGGGATCCGGGGGATGTGACAGCGGGCACCAGGAAGCGGCGTTCGGTGCCGCTCACTCCGCCGCTCGGCCGCTCCCCCCCCTCCCCCCTCCCCCCTCCCCCGTCCCCCGTCCCCCGTCCCCCGTCCCCCGTCCCCCGCATGTCCGTTCACTCCGCCGACCATGCGCGCTCCGTGTGGCCGGGCAGGAGCGCGGGATCGACGGCGAAGACCCAGAACCAGCTCGGCTGCTTCCCCTGCAGGTCGTTGTCGGTGGTGACGATGAGCGTGAGTCGGCCGTTGGGGAACTCGGCGGATGGGGGAAGTGGGGGGCCGAAGCAGAGGCCCTCGATCTTCTGCGGCATCGACTCGCCGTTGAGGCCGAAGGCCCCGAGCGTGAAGTCGAGCAGTTCGGTGGTGCGCAGGGGCGTGACGCCCGGTGGGAGGCCCGAGGCCGGGAGCGTGTTGACGGAGGAGACGTCGGTGGCGGTGTGGGTCCCGTCGGTGAGGTCCGCGCGGTAGACCCGGCGGAAGTCGGCCGCGAGCCCCTCGCCCCCATCGCGCTCGAGGATCAGCAGCCCCGTCTCGGAGTAGGCCAGGATCTCGCTGATGCCGTGCGAGGCGTCGTGCATCTGGTAGATGAACTCGCGCGTCCGGCCCGTGGCGACGTCGACCTCGATGATGCGCGTGTTGATCCCCCGTCGCTTGTTCTTCTCGTTCAGCGCCCCGTCCTGGATCAGCGGCGACTGCAGCACCGCGAAGAGCCTCTCGCGGCTCGGCGTGATCGCCAGGCCCTCGAAGCCCCGGTTGGGCTGACGGCCGGACGTGTTGAAGGGGGGCATCTCCTCCTTGGCCAGGTGCGCGGGGTGCGCCACGGTGAAGCGCGCTGGCGGCGTCACGCGGCGGAGGTGCTCACCCGTGAGCGTGAACTCGTCGAGGTAGGGGCCGTACTCCTCGGCGATCCAGAGCGTGCCGGTGGGGGAGAGGCGGATCCCCTCGGGGTCGAAGCGGGCCTGCCGAGTCTGGTCGGCCGAGTCGAAGGCGGCGGCGGAGCCGATGAGCGGTTGTTGGTTGCGCGTGAGCATGGTGGTCGAGACCAGGCGGACGCAGACCGCGCGGTCGTCGGCCCGGGCGCGGGGGTCGGGGTCACCCGCGGGGTCGATGAGGATCTCGAAGGTCTGGAAGCGGCAGTGGTAGGGCGTGGCGCCGTCCCACGGGCCGCGGTCGTTGATGGCGACGTAGAGGTGGTCGTGGCCGAGGAAGTCGATCCCCGAGCCGAAGCCGCCGAGGCGGTTGTGCGGTGTGCCGTCGGGGAGCGTGTCGGTGAGGCCGGAGAGATCGGTGGCCTTGCCGGGGATCGCCGCACGGCCGATGAGCGTGATGGGCGCAGCGGAAGATGAAGAGGAAGGGGGGGAAGCGAGGGTGGGGGTGGGGGTGGTGGGGAGGAGCGCGAAGGCGGCGGCCGCGCTGAGGGCGATCGACGCGAGCGGTCGGAGGCGGGAGGCGGTTCCCGGGGCACGATGGTGAGTGGCGTTGGTCAGAAGTAAAGATCCAAGCCGCGCGGAAGCGGGTGGGTCAATCGGTGGAGTGTGAACATCGTGTGAAGACCCGGGTCGGCCGTTGCGTGGAGGCGGGTACCCTCCGCCCATGCGGCACGTGACGCTGATCACCACCGGTGGGACGATCGAGAAGACGTACGACGAGTCGACCGGTGGGCTGGTCAACCGGCGGTCGATCGTGCGGCGGATGCTTGCGCGATTGCGCTTGGAAGAGACCCAGGTCTCGGTGATCGAACTCATCAGCAAGGACAGTCTGCACCTGACCGACCAGGACCGGGACCGGATCGTGGAGGCGGTTCGCGCGGCGGGGGCTTGCACGGAGCCGATCGGCCTGGGGGAAGGGGGAGGAGGGGGGGGCGTCGTGATCCTGCACGGCACGGACACGCTGAGCGTGACGGGTGAGCGGCTGCTGAAGGACCTGGGGACGATCAGGCGGCCGGTGGTGCTGACGGCGGCGATGCGCCCCTTCGAGATGACCCGGAGCGATGCGCTGCAGAACCTGACCGAGGCGATCTTCGCGACGGGGGTGCTGGGGCCGGGGGTCTACGCCGCCGCGCACGGGCGCGTGCTGGCGTTTCCGGGTGTGGTGAAGGACCGCGAGCGGGGGACGTTCGTGAAGGAAGCGGTGAGGACGTAAGGACGACCGGCGGACCGAGGGACACGCATGCAAGCGATACTGCTGGCGATCGGCGCGGGGATCTGCTGGGGGATCGGTGAGCTGTTCACCAAGAGCGTGCTGCACACGCACAAGATCGGGCCGATCACGGCGATCGCCGTGCGGAGCACGGTGGCGCTGCCGGTGATCTGGGCCGCGTACTTCATCGCGATGCACGTGGTGAAGTCGGGACGCGAGAACCCGGCGTGGTACCGGGGCGTGGCCGCGGGGGGAGCGGACACGACGACGATCCTGAAACTCGTGCTCGGGAGCGGCCTGGTCGCGGGCGCAGCGGCGATGATCTTCTTCTACGCGGCCCTGTCGGTGGGGGAGATCAGTCGGATCAAGCCGATCGCGTTCACGCTGGCCCCTGCGGTGGCGGTGCTGCTCGGCTGGCTGGTGCTCGGTGAGGCGATGACGGTGAAGAAGGCGATCGGCGTCGGGCTGATCCTCGTGGGGGTGCTGACGCTGACGGGGAAGAACTGAGCCGGGAGCGCCCGCGCCATCCGCGGCGACAAACGCAACAACCGCCCAGCGCGGGTGCCGGGCGGTTGGGAGTGAATCCTCGGGATGGAGAGCGGCGATCAGCCCTTGATGCCGGTGATCTTGACCCGCGTGTACTTCTGGCGGTGGCCGGTCTTCTGACGCGACGCCTTCTTGGGCTGGAAGTACTGGATGCGGAGCTTGTCGCCCTTGACCAGCGGCTCGATGACCTCGGCCGAGACGGTTGCCCCGGCCAGCAGGGGTGTGCCCACCTTGGCGTCCGCGCCGCCGCGGCCGCCGATGAGCAGGACCTTGTCAAAGGAGATCTTGTGGCCCGGCTTGGCCTCTCCGCCCTCGATCAGATCGATCTCGATGACGTCGCCCTCGGTCACGCGGCGCTGCCCGCCGCCCTCTGCGATGATCGCGTACATGTTCACAACCTCTTGGTTCTTCCGCACTTATCGGGGGTTGGCGGGTCGAGAACCTCGACCGGGACCGACCGCTTGAAACCGGGTTCGCTGCGGGGAGGCAGAGTGTAGGGGTGCGGGTCGAACATTCCCAGTATCAGCGGGCGAGCGGGCTTGACACCGACGATGCGGGCGATATATTTCGATGTCAAGCGAAATAAGCAAATGATCACGGTCGATGCCGCCAACCTCTGCCAAGCTCTCGCCGATCCGAGCCGGGTCCGAGCCGCGATGGCGCTCCGGGCCGCACGCGACGGGCGCGTACCCGGCGTGCCGAGCGGCGTGGGAGAGGGCAAGGGCGAGTTGTGCGCCTGCCAGATCGTTGCGCTGCTCGGGCTTGCCCACTCCACGGTGTCGCGTCACTTGCAGGTGCTTCGACTGGCGGGGCTGGTTGAGACGACCAAGCGCGGGCGGTGGATGCACTACCGGCTGAGCGACCCGGCTGCGCACCGGGCCGCGCACTTGCTGCTCGAGGCGGTCGCGGCGGGGATGGAAGCGTCCGGTGACGCGGGCGGTGATCAGGCCCGGCTGGAACGAATCATGGAGATGGATCCGGAGGAATTATGCAGTCTGCAACGGTGCGGCGAGACGACGGACGAGTTGACGGCGAGGCTGGCCGGAGTCGCGTGCTGTTCCTCTGCACCGGCAACTCCTGCCGGAGCCAGATGGCCGAAGGATGGGCCCGCGTGCTGCTGAACGATTCAATCGAGGCGCTTTCCGCCGGGACCGAGCCGCACGGCGTGAATCCGGATGCGGTTCGGGTGATGGCCGAGCGTGGTGTGGACATCTCCCGCCAGCGGAGCAAGCACGTTGACGAGTTGCTCGACGCCGGGATCGACGTGGTGGTGACGGTCTGTGACAGCGCAGCGGAGTCATGCCCGACGTTTCCCGGTCGTGCTCGGGTCTTGCGCGCCCCGTTCGATGACCCGCCGAAACTCGCGAGGGGCGCGGAGAGCGAGGAGGAACGGCTGGCGCCGTACCGGCGCGTGCGGGACGAGATCCGGGCGTTCGTGGAGCGGCTGCCGGAGCGATTGACGGTTGGGTCGGCCGAGCGGTGAGTAGGTCGGGTGGGGTGGGGGTGGGGGGGGCAGTGGGGTGGGGCGGTGACTCGGGCACACAAAGCGCGCCTCGGGCGCGAGAAAGCGAGATGGTCAGCATGGCTACGACGAGAGACGACAGACGCGTGCGCGAGCAGGTGCGAGAGGGATACTCGAAGATCGCGACCGAGGGGGTGTGGGTGAGCGGCGGGCCGACCGGCGAACAGTCGAGTTCGGGATGCTGCGGTGGTGGTGGTTGCTGCGGCGGGGTGGACGCCGAGGCCGTCGCCAGGACCGTCGGGTATGACGAGGCCGAACTGGCGACATTGCCCGAGGGGGCGAACATGGGGCTCTCGTGCGGCAACCCGACGGCGATCGCGGGGTTGCGCGAGGGCGAGGTGCTGCTGGACCTGGGTTCGGGGGGCGGGTTCGACTGCTTCCTCGCCGGGCCGAAGGTGGGGGCTTGCGGGCGCGTGATCGGCGTCGACATGACGCCCGCGATGATCGACAAGGCCCGCCGGAACGTGGAGTCGTACCGGCGCACGACCGGGCTGGACAACGTCGAGTTCCGTCTTGGCGAGATCGAGAACCTCCCGGTCGCCGATTCAAGCGTCGACGTGGTGATCAGCAACTGCGTGCTGAACCTCTCGCCGAGCAAGGACCGAGTGTGGAGTGAGATCGCGCGCGTGCTCAAGCCCGGCGGGCGGGTAGCGGTGAGCGATCTGGCCCTGCTTCGGCCGTTGCCGGAGGGCGTTCGAACGATGGTGGAGGCCCTGGTTGGGTGCGTTTCGGGTGCGGTGCTGGCGGAGGAAACGCGCCGGCAGATGGAAGCGGCGGGGCTGACGGAGATTCGCCTGACGCCTAAGGCGGGGTACGTCGACGCGATGCAGTCGTGGCAGGACCCCTTGTATCAGAAGATCCTTGCGGCGCTTCCGGCCGGGACGAAGCCCGGAGATTACATCACGAGTCTGGACATCGAGGCGGTCAGGCCAACGGGTGAGCAAGCGTCGAGAGCATCACGCGAGGCAGACGGGTCGGCGTGCTGCGCGCCGGGCTGTTGCGGCTGAGGCGGTCGGCTCAGTATCCCGCACCGGTGTAGTTGATGCCGGTCACCTTGCAGTCGTTGACCTCGTTGTAGAGCGCCAGCGTCGCGTTGTTGTTGTTCATGTTCTTGACGCGGTAGCGGAGGGCGCCGTTGCGCGGGTTGTACCAGATCGAGCCGTTGCCCGTGCCAAAGCCGGTCTGGATGTGCTTGACCTGCGGGTGCCACTTGTTGGGGTCGTTGGTGTGGTCGATGACGTAGACGGAGGTGTTTGCCGGGAGCCAGGGGTTCAGGTGCTTGTTGTCGCCGCCGGTGTCGATGATGCCGTCGAGGTTGGCCGGCCATCCGCCGTTGGTCGAAGCCAGCGCGGGGTTGAGCGTCAGGTTGTTCAGCCGGGCCTGGTGGATCGCGGTGTTGAGAGCGCCCCTGGCCCCCTTGGCCTTGGAGATTCGGGCGCGTTCGGCGTAATCGAAGTACTTGGGGATCGCGACGCCGGAGAGGATCGCCAGCACAACGATCACGACGAGGAGTTCGACCAGCGTGAAGGCGCTGCGAGCGGATTGGATATCGGACTTGCGCATCGGTGTTCTCCCGACGGAGTGTCGGCGGAGGCCTGTGCGTGATTGAGTGGGCCTGAACGCGGCCGGGGCCGATGGGCGAGATTGTGCGGTTCGTTCGGTCTGAGCGCCGCGGCTGAGCTGAGCCGCGGCGTAGGTGCCCGGGGGGGGTGGGGGCGCGGGTGGCGGCGGTCGCTCTCGGGCCGGAACGAAGCATGGAACGCAGGATCAGACTCCGGCCGCCTCGCGGTCCTTGGCCTGACGCTCCGCTCGCTTGCGCATCGATTCATCGAGGATCCGCTTTCGCATCCGGACGATCGACGGCACGATCTCGACCAGTTCGTCGTCCTCGATGTACTCCAGGCACGCTTCGAGGCCCATCTTGCGCGGGTGCTTGAGGACGACCGTGGCCTCCTTGCTCGCCGCACGCATGTTGGTCAGCTGCTTGAGGCGGGTGATGTTGACGACCAGGTCGTTGTCGCGGTTGTGTTCGCCGACGACCTGCCCGGCGTAGACCTTGTCGCCGGGCGAGACGAAGAGCACGCCGCGATCGGCGAGCAGTTCGCAGGCGTGGTGCGTGACCGAGCCGGACTCGATCGAAATCAGCACTCCCTGCTGTCGGCCCGCCGGTGATCCGGAGACGGGGGCGAAGCGCTCGAACGTGTGGTGCATGATCGCCTGGCCCTGGCTGGCGGTGAGCAGTCGCGAACGCAGGCCGATCAGACCGCGCGCGGGGATCTCGAACTCGATGTGCGACATGGTGTCGCCGCGCGGCTCCATGGTCTTCAGTTCGCCCTTGCGTGCGCCCACGAGTTCCATGACCGGGCCGACGACGTCGTTCGGCACGTCGACCACGAGCCACTCGATCGGCTCGTGCTGAACGCCGTCGATCTCCTTGATGACGACCTGCGGCTTGCCGACGGCCAGTTCGAAGCCCTCGCGGCGCATGGTTTCGAGCAGGATGCCCAGGTGCAGGAGGCCGCGGCCGGAGACAACGAACTCGTCGCCGGCCATTCCCGGCTCAACGCGGAGCGCCACGTTGTGCTGCAGTTCCTTCTCGAGGCGTTCGCGGATCTGGCGGCTGGTCACATATGTGCCTTCCTGCCCCGCGAAGGGCGAGTCGTTGACGCGGAAGACCATCGTCAGCGTCGGTTCGTCGACCTTCACGGCGGGCAGGGCCACGGGATTCGCCGGGTCGGCGATGGTGTCGCCGATGTCGACCGATTCGAGGCCGACAAGCGCGCACAGGTCGCCGGCGCGGACGTTGTCGGTCTCGGCACGGCCCAGACCCTGGAAGCGGAGCAGTTTGGCGACCTTGGAGGGCACAACTTCGCCGGACATCTTGACGACGGCGACCTGCTGCCCCGTTGCGATCGAGCCGTTGAACACGCGGCCGATGCCGATGCGCCCGACGTAGTCGTTGTAGTCGAGCGTGGTGATGAGCAACTGCAGCGGTGCATTCGGGTCGTCCTTCGGAGCGGGGACGTGCCGGATGACCGCTTCGAAGATCGGACGCATGTTCGCGTCGGGGTTGGCGGGCAGGTGGTCCTTGCCCGAGGCGCCGACCGCCTCTTCCTGCGACTCGGTGCTCCAGCCGGCCCGGCCCGAGGCGTAGATGATCGGGAAGTCCAGCGCATGATCGTCAGCGCCGAGCTCGACCAGGAGGTCGAAGACCTCGTTGATGACTTCGGCGATGCGGGCGTCGGGGCGGTCGCACTTGTTCACCACGACCACAGGCTTGAGCCCCGCTTCGATCGCCTTGGAGAGCACGAACCGCGTCTGCGGCATGGCGCCCTCGGAGGAGTCGACCAGCAGCAGGCACCCGTCGGCCATGCGAAGCACGCGTTCGACTTCACCGCCGAAATCGGCGTGGCCCGGCGTGTCGATGATGTTGATGTGGAAGATCTCGGGAGCGTCGCCCGGCTTCGCGACCGGACGAAGGTACTGCACTGCGCAGTTTTTGGAGAGGATCGTGATCCCGCGCTCACGCTCCAGCGGATTCGAGTCCATGATCAGATCGTGCTGGCCGCCGGCGAGTTTTTCGAGTTCGCCTTGGCGGAACATGCCCGACTGCTTGAGGAGTTGATCGACGAGCGTGGTCTTGCCGTGGTCGACGTGCGCGATGATCGCGACGTTGCGAAGATGAGAGGTTCGGTGATCGCTTGCTGCTGAGGACATGGTGTGGATGTTCGGCGTGAGGCTGAGCGGGCGGGGCTGGGGAAGGGGCGGAGGTGAGCCGGGGTTTCGTCCTCGTACCGTTGCTTCGGTGAGGCCGTTTATCGGCGTTGGATCGACCGGCGGATGTCCTCAGGACATTCGACGGCTAAGTCGGCGGGGAATCGGTGGAGACGATGACGTGCGAACGAGGGCCGATCGTACGCGGTCAGAGCGTCGATGCGAGTGGTACCTATGACGCATCGCCGGAATGTCTTACGCGGCAGAGCGCAATCGGCCCTTATCGGGCGGGTGATTTCGGGCGGAGGGTGCCTGCCGGCTCGGGATCTCCGCCATTGGGTGGAGTGAACCTGATGGTCCCGGCACCTCGTGTTTCATGGCCGACCTGACGTGGATTCTCAGGGTCGGGAATTGGAGTCACCGGCTGGAAGGTCAGGTCAATCTCGGCGATCCCGGCCAATGCGGATCGTGCTGCCCGCCAGGCGTCCAGTCGGGGGGAAAGCAACCGCTCAAGATCGGAAGGCCTCGCTCGAACCCGCCACCGGGGTTCGACTCGGATCCCGTCGCTCGGCGGCGTTCGGCCGCACGCTCGAAGTGCTCTGTGCATCGCCGCAGTTGACTCCAGACTGCTTGCATCGCCGGTCGGCGAGTAGGTGACGACCGCGAGCGTTGAACGGACGGCATCCGACGGGTCGTGTCTCGTGTCGTTCGACAGGATCGTCCATGTGATCGTCGGGATGTAAGGCGCGGGTCGATCGATCGAGGCCGGGTCGTTGTCGGGGATCGCGACGGTGCGCGTTGCGCTCGGTGCAAGAGCGGCCGCACGCATCAACAAGGCAGCGGCGGGAGATTCGCGTTCGGGCCCCTGATTGTGCCCGGAGATCGCGGCGATTGCCCGCTCAAGGGTCCGTTCGGAGTCGGTGTTCCGGGCAAGTCGGAGGAGCAGCGAGAAGGTTGGCGGAGTGGCCGCTTCTTCCCCTTCAATCGACTCGTCCGGACCGCTCGGTGCATCGAGACGAACAGCCAGAACATCTGACCCGCGCCGGTCCGAATCGATCAGTTCGGAAAGTCCGATCTGACGGAGCAACTCGAGGCTCACGGTGCGCGTGAACCTGGCCACGGAGAATCCGGCGGGGATGTGCACCGAGAGCAGCGTTCCGGCAGACCATGCGGGAGCCATGCACGCCCATGTGCCTTCGAGGTTTGGTGCGGCATCGGCGCATTCGGGAACTTGGCTCCGCACTATGGAGGCGAATGTCCAAAGATCAGCACCTGCATCCACTCGGTCAAGAGACACGCGCATCGCGGGCCACTCGAGCGTGCGGTCCGATTCAATCGTCTGGCCTCCATGAACCAGGGGCGATGCGAGCAAGCCGAGTCCCGATGATCCTGAGAGCAGGTGGATGGAGGGGATCGTGCACCCGTCGGCATCCATCCCTCGGATGACGGAAGCGCCGAGATCTCTCCAATCTGCTTGGGCTCTTTGTGGCTTGTGATCGCCGAGATTTCGGGTTGTTCCGGTGGCCGGCGTGCCTCGCACCAAGCGGTCGAACACCGCAGGACGATCAGAAGCACCGAGCACGATTTCGACACCGCGTCGTTCTGCGTCGGCACGCAGCGCGCGAGAGGGTGTGCTTCTCCGTGAGTGCGCCGGGGTCGGCGCTGTGTGCTTCTGCCCATCCGCCGCTGGCGGTTCGTGCTCCGCGATGCGCACGGCTAGTTCGTACCGGCCGCGTTCAAGCGACAGAATTTGTGTCGATCCGACGACGGCGCGCGGAGCGGGCTTGAGTCGTTCGCGAAGACGTTGGTACGTTTCGTTGCTGATTCGAGCGACAAGAGCCCAGTGCGTGGCCGCATCAGGATCCGGCGCGGCCCGTGCACCTCGGTCCTGCACTGCGGATGACGCGAAGAGCGCAAAGCCATCACCGAGCAGTCTGTCGAACAACTCATCCTGCGCGTATCCCAGTTCCGTGGCGAGCGCTGTCCAACTCGCGGAAATGGGCGGATCGGCGGGAAGGCCGTCTAGGACGTCTGAGACAATGCGGCCCAGCCCTGACCGTCGAACTTCGGAAGCGTTGGTGACGACGAGAAGCACATCCGGTGGCGTGTCCTGAATCGTGCGTTCGGTCGCTTGGTTGCCCGCCGCAATCGAGCCGCAGACGCACACCGTCCAAAGACACAGCACAAGGCATTTCGCTCCAGCGGAGATGAGTGCAATATTGGCACGCATCGGAGTGTTCAAGAGCATACCCGCCAAACGTCGGATCTCCGCACGCCTGTTCCCATTACCGGCTTCAAGGTGCTGAGAGATCAGCGGGGCGAGAGAATGTCGATCGCCGTGGGACTCCACGTGCGGATCGACGGGCGGTTCTGCGGCGCTGCGCGGTCGGCCGGCAGCGAGACGCGGACCAGCCCGCTGGTGGTGGTGCGAAGGGGCACAGGCTCGAACCAGCCTCGGTCCATGCCGGCCACCGAAAGCGGCCGTGCGGTGGCCTCTCGCACGGCCGTGCGCGACAACGTGATTGGCGGAGATGAAGGCTCCTTCAACGCGACTGCAGAGGAATGTGCCGACGGATGACAGTCCACGACTGGCCCGACGAAACAGCGAGCGGTCAACTCGCCCGAAGTGCTCGCCGGGAACGGGGATCGGTGCGAATCGGTGTCGGACACGACCGTCGCATGGAACCGTGATGCGGTCGCATGATCGATGAGGGCGGGATTCACGACGAGCAGATCGCTCATCGCATCCGGGACTGACGAGAGTTGCGTCGTCGACGCGGCCAACGCCGAAATCACCGCCGATACCGGGCGGTCCGGTGGTGCCAGATCGAGCGAGTCTGGCGCCCAGCGGTTGACCGCTGCGACGAACAGACCTCCGCAGATCACCACGCCGCACGCGAGCAGACGAGAGCCGACAACCCAGCGACGGGACCTGCGATCGAGAAACGGCCGTTGCTCGTGGACACGGCTGAGGATTTCACTGGTCAGGTCGGGGGCACTGCGCACGTCATCGCGAAGCGTCGACGAGACCAACGCGATGTCATCCAGCCGCTTTCGACGGTCACGCCGGTTCAACGCCAGACCTCCTCTACGTGAGCGAGGTGTTCACGGTGTTCCTGCAGGGCGGCACGCATCCGGATGCGTCCCCTGTGCAGGTGGCTCTTCACCGTTCCTTCGGGCATGTCCATGTACTCTGCGATCTGTGCGATCGGCCAGTCGAGTTGATGGAACAGAACCACGATTTCACGCTGTTCTTCGCTCAGACCGGTGAGTGCATAGTCGATCGCTGCTTTGGCGTTCTCCGTCACTTCATCTTCAACGGTGCGGGTTGAAGGCGGTCCACCCCCGCCGCCGATCCCGCCGACCACGTCGCTGTCGTACGCGGGCTTGTGCTTCTGGCACGCGTTGACGTGGAGTCTCTTGGCGATTGTGAAGAGCCAAGTCGAGAACCGAAAGCGGAAATCAAACCTGGTGAGGTTGGTCAGCGCACGAACGAACGCGTCTTGAACCACGTCCTCGGCGACGTCGCTACGCCCCGAGATCCGGAGCATGTAGGCGTAGAGCGATGCCTGGTGTGCGCGGATCAACTGCTCGGCAGCGTTCTTGTCTCCGAGAATCGCTTGCTCGATTAACCGGCGCTCGAGAGAACGGGTCATGACCCTACTCCTACCCCCTTCCTACCAGACGGTTTCATCACGACTTCTGTTCCATGTTGATGCCGAAACGACGGCGACCCTTCCGATTTCACGGAAGGGTCGCACGTCCGGCGAGAATTTGTTAGATTTTTGTTAAGTCTTCAGGCTGCCTTGGCCTTGGTGCGCCGTGTCCGGCCAACAGTGCGCTGGCTCTCATTGGCACGCTGGTTCGGAGCCGAAACCAGGCTTTCCACCAGTTCGAGCGGGTGTGAGGCCCAGACGTCTGCGCCAATCTCCTCGGCCAGACCTTCGGCTCGGTTGAAGACTCCCCCGCCGACGGCGAATTGCAGGTTCGGGCAGGCCCCGATCTCGTGCAGCGTGTCGATGAGCGACCGGATGCTCGGCAGGTCGGATGCGGCGGAGCAGAACGCCAGCAGGACATCCGGCTTCTCGTCCTGCACCCGGGCGAGCACTTCGTCGTTTGCGACACCTCCCCCGGCGAAGTTCACGTCGAAGCCGGCGCCTTCGAGCAGGTCGATGGCCATTTGCGCGCCGAGTTCCTCTCCCTCGGATTGTCCGCACATGGCGAACACCGATCGGTTGACCCGGGGTGCTTGGCGCAGTTTGGCGGCATTCTGGTCGACCAGCCACCGCAAGAGCCGTGTCGCAAAGTTGTAGTTGAGCACCTGCAAGTGATCCTCGCGGTGCAACTTCTGGATGAGTTCGTACGTCGGCCAGAAGACCTCGGTGACCAGCGCCTCAGCGCGGCCCAGTTCAGATTCCGCTTCGGCAACGAAGCGCCGGGCGGTCGGACGATCGCCCGTGATCAGGATCTCGAAGAACCGTTCGACCATTGCTTGTCTTTCCATTGTGCTGCTGCTCCGTGAGAGAGGTGGATGGGTGTTCGAAACAAGAGCGGCCGAGGGGTGGATTCGTGTCCCAGCCCCAGGGCCATCTCGACCGTCCATCCATCGAATTGAGCAGCGATTCGGCGTGACTTCGAGCCGGTTCTTCGAGCAACGAGCTGGCTGGTGCGCGACTTGCGCAGCGCGTCTGATAAGCACGAGCGCCGGGGGTGCCGCGCAAGTCCGACCGTTCCCTGAACCTCGTAGGGCCCTCACCCTGCTGCCGATGCCCGATAACAGCGGCAGATCCCCAGACTGAGTTGCCAGTCCCGGGGTTCCACGAACTCGGCCGAGACCAAGAGCCCTTTCAAGTCCTCCGGGCTCATAAATGTCTCAACCGAACGCGGCAGATACTTGTACGCCCCGGTGCGGTCGCCACTGATCAGCGTGGCGGTGATCGGCATGACGCGCCGGCAGTAAAACATGTTGAACCAACGCACAGGCGCGAGCGTCGGCTCGGCGAACTCCAGCACCATCAGCCGGCCGCCCGGCCGCAGCACGCGGCGGAACTCACGCACCGCCCGTCCGGGATCTTGGACATTCCTGATCCCGAAGGCGATCGAGACCACATCGAACGAGGCATCCTCGAAGGGCAAGTCCTGGGCATCGCCCTGCAGGTACTCGACCCGACCTTCGGCGGCCATATGTCTGGCAGTCTTGTTACGCGCAACATCGAGCATCTCGGCCGTGAAGTCCAGCCCTACGATACGCGCTGCAGCCGTTCGGGCGAACGCGAGCGTCAGGTCGCCCGTGCCGCAGGCCACGTCGAGCACGTGATCTCCGGCACGCACGTCGGCTCGGCGCACGGCGTGCCTCCGCCAAGCCTGGTCCTGCCAAATCGAGTGGAGTCGGTTGTTCAGGTCGTAGGACCGTGCGATCGCCGCGAACATCGCTCGGACCTTGGCGGGTTTGGCGCTGTCGGCGTGCGGGTCGTGCGCAAGGTCGGCCGACGTCCAGCCGGGCTGGCCGAGATTGGAATTGGGTGGCCGAACTGTCGATTGAGAACTGGGCATGGATCGTTTGTGCGCGATCGAGCGTCGATTCAAGGTTCTTGCGGGGAGTTCGGGCGATCACCCGCACCCGCTCCTTCGACCGATCGTAGGTTGTAAGATGCATCAATCCTGATCCCGGAGGCCGCCCATGCTCCGATGCGTTCGATCCGTCTTCTATGCCTTGACCATTCTGCTCGCCATCGGCGTTGCATTGCCGGGATGCAAGACCAATCCCGCGACCGGTCGCAGCCAGATGCTGGCGCTGAGCCGGACAGAGGAGATCCGGATTGGCGCCGAGAATGCCCCGGCGCTCACGCAGGAGTTTGGAGGGGCGGTCCCCAGCCCCGAGTTGCAAGCCTACGTGCGCGATATCGGCAATCGACTCGCCGAAGTCACCGAGGCCGACTTCCCGACACTCCCATGGGAGTTCACACTTCTCGATAGCAAAGTCATCAACGCCTTCGCGCTGCCCGGCGGCAAGGTGTTCATCTCTCGCGGTCTCACAGAGGAGATGACCAACGAGGCCCAATTGGCCGCCGTGCTGGGTCACGAGATCGGGCACGTCACAGCCCGTCACACCAGCGAGCGCTTTGCGCAGGCCACGCTGACCACGATCGGCGGCGCTGTCATCGGCGGCTTGATCGGTGCTGCCGCGGGCGATGGCAAGGGCACGGCGATCGGTGCTGGCGCAGCCGCCGGGGCCACCGTCGGCCAGGTCGCCTCGTTGAGTTTCAGCCGCGATCAGGAGGTTGAGGCGGACCGGCTCGGCATGCGCTACATGGAGCGCATCAAGTACGACCCTGTCGGCGCGATCGAAGTCCAGCAGATCTTGGCTCGGGCAGGAGGCGGGGGTGGCGGCGTCGACTGGTTCTCGACGCACCCGTCGAGTAGTCGGCGGATCAGCGAGTTGCAGGAGCGGTTGAACAAGTACTACGCCCACACGGTCAACAACCCCGAGTTTTCGAGGCACGAGGCCCGATTCCAGAATCAGTTTCTCTCTCGTGTGAAGACCTTGCCGCCTCCGAGACACACCATGATCGATCCTCAGACGCTCGGCGGATTCGGCGCGCTGGCATTCGGGCCCATCGGAGAGCCGCACGTCTGGTGCATGCACTGCCGGGCTGAGCGCGAGGCGACCGTGGCCGATGAGAGATCTTTGTCTGTGACGGTTGCAGACGTTGAGTGAGTCCCGGACGACCACTCTGTCTGCCGACGGTCAAAGCACTGCGTTGAAGAAACGCACCCAGTTGCCACAGGCGAACGCGAACAGGTCGCGATCACTCCATCCGGCGTTGCGCAGAGCCTCGAAGAGGCGAACGAGGTCGGCGGGTCGATCGATCCCCTGCGGCAGTCGATCGGCCGCGAATCCTCCGTCAATGTCGGTGCCGAGCCCAACGTTCGATCGTCCGCCGGCGATCTCGCAGATGTGGTCGACGTGCCGGACGCACGATTCCAACGACGCACGGCCTGTCTTTCGCGCGGCGCTGTCGAGGAACATCGAGAACAAATTCAATCCGATGACTCCACCTCTCTCCACGATTCGCCTGATCTGGTGGTCGTTCAGGTGGCGCTGGTCTGCGGCATCGCCGAGCAGCGCCCGGCAGTTTGAGTGCGACGCCATGACAGGCCGGTCGGTCGCGTCTTGCAGCTCATCAAAGGAGCGGTCTGACAAGTGCGAAGCGTCGTGGACGATTCGCAGCCGGTCCATCTGGCTGACCAGGGCTCGGCCCAGATCGCTGAGGCCGATGGACGTCGCGTTGCCTCCCGCGTACCGCGAACGCTTGGCCCAAGCCATGCCAATCGCCACGACACCACGCTCTCGCCACCAGCCAAGTTCGTCCGGGGATCGGATCGGGTCCGCGTTCTCAACAAGTACACCGATCGAAAGCGGAGGCCGTGGAGGCAACCTGCTAACCAGACGCTCGGGTGCCAGCGCGGCCGGTTCGGTCACGCCCATGCCGCCGCGAATCTCACCTGTGCCGGGCTCACTTCGAAGCCGGCGACGAAGGTCCAAGTCGATCAGCCCCTGATCGCGCCATGTCAGGTAGGCCTCGAGTTGTGCCCTCCCGGCTCTGTGCGAGGCTTCCACATCGCTGGCGACGTACTGCTCCGGTCCGGTCACGTTCTCGACCGACTCGACCGGCTCCGTGAAGATGGTCCCCAACGCCATGCGGACTCCGCCGAAGTCGCCCGGCGTTGGTTCGAGGCTCCGGAGCGTGATCGCGCTGGGCGGGTGCGGTTCGAGGTGGCAGGCTTCTCCTCGGTGCTGGACCTGAGCCAGCATGTCGCGCCCCCGAACCGCGAGATATGCAAGGTCGAGGTGAGCATCGAAGATGGGTGGCGACTGGTCCGGCTTGTTCGCTGACACGACCGATCGTATCAACCCTGCGTGGCCTGACCGACCGCGGTCGAGACCCGATACACTCAGCGGGCCACTCCGACCCGACCAATGACCACCCGTTCTCACAAGCATGAGATCGAAGCCCGCGACACGCGTTTGCGATGTCCGAAGGACGCCACGCTCATGGAGAAAGTGACGGTCCGGGGCGAGATCGACTCGAAGCCCGCATCGGTGACGGTCGATCGCTGCGCCTTGTGTGGCAGTGTCTGGCTCGACCGTCACGAACTGGAGGCGTTGTTGAGCATGAAGGCGGCGGGACAGGTCGATGTCGGCCCGTTCTCCACCAACCGCCAGAACCCGCGGGGAGCGGAGGCGCTCGGAGGGTTAATCTGCCCCCGCGACGGATCGATCCTCGTCGAGGTTGAACACGAGCAGCAGCGGCACGTGCTCATCTGCGTGTGCACCGAGTGCGGAGGCAAACTCCTCGACGCGGGGGAATTGCTGGACTTGGCCGAGTACACCATCGTTGAGCGGATCCGCTCCGCCTTGCGTCGCGCATGAATCCTCGATCGGGGCGGTACGTTCTGCGGAACCCATCCGGCGAGCCCTCTTCCTCGCTTACACTTTGTGACGCGGCTGACGACTTGGCTTTGTGGCCGGTTGTACTGCGATTTTGGCATGGAGGCCGAGGCCGGCATGATGCAAGCATCATCAGGCGCAAGCGAACGTTCCTGTGCTCCCCGGCAAGTCCGGCTGCGAGTCCTGTCCGCGCCGGTCGATCTTCCGTCCGTCCCTGATTCTGGCGCGGCTCGTGCGCATCGCGGTGGGCGGAACGCGTGGCAGTCAGGCCACACCACGATCGCCCATTCCCGCATGGGTCGATGGCGCGCCGGTGTGCTCATCCTGGTCCACGTGCTGATCGGCGCGCACATCGTACATTGGCTCGTCACGGGAATGACCCTCGCGCCCGTCGAACCGAGCGAGAGCATGCAGACGCTGCGTGAGGGCACCATCAACGCCGGGTTCATCATGTTTGCGCTCGCCATCGTTTCCACGATGGTGATGGGTCGGTGGTTCTGCGGCTGGGCCTGCCATGTGGTCGCCCTGCAGGACCTTTGTTCGTGGTCGATGATGAAGCTGGGCGTGAGGCCCAAGCCCTTCCGTTCGCGGCTGTTGCTCTATGCGCCGCTGGGAATCGCCCTGTACATGTTCGTCTGGCCCGTCTTCCACCGCGAAGTCATCCGCCCCCTGTTCGCCGACCGCTGGGGGCGATTGCCGGTCTGGTTGGGTCAGAGCGAGCCGTTGCCGACCATCCGCACCGAGTTGCTCGTGCAGGACTTCTGGGCCACGTTCCCCGCGTGGTACACCGCGATCCCATTCTTCCTCATCATCGGATTCGCGTGCGTCTACTTTCTGGGCAGCAAGGGGTTCTGCACGTACGGATGCCCGTACGGCGGGTTCTTTGCTCCGGTCGACAAACTCGCCATCGGACGCATCCGCGTGAACGACGACTGCAACCAGTGCGGTCACTGCACGGCCGTGTGCACATCGAATGTTCGCGTCCACGAGGAAGTCCGCGACTTCGGCGTCGTGATGGATCCCGGCTGCATGAAGTGCATGGACTGCGTGAGCGTCTGCCCCAACGACGCTCTGCGTTACGGCATCGGCAAGCCCGCTGTCGTCACTCGACCTCGAGATCAAGACGCTCGTGCGCGGGCCGCGGTCGCACGCGCCGCGAGAGAGGCTCGGTACGACCTCACGCGGCGCGAGGAGTGGGTGTTCGCAGGTTGCTTCCTCGCATTCATGATGGCCTATCGCGGGTTTCTGAACGAAGTGCCGCTGCTGATGGCGGTCGGCATCGCGGGCATCGGCACGTATTTGGTTCACAAGTGTTGGAGGATGATCCGAGATCACTCCGTTCGCCTGGTGAATCTCCAACTCAAGGCCAAGGGCTCGATTCGTCCCGCGGGCTGGGCGACACTCCTCGGAACGTTGTTGTTGGTCATCGTTGGGATGTGGGCGGGGTTCATTCGGTATCACACCTGGCGAGCGAGCGAGTTGTACGCGCGCATGACAGTGCCGCTCAGTGCTGTCTTTCGACCTGAGTTCGAGGTTTCGGTTTCTCAGCGACGCCTCGCGGAACGAACTGTGGGTCATTACCGGGTGGCCGATGGGCCGCCTTGGCGCATCACGCAGTCAAAGGGGACAGTGCCCGTCCGACGCGGATTCGGTTGGGGACTGACGCCCGACCAACGCTTGAATCTGGCGTATGGCTTGGCCGTGCTGGACGAACTCGAAGCAGCCGAGGTGGAATTCAGGCACGTGATTCGCACGGGCCGCCCTCGTGATGGGCTGGTCTTTCAGACAGCGCAACTCATGCAATTTCTAGGCCGAAGCCAGGACGAAGCCAGGGAGATGATGCGAGAGGCGTTGGATCGACACCCCGACCTCGATCAGGTCAGAGCCTCCCTCGCGGCGGAAGTCGCGGGGCGAGGTCAGGACGGCCGAGCCATAGCGCGGGCGATGTGGGATACTCGCCTTGCGGAGCGTCACCTCCCTCCTTCGACCTACTTTGGCGCAGCCTCGACCATGCTTCAGGTTCAGGATCGTCAAAGGGCCGAGGAATTAGTGGAACTTGCGGTTGTTGCTGCGGAGAGGCGGCACGACGCTGAGGCGCTGATCCAAGCCGCCCGATTCAAACTCTCTTGGGGAGAGAGCGAGCGAGTGCGCGCACTTGTCGATCAGGCGTTGAGAGTTCCCACCAACCGAGGCCATCGGGCGGTTGCCGCGGCGGGGTTGTTCATGCAACTCGGTGAGACCGAGCGAGCGGGCGTACTTTCGCAGGATGCCGTCGATCGCGCCGAGCGGCTCGGCCCCCATTCCGGATTGCCCAGCGTCTTTGTATCGGCGGCGAACATCATGGTGCAGCGGGGCCGCCTGGACCAAGCGGCGGTTCTGTTCAGTCGCGCAGCCGATGCCGTGGGCTACAGCGCATGGGATCTCGCGTCGATCGGGCTGTCCATGGCCCAGACCGCGCAAGCGGCCGGAGGAATTCAGGCCGCGCAGGGTCCATCAGAAACTGCGAAGGCCGTCAGGACGCTCTTGGATGGCGCAGTGAGCGCACTGGAGCGTGCGGTCGAGATCGAGCCTGACGCTTCAACGCTCTTGCACGACTTGGCACAGGTCTACCTGTTCTCTGGTCGCCCGGATGATGCGGTCAAGACGCTCGAGCGCGCAGCACTCCTCGCTCCGCGCAATCCCGAACTCGCCGGTCGCATGGCCCAACTCCTCAATCATCTCGGTCGGAGTCAGGAGGCCAGCCGGTGGGTTGAGGAAGCGCGACGCCGGGTCGAGGAGAGTGGAGCCGAAGCGCCATGAGCATGCGCCAGGACGTGGGAACGGGGCCGAATCGACGGGTGCTGCTCTCGTCCGGTTCTTCCTTCGAGGCGGAGGTCGGGTACTCCCGAGCGGTAGTCGTTGGGGATCGCGTTGAAGTTGCGGGCACAACGGGATTCGACTACCGCACGATGACGATCGCCGATTCCGTGGTCGAGCAAACTCGACAGTGCCTGATGAACATCCGCGAGGCGCTGAACGCCGTTGGATCATCGCTCGAGGATGTGGTCCGAGTGCGGTACATCCTCCAGGATCGCAACGACTTTCCTTTGACCTGGCCGGTCTTGCGAGAGGCGTTCGAACACGTTCGACCCGCGGCGACCATGATCCAAGCGGGGCTGTCCGATCCGCGGATGATGATCGAGATCGAAGTGTCAGCTGTGACTCACTCGGGTGGCGCGCCCGCTGAATGGCGGTCGCTTTGATCCGACCGGGCCTTGTCGCGCAATCCCCAATAGCGGGGGTTTTGGGTTGGGATTCGTCCCATAACTCGCGTCAGCCCGGGTACGTTCGGTCGTGTGAGACGCAGCCGAGATTGATCCGGGCGAATCGCTCCCGCCGATAACACTCTCGCGAGAGTCGCGAGCGTTCATATGCCAAAAACGGCCGACGAAAGAATCGAGTCGATGGACCGGTCGATCCGGAACTACCGGATCCTCGTGATCGCGCTGGTCGTGTTGCTCATCGTCACCCAACGCCATCGCATCGTGGGATGGATTGACTCGGTTGACGGATGGATGAGCAACGTGGCCCGCGTGAGCGCAGCGCCGGTCAACTGAGCGAACCCGCTCGCGTCTACGCTCAAACATGAGCAGCACCTGCCGCGTGGGTTCGGTCACGATCACCCGCGGAAATCTCTCGCGCCCGCTGGTGGTCATCGCCGGGCCGTGCGTTCTCGAGTCGCTCCAGATGGGGCTAGAGGTCGGGTCCACGGTCAAAGCGATCTGCCAGGAACTTGGTCTGGCGTATGTCTTCAAGGCCAGTTTCGATAAGGCAAACCGTTCGAGCATCCACTCTGCTCGGGGGCCGGGGCTCGATCGAGGTCTTGGGTGGCTTGCCGAGATCGGATCGACACTCGGTGTGCCGGTGACCACCGACATCCACGAGGCGTCGCAAGCGCAACCCACAGCGCGATGCGTTGATCTGCTCCAGATCCCGGCCTTTCTCTGCCGTCAGACCGACCTGCTCGTCGCGGCCGGTCGGGCGGCTGTCGAGCACGGCCGGGCGGTCAACGTCAAGAAGGGCCAGTTTCTCTCACCAAGGGAGATGGCCGGGCCGGTCTTCAAACTCGCCCAGACCGGTTGCCGCGACGTGTTGCTCACCGACCGCGGCACGTTCTTCGGCTATGGCAGACTGGTCAACGACTTTGTTGGCATCGCCGAGATGATGGACTTGCGAGTGTCAGGACCATCCGGGGAGGAGTGGGGGGGATGCCCGGTTTGTCTTGATTGCACGCACTCAACACAGCGTCCCGGCGGGACCGTTACCGATGGTGATTGGCGATTTGCGCCGTTGCTCGCCCGCGCGGGGGTGGCTGTGGGTATCGACGCGTTGTTCCTCGAGGCTCATCCTGATCCACGGCACGCTCTGTCGGACGCGGCCACTCAGATTCCGCTCCCCGAAGTCCGCCACGTTCTGCTCGCGGCCGCAGCACTTCGCCGCGAACTCGGCACGATCCAATCGGTTTCGGGTTCGACGTCCGTTCGTTGAGCGCAGAAGCGGTCGCTGTTCACTGTGCAAAAAGCGAGACACGCCCGGCGTAAGCCGCGCGTGCTTGCTGTTTCACGATTGACTGTCGAAGGCCGCCGTTGCTCGGATCCGCAGGTAGTCGCCGCTTCAGGCGGTCAACCAACTGGGACGAGGAGTATTCGAGTCGTCGGGTACGATGCTCACTTTCCTGCCCTGATATACAACCTTCCCGGCGGTCAACGCGAAGAGGCTGTCATCGCGACCCAGGCCGACCATGAAGCCCGGACGCAGTTTGGTTCCGCGCTGGCGGACGATGATCGAGCCCGCGTTGGCCTTCTGTCCGCCGTAGAGCTTTACGCCGAGATACTTCGGATTCGAGTCGCGACCGTTCTTGGTCGAACCCTGTCCCTTTTTGTGTGCCATGGCTGAGTCTCCAACACGAACGACACCCGATCAGGCGACCGCCTCACGGGCCGGGATGATAGCCTCGATCACCGCATGATCCAAGACCGGGAACGCAGTCCCAACGGACGCAGACGCTGACCTTCCAGCGTGCCGGGAACCTGATAGTCCAGCATGAGCGTCTTACGAAGGATAAACCGCTGGGGCTTACCATCGGCACCCTTGATCTCAACCGTTGCCGTCTCGCCCGAAAACCCTGCGGCGTACACGGTCATGGCTTGGGGGTTCATGTCGTTCAGGATCCAGATCACGTAACCGTCTTTGCCGTTTTCCTTGCCCTGGGTGAGTTCACCGATGATCGAGATCTGATCCTCGGCTAGGGGATTCTGGATCAGGTCGAAGACCGCGGCATTGGCCGCCTGGGGCACGTCCCGCCCCGAACGGACCACGTTGCCCTCTCCATCCGAGAGTTCAAAACTTGGGGCAAACAGCACGTCCTGACCCGAGTTGTTCTCAACCCGGTAGGTCATGTAGGCGAACATCCGTGGACCGAGGTTCGGAATGTCAACCGAGACAACACGAAGCGGTCCGGGCTCGATCTCCAACTGCCATCGAGTCGGCACAGGTGCGGGTTCCGGTGCCAAGGCACCCAGAACGAGCCCAAATCCGGCCAGAAACATGATGACGACCGTCCGTTGAAGCATGGCAACACCCTGCGAGAGACTTGACCGATCTCGCCCCGCTTCCGGGGCTACAAAGCCAAGCAGTGTACACTGCCCGGCTAGCTTCTGTAAGCACTGCATTCACATGGGCTTCGTTCCTCGGCCATTTCCGGTTCCTCCTCGCGCCCTGGTTTCAGGTGCTTTTCGTCCGCCGGTGGGCACGAGCGGTGCAACGACCGGACAGATTCCAAGCATTGTCAAGATCGAGACTTCGGACATTCAGGCCGCGGCAGCCAGGTTGATGGCCGATCAGCACCCGGACCCGTACCACGCAGGTGACCGGTTCTTGCAGGCAGCCGGCATGTTGAATCTCGACCTTCGCTGGTTCTGGGGGGTGCCAGGCGCGGATCAAACCGGAGAATTCAATCAGGTTCTGCTCGCTATGGTCAGTGCGGGTCGAACAGCGATGCTCTTTCTCTCTCCTCCACCCCACCCGAAGGGGCTTTGGAGGCCGTCGGGACGTGGGGTGGAGGCTGTCGCCGAAGCCAGACGTGCACTCTGGGAGCGTCAGGGGCTATTGGAGCACGCCCTGCCCTGTCTTGCGACGGCTTCGATCCACCCCGGCAGGCCGGGTGTGGTACTGGCACAGGCACTGTTGGAGCCTCCTTCGCTTGCTTTGGTCGAAGCGTTTGCGGCATCGGGGTTTCGTCGGCTGGGGGACCTTGCGTACTTCCGGAAGCCGTATGTACAGAGCATTCCCGCCAGCCTTTTGAAGCGTGAAGACGCAGAGAAGAGAACGTGCTGGCCGAGAGGTGTAGAAGTCGTGCCGCTCGATCAGGTTGGGATGCGACCCGGCGACAACTCCACGGATCGACTGCTTGCTGAGGCGTTGGAGCGAAGTTACGTTGAAACCCTTGACTGTCCGGAGTTGTGCGGGCTTCGCTCGATCGAGGACGTGCTTCTGTCGCATCAAAGCGTCGGGACGCTCGATCCACGGCTTTGGTGGCTGGTCTTTGTTCACGGCAAGCCCGCCGGGTGCGTGCTCTTCAGCGTCGTGCGTGAGACAGATTCGATCGAACTGGTGTATCTGGGGCTCGGGCCGGAGTTGAGAGGGTACGGTCTGGGTCGCTCGCTCATGAATCACGCGATGCAGCGCATCGGCGACCTGGCCTTGAGTGCCCGGGGGGGCGATGTTCTCCACGGGCTCTCGCTGGCGGGTGGGATCACGCTCGCCGTGGATACCCGGAATGTTCCGGCGGTGCGTCTGTACCGCGAGATGGGCTTTCAACGCACAGGCATCCGAATTCCGCTTGTCAAGTCCATCTGACCGGTCGGGTGTTTGCACGACAACTTTTCCACGCCTTGTTCGGGAAGCGGGTTTGATGCGTGGACAACTTTTTTCTTGGCGCGCAAACCTCGGTGGGAATCGGTGCAGCGAGAAGTCCGGTGACAATCCCGCGCGATGGGGCGTTGAGTTTTTCGAGCAATCGCGGTACGCTCTGCCCCCGGTCAAGGACGTCGACCAACGCCTTGGGAGCGGGTTGTCCGAGAGAAGAGTTTCGTTTGCTGACACGTCACGCCGGCCCTTCCGGAATATGCCGGAGCGTGTTCGCACCGCAACACTCGTGACAACCGGCCCGAGCGTCGCCGAAGGGATTCGATCGCGTTCGTCCCTACGCTCGTGCGTGCGGTTCATCGTTCCGCATCGCGGGTTCCTTCAGCGTCGATGAGGTGTCACCAGTGGATGCACGCCAGGGGTTGCCGGTTGCTCGGTCTCGCGCTTCCAAGATCTCCGGTCCGGAGCATCACACCGCCGAGTCGCGTGCCGAACAGTCGATCCCGGGCTCTCGCGCTGAGTCGGCTCAGCCGGGTCGAGACGGGGTGACCTCGTCGCGCGTCATTGCGCGTCGCATTGACCGTCCCCGCCCCGCGCTCGAATCGCAGATTCCTGCCGACGCGCCCGCGCGGTTCGGCGCAGCGCTCGAGCGGCTCTTGGGCGTCGACCGGTTTGAGCGGTACGCGGGTCCGCGTCTGACACCTGAGTTCTCCGGGTCGGGCTTGAAGGTCACGGCTTCCAGCCGGGCGTTGGCTGATCTGCTCCGCCGGCGGTTCATGACTGAACTTCACACCGCCGCTGAAGAGGCCCTGGGCCGCGGCGTCCAGATCACCGTCGTGTCTGACGATCGTGAGCCCGGAACCGCTGAGACTCCCGCTTCGGCCGGTCGAGGGGCGTCCGCGGCGAGCGGTGGTCCGCGGACCGGTCCGGGTCCTGCGATTCGGGATGAGTCGGGTGTTGTGCGTGAACCCAAGCCGGCTGTGACGCGAGCAGAAGCGGCACACGTCGATACGCTCGCCCGACCGCCGCGTGCGGCAAATCTGACTCGGTATCGGCTTGAGGACTTCATCGTCGGCGAGTCGAACCGGCTCGCGTACACCTCAGCGATCCGCATCAGCGAGTCGGAAGCCCTGGCCGGGCCTCTTGGTTACAGCCTTCTGTTCTTGCACGGGCCGTGCGGCGTCGGCAAGACGCATCTCTTGCAGGGCGTTGCGCTGCGTTATCGCGAGCGACACCCGGGCGCCATGGTTCGTGTGACGAGCGGCGATGCGTTCCTCACCGAGTTCGTGAACGCGGTGCGCGATGCTTCCGGTGCGTCGTCGGGTTCCGGTTCCGGGATCGAGCGATTCCGCCGAAACTATCGGCGCGTCGATCTGCTCTGCATCGACGACGTGCAGGCTCTGGCCAACAAGGGTGCCACGCAGGCCGAACTCCTGCACACGTTCGAGGAGATCGCCCGGTCCGGCGCCCGCGTCGTGCTCGCGAGCGATCAGGCCCCGCGCCAACTGGCGAAGTTCAGCCCGGCCCTCATTTCCCGCTTCCAGGCGGGGATGGTTGCCGGCATGACGCCACCGGACGAGGATCTGATCAAGCGGTTGATCAAGGCTCTCGCGCTGAAACGCGGCCTGAACGTCGACGACACGGGCATCGCCGCGATCGCGGCGCACGCAAGGCTCGCGCCCGGCGCTGCCAGCGGAGTTTCGGTGCGAGAACTCGAAGGGCTGATCACTCGGCTTGAGGCGGTGGTGTCCCTCGTCGGCGAAGAGGGCAGCCCGGCCCGCTCGGGGTTGATCAACCTGCTCGCGGTGGAGCGTGCCCTCGGCAGTCCCGGGGCTGGATCCTCGCCGTCTGGTTCGCCGCGCGCGTTCGCGCGCCCGGTCCGCATCGACACGATCATCACCCAGACCTGCCGGTTCCTGAGCGTCGATCCGGCCGATCTGAGCGCCCGAACCCGGCACAAGCGAGTGGTGCTGGCAAGGGCCTTGATCACCCACCTTGCCCGCCAGTTCACGACCATGAGTTACCCCGAGATCGCCCGCGCGATCGGCAGGCCCAATCACTCGACCGTCATCACGGCCTATCAGCGGCTTGCGGGGCAGATCGCCGCCGATGAGATGCTCGGCCACGAGCACGTTCCCGAGCCGATGACCGTCGGCAAGCTGATCGAGCGGCTTGGCACCGCAATCACGAACGCTTCCTGATCCTCGGCGAGTCCCGTGACGTGCTGTTCGCGTTTCGATGCGTTCAACCGCTCAATGCGTACTTGTGCGTTCCTTTCAGCCGATAAATCACTCGGCATGATGTCGGAGTGCGCTGCGAGCGTTGCGGCGGTGCCGATTGCCGTGCACCCCGGTCACTGGAGCCAATCGAGTATGGCCGTTCACGAGATCCCGCTCTCTCGACCCGACATCAGCCCGCTCGAAGAGGAACTGGTCGTACAGACGCTGCGATCGGGCCGACTGGCGCTGGGGCCGATGGCCGAGCAGTTCGAGAACCGAGTCGCCGCGGCCTCGGATTGCCTCTACGCGGTCAGCGTCTCCAGCGGCACTTCGGGGTTGCACTTGGCCCTTCTGTCGTTGGGCATCGGGCCGGGCGATGAAGTAATCACAACGCCCTTCAGTTTCATCGCAAGTTCCAACTGCATTCTCTACGTCGGTGCAACACCGGTCTTCGTCGACATCTGTCCCAAGACGCTGAACATGGACCCCGACAGGGTGGAGCGGGCCATCACGCCCCGCACAAAGGCGATCCTTGCGGTTGAGACCTTTGGCAACCCGGCGCACATGGACGCGTACGAGCAGATCGCCAAACGCCACGAGATTCCCTTGATCGAGGACTGTTGCGAGGCTCTCGGATCACGGCTGAACGGGCGACCCGCCGGTTCCTTCGGACGGATCGGCGTGTTCGCCTTCTACCCGAACAAGCAGATCACGACGGGTGAGGGTGGGTGCATCGTCACCAACGACCGCCGGCTGGCCAACCTCTGCCGCAGCATGCGGAACCAGGGGCGAGCGGTCGTCGATCAGCCCGATCCTGCAACGGGGCAACTGTCCGGTGCAGCGGTGGGTTCGTGGCTCAGCCACGAGCGGCTCGGGTTCAACTACCGACTCGACGAACTCTCGGCTGCCCTCGGAGTCGGTCAGATGCGCAGGCTCGACGAGATCGTCCACAAACGTCAACTCGTCGCCGAGTCGTACATGCGGCGGCTCATGGGCTCACCCCACGTCGTGCTGCCCACCCTGTTGCCCGGTACGGAGATGAGCTGGTTTGTGTTCGTTGTGCGTCTGGATTCGGCCTACGCGAGGCACGAGCGGGATCGGATCATCCAAGGCCTTCGTCGGCATGACATCGGGGCCGGCGACTACTTCCCGTGCATCCACACGCAGCCCGTCTATCGAGAGCGGTTCGGGTTTGAGCCGGGGATGTTCCCGATCGCCGAGAGCGTCAGCCAGCGAACGATCGCTCTTCCGTTCTATAACGGTTTGGATGTCGGCGACTTAGAGATCGTTGCCCAGACGTTGGAGTTGATGATCCAACGTGAGAATCTGGGCAGGAACTGACTTGGGGGTGAGGTTCTTGGCCGGGGATGGGCGCTTGCCTAGAATTGCGGCTCGCACGAGTCAGCACGGAGTGTCACGATGCCCTATGTCTGCGCCATGACGGGAAAGAAGAGCAGTTTCGGCAAGCGCCGCACATGGCGAGGCCAAGCGGTCAAGAAGGGCGGCTTCGGTCTGAAGCCCACGGGGATCACGCGCCGGCAGTTCCGCCCGAACCTCAAGTCGGTCAACGCTGTTGTGGACGGCGTTCAACAGCGGGTTCTGGTCTCCACCAAGGCCATCCGGACCGGGCTTGTGGTCAAGCCGCTGAAGCGCAAGTACGGGTACACGCGGCAGCAAAAGCAAGGCAACGCCAAGCACTGAACGTCCGATTGGGGCCGCTGGTTGTGTGCGACTTGCTGAATTGCCGCCAATTTGACCTAACGCGTCCGTCGTCCCTAGCCGTGGACCGGCACCCGATTGCACGGCGATCGGGGCTTGTTGTCTCGCGCCCGCTTCGCGGTGAGCCGATAGAGTTCGTGAAGCGTGGACAACAAGGTTCCAAAGTGCGACCGTTGCGCGGCTGAAGCGACCGTGCATGAGGTGACGGTAAAGGGTGGTGTTCCGAAGGAGCGCCACTTGTGTGAGAGGTGCGCTCAAGAGTTGGGCGTTCACCCAAAGTCGGCTACACCGCCGCTCAAGGCGATCCTGACCGAGATCATCGCGTCATCCCAGGTGGCGCAGTCCCCGTCTGGGGCCCCCGCCGAGACCCAGGCCTCACATTGTCGTCAGTGCGGAATGCCGTACAGCCAGTTCCGCGCAAGCGGGCTGCTGGGTTGTCCGGAGTGCTACCGGACATTCGAAGGTCTGCTCGCGCCGCTGCTCGCAAGAGCGCACGAGGGAGGCACGCATCATGTTGGGCGAAAGCCGGCACGACTCGGAGAATCGGAGCCTGCGTCGACTGTCACCGCGAAGGCAGAGGTCGACACGCACGCCGAGGTGGAGGCCGAGCGACGAAGCCGAGCGGCGGTTCTGCGTAGGAAACTGGCCGAGGCCGTTGCTTCCGAACAGTACGAAGTCGCCGCGAAACTGCGAGATGAATTGCTTCGGAGTTCGACCGAGAACGTCGTTCGCGGTAAGAACGCTCGGGGTGGCGACGTTGCACAGCCCTCGGACGGTGGAGAGCGATGAGCGAGCAGGATCCAGGCCCATTCACGTCTGAGATATTACTGCGTGGCGCGGCGTGGCTGTCGGGCGGTGGATCCGACGCCGACGTGGTGGTCTCCTCTCGTGTTCGGCTTGCGAGAAACCTGGCGGGGTTCCGGTTCGTGTGCCGTGCGGACCGTCAGCAACGACAGCAGGTGCTGAACGTTTGCCGAGAGCGTCTTCTTCGACTGGCATCGTCGAGCAAGGTGATAGAGCGTGGGGGGCGCCTGTTGTGGGTGGACGTTCACCGGGCTCCGCAGTTGGAGCGGACGTTGATGGTGGAGCGGCACCTAATCTCAAAGGAGCATGCTCGAGGTCCGGCCGCGTTCATTCCATCGTTGGGCCAGACTGCTCCAGCGAAAGCGGGGGGGCAGTCTTCGGCGTCGTCGGGCGCGAACGGTGAGCCGAGGGGCGTGGCGATCACGATGCCCGACGAGTCGCTGAGCGTGATGGTCAACGAAGAGGACCACCTCCGGATTCAGGTCTTGCTTTCGGGGCTCGAACTCACGACGGCGTACGAGCAGATTGCACGAGTGGACAACGAACTCGAAGGGCCTTGCACGACGGCGGCGGGGCGGGTGGAGTTTGCGTACTCGCAGCGCTTCGGCTATCTGACGGCATGCCCGACGAACGTCGGCACCGGCATCCGTGTCAGCGTGATGCTTCATCTTCCCGGGCTCAAACTAACGGGGGAGATGGACAAGGTCCGGAGGGCGACACGCGACATGTCTCTGGCGGTTCGCGGCTACTACGGGGAAGGGAGCGAGGCCGCGGGCGAGTTCTTCCAGGTTTCGAATCAAACGACTCTCGGCAAGCCCGAAACCGCGATCCTTCGAGAATTGGAAGGGGAGATTATTCCGCAGATTGTTCACTACGAACGAGCGGCCAGGCGTGTGTTGCTCGAAAGGCGGCGTCGGCTGCTCGAAGACAAGGTGTTCCGAGCCTTGGGCGCGCTCCGTCACGCCCGGCTGTTGACCCCCGAGGAGGCGATCATGCTGCTGAGCGACGTGCGCCTCGGCGTGCTCACGGGCCTGATCGACGGGTTGACCGAATCTCGCGTGAACCAGTTGATCCTGCTCACCCAGCCAGCGCATTTGCAAAGAGCGATCGGGCGGGAAATGGACCAGGGTGAACGTCGCGAGGCACGCGCCGACTTGGTGCGTGAGCGTCTGTCCGTGTAGCGGTCTCGATCATCCCAAGCGGGGCCGGCTCGTCAGAAGTTGTACGCGATCAGCGCGAAGTACGTGAAGTCGTTTTTCTTGGCTCCCTCCGGCGTCGAGTCGTGCCTGTTCTCCACGCCCAACCTGAGCGAGAGGTTGTTCTCCTTGCTCAGTATCACGTCCAGTCCCGCGCTGGTCTCCATCCGGAAGTCGCTGAAGTTCTTGAGCGACGGGTAGTAGTCGAACACGTTGAAGAACTTGACGTTCTCGTTGAACTTGTGCTCGAAGTCCCAGCCGAGGTTGAGTTCGGGGACGATGTCGTTGGCCGTGCCTCCGAACTCACGGCTACCGCCGATACCCACGCGAGGGAGAAACAGCGTGGTCTCGTTCTGAATGAGCGCATATCCGACGCCGGCAAAGGCCGACACGCGCCAGCGCCAGTCCTTGAACTCGTTGTACTCGGCACGTCCGAGGGCATAGATGCGCCAACGCGAGTCTTCTCCCAGTTTCCAATCGTTGCGTGCGTTGAGTTCTCCACGATGCTCCGACTTGTTGCCGTCATCGGTGGCGTAGACGTAGAGCGCGCCGAAGGAGGTAACGATCTTGCTTGTTTCACGCCGGGCGTCAAACTGCGCCCTTAAACCGAACCGCTCCGTGTTGCCGCTGGCGCCGTTCATGCCAAACGCGAAACTGCCCGTCCAGCCCTCGAAGAATGAGTCGGGATCGGCCGGAGCTACGGCTATATCCGCGGCGGGGTCAGCGTCGGCGGGCGGTTCGGCGTAGGTTCCGGCTGGCAGAACCGTGGCACGCTCGGCGTGCTCAACGAACGACTCGGCCGCTGCGCCCGTGGAGAGCACTAGAAGCGCAGTGGCGGACAGGGTGAGTGCGGCAGGGAGAGTGCCTGCGAAGGACATCGACATGTCGGCTCCTTGATGGCGGGATGAATCGGGGCTAAGAACCGGGGACACCGAGCGTCCGGTTTCCTTCAGTGAGACCGGAGAGATTAGTGATCCCTTGTTCGATCACCACCCGCCGCCGCCGCCTTGTCGCTTCGTCTGGACAATCCGTGGATCGCTCTTCGGATGCGGCACGATCCGGGCCTCTCGCCCGCGTAGCATCCGCCCCTTGTCTCATCCGTCTCAAGCACGGTCAGTGTGACGATGTAAGGTCGCCTCATGGTGATTGCCGTGATGTCCCCCAACGATTCGATTCCATGCCAGTGCTTTCTGCGACGAATCTGCGTTACACGATCGGCACACGCGTGCTGCTGGACGGTGTCTCGTTTTCGCTCGAGTCGGGGCAGAAAGTCGGGCTGGTCGGTCGGAACGGCGTCGGCAAGACCACGTTGTTCCGAGTCCTGGCCGGTCGCCTACGGCCCGACAGCGGTTCGGTGGTTGCGCAACGCGGCAGCCGGGTCGGCTACCTGACCCAGGATCCGGAGTTGAACCCCGATCACACGTTGCTCGAGGAAGCCGCGGCCGGAATGACCGAGTTGCGTCGGTTGCACCGCGAACTCGACGAAGTGTTTCGCGACCTCGAGCTCACGGAGAACGCGGCCGGGGACATGCTGCAGAGGTTGCTCAAGCGACAGTCCGACCTTCAGACTCGGCTTGATGCGCTGGGGGGATACGCGGTTGAGCACAAGGTCGAGCAGGTGCTGCACGGTCTTGGGTTTGTCGATGAGCAGTTCGGACTGCCGGTGCGGGGACTCTCAGGCGGACAGAAGGGGCGGTTGGCGCTCGCCAAACTGCTGCTGGAGAGTCCCGATTTGCTCCTGCTCGACGAACCGACGAACCATCTCGACATCGCCGGTCGCGAGTGGTTGGAGGAGTTTCTCGTCAACGAGTTCGAGGGCGCTGTCCTGCTCATCTCGCACGATCGGTACTTGCTCGATCGGGTGGTCGACAGGATCGTCGAGGTCGAGTCGGGACGTCTGATCGATTACCCGGGGAACTACACGGCCTTCACCGAGATCCGCAAGCAGCGTCTGCTGACTCAGCAGCGTGCGTACGAGAATCAGCGATCGGAGTGGGCCAAGGAAGAGGAGTTCATTCGCCGGTTCAAGGCCGGCCAGCGGGCCAAAGAAGCGCAGGGCAGGCTCTCCAAGTTGGAGCGACAGAAGGAGTTGTTCGCGATCGACCGTCCGATGGAGATGGCCTCGATACGCATGATTCTACCGGATGCGCCGCGCAGTGGCGACCAGGTCGCCGTGCTGCGTCACGCGAGCAAGTGGTTTGATGCTGACGGTTCGTCGGCCGTTTCCACCACCAATCAGGGCAGGCTGACGCTGTTTCATGATCTGACGCTGACGATCTCCCGCGGGGATCGCTGGGGCATCATCGGTCCGAACGGCGCGGGGAAGTCGACGCTCATCAAGTGCCTGTTGGGACAGGCGGAACTGAGCGAGGGGACGGTTCGCGTCGGCGCAAACGTGGTGACTGGTTACTTTGCGCAACTTCCCCCGGACGAAGATGCCGATCTGGCAGTCTACCAGTATTTGCAGACCGTCATCCGGCGCGAGAGCCCAACGCAACTGCTCAGCGAGCAGCAGGCTCGCGACCTCGCGGGTATGTTCCTGTTCTCGGGAGCCGAGCAGGAGAAAGCGATCGGCTCGTTGTCGGGGGGCGAGCGATCAAGGGCGCGGCTGGCGGGGCTGCTCGCCTCGGCCAAGAACCTCCTGGTTCTCGACGAACCGACGAACCACCTCGATATCCCATCCGCCGAGCGGTTGGAGCAGTCGCTCCGCCGTGCGGACGACGGAGAGGGATATCAAGGAACGCTCCTGCTCATCTCCCACGACCGCGCACTCATCGACGCGACGTGCGACCACCTGCTGGTCTTCGACGGGGCCGGGGGCGTGACCGTCTTTCACGGCAATTACAGCGAGTACCACCGCAAGCAACTCGAGCAGGCGCGGGCGGCGGACTCGGCCAAGGTACGGCCGGGCAGTGGTCACAACGATCGGGCTGCACTTCCCGGTGACCGTGGAACAGCGACCAATCCGAGCAAATCAACCTCAAAGTCAGCCGTGTCGTCTTCCGCGGGCTCGGTCAATCCCAAGCCGCCGACGGGCCTCTCTTGGATGCCATTGGAGCGTCTTGAAAGGGAGTTGGCTGCGCTCGAGCGCTCGCTGAAGGACGCGGACCGGCACCTCGCCGATCCAAAGGTCTTCTCAGACCCTGACAGATGCCGCAAGGCGCTGGAGGAGCGGGACCAAGTCGCGAATGAACTGGAACGTTATGAGACCGAGTGGTTGTACCGGTCCGAAAGTTAGGGGAAGATTGGCCCGCGCGTGCGGAGCGGACCGATGAAACTGTCGGGCGGCGGAGCCGCTTGCAAACTCTGGAGTACACTCTGTTTGTGAACGGCCGGCGAGCCCACAATCGATGAGCGCGTGGCGGTTCGCCTCGTCGTGGGATCGCGGTTCGGCGGTTGCTCGCAGGGCATCGGTACAGGGGCAGGCATGAACGGCACGGGCAATCAACGGGCGGGTGAGGGCGATCGACACGTTCCGGGGAGGCGGGAAGTGCTTCTCGGGGGGCTTGCCCTCGGCGCGTTCCTGCTGACGGGGTGCAATCAACGTCGCGCAACCACCACGGCCGGGTCGCCTACGTCCGTCAGTGTCTCGAACGGTCCGATCTACGGTCCTGGTGTGGCGCCGCCGCCGTTCCAGCCGAGGCCGCTCCCACATCCCAGCGGCGGTGGTTCGGTCGCGATGATGCCGCGTAACGCTTGGACGCGACAGGGCATCGCTCGCCCGCGCGAGTGCTACGACATGAACGGAGTGCGCAGGATCACCGTGCACCACTCGGCGATGGACAACTCTTCGCTCCGTTCGCAGGCGGATGCTGCTGCTCACTTGGAGTCGATTCGGTCGACGCACGTGCGCAACGGTTGGGCGGATATCGGATATCACTACGCCATCGACCCTCAGGGAAGGGTCTGGGAGTGCCGGCCATCGTGGAAGCAGGGCGCCCACGTCAAAGATCAGAACGAGAACAACCTTGGCATCATGCTCATGGGCAACTTCGAGCATCAGCGGCCCACGCCGCAGTCGCTCGACTCGTTGCAGCGTCTACTCGTCACCCAGATGAGGACGCACCGCGTGCCGATCTCTCGCGTCTACACGCACCGCGAGATCGGGCGGTCGGCATGTCCCGGCCGATCGCTGCAGGGCAACATGGTCGCCATGCGGTCGCGCGGCGGCATGCTGGCTCAAGCGGTCGCGGACGCTCCCTGGCTGTTGGCGTGAGTCACGTCAGGGCGATTCGACCGGCACATTGAGCGTTTCGATGGAGAGGGGGCTTCGAGTGTCCGTGTCGATGCGGATGCGCACGCCGCGAGCCCGTACATCTCCTGCCGCAACGTCCAGCGGGGTCGGTGATTGGACCGTCATCGCCTCGACGGTTGCTCGGGCATCGCGGCCAATGACGCCGTTGTGGGGGCCGCACATGCCAGCATCCGTGATCGTCGCCAGCGAATGCTCGAGGATCCTCGCGTCGGCCGTTTGTACGTGCGTGTGCGTCCCGACAACGGCTACGACGCGCGCTCGCGTGGGGGCGCTCCACCTCTCGAGGCAGTGCCAGGCCATCGCCTGCTTCTCGCTTGTGGCCTCGGCGTGGATCTCGACGAGCACGATCGCGTCGGGCTCTTGAATGGCGGAGAGTTCGCGGTCCACGGCGTCGAAGGGGCTGTCGGCGGCCATCGGCATGAAGATTCGGCCGAGCACGGTGACCACGTAGATCGGAACGCATCCCGCGGTTACGGCCGGTGACGGGTTGTTGAGACGGATCAATCTCTTGCCGGGCGCTGAGAGTGACAGGTTCGCCGGGCGTGCGATGGGCTCTTCCGGATCGTGGAGGAAGGGGACGATTGCCCTGTCCTTGTAGCAGTGATCGCCGAGTGTGATCGCATCGGCACCCATGCGCATCGGGGGACCCGGCGGTGGTGCGCCGGTGCGTCTCAATTCGCGATAGTTGTCCGGGCTGATCCCCGATCCGTTCCGGCTGTTCTCTCCGTTGACGACGATGATCGTGGGGGTGATCGAAGAGCGAAGTTGGCGCACAGCCCCGCCGACGGCCGCTCTGCCGGGCGAGCCGACACAATCGCCCAAGAATGCAAGGATCAGTTCGTTCACACGTTCCTCGTCATCGAGGTGTGAGCAAGAGGCACGAGCGGGCCGTTGCGGATGAGCCCCGGAATGAACGGGTTGACGAGGCGATCATCTGATGGAAGCACTCGCACGATGACGGCAGTCCGATCGGCTGCGGCCGGATCGATCTTGATGCGTCCGGCGAAGCGTGCGAACCCATCCGGATCCGGTCGCGATGCGTTCGACTCGGCGGGTCCGAGCGAGAATCGGACGACATGATCGAGCCGACCCGTTGCGTCGGGAGTCCCGGTGATGCCCTCGACCAGCAATTCGGAGTGCGCCAGTCCGCCGGTGCGAATCGTGGCCGAGGCGGAAAACTCTCCGCGCTCTCCGAGTTGCGTCACCGAGCACTCCACGACATCGACCCTCGCCCAGTGTTCGCGCCAGCGTGAAATCTGGTCAGCGAGGCCACCCGCGCGGGAGATCTCGGAGAGCACGCTCGCGGAATGCCCTCCCGCCTGGTCAGTCGAAAGAAGAGCCGAAGCCGCGAGGTGAGCCGGGAAGTAGTACCGCTCCGCGTAGTCTTCGATCATTCGGTGGGTGCTGAAGGCGGGGAGCAGCGACGCGATGCTCGCACGCATTCGTGCGAGCCATCTTGGTGGAACGGCATCGGCACTATCCCCGCTCCGCGTGTAGAACTCCGGCACGATCCGGCTTTCGAGAAGGCGATAGAGCGCTTCAGATTCGAAGGTCTCACGATCCTCGTCCGGCGCATCGTTCGGATAAGTGCCGCGTGCTTCGATGTCGAAGCCGGACTCGGGATCGTCAACTTCATCCCACCAGCCGTCGCGGACCGAGGCGTTCAGCACGCCGTTCATCGCGGCCTTCATGCCGCTGGTGCCGCTCGCTTCGAGACCCCGGATGGGCGTGTTGAGCCAGACATCGCATCCCTGTACCATCGCCCGGGCGACCTGGATCGAGTAGTCCTCGACGAACAGAACGCGACCGCCGGCGAGCGGGCTCCGAGCAAACTCAACGATCTCGCGGATCAGCATCTTGCCCCAACCGTCGCCCGGATGGCTCTTGCCGCTGATCACGAGTTGAACGGGTCCGGGTGCCCGATGGCCGCGAAGGATCGCGGCGAGACGGTGAGGGTCTCGGAGCAAGAGCGTGGCACGCTTGTACCCCGCGAACCGGCGGGCAAAGCCCACCGTCAGCACGTTGGGATCAAGGCACGCGGCGATCCCACCCGTTCGGCCCGCGGCCATCTGGTCGTGACAGAATCGGACCAGATCGGACCGGGCTCGGCCGCGTGCTCGCCACAGTTCGGCGTCCGGAATCTGGTCTGACCGCTTCCATAACTCCGCATCGGTCGGGCGCTCGCGCCAGCCCGAAGAGACGTGGCGGTCGAAGAGATCCGCAACGTGACGTCCGACCCAAAAGTCCGTGTGCACACCGTTCGTCACGTGCCCGATCGGCACGTCGCTGATCGGCGTCTCCGGCCAGATGTTCCGCCACATCCGCCGGCTGACCTCCCCGTGCAGCCGGCTGACGCCGTTGCACAGCCGGCTTGTTCGCAGCGCAAGCACCGCCATGGAGAACGCCTCGTGTCGGTTGGCAACGTCCTCGCGGCCGAGAGCCATCAGGCCCTCGCCGTCGAGCCCGAGTTCAGGCAAGTAGTCTCCGAGATAGTGCGTGACCAGCGACGGGCTGAAGCGATCGATCCCAGCAGGGACGGGCGTGTGCGTGGTGAAGACGTGTGACGGCGCGGCCGCTTCGCGTGCCTGATCGAACGTCGCGTTCGTTGTTGCGCGGAACATACGGATGCGTTCGAGCGCGAGGAAAGCCGCGTGGCCCTCGTTCATGTGGTAGACGCTCGCGTGCTCACCGCACGCTTCGAGCGCGCGGACACCCCCGATTCCCAGCACGATCTCCTGCTCGATCCGGCGGGTCTGGTCACCTAGATAGAGGTTCGAGGTGATCTGGCGATCGTGCGGCGAGTTCTCATCGATGTCGGTGTCGAGCAGATAGAGTCGGACCGTTCCGACATCGGCGCGCCACACCGCCGCCTGCACGTCGCGCTGAGGGAACCGAATCGCCACACGGAGTTGCCGGCCGGTCGAACCGTCGATCACGCGGCGAACCGGCTGGCGGTCAGGGTCGATGCCCGGCATGAGTTCCTGCTGCGTGCCGTGGCCGTCGAGCGACTGGTGGAAATATCCATTGCGATAGAGCAGGCCTACGCCGACCAGCGGCAGACCCATCTGGGCACAGCTGCGGAGGTGGTCACCCGCGAGCAATCCCAGGCCGCCTGAGTAAATCTGCAGGCACTCGGTCAGCCCGAACTCGGCGCAGAAGTACGCGACGAGGAAGGGTCGCCAGGTCCGGGGAAGTTCGCCTTCCCGGGCCTTGAACCACGCTCCGGCGTTTGCGCCCCCGCGCAGCGAAGCCCGGGCGTGCTCGATCTCTTCAACGAACGATCGATCCGCCGCTAACTCGTTCAGTCGTTCGTGACTGACCAAGGCCAGTGTGCGCACAGGATTGTGGTGCGTCAGTTCCCACAGGTGCGGGTCAACGCGTTCGAAGACTTGTCGCGTTCGCTCGGTCCAGACCCAAGTCAGGTCGTAGGCGAGTTCGAGAAGGCCCGAGAGCGGGCCTGGCATCGCGAGCCCGAGACCTTGTAGTTGCGTTTGACCCAAGCAGGTTCTCCGGAGCGTGGTGTGCGAGTGTCGAGTGCTACTGACAGTCTGGAGGACATGATGAAAGGTCCGACTCGGCGGGAAAGTGGAGTGTGCATCCCGTCAGCGCTCGGAACCCGCCCGTCGATCTCGCATCGCGGCGACCTTCATCGGCAAGCCGAACAGATCGATGAAGCCCCGCGCCGCCGTGACGTCGTAGCCGTCCATCGCGAACGATGCGAGTTTCGGGTCGTACAGCGATGCGTCCGCGGTTGCGCTGATCGCCTGCGCGCGTCCTTTGTACATCTCGAGCGTGACCTCTCCGCTCACGGGCCGCTGCGTGTGATCGATGAAGGCCTGCATCGCTTCGCGAAGCGGGTGGAACCACTGGCCGTTGTACACCAGTTCCGCGTAGCGCAACGCCATGGTCTGCTTGTGGTGCAGCGTGTCACGCTCGATGCAGAGTTGCTCCAACGCCTTGTGCGCTTCGTAAAGCACCGTGCCACCCGGCGTCTCGTATGCGCCCCTGCTCTTCATGCCGACGAGCCGATTTTCAACCAGAACGACCTGTCCGACGGCGTGTCGCCCGGCGAGATCGTTCAGCCCCTCCACGATCTGCTCACCGCGCAACTCCCGACCGTTGACCGACACGGGATTGCCGCCGCTGAAGCCCACGCGGACCAACTCGGGAGTGTCGGGCGCCCGCGACACCGCGGCGGTCATTAGCCAGACGCGATCCTCGACGCGGCGATCGGGATGCTCGATCTCCGCGCCCTCGTGCGAGCAGTGCCAGAGGTTGCGGTCGCGGGAGTAGATCTTCTCCTTGCTCTGCGCGATCGGCACGCCCTTTCGGTGCGCGTAGTCCACGGCTGCCTCGCGGCTGGTGAGTTCGAAAGACAGGTCTTTCCAGGGCGCGATGATCTTGAGATCCGGGCCGAGCGCCATGTACGTCAGTTCGAACCGAACCTGGTCGTTGCCCTTGCCGGTGGCCCCGTGACTGACGGCGTCGGCGCCGGTCTTGCGTGCCGCTTCGACCTGCCCCTTGGCGATCAAGGGTCGGGCGATGCTGGTGCCCAACAGATAGTCCTGTTCGTACACGGCGTGCGCTCGAAGCATCGCGAAGCAGTACTGCTCCGCGAACTCCCGGCGCAGATCCTCGACGATGACCTCGTCGGCCCCGCTGCGTTTTGCCTTCTCTTCGATCCCATCGAGTTCGCCCGCTCCTTGTCCCAGGTCCGCGGCGTAGGCGACGAGTTTGACGCCCGGATAACGGTCCTTGAGCCACGGCAGAATCACCGACGTATCCAGCCCGCCGGAGTACGCCAAGACGATCTTTTTCGGGGTTGGAGCGCTCATGCGGCGCTACTATACGCGACGGAAGCGGTACCACCGGTGCCCCGCCTTTGTGCACGTTTCACGCTGACGTTGCTGGTCTTGCGTCGTGCGTGCGTCACACTCTTGACGGTCGGCCTGCTCGGTCGCACAGCCCGGGCTTGGCGTGCAGGGGAACTCGATGTCTCGACGTGCTGCGTCTTGTGTTGCTCGGATGTTGATCGCCGGTGTCTGGCTCGCGGTCATCGGCTCGGTGGCCCACGGACAGGTCCGCGTCGCGCAATGGAACCTCACGAACTATGCCGGCGGCCGCGTCAACGAGTTCCAGACCGCGATCTACGGCGAGTTCATGGGTCGGTCGATGACGCCCGACGCCATCATCCTTCAGGAGATCATTCAGGGTCCGGGCACGGTGTTGCAGAAGACCAACACCGGCCAGACTTCGCTCAACCAGTTCGTGATCCTGCTGAACACCGCTCCGGGCAGCCCGGGCGATTGGGCGGCGGTTCCCTATGTTGCCGACAACGGTGACACCGGCAACGGCCTCGTCTACCGCACGTCGAAGTTCCAATGGCTTGGCACGGTCGCACTCACAGCGAACACTGGCAGCGGTCCCGATCAGCCGCCGCGTGACAACCATCGTTGGCGCATGCGGCTGGCAGGTTACACCGGTGCGCAGGCCGAGATCTACATGTACTCGTCGCACATGAAGGCCGGGTCCTCAACGGCGGATCAAGACCGGCGCACGCCTGAGGCCGAGCGGATCCGGGCGGACATCCTCACGCTTCCGGAAGGTACCCGATATCTGCTCGGTGGCGATTTCAACGTTCAGTCCTCCAATCAGCAGGCCTATCAGACGTTGATCGCCGCGGGTCCGGGTCAACTCGTCGACCCGATCAACACGCCCGGCTCTTGGAACAACAACTTCAACTTCAGGTTCGTGCATACGCAGGACCCGTTCGAGCCCTCGCTAGGGGCCGGGATGGATGATCGCTTCGATTTCATCCTCATCTCGCCCAATCTGCGTGGCGGCACGGGTCTGACGTATCTCCCGGCTCAGCCGGGCGGGAACATCATGCTCGCGTACTCCACGGTGACGTGGAACGATCCGAACCACTCCTACCGCGCGTGGGGCAACGACGGCACGAGTTACGACGTTGCCCTGACGACCACCGGCAACACCATGGTGGGCGAAGTGATTGCGCAAGCCCTGATCGACTCGACCAACAACCAGACCGGCCACCTGCCCGTTTTTCTTGACCTGCAGGTTCCTGCCCGCGTGTCAGCGCCGGCGTCGATCGACTTCGGCGACGTTCCGCAGTTCTCGACCGCAGAGACCACGATCCAGATCGGCAACGCGATCGCTGTGCCTGTGTGGAAGCGGCCCGAATACCCCGGCGTCTTCGGCCTTGAGCAACTCGCCTACTCGCTCTCAGCGCCGAGCGGATTTACCGCGCCGGGCGGCGCGTTCTTCGGAGTGGCCGGTGCGCCGCTCAACCAGCACGTCATCGCACTCGATACGTCTTCACTCGGGCCGAAGTCGGGCTCGTTGGTTGTTTCTTCCAACAGCGCTGACGGCCCGATCCTGATGATCCCGATCACGGCCAACGTCGTGTTCGACGGACCTCCTCCGCCCCCGCCGGGCAACTACGACGTGAACGGTGACGGAAGGATCGATATCGAAGACCTCTACTCGTGGTTTACGCTGCTGACAGACGTGAACGGAGACGGAATCGTCAACGCGTCCGACCTGACCGCCTTGCGAACGGCGTTGAGGTGGTACGAGCGGGCGGACATGGCGCCCGCTCGCTGAACTCGGGGGCTCCAACACTTCCATTGGCCGAAGTCAGGCGTCGTCCTCGGCATCATCGTCCGGGTTGCTCGCGCCGTCGGCCGACTCACCAAAGATCGCCGAGCCGACCCGCACCAGGTTCGCGCCCTCCTCGATGGCCACCTCGAAGTCGTTGCTCATGCCCATCGAGAGGATGTTGAAGTGGGGACTGACCGCTCCGGAGTCACGAATCTCCTCGAACAGTTCAAACAGTCGGCCGAACGTGGGACGCGAGTCCTCCGCTTTGTCGCTGTACGCGGCCATCGTCATCAGCCCGCGCAGGCGGACGTGCAGCATCGTTTCGATCTGCTCGGCCAGGTGGATCGCGGCGGGCACCGCACAGCCGAACTTCTGCCGCTCGCCCGAGCAGTTGACCTGCAGCAGGACGTCGACAGGTTTGTCACGCTTCACGGCGATCGCCTGGATCTCCTCCGCCACGCGCAGATTGTCTACGGAGTGGATGAGCCGGCACGTTTCGATCACCTTGCGAGCCTTGTTGCGCTGCAAGTGACCGATCATGTGCCATCGCGCTGACGGCGGCGCACCGGATCCGGTCGGACCATCGCCGAGGAGTTCGTCCCCCGCCGATCGTGCCTCGGCCGTGTGCGACATTGTCCGATGTCGCTGCAACCACTCATCGATGATCGCTGCACGCTGCACGAGTTGTTGCACACGGTTCTCGCCGAAGTCCTGGTGGCCAAGACGCATCAATTCGCGAATCTGGTCGGGCTCCGCGGTCTTGGTGACCGCTACCAGAACGATTTCACGTCCGGTGCGACCCGAACGCTCCGCCGCGGAGGCAATGCGGGCGCGAACATCCTCATACCGCTGCCTCAGATTCGCCAAGGTCATCGTGCTCGGCTCCATCCCTGGATGCCTCCTGTCGGTTCGTGGCGGTCTACGAACACTCGCTCTCGCGAGCGCTTCGACCATGTGGATACCTAACGGCACCAGCGTATCCACCCCCACGATTCACGGTTGATTCCCGACAACCGCCGATCGCTGATCACCGTCGGATGGCGTATACGCTCAGCATCGAATCAGCATCACGATACCGCAGGAGCCGAACGATGTCCGCACTGGCCACCCGAGAAACCCTGATCGCCCCGGGCGATACCGCTCCCGACTTCACGCTCAAGACCCAGGATCGGGCCGATTGGACCCTCTCCGACGCCGTGAAAGCGGGGGATGTCATCCTGTGCTTCTACCCGCTGGCCTTCACCGGCGTCTGCGGCACGGAGATGAACTGCATTTCCAAGGACCTGGCCCAGTGGACCGCCAAGGGGGCGCAGGTCGTGGGTGTTTCCTGCGATTCCTTCGCCGCCAACAAGGCTTGGGCCGAGAAAGAAGGGTTCAAGCACACCCTGCTCAGCGACATGCACCGCCAGGTGTGCAAGGAGTACGGTCTGTACTGGGCTGATCTGAACGTCTCCAAGCGCGGGACGGTTGTGATCGGCAAGGACCCCTCCGGCCGGGGCAAGGTCAAGTGGTCCGAGTCCCGAGAGCCGGGGAACGCCATGAAGTGGGAAGACGTGCTGGCCAGAATCGCCTGAACCGGTCTGCCACACGTTCGGCGTGCACGATCGGTCTCGATACACTCGGCCATGACCGACGCTGTCAGCGCTTCGTCGAACTTGGCGAACACCCCCTTCGTCCTGATCATCCGTGACGGGTGGGGAGAGAACCCCAACCCGTCCCACGACGCCTTCAACGCCGTCAAGATTGCTTCTCAGCGCGGACTGACGCCCGTGGCCGATGCTCTTACGCGCGACTGGCCGACCACGCTCATCAAGACCAGCGGGGAGGATGTCGGCCTGCCCGAGGGCACGATGGGCAACTCAGAAGTCGGTCACCAGAATATCGGCGCCGGCCGCGTGGTCGATCAGGAATCGGTCGCCATCACCAAGGCTTGCCGACCCGGAGGGGGGGCGCGCGGTGAGCCGCCCGCCCTACACACCAATGAGGTAGTCGTCAGCGCGATCAAGCGCGCCAAGGCCGTGGGACGCTACGTCCATCTCATGGGCATCGCTTCCGACGCGGGTGTCCACGGTCAACTTGAGCACCTCTACGCGCTCCTCGAACTCTGCCGCAAACTCGAAGTCGCCGATGTCGCCGTCCACTTGTTCATGGACGGCCGTGACACCGGGCCCTTCACCGGACTCGAATTTGTCCGACAGATTGAGTCTCGTTGTCGACGCCTTGGCCTGCTCGGTGAGGGCTCACCGATCGCCAGCGTCATGGGCCGCTACTGGGCCATGGACCGTGACTTCCGCTGGGAGCGCGTCGAGAGAGCCTATTCCTGCCTTACCGGAAGAGACTGGTCGAAACACAAGATCGCGTGCGTCGAGAGCGCTGAGTACGCGGTGAAGCGCTACTACGACCGCCCACCCTCGGCCAACCTCGCGGGCGACGAGTTCGTGACTCCGGCGATGATCGGCCGACACCCGGACGACGCCATGCGCACTCGCATCGCGGACGGGGACACAGTGATTTTCTACAACTACCGCGGCGACCGGCCGCGCGAACTGGTCAGCGCCTTCGTCCTGCCGAACTTCGACCAGAATCCGTCTGCCGATGTCAAGCCTTCCCCGGATTCCGGCAAGCGAGGATTTTCACGCGGTGCGCGCATGCACCTCGATTTCATCACCATGACCGCGTATGCGGAGTTTCTCTCGCCGCACGTCAAGGTCGCCTTCCCAAAGCCGCCGAAGATGACCGACATTGCCGGCGAGTGGTGGGCTGCGAGCGGTCTTCGTCAGTTCCGCTGCGCCGAGACGGAGAAGTACCCCCACGTCACGTTCTTCTTCAACGACTACCGCGACCAGCCCTTCCCCGACGAACGTCGCGAGAACCCGCAGAGCCCCAAAGTCGACACCTACGACCTGAAGCCCGAAATGGCCGCCGAAGAAGTCTGCGCGGCGGTTCTTCGCCGGCTCGAAGCCCCCGATGCCGAGCAGATCTTCGTCGTCAATTTCGCCAACGGGGACATGGTCGGCCACACGGGCAACCTCGAAGCCGCGGTCAAGGCCTGCGCCGTGGTCGATACATGCGTCGGTCGGATCATGCAGGCCGTGCTTGCTCGCAAGGGGTCTCTGATCGTCACCGCCGATCACGGCAACGCCGAGCAGATGTTCGATCCCGCAACGAACGCTCCGCACACCGCTCACACGACCTACGACGTCCCTCTCCATGTCGTTGGCGATCGTTTCAAGGGTCGCCGACTCCGAGCCGGTGGTCGGCTTGCCGACATCGTGCCCACCTCGCTGGAAATGACGGGGCTCTCCCAGCCGAAGGCCATGACCGGCCGGTCGCTGTTGGCGTGAGCAACTCGGCGCGGCGATCGCGGCAGTGTTGGCTGCTTGTTCCGTACAGTCCGGCGTGGATCATGATCCGGCATCTCCCGCTTACCCCCCCCCGCCCGTCAACCCTGCGGGTGATAGCGGGCCGGATCGGAACTTGATCGGCGCGCCAGACGGCGCAGGCCAGCAACAGACGGTTCATGACTTGCCGGATGAGCCTGACGTGTGGACTGCCCAACCGAGCGGGCAGCCTTCGCAACAACGAGACGATCCTTGGGCACATCGGCGTGGTGAGCCCCGGCTCTTTGCCGTGCTCTGGGTGATGTACGTCATGGCGGCGATGGCGGGCAGTGTTCGATGGGTCTACGGAGCCACAGCGGTCACGCAGGACTCCTATAGCCCCGCTGCACGCATCATGCTCATCGTCATCGCGGTCGGCGCCTTTGTTCTCTGGCCGATGGTCCGCTTGAGCCAAGCGCCGCCGAGGCAGCGTGTGCTCACTTCCGTCTTGCTCGATGCGTGGGTTGTGGCCGTGCCTGTTCTGATGGTCGTGTGGCCCATGATCTACATGGCCGGGTGGCCGCTCGAAGTGGTGTTGGCCATGTCCCTCCTTGTTCTGGCCTGGCTCGTGCTGATCTCAGGGATACTGGCAAACGCGCTGTTGGGTGGGCGCTCGGTTGTGTTCACCGAAGCGGTTCCTGCTGCGCTTCCGAATCGGTGGGCCTGGATGCTCGCGGTGCTTCTGCTTGTCCTCGCTGCACCGACTTTGGGGTTGGTGCTCAAAGCGGCTCGTGCGCGGCGGACGCTTGACATGCATACGGCTGTTCCGGAGTGGCTGGAATTGCTCTCCCCATTTACAGGGGTTCTCGTCGTTGCCGGGAGGGGCATTGCCGGACCGCAGCATCTGGTTTCGATTGTGCAGTGGGGGATCTTGCTCGGAATCGGTGCGGTCGGCGCACTCTTGTGGTGCGTTGCGTGGGGCAGGTCTCGATCTGCGAAGTCCGTCAAAGGATGGACAGAAGGGGACTCCACCCTACCGCCGTCGGCCTGATCAGGATCGATCTCCGCGCGGATTCTGGCCGAATATACTTGAATCGGAATCAGCGTCGGCTGGTTTCCTGATTCAGTTCATTCGGCACGGTTCGGGTTCGAAACGGGGTCTTGCCGAGTTCTCGCCGCGAGGGATCGGTGGTGGCGAGAAGACGAGCGCGGGGGGCGTGGGGCTGGGGGTGGAACCGCGGGAATCGGCCCGCACGGCTCGTACCGTTCGACTACGGTGCGGAGGGTTGGTCATGGAATTCATCACTCCGGAAGAAAAGCAGTCACTCGAGCAGCGCCTGACCGCGCTTGTCGCGAACCGACCCGTGATCTCCCAGCGGATCGCTGAGGCACGCGCCTTGGGCGATCTGAAGGAAAACGGCGACTACCACGCCGCTCGAGAAGAGCAGGGCATGCAGGAGGCGGAGATTCAGCGGCTTCAAGAGCGACTGACCAAGGCGACCGTCATCGACCCTTCGATGCAGGTTGAGGGTGTCGTGTTCGTTGGGGCAACCGTCAGGATCATCGAGGTGGGCACCGACGACGAGGAACTCGTACGGCTCGTTGGCGAAGCGACGACTGTCGCTTCGGCCGAGTTCTTCGAGGCAACGCTCGGCAGCCCGTTCGGTGAGGCGCTGCACAAGGCACGAGTCGGCGAGGAAATCACCGTTCGAGGACCCCGTGGCGATAAGCGATTCCGAGTGCTCGAGATCCTGTAAGTCCATGCCGAACAACGGGATCCGAGACATGCAAACTCGTTAGTCGTGAGCGATCGGCTGCATAGTCGTGCATCGCCAATCCACAGACGAGTGACCTCGCCCGATAACCTGTGGAACACCCGAGTCGATGGGCTTAGAGTCACGGGTCCATCCGTGGGAGGGCGGACAAATGGTAAGGAGCCGTCCTTTGAGCCTCACGATTGCATTGGACGAGTTAGAAGCGACGGGATGGCGAACCCTCGACACGTCGGGGTGCATGTACGACGGTGACGGAAGGCCATATCCGGGCCCGCGGCGTGTAGCGGACGAGTTCGCGTCGGCGGGTTTCAGGTTCGGATTGGAACGCATTGATCGCTTCTCATGCGTGAAGGCCACTTGGCAGGCCGTGGACGGCTCGCCGAGCGGTTCGGTCGTGGGGCAGACCGATCAAGAAGCCGCGGTTTACGCATTGGCGCACCTGCGCAGGCTGCTCGTTGATTCTGCCCGCTAGCGGGGTGATTAGCGTGCTGAATCGACTTGGCAGCTCAGAAACCGATCCGACGCATCCTGCCGTTGGCCCAAGTGCTTGACCACGGACGGAATTCCGCTAGGGTTCCGCCACAATCGAACCCGGCCCCATCGTCTAGTCTGGTCCAGGACGCCAGGTTCTCATCCTGGAAACTGGGGTTCGAATCCCCATGGGGTCACTTTCACGGCCCCGCGAGCGATCGCGGGGCCTTTGCATTTGAGCGGCCTTTCCGAGGGCGTTCAGGCCACGGGGCATTGACGGGAATCCCACGTCCAAGACCCCAAGTGACATTCCTCTCGGACCCGTTCTCAGACCATCCCCTGCGCAGGTGGAACGTGGTCCACAAAGTTGTGGAGGTTGGGGTCAACCTGCCCTCTCGGACCGCCGATTCGTCTCATCCGGAGACGCTTATGTCCAAGCGCAGCGCCCAATCCATCGGTTTGACTGGATCGTCTTCCGAGCAGATTCGGAGCCAATTGGCCGATGACGCCGACATGGCGGAGTTGATCGAACAGTTCGTACGCGAACTGCCCGAACGAGCCGAATCGCTCCTGCGGGCGGCACGGCAGGCGGAATTTGAGCAGGTTCGTCGGCTGGCGCATCAACTCAAAGGCGCATGCGGCGGGTATGGCTTTCCGCAAATCGGCGAGTTGGCGGGCAGCGTCGAGCAAATGTCGCCCAAAGGGGCAGCGCTCTCCAATCAGGAGGTTGAGCGACTGCTTCAGACCGTGAACGAGTTGAACTCCATGTGCAAGCGCGCCGTGGCACGCTGAGCGATTGTGCCGTTGGACTACGAACGTGGCTCCAAGGATGCGAGCCGAAACAAGTGACTACCCGCACTTGCGTGCGTTTCAGGGATTGAAGCGTGACCTCGACGACTCCCACCAATCTGCCTCTGGTCCTGCTGGTCGACGACTCGGTGGACGTCCACCGGCTGCTTCAGGCCAGGCTACGCCACGAGCAGTTCCAACTGATCGGCGCCACTTCTGGTGCCGAAGCGTTGCAGTTGGCCGAGACTATGCCCGTTGCGTGCATTCTGCTCGATCTGGACATGCCGGTGATGGACGGTTTCGAGGTGCTCAGAGCACTGAAGGACAAGTCGAGCACGCACAGCGTGCCCGTCATCGTACTGAGCGGCTTGAACTCCAGCGATGACAAGGTGACCGCCTTCGATCTCGGCGCCACGGACTATGTGACCAAGCCCTTTGATCTCTCCGAACTGCGAGCCCGCCTTCGCGCTTCGCTGAGACTCAATCACTTGCTGACGTTGCTCGCCGAGCGAGCCGACGTTGACGGTCTAACCGGTCTTGGAAACCGCGCGCACTTCAACAAGCGCTGGTCCGAGCAGTTTGCCGAGGCTTCGCGCTACGGGCACGCGCTGAGTCTGGCCATGCTCGACGTCGATCACTTTAAGAAGATCAACGACACCTACGGCCATCCGGCCGGGGACGAGGTCCTGCAGCGTGTCGCCTCGGTACTCCAGAGCTCTTGCAGGCAGTTCGATGTTCCCTGCCGGTTCGGCGGCGAGGAGTTTGCGCTCATCATGCCGAACACCGGTCCGGCCGACGCCGCGAAGGTTGCCGAGCGCATCCGGCAGGAGATGGCCGACTTGCAGTTTCCTCGCCATCCGGAACAGCGCATGACGATCTCGATCGGACTGGCGGGGACGGACGGAGGCGTCGGCGCGATGAACGCCGAGGAGTGGTTGGAGTCTGCCGACAAGGGGCTCTACCAAGCCAAACGCACCGGTCGCAACAAAGTGACCGTCAACAATCTCACGCCGTCCCAAACCCTGCGCCTGGCCAAGGCGGGGTGATGACGCGGCTCGCCCGCACTCTTGAGCGTGCGAGGGGTTGCGGTTGGTCAGAACGGCAGGATGATCGCTGCGTACATCGCCAGAGAATCGCGTGCCGGGTTTCGGCCGTCACCTTCGATCCGCCCGTTCGAAATGTGGTGCCATCGAAGGCCGATCTGCCAGCGGGGTCCGTGCGATTCGCCGTCGACCGACTCGCGGAACGCTCCCGTCACACCCATGCCTGCACGCGGCAGGAAATTGAGTCCCGTTCCGCCCTGCGGTACGTTGTCGAACCCGGCGAGAAGGCCGATGCCGATGTCGCCGAACAACGACCACGAGTAATCGTCGGCGTGCAAGAAGTGCCAGCGGAAGATCATTGAGCCGGAAACGCCGCCTGTGTCTTGACCGACCTGGCTGAAGTACCACCCCGCTCCCTCAACGGCAAACTCAAGATCGTTCACGAGGAACTTCGACCAAGCGACGTGGAAGTTGACGTCGTGGTCTTCATCGAAGTCGTACGCCCAGAGCCCTCCCAGAGTCAGGAACGTTGCCCCTGCTTGCCCGAATCCCGGTCGGTCGTCCCACTGTTCCGGGCTGCCGGTGATCGAGCCGTTTGGGGTGGGTGCTGTTGTCCGAACGTCTGCCGCGGCGTCGGACGAAGACTGGGGCTCCGGTTCGGGTTGGTACGACAGGTCGAGGTTGCAACGAGAGGTGAAGAGGTCGGTCAACGAAACGACTTCGGCTCGCGCGGAACTCTCGGAGGCCCATGCGAAGGTTGTCAGAATCGTCAGCGCGGCCAGCCTTGATCGGATTATCATGACCGCCAGCGTACCACGCACTCAGGCCCGTCGCCCATGTCCGACAGACCCCAGCCAATCGAACCGTCAGCGCGTATCGAGCAACTCGAAGAGGCGGTGGCTTTCAACGAGCGTTCGGTCCATCGGCTCGCTTCGCAGTTGGAGGAACTGAACGCACTCGTGTTCGGTTTGACGCGCCGGCTCGACGCGGTCGAGAGCCGCATCGACAAACTCCGAAGCGAGTTTGTCAACCTCGATCCGACCGCATCCGACGATGGCCCTGACGATGGCCCTGATTGACGTGCAATGGGTCAGCGTTCCGCTCGGGCCTGTCGTGCGTTGTGCTCTCGCAAGACTACGTACGGGCCATCTTCCAAACGCAGGTCGATCATCGCTTGACCCGCGTCGAGTCGACCGTATCGAACGAACAACTCCGCGAGTCGCAGGCGCTTCGCGTCATCGGGCGCCTGGCCCGGGTGAAACTCGCCGAGTCGCCCGCCCCACAGCACGCGGGTACCTGTGTTCGTCACGACAGTCAGCGACCCGGTGCTGACGAAGTCGCCGACATCCACACCGTACACCTGCTCGTATCCCGGCATCGTTCGCAGGAACTCCAGCAACTCCAGTCCCGCCTGCACATCGCCGATCGGCCATGCCTCACCCAACGCGGGGTGTGATCCGGTCACGCCGAGAACGACCTTCAAGCCCGATCGGTCGGGTAAGTACTGCGGGCTCAGCAGCCTGCCTGACCGAGTCACAAGCCTGTCGCCGGTTTCGGTCCGTACCGCAGCGACGGGGATCCGCCATACGCCCTCGACCTCGACTCGACCGTGGCTCGTGCGTCGCACGCTGACCGGCTCAGCGAACCATCCCGTGCTCATCAGCCCTTCATGGACGGCTCGAAGTGAATCAATATCGAACGGGTCTGCGGTTGCGAGCAAGCGGACGATCCGCTCGATTTCTTCCCGAGAGTCCCGATCGAGCCACGTGATCGGGCCGGAGTGGCCCTGCCGACGCGCTTCGGCAACGACGTTGGCGGGCATCGGCGGCCAGTGGATCACGATCTCGGGGCTGGTACCGGCACCGTGCGCACGGTCACCGCCAGTTCTGAGCCATGCCGGGGCCTCTGATTGCATCCGTCCGAAGCCCCACGTTGCCGTGCAGAGCACAGCAATCACGAGCGCCCAAGCGAGGATCGAACTCGCGGCGTGCCAAAGCCGTCGATCACGGCCCCGGTGCGGGCTGATCGAGTCGTTCAGGGACTCTTCGGAGTGGTGCGTCTCGGGCGGCATGAACTGGTCGCAATCGGTGCGAAGTGCCAGGTCTTATCGGCAAGTCAGCCCGATTTGGTTCTGAGATACCCGGATAGGGGGGCTTCACGCCGTGGGGGCAGCCGGAACGTGATCCCGAAGGGCCAATCGAACCAGTCGCTCGCAGAGTTGGGGCATACCGATGCCGATGTGCGATGCCGCCATTGGTACCAGCGAGTGCCCCGTGAAGCCGGGCATGGTGTTGATCTCCAGAAACCAGGCGACGGAGTTCTCGTCGAGCAGGAAATCGGCTCGCGCGACATGGCGCACGCCCAGACGTCGAGCGAGGCGCACGGTCTGGTCCTGAATGCGCTCACGGACCCCATCGGGAAGCGGCGGTTCGATCAAGTAGCGAGTGTCTTCGCGCGTGTACTTGGCCTCATAGTCGTACAGGCCATCGGCCGGTCGGATCTCGATGACGGGGAGTGCCTCACCGTCCAACATGCCGATGGTCAATTCGCGAGCACGGCCACCCGCCACCAGCGGCTCGATCATGTACGAGCGAACACCGAACGGGTCGCCACCCGTCGGCTCCGAGTCGAGATGCTCTCTCGCCCGAGCCCACTCATCGGGCGACCGGCAGATGTGCAGGCCGATGGTGGATCCCTCGTGGATAGGCTTCATTGCGACAGGAAAGGGTATCGGGCACGAAGAATCACGCCGATCGAGCACAAAGCACTCGGGTGTTGGAATGCCGATCGATGCCGCTGCGATCTTGGTTGCAACTTTGTCCATTGCCGCGCGGGCGGTGCGAGCGAAACTGCCGACAAAGGGACGGCCGTCTGCCTCGAGCAGGTCCTGAAGCGGTCCGCCCTCGCCCCATCCACCGTGCAACGCGGGAAAGACCACATCGCCCGGGAGCGATGAGAGATCGTCGATGGAGAGTCTGTCGATCTCGATGCGCTCCACTGCGAACCGCTTGGACTCGACGAGCGCATCGGCGATCGCGCGGGAACTGATCAGGCTGACCTCGCGCTCTGCGTCCGGTCCACCTCCCAGGACGAGCACTCGAGGCTTGGATCGGTCGACCAGCGATCCCCTTGACTTGTGTCGCAAGGTCCACGTCATCGGGTGCTGCTCCAGACGACGATCTCGGGTTCGATCTCGACACCAAATGCGTCGTGGACGCGTCGGCGCACGTCGGCCATCAAGTCGATCACGTCGCGTGCGTGCGCGTCCGGCGCGGTGACGATGAAGTTCGCGTGGCGGGCGCTGACCGAAGCGCCGCGGACCGCGAGACCCTTGCAGCCGGCACGGTCGATCAACATCCCCGCGCTGACTCGCTCCCCCCGCGGCCCGATCCCCTCGATGTCCGCCGGAAGCACCGGGTTCTTGAAGACGCACCCCGCCGAGCGATCGCCCATCGGCTGGCTCTGTTTCTTGTAGTGCATGACTTCCTTCAAGCGGTCACGCAGCCCGGCGGGATCCTCCTCGGAGAGTTCGAGTTCGGCGCGGGTGATGATCAGCCGATCCAATCCGCTGTGCCGGTATCGAAAGTCGATCTCATCGCGTTCGAGCGTGATCGGCTGGCCTTCGCGGGTGAGGCCATGCACGCGCACGACGGTGTCCGCGATCTGGCCGAACGCGCCGCCGGCGTTCATCACGAGTGCGCCGCCGATGGAGGCCGGGATACCGCCCAGCCCTTCCAATCCGCCTCGGCCGCGGCGGACCGCTTCGAGGATCAACTTCGGAAGGTTCGCCCCAGCGCCGACGCTCAGCAGGCCGGTGGCTTCGTCGAACGTCCATCCCGTGAACTCAGGACCCGTGAGCTGCACCACAAGCTCGCGCACCCCGTCGTCATCGACGAGCAGGTTGGCGCCGTCCCCGAGCATGCGAAGTTCTGGATCACGCAACAGGCACGTTCGTAGTTGGCTCGCGCTCTCGGGTCGGGCGAGTTGATCGGCACGGCCGCCGATGTGGAACCACGTCGGTATGAGCACGTCGTTCTCGATTCGCACGGCTTCCGCCTGAGCACGCACTGTCGTCATGGCATCCCTGCCCATTCAGACCTCGTTCTTGTCTCAACTCAAAGCCGAACGCGATCTCGGGTATTCACCCGATCCGACCGCGAGCCCCGTGGGGGGATTCGCCCAAATAACCCCTGGCCACCTCATCGACCGGTCCAGCTCCCATCACAACCAGCACATCGCCGGGACGGCAAATGACCTGCAGTTGCTCGACAATCGCGTCGAACGGGTACAGGTGCATTGCCTGCACGCCCCGTTGTCTGAGACGATCGACAAGGTCGGCCGCCGTGACCTTGGCTTTCTCCTCAATCGAGTCTCGCACGAAGTAGATGTGAGGGACGATGACCACGTCGGCATGATTAAAGGCGCTGGCGAACTCCTCAAGCAGAAAGCGCGTTCGACTGTGCTGGTGCGGTTGAAAGACGCACACCAGCCGACCGCCGCGCTCTTCGGGTCTTTCAAAGTCTCGGAGTGCCTTCAGCGTCGCTTCAACTTCGGTCGGGTGATGGCCGTAGTCGTCGTACACGCGAACCGCCCCGCCCAGCGGCAGCCGTCGCTCGCCCAAGAATTGCATCCGACGGTCCAGACCGCGGAACTCACCGAGACTCGTTGCCACCGTGTCGGGATCGGCACCCAGAATCGTCGCCAGTGCGCAGGCGGTGGCGGCGTTCATGGCGTTGTGCTCGCCCGGCATAGAGGTGACCCACGCCCCGACCAAGCCTTGTCCCTTGCGGACCAGTCCCGTGCGTCGTGAGACCGGATCGTACCGAACGCTCCAGTCGCAACTGGGCGACCATCCGATCGTTTGCACATCGCACTCCAAGCCCGCCGTGACTTCCCGGCGATGCGTGCCTTCCGCGGCGATGAGCAGCGTGCCGCCCTGATCGGCGTGAGGGATGAGCCCGGCGAAGTCGCGAAACGCGCGCACCACCTCCTCAACCGATCCGAATACGTCGAGATGATCGGCTTCCACGCTCGTGATCGCCGCGACGCGGGGGTGGTAGTTGTGAAAACTGCGGTTGAACTCGCACGCCTCGGCGATCAGCAGCCCGGGTTGGCCGACATACGGACCGAGCGGGATCGATCGGCTTCCTAGGCGAAAGCCGCCCCCCGTTTCGGGGGAACCGGACGATGCTGACAGGTTTCCGAGTTGCGAGCAAGTTGCTCCCACGATCACGCTCGGGTCCAGTCCAGCAGCGGCAAGGGCTACGCCGAGCATGGCGGTTGTGGTGCTCTTGCCATGCGTGCCGGCGATGCAGACGCAGGTGTGCGCTTGCATGACCCAGCCCAGCGCCTCGGCGTAGGACAGCACTTGGATGCTTCGCGCTTCTGCTGCAAGGACTTGTGGATGATCGGGCCGGATCGCGGCAGAGGCGACCACCAGATCGCAACGCTCCGGAACGGCTCCGGCCCCAACGCCGGTTTGGTCATAGCCAACCGTGAAACCGTCTCGCAGCAATCCCCGAGTGAACGGTGACTGGCCAACGTCAGAGCCGCTGATCTGAGCGCCTTGTGCCCGGAGCAGGCGGGCGAGGCCGCTCATGCCGCACCCTCCGATCCCGATCATGAATACGGCCCGGCCCGCGAGCGATGCAGGTAGTCCGCTTCGGTCACGGGGCTTTGGGGGCGTGGATCGAGCCGGTGCCATGGCAGGTTCGTGCGGTGTCGGGAGGGCCGATTGCGGAGTGGAAATCATGGACCGATCAAATCGGCCCGCCGGGATCATGGGCATGACTGGACGAGCGGTGACTCGGTTGCCCGCTGATCACGCTATTCTTCGCTCCCAATGGGCGAAGCGGCGTTGCCTTACAAATTGGCCTGTCTATGCGACTTGCGCGATGCGCAGGGGCGTGTGTTGCTGTTGCACCGGCTGCGGGAGCCGAACAAGGGGCTGTACTCGCCGATTGGTGGCAAACTGGATATGGCGACCGGCGAGTCACCTGCACAATGTGCCCGGCGTGAGATCATGGAAGAGGCCGGGATCGATGTCCCGATCGACCGGCTGCATCTTGCGGGGCTGATTTCCGAGCGTGCGTACGAAGGAAAGGGGCATTGGCTTCTGTTCTACTACCGCGTGATCGGTCCTGTCGAAGTCTCTCGGAGCGAGATCGCCGAGGGGCGATTGGAGTGGCACGCGCCGGGAGCGATCGAGTCCCTGCCGTTGCCCGAGACCGATCGTCGGATTATCTGGCCGCTGATTCGCCGGCATGAGCAGCACATGCGTGACTCGGCCCAGGGCCGGCCGGGGTTCTTTGCGCTGCACATCGATTGCTCCCAAGTCAACCAGAAGGGTCAGCCGCGAATGACATGGTCGGTTGAGCAGGAACACGCTTGAGCGTGCCGTGGCCAAGCGAGGAACCACCTGGAGAGCCTTGCAGAACGGTTGGCATGGCCGAATCCCTTTGGGCAGGGCGTGCATCCACATGGGCGTACAGTTCGATTGCCATGCGGGATAAGCACACCAGAAAGGGGACAAATTTGACCACGTTTGCGAAGATCCCCACACCGCCCAGCTCCCCCCGCAATGCCGAGGGGCCCTTGAGCCGGGCAATGAAGCGTGAGGCGATGCCGGATGTTCAGGCCTCTTGCGATTCTCGGAATGTTGCGATCGATCGCGTCGGCGTGAAGGATGTCACGTTCCCGATTCGCCTGCGTGTACCGCAAGACCACCCAAACTCCGTGTTGGGGAACGAGCAGACCACCGTCGCGAACATTTCCATGTACGTGGCCCTGCCTCACTACCAGAAGGGCACGCACATGAGCCGGTTTTTGGAAGTGCTCAATGAGCACGCCGGGCCTGGCCGGACCATTGCGCCGGACGACATTCCCGCGATCACCGCCGCGATCCGTGAGCGGCTCGACGCCGAAGAAGCCCACTTCGAAGCCGAGTTCACGTACTTCATCAACAAATCCGCGCCGGTGACGGGCTCCTCCGGGCTCATGGACTACAGGGTCACCTTCGAGTGCACATCGAGCCGCACAGGCTTGACCGACGATTTTGTGATCGGGGTGATGGCCCCCGCCGCGAGTCTCTGCCCGTGTTCGAAGGAGATTTCGGCCTACGGTGCGCACAATCAGCGATGCCTGATCGAGGCAAAGGTCCGGTTCGACCCGGCGGGTGGGCCGATGTGGATCGAGCATCTCGCCGAAATCATCGAACGAGCGGCCAGTTGCCCGGTCTTTGCGGTTCTGAAGCGCCCAGACGAGAAGTGGGTGACCGAGCACGCCTACGACAATCCGAAGTTTGTTGAGGACATCATCCGAGATCTGGCCGTTGCTCTCAACCACGAAGACCGGATCATCTGGTACGCGATCTCGAGCGAGAACTTCGAGAGCATCCACAATCACAACGCTTACGCACAGATCACTCGCGATAAGCGGGATTGAGGCCGGCAGTTCCGGGCCGATCGAGCAACCGATGTGCCTGAGACACCTGCCTCTCGCCACTTCCGATTCCCCGGCCGTGACGACCGATACATGCTCCGAGGGCTAGGCTTTCTGTGTGCTGCCGCGCCCGTCCGGTCCGGCACGCCGGAAACAGCCACACCGCGCCATGGAGGGTCGGTCGTTGTCGCGACTTCGCGCTACCAAGTTCATCCCGAGCATGTACCAGCGCCGGCTGTTGCTCATCGGGCTGGGCGTGCTGCTGGTCTTCATGGCTCCCCTGGCCCAGGTCACGCACCTGACCGTGGCGAAGGGGGGTGAGTTTCGCGAGGCGGCCGAACGGAAACTGCTGAACGAGCGTTGGATCAGGACTATTCGCGGCACGGTCTACGACCGCAAGGGGCGGGTGCTGGCGCGAGATCAGGCCTCTTTCGAAGTCGCGGTGGACTATCAGGTGCTGATCGGCAAGTGGGCCTATCAGCAGGCGACGCGCTGGGCCCGGCAGATCACGCCCAACTGGTCCGAACTCAACGCCGAGCAACGGCAGGAGATCGTGCAGGGCCACCTGCAGGACTTTGAGTCCCGCGTCGAGATGATGTGGGACACACTCGGCGCGATGGCAGGCGTGTCGAGATCAGAAATCGAGCAGCGCCGCGAGGCGATCATCGACCAGGTCCGCTTTCTGAATGCCAGCGTGACCGAGGCGCAGAGACGAGCGCTCGAGCGAGAACTGGCACGCGGCGAGGTGCTGAGCGAGGGTGAGGGCGAGCCCGTGGTGCGCACCGCGGACGTCCGCAGGCCGATCCGTGAAGAACGCACGCACCATGTGATCCTGCGTGATGTCCCCGACTCCGTCGGCTTCAAACTCCGCCAGTTGATCGAGAGAACCGAGGCCGAGGGCGGTGAGTCCACGGTTCTGCCCGGGTTGCACGTGCTCGACTCGGTACGGCGCGAGTTCCCGATGGAGACGGTGGATGTTGCGTTCGATCTGTCACATCTGCCTGGGCCGCTCAGAGGTCCCGGCGCCGATCAGATCGGGCCGCGGATCGTGCGAGTGCAAGGCGTCGGCACGCACGTGCTGGGCTGGATGCGCGGGCGAGTTTACCGCGAGGACTCGCAGCGCCGTGAGGCTGAGCGGCTGCGTCGAGCGGGATACGCCCACCGAGAATCAGAGGAAGCGCCTGCCGAGTTGGCGCGATCGCTCGGCCCAGATCGCGGCCGTTACTTGCCGAATGATCTGGTTGGCGCGGCCGGGCTGGAATACGCGTTGGAGTTTGACCTGCGCGGGTCGCGTGGCGTGCGAGTCCGGCACTTGGATACGGGCGAGGTCGAAACAACGGAGCCGATCGATGGTCAAGACGTCATTCTGACGCTGGATGCGGCTCTGCAGGCACGCCTGCAAGCACTCTTCGATCCCGATCTGGGTCTGGCCGTGGCCCAGCCCTGGCACCGACCCGCAAGACCGGACGAGAACGAGGAGCCGCCCTCGAAGCCGCTGGATATACCGCTCGGGACGCCGCTCAACGGTTCGATCGTCGTGCTCGACGTTCGGACGGGACAGATTCTCTCGCTGGTGAGCGCCCCGACGTTCACAAGGGATCGGCTGGCGACGAGTTACGGCGCGATGCTCGAGGATCGCTACGGCAAGCCCCTGACCAACCGGGCGATCGCCGAGGCCTATGCGCCGGGGTCCATCGTCAAGCCGCTGATCCTCGCCGGAGCGAACGCGGCGGGCAGGGTTTCACCCGGCGAACGCATCGACTGCGTCGGCCACTTCTTCCCAGACAAACCGCTGCTCTATCGCTGCTGGATCTACAAGCAGTTCAACTCGACGCACACCGCCAAACTCGGGCATGAACCGAACTGCGTAGAGGCGCTCGCATGCTCCTGCAACATCTATTTCTTCGAACTCGGTCGGCGACTCGGGCAGCGCGGTGTCTATGACCTGTACACGCGATTGGGGGTCGGCCCGTCCGCGGATCGGTGGGGGCTCGGCATCGGGCTTGAGTATTCCGGTGCGTTGCCGCGCGACCCTGCTCGTAGCACGCTCGACGAGGCAATCTTGATGGGCATTGGTCAGGGGCCGATCGCCTGGACCCCGTTGCACGCCGCCGATGCCTACGCCACGCTCGCCCGCGGCGGCGTGCGGATCACGCCGCGGATCAGGATGGACGCTCCCGCGGAGCGCAAAGATCTTGGTTGGTCGCCCGTCATCGTCCGCGAGGCCCTTGAAGGGCTGAAGGCGAGCGCGAGCACCGCGATCGGCACCACGTACACGATTCCGTTCCCTATGCCCGACGGTTCAGTTCGACGCGAGCGGATCTTCGATGTGCCAGGGATCACAGTCTGGGCCAAGTCTGGCACGGCGGACGTGGCTCCATTCAGGGCCGACTTTGGGCTCTCCGGCGGGCCCGCCGTCTACGACGGCGACCATGCGTGGTGCGTACTTCTGGCGGGCGTGGCGGATGTGACCGAGTATGCAATCGCGGTTGTGGTTGATCACGGCGGCTCGGGCGGACGCTGTGCGGGCCCGATTGCGAACCAGGTCGTGCGGGCTCTGGTCCGGGAGGGCTATCTGCCGGACCTGAGCCCGTCCGGCGAAGTGGGGACGAGTGGAGCAGGGGATATGCGCGTGGGCACTCAGACTCGCGCCCGGGCTGACCAGCGTTGATCATCGCCTTCCGCAACATCCTCACCGTCGACTGGGCGCTGCGTCACAGCGTCTGGTTGTGCGTGATCGGGGCGGGACTGCTGAGTCTGCTCGGCGTGTACGCCATCGATCTGGGCACGCACGGCGTGCCCGAGTCCGGGCTGCTGCCGATCACGCCCGAGGGGGTGGTGCTCAAGCAGTTGGTCTTCTTAGGTGTGGGCGTCTTCGCGGCCGCGGCGCTCTGCCTGCCGCACTACCGGTGGATCCGCTTGTGCATCTGGCCCGCGGCGATCGTCGTGCTGGGCCTCCTCGTCTTCCTGCTCATTCCCTTTGTGCCGTCGAGCATCGTTCGGCCGCGGAACGGTGCTCGCGCGTGGATCGATCTGGGCGTCACAGACTTTCAGCCGGCGGAACTCGCGAAGATCGTCTTCGTACTGGTCATGGCCGACGTCTTGCGGTATCGAGAGAGCCAGCGCACGTTTCTCGGACTGATCGGTTTCGGCCTGATCGCGGCCGTGCCGATGGTACTGATCAGCCTGCAGCCCGACATGGGCACCGCGCTGCTGTTCATTCCATCGGTCTTCGCGATGCTCTTCGTTTCCGGTGCGAAGTGGCGTCACCTCTCGATCGTGGTGCTGTGCGCCCTGCTCGCCGCTCCCGCGGCGTACCCATTTCTCAAGCCGTATCAGAAGAAGCGGATCGTCGGTTTGATCCAGATGATGGAAGATCCGCGCAAGGGCGCCCACGACATCAACTACCAGATGGTGACGGCGAGGACGCTCGCCGGTTCAGGAGGCGTGTGGGGCCAGCCCGAGCCGAAGGCCCGCTCGCTGATCCGATACAACCGACTGCCGGAACGCCATAACGACATGATCTTTCCCATCATCGTTTGCCGCTTTGGGCTCGCGGGGGCGGTTTTAGTCGGGTTCCTGTACGCGCTCTGGTTTACAGGCGCCTACTTGACGGCATCGCTCAGCCGTGATCCGTTCGCAAGGCTGGTTGTAACCGGCCTGATGGCGTTCATCGCCGGACAGGCCTTCGTAAACATCGGCATGACGATCGGGCTGCTGCCCGTCGTCGGGGTTTCGCTTCCGTTCGTGAGTTACGGCGGCAGTTCGATGCTCAGTTCATGGATTATGACTGGTCTGATCGTCAACATCGGCCTCAGAAGGCAGGTACGCTTCCATCGCCCGAGTTTCGAGTTTGATCCCGTTCCGTACGACCCTGACGATGCACACCTGCCGCAGCGGATCGTTCCTGCCCGACGCGGCGAGGGTGTGCGGGCCTGACTCGACTCGGGACTCGGTTCGATTCCGCGCGTATTTATCACACGAAAGCAAGTATGTCACATCAGACCGAACTTCCGAACGCCCGGCGCTCGCCACGCTTTGCCGGGCTGGTCACGTTCGGACGCTACCCGAGGCTCCAGGACGTCACACACGCCGACCGACCGGTCGATTGGGCGATTTACGGAGCCCCATTCGATGCGGGCGTGACATACCGGCCCGGAGCTCGCTTCGGTCCGCGCTCGATCCGCGAGGAGTCGCAGTACCTCAAACGCTACTCCATGGCCCACGACGTGGATGTGTGCGGCGTGCTCTCACTCGCCGATGCGGGAGATGCGCCGGTCGCGCCGTACTCATGCAAGGACTCGGCGGACTTGATCTGTGCCTTCGCGACGGACCTGCCGGACCCAGGCACGACCAAGCCGCTGGCGCTCGGGGGCGATCACTCAATCGCGTACGCGAACATCAAGGCCGCGTGGAAGCGGGCAGGGGGGCCCGCGGGCGGGCTGGCGCTGATGCACTTTGACTCACATCTGGACACGGTGGACGAGGTTTGGGGAGAGCGATGGGGGCACGCATCCCCATTCATCCGGTGCATTGAAGAAGGGTTGGTTGATCCGAAGCGAATGCTCTCGATTGGCATCAAGGGGCCGCTCAACACGCCGGGCGATCTCGACTTTGCTCGCAAACACGGCGTGCGGATTGTGACGCCGGACGACCTCGCCGCCGGAGGCGACATGCTCTTGCGGAATTTCGTGCGAGAACTCGCGGACGCGGCGGCCTATCTCACTTTCGACATCGACTGCGTCGATCCGGCGTTTGCGCCCGGCACCGGCACGCCGAGTGTCGGAGGGTTGTCTTCGGCCCAAGCGCTCGGACTGGTTCGAGCCTGCGCAGGGTTGAATCTGATTGGGGCCGACGTGGTTGAGGTGCTGCCCGACCGAGATCACGCGGGCATCACCGCGCTGCTGGCCGCGCACATCGCGTTCGAGATTCTCTCGATCGACGCGGTTCGTCGGGCCGGGGCGAAGCCTTAGTTAACGCCGCAAGGCGAGGATCAATTCCACCTTTCCGGTGTGTTGGCCGAGGCGCTTGGCGATGTCGATGGGGGTCATTCCTTCGTCGGCCAAGCGGCAGACTTCGCGTTGCAGCGCATCGGGAGCGGGTCTTGCTCGTTCCGGTGCCGAGGGAAGAGGGGAATCTGTCGTGGCGGCCCGGCTCTGTGTTCCGGCGGTCACGAGCGAGTTTGACGCCGGTGAGATTGCCAACACTCGGATCTCAGGCTGTGCTTCCTTCGGCGCGTCGGGCATCGTGGACGCGGGCGAAGTACGCGGTGCTGAGGGTTGGGGAATTCGTACTGCGCGGTTCAGCCGATCGAGCCGTTCATCGGCCTTGGCGATCAGTTCTTCGAGTCTCGCAGCGCGGATGTCCGCCTCGACAGCTTGCCGCTGGGCCAGTTCGATCAGATCGCGATGGAGCCGCTGAAGTTCCGCAAGGGTTCGTGCGGCATTGGCGGGTGAGAGCGACGCCGGGCCATGAACGGGGTTTGGGGAATGGGGGGGATGGGGGGGGTGAATCACTGGGTGCGATACCCACTGCACATCCGACTCGTGGGAAGGGATGGCGGAGCCATGCCGGTTTGGAGATGAGCGGCGTCTCCACGCCTGGAACGCCATCCGGATGTTCGTGAGTGGTGCGAGCGGATCGATCCGACCGGTCGGAGTGTGACGGACCGACCGACGCAGGCTCGTCGCTACGTAGAGCACGATCACTGCTCCCGCGGCGAGCATGGCGAACGGCAGCCACAGAGGCAGCCCGTCATCGCCTTGGATTCCCACAACCGGGTCAACGCCCGCCGCCTTGAGGAGTGTCAAGTGAATCGTCAGATTGGTTCCTTCGCCATCCATGGCGGCTCCGTGCAGGGGTGAGGGGGGAGCAGAGCGTGTGTGCGAGTCGGAGGGGAAAGGGGCAAGCAGCCTCTTGCTTGTTCCGACGCGGAGTGTATCGGCAGCCTTGGATTGGGGTGATGACCCGTAGAACGTCCATGTCGACGGGCCGCCTCGGGACGCCGTTCACTGCTCGAACGCGTCAGGTGGTCTTGCGAACACTCGGTCCCGAGTCGCGCGCGTTGGTTCGGGCCGCAACACTCGCGTGGCGGAGGCAAACGACACCCCCCGGCCAGAGGCGTGCCGGGCCGGGCCAGCCGACGGTGGTGGCGCTCTCCGGAGGGGCGGATTCGTCGGGACTCTTGATCGCGTTGGTGCTCGGGGCAGGGGCATCCAAGTTCCTCGCTGTGCATGTTGTGCATGACCTTCGATCAGCGGCGGAAGCTGACGCGGATGCTTTGGCGTGCGCGGAGTTGTGTGGGCGGCTGGGAGTTGAACTGACTGTCGGTCGGATTCGGGTTCGGGAGACCGATCGCGGGCCGGAGAACGTGCGTTCGGTGAGCCGCGATTCTCGCAACTTGGAGGCTCGGGCACGTCGGTTGCGATATGCGGCGCTGGCACGCGCGGCTCGGTTTCGTGGTGTGCGCTTCATCGCAACCGCCCATCACGCCGACGATCAGCTGGAGACCGTGCTGATGCGTCTGATGCGCGGCGCGGGTTTGCGCGGGTTGTCGGGTATCCCGACGGTGCGGCCGATCGGCGATCTGAGCGTGATCAGACCACTGCTCGCGGGAGCGATCGGGGGCGGCAGCGGTGCGGCGGATGGCGCAGCGTTGCGACGGTTGTGCACCGAGTTTGGTTGGAAGTGGCGCGAGGACGCGACGAACATGGATCCAGCGCGGTTGCGAGCGGCGATCCGGATGCATGTCACGCCGGTGCTCAAGTCGCTGCGCCCCGGCGTTGCGGCCGCAGCGATCCGTTCCGCAGTCTTGCTTCGCGCTGCGGGCGAGTTGGTTGACGATCGGGTCGACGTGGTCTGCTCGCGGGCGGAGCGACGTTGTGCGGATCAACCCGGCGGAAGCCAGATTCGCTGGTCACGGGAAGACCTGCGGCGGGAGTCGGCGATGGTGATCGGGGCGGTGCTGAGACGAGAGGTGTTGCGACTCTCTGTCGGCACAAACTCTGTGAAGGAAGGGCGGGTGGGCTCGAAAGCAATGCGAGAAGAACTCGGGGGTGCCGAGGAGGACCGGGCCGCGAAGGGGGCAGACAAACTGACAGCGCGGGCATTGGCCCCAGCGGTGCGGGCGATCCGGGATGCGGACACCGCTCGGCGGACCTTCTTGTTGGGGCACCGGATCGGGGGAGTGCGTGTTACGGTCACGACGAAGTGGGTCAGTGTGGATCGTTAGCCTCGAAACCGCAGGCCAACGAGCAGGGAAAGACCAAGCTGGTTCGGACAGGCTTCGGCAGGGAGACTTCATGCCCAGTCCGGTGCTTTTCGGCGGTTCCATAGCCCGAAGTGGTTGCTGCGTGTTCGGTCTGACCGAGGTGCCTCAGGTGCTTATGTCATTGGCGTGCCACTTGACACCGGTTGATCTGCGAGTATTCTTCACCACTCGGCCGTGCTGGCCGATGAATGCACCTCAGGATGACCTTGTCAACGTTCATCACCTCCGCATCGACCCACAGCCTGACCGGCTGCGGCGGTTTGCGCGAGTACTTTGTCGGTGCATCATCTATCGCCGCGGCGAGCAAAAAACTCAGCAAAGCGAAAGGCCCCCAGGCCCCGACGCTGCCTCGCTGGCTCGGCTGACCCGCCCTTCCCACCCTCCGCAACATGGGGGTCCGGAAGTTTCGGACCTCAGACCCAAACAGCACCAAGGCCCGTCGGGAACACCCGGCGGGCCTTGTGGTTTTTCTCGTTCGCAGTCTGAGACAACAGGAACCCAACCCAGGAGCCATGAGCATGAACACGACCTCGCTTGAACAGCCGACCTCCGCCGATGCCACCCGACACGCCCTCGATTGTCCCGAGTGCGCTGCGGCGATCACGCTCGTCCGACCGCCGCTTCTCGGCGAGGTTGTTCGGTGCGGCGAGTGCGCGGTGGAGCTCGAAGTGGTCTCAACCGATCCGCTGCGCGTGGAAGTCGCCCCGCAGGTGGAAGAAGACTGGGGCGAGTGAGCGAGCGACACGCGCCCGAACCTCAACCAAGCCAACACCCGGACACACCCGTGAAAGTCGCCCTCCTCACCTCCCGAATCCGCGTCGAAGAGCGATTGCTGATCGACGAACTTCAGCAACGCGGCGTTGATCACGAGATCATCGATGTGCGATCCCATGTCTTTGACATCCACGACTTCACTCCGTGGCAGCGCTTCGACGTCGCGATCGAACGTTGCATCAGCCAGACGCAGGCCGTGACGATCACCGCGATCTTCGAGACGTGCGGTATTCCGGTCATCAACCCCCGCCGTGTCATCGAAACCTGTGGTGACAAGTTGCTCACGTCGTTGCTACTCGCGCATCGCGGCGTACCCACGCCGGCGGTCCGCATAGCGCTCGAGCCGGAGTCGGCCTTGGAAGCGGTGGAGACGATCGGGTATCCGGCCGTACTCAAGCCCACCATCGGTTCATGGGGCCGGCTGATCGCCCGGCTCAACGATCGAGATGCCGCCGAGGCCGTGATCGAACACAAGTCAACGCTCGGAGGGTTTCAGCACGGCGTGTTCTATGTGCAGGAGCACATCGAGAAGCCCGGGCGCGACATCCGAGTGTTCATGATCGGTGAGCGGCCCCTCGCGGCGATCACACGGCGGAGCCCCCATTGGATTACCAACACCGCCCGCGGCGGTAAGGCGGCCAATCTGGCCATTTCGCAAGAGTTGGCTCAGATCTGCGGCCGCGCCGTGTCGGCAATCGCGGAGAGCGCAACGGGTGAAGGGTGCGACGGCGGGTTGTTCGTGCCAGCGCCGGTGCTGGCGATCGACTTGCTCGAGTGCCCTCGCCGGGGGCTGCTGGTCGGCGAGATCAACCACACGATGGAGTTCCGCAACTCCATCGCGACCACCGGCGTCGACATCCCCGCGCGGATCATCGACCACGCCATCTCCACCGCAGAGGCTCACAACCGCTGGCGCTCGCGAACGTCTGCTGCTCCGAGCGCGGTCGCAGTTGAAGCCAATTCTGCTCATTCCGAGGTCATGACCACGGGCATCGAGCCGCGCTCGATGCGACCGTTCTCGCGGCCTTCCCCCATCGCATCGCTCTCTTGACTCGTTTGTTTCTCAGAACCGACAAGAACATGACCACAACCGTCCCCAATCCAATTGTCGAGGCGGCCACAAAGTCGAGCGGCTGCGTCCGAGTTTCCATCGTCGGCGCCTCCGGATACACCGGTGGTGAACTGCTGCGTCTGCTCGTCGATCACCCGAACGCGGAGGTTGTTCAGGCCACTTCCCGATCTCAACCGGGTGTGTTCGTCCACTCGGTGCACCCGAATCTGCGAGGTCGAACGAGGCTCCAGTTCACACACCCATCCGAATTGGTCCCGTGCGACGTGCTCTTTCTCTGCCTGCCGCACGGTGAAGCGAGCAAGCAGATCGAGCACTACGCGAATCTCGGGCAGCGAGTGATCGATCTCTCTGCTGACTTTCGCTTGCGATCAGCGCAGTCCTACGCCGAGTGGTACGGCGGGCAGCACCCCGCTCCGGCTTGGCTCGATCGTTTCCAATACGGGCTGCCGGAACTGCAACGCCAGAACCTGCGCGGCGCACGACTGGCCAGCGGCGTCGGCTGCAACGCCACCGCGATGAACCTCGCGCTTCTCCCGCTGGCCCGCGCGGGTCTGATCCGCCAGGCCGTGTGCGATCTGAAGGTTGGCTCTTCTGAAGCGGGCAACGCCCATTCACCGGGCAGCCATCATCCTGAGCGCAGCGGGGCCGTTCGTAGTTTCGCTCCGACGGGACATCGCCACTTCGCCGAGGTCGAGCAGGAACTCATGCGGTCTTACGGCAGGTTCGACCTGCATCTCTCGATCACCTCGGTCGAACTCGTGCGTGGCGTGCTCTGCACCGCTCACGTCTTCCCGACTCAGAACATGGCCGAGCGAGACTTGTGGAGGCTCTATCGCGAGGCGTACCGCGATGAGCCCTTTATGCGACTGGTCAAGGAGTTGTCCGGTCTCCACCGCCATCCTGAGCCGAAGATCCTCGCCGGTTCAAACTTCTGCGACATCGGTTTCGAGGTCGACCAGAGCACCGGTCGAATCGTTGTGCTCAGTGCTATCGACAACCTAATGAAGGGCGCAGCGGGTTCGGCCGTCCAGTGCATGAACCTCATGTGCGGCTTCGAGGAGACAACCGGCCTGACGTTCCCCGGCCTGCATCCCGTCTGATTGCCTCGCGGTCCATCGCGGCATTGTCACCGTTGACCGAGTCATCACCGTGCTGATCAACCAGTCCATGAACACCGCAACACTCAACATCACGGCGTCAGCATCGGTACTCGCGCCTTCGGCAGATCTCTCTTCACTGACCGTAGTCAAGGTTGGTGGTGCCGAGGGGATCGATCTCGACGCTTTCTGCGCAGATGCCGCGAACGTGATCCTCGCCGGCACGCCGTTGGTCATCGTGCACGGGGGTTCGCATCAGACGAACGTTCTCTCGGACGCGCTCGGACACCCGCCGCGGTTCATTACCAGTCCGAGCGGCCACACGAGCCGCCGCACCGATCGACGGACGCTGGAAATTTTCCAGATGGCTTGCCGCGGAGTGCTCAACCAGCAGATTGTCGAACGCCTCCAGCGCCATGGGGTGAACGCCGTTGGCTTGTCGGGCATGGACGGTCGAACTTGGGAGGGGCAGCGTAAGAGCGCCGTGCGGGCCGTTGTGAACGGACGCACCGTCGTCATTCGCGACGACTTCACGGGCACTGTTGAGAGCGTGAACACCGGTCTGCTGCGCACGCTTCTCAACTCCGAGCTGACGCCGGTGCTCTCTCCGCCGGCCATCAGCGCTGCTCCAGACCACGAGCCGATCAACGTTGACGCCGATCGAGCGGCGGCGATGACCGCCGTCGCTCTCGGATCCGATCACCTCTTGCTCCTGTCGAATGTGCCGGGGTTGCTCAGGGCATTCCCCGACGAATCGTCGTTGATTCCACTTGTATCCCGGGCTGAGTTGGCCTCTGCCGCGGCGATTGCTCAGGGACGCATGAAGAAGAAGATCCTCGGCGCTGAGGAAGCGCTCGCGGGCGGCGTTGCCCGCATCACCATCGCCGATGCTCGCGTATCGACACCCGTCTCCCTTGCGCTCGCCGGCCGGGGCACGGTGATCGACTAGACACAGGGATGCACATGAAGGCACGCAAGATCACGCCCGGCGGGCAGGTATCGGATCCAGGCCGTACCGTTCATCCTCACCCGCATTCGGCACTGCCGATTGTTCGAGCGTTAAAGAGCCCGACCGAAGGGCAACCGCCCGCCCCCGCGCTCTCGCCTGAACAGATCCAGCGGATCATCGACGCCGGGCACGCTGCCGCAGGTTGCGACGATCCGGACGCTGCGCCAGCGCAGCGAGCCATCGAACTGCTCACTCGGTTGGTCGCGACGCCGAGCCCGAGCATGCACGAGTCGGCGGCATCGAACCTGCTCGTGTCTTGGCTTGCCGAGCACGGTTTGGAGAGCCGGGTAGACGAAGTCGGCAACGCCGTTGGCACCTTTTGTACGCCAGGCGAACCTGAGCATCCTGTGCACATCCTGCTGCTCGGCCACATCGACACGGTGGCGGGCGAGATCTCGCCCCGCCTTGAGCATCGCACGCTCTTCGGGCGCGGAACCGTTGATGCCAAGGGACCGCTGGCCGCCTTCGCGTGCGCTGCTGCGAGATTGGCGACCGATCCGTCCTCGCTTCCCGCCGGGTGTCGGATCACCGTCGTCGGGGCCGTCGAAGAGGAAGCCGCGACCTCCAGAGGCGCCCGGCACATCGCCGCGCAGTTCGCGAATTGCCCGCCGAGCGCCTGCATCATCGGCGAACCGAGCGGAGCCGACGGCGTCACGCTCGGATACAAGGGGCGCTTGATCGCTCGGGCAAGCTTCGAGAAGGACTGCGCACACAGCGCAGGCCCGGATTCAACCGCATCGGAACTGGCCATCGAGTTTTTCCTTGCCTGTCGTGCGATCGGTGACAGGCATGATTCGCGCTTGGTGGGTCAGAACGGACCCTTTCACCGTCTCCAGATATCGCTCCGCTCGATGGGATCTTCTGAGGACGGTCTTCGACAATCGGCCGAGTGCGTGGTGGCGTTTCGGTTGCCGCCGGGCGGTCCGCCTCCCGGGGAACTCGAGGCTCGCGTGCGCACGCTCGCCGCAGATCTCCCGTTCAATGCGCCGGGAGTCAGGCTCATGCTCTCCTTCGAAGGTCACGAGAACGCATGCCAGAGCCCGAGATCGGATGCCGCAGCCCGGCATTTGGCCAGCGCGATCCGTCGCGTCTTCAATCGTGCTGCACGGATCAAACTCAAAACCGGGACGAGCGATATGAACGTGGTGGCGCCGGCGTTCGGGTGTCCGATCGTCGCCTATGGCCCGGGCGACAGTTCGCTTGATCACACACCGCACGAGTGCATCGACCTTGATCGAGAGTTTCTGCCAGCCATTGACGTGCTTTTGCGGGCGATTCCCTCGCTAGCCCAAGAACTAGCGGATCCGGCGGGCGATACCAATTCTTGAGTGACGCTGGTCGAGTTTGCCTTGGTGAGTCGCACGCTCAATACCCTTGCGAATGGACACGCGTCCGCTCGACAGGCACACTCCCGTTCTGCTTCGAGAGGTTCTCGACTCGCTCGCCGCGGTACAAGATCGCGGGGCTGTTGTCGACACTGACAGTCTGAATACGCCACAAGGCGCGCGAGCGAGTGGCTTCGCTGGTCAGGTTGTGCTTGATTGCACGGCCGGTCTGGGCGGTCATGCTTCGGCGATCGCCGAGCGAATGGTGTCGGAGTCTTCACCGAACTCGGCGGCTGGGGGGGGGGGCATTGCGCTGGTCGACGCGGATGCAGGCAATCTGGCGCTCGCGCGAGAACGGGTCGAGCAAGCCGTCGCCGGTCGTCAGCCGCCGGTTCGAGTTGAGGCACTCCATGGGACGTTCGCGGCGGCGCCCGGGTGGCTCCGAAGCCTGGGGTTGTGTGCCGACGTCGTGCTCGCAGACCTGGGGTTCTGCTCGAACCAGATCGCCGACGCAGCCAGAGGATTCTCGTTCCAGTCCGACGGCCCGCTGGACATGCGGCTGAACACCCGCCCCTTGCAACAGGCGAACGCACCTGGCTCAACGGGTAGGCTTTCGTTCACTCCGGGACCATCGGCCTCCGAACTCGTGAACCGGCTGAGTGAGCGTGACTTAAGCGGGATTCTGCGGGAGTATGGCGAGGAATCGGCTGCGCGGGCCATCGCAGCAAAAATTGTCCGTGAGCGCGCCCGCGAACCGATTACCACCACCGGACAATTGGCGGAAATCGTGCGTTCGGTGGTGCCGCGCCGCCCGGGAGGGATCGACCCGGCGACGAAGACGTTTCAGGCGCTCCGCATCGCCGTGAATGACGAACTGGGTGCGCTTGTGGCACTCTTGGAACAGATCGAAAGAGCCGCGGCGGCGCTGAGCGTGCCGAGTGGGCAGGCAGAAAGGTCGGATGCAAGCGTGGTCAGGAGGAGTTGGCTTGCTCCCGGCGCTCGTATCGGGATCATCACGTTCCATTCGCTCGAGGATCGACCGGTGAAACAGTGCTTCGCGAGTCTGGTTGAGCAGGGCCTCGCAGAGCACGCAACCGCCGCCGGGCGTCCGATCGTCGCGGGCGAGGATGAGACTCGGTCCAACCCGCGCAGCCGATCGGCCAAGTTGCGGGTGATCCGAATGAATCGCTCCGTTCGTGAGGGAATTCACTCGCCGATCATCGTTCAAGAGTGATCTAGGTTGTAGACTGTCAAATCGCACAGCGCAAGCAAGGACGCCCACGCCGTGACCCGTGAACACAAATTGGCCCTTATCGTCGGATTCGCCTTCGTGCTGGTCGTCGGTGTGCTGTTGAGTGACCACTTTTCGTCGGCACGCAAGTCTCAGCCTCGCGGAGATCTGGTGAATCTTGGTCCGCGCGAGGCGGGCGGTCACACGCTGAGTCTGCACCAGCCTTCCGACTCGCGATTTGGCGAGCAGGTCTCTTTCAACTCGGTCCGGGATCGCGCCTTTGCCCTCCCGGAAACGACGCCGAGATCGACCGAGCCCACCGTCGGGCCGCTGCGTGCTGCGGATTCGCAGCGGATCGCTGATCCATTGGGACTGGGGGAAGCGTTCGCGGGCTCCGGTCAGGGCGTGCCGCCGGGATTGGAGGGCTATTTCGAGCAAGTGTCAGACGCCCGTTCGCCGCACGTCATCAGCATGGCCGGGAACGGATCATCGCGCAGCGAGTTTAACGGCGTCGCAGCTCGAACAGAGACTGTGCCTATCGGCAGCGTCCCGGGTCAAACGCCGGGTCCGGATGTTGTCAGGGCCGGACTGCCGAACGCCGGAACGAGCATGCCCGCTCGTCCGCAGTCGCGAACGTACACCATCAGGGACGGAGATTCGCTGTACGCCATCGCCCGGCGCGAGTTGGGAGATGGCAACAAGTGGACCACGCTCCGTGACCTGAACCGCTCGCTGGTCGGCGAGGAGGGTGAGCGGCTCAAGGCGGGCATGAAGATCACCCTCCCATCCGCCGTTCTGCCAGATGCTCGCGATGGTTCTTCGCGAGCGAGTGTCGGGAGTGCTTCCGCGCCCGCCGGCGCGGCGCGTCCGGCAACGGTCGCCGCGAACACCGGCGGCACGTACACCATCCAGAAGGGCGACGTGCTTTCGGTGATCGCTCAGAAGACGCTCGGATCAGCACGCCGTTGGCCCGAGATCGTTGCGGCGAACAAGAGCGTGATCGATGATCCCGACACGCTCCCCGTTGGGACGGTGATCCGCATTCCCGTACGCTGACATCGCTCGGAGTCAACTCGAGGAGGTCGCAGCGTGTTCTGGAAGTTTGTGGCTCTCATTCTCAGCATCGGAGTCGTCGGCGGAGCACTGCTCACGATGCGGCAACTGCGGATCCAGGCAGCGCACGAACTGGGTGCGGTCCAGCGTCGTGTCGGTGAGCGTGATCGCGAGTTGTGGCAACTCCGGATCGAGATCGCTAGGGCCGTGCAACCCGCGGTCGTAGAGGCGAGGCTTCGGGCCATGAGCGACGTGCCGATTGAGCCGCTCGGAGCACATCACGTGGCCGATCTTTGGCCGATTGTCAGTGTGCACGACGGCTCGGTCGTCGAGGCCGGACGATACTGAGGAACGCGGCAGCCGGACCCATCGATTCGGGCGGTACACTGCCCTTATGCGAATGTCACCTACGCTGCGTGCACTCTGTCTGCTTGTCGGGTCGCTTGTTCTGAGTGGTTCTGGCTGTGGCCGAGCGGTCGTGTCTCTCACGCTCAATCCGCAGCCTTCCAAACTCGCCGAGTCGTCGGTTATACCGCCCGAGGCGTCTGGAAGCCGCGCGTCGCTCTCTGCCGATGCGCCGAAGGTTGTGTTGATCGACGTGCGTGGCCTCATCATCGACGCTCCGCAGCGGGGCTTGCTGTCGCCGGCGATCAACCCCGTCGACGAACTGGTCGCCCGCCTTGAGAAAGCGGAGTTCGACCCGCGTGTTCGTGCCGTAGTGCTTCGGATCAACTCACCCGGCGGCGGTGTGGCCGCGACCGAAACGATGTACCGTGAGGTTGTGCGATTCCGGGAGCGATCCGGCAAGCCAGTCGTCGCATCGATGGGCGACGTCGCGGCGAGCGGGGGCTACTACCTTGCGCTCGCGGCGGATGCCGTGTATGCCCAGCCGACCACGATCACCGGCAGCATCGGTGTCATCATGCCCACAATCAACGTGTCACAGGGCCTGGCGCGGATCGGGATTGTCTCACGTGCTCTGAAGAGCGGCCAGAACAAGGACATGGCCAATCCGCTCGAACCGATGCGAGAGGGGCAATATGCGCTCTTGCAGGAGATGGTTGACGAGTTCTACACGCGGTTCCGTGCGACCGTTGAAGAGCGACGTCGAGCCGTGCTCACCGCTCACGCGGCCCATCCGTCCGCCAGCGGAGTACGACCTGTGATGATCGAGCCGGACTCGGCGAGATCCGCCCTCGAGTCCTTAAATGCCTCGATCGACGATCTCACCGACGGCCGGATCATCACCGGTGATCGAGCGGCGAGGTACGGCTTGGTCGATGCCACGGGGGGCGTGCGCGAGGCCTTCACCCACGCCGCCCTGCTCGCCGGCCTCTCGCCGGATCGCACCCGCTTGGTCAAGTACTACGACTCGAACGATCTCAACGGTCCCCGCAGCCTCTACGCCCACGCCGGCATGCAGCCGACAGAGGCAACTTCAGCCGGCCAGACTGAAGTGAACCTCGTACAGATCAGGCTTGGAGATGGCACATTGGCCGGGCTGCAAGTCGGGAGTGGAGCCTACTACCTCTGGACGATCGATCCGGGCGAGTAGCAGTCCAGGTGCGACCAAGTGCCTGAAACGACCTCGACTCGCAATGACCGGCGGCCCGGTGTCGGTGAAACGGGGCAACGCAGAGGCATTGGTCCGCGCGGAGGAGGTTGGCCGATCTAGCCACCATGAGCCCTCTGCAGCCACCCGTACGGGTCGACTCAGCGAATGATCAATCCCCAGAAGTGGGGGCAAGCTCGAATGCGCTCGTCGAAGACCCAAGCCATGCAGGTTCGACAGGGGTTGCCGTGGCAGAGCCCGGAACAACGCGGCGGGGGATCACTTCGATCGACCGGGTGGCCAGATGGTCGGTGATCGTGGTCATCGCATGCCTCGTGATCGTGGTAGGCCGAGTGGTTCAACTGCAGACCAGGCCGTCGGACGGTCTGGCTCGCTTCATGGACACTCGTACAACCCGGCACAGCGAGCCCGGTGTTCGCGGTGATCTGCGAGACCGCCGTGGCCGTCTGCTCGCTTCCACACGCTTTGGCAAGCGAGTGTTCATCGACCCGACCCGATTCCCCGTTCCTCCCGATCAGCACTTGGCCGCTCTCGCGGATGCGATGGGACTGCCGATGGACCAAGTCGCCCAACGCGTTGTACCACGGATCGCCGACAATTTGCGCCGCGAACAGTTGCTCAAGGATTCGGACCCCGGGAACGACTCGCCCGGACGTCCTCACAGGTATGTATCAATCGGCGGCGTGCTCGATGACTCGCGTGTGACCGCGGTCGAGAATCTGCGCATTCCGGGTGTGTACTTCGAAACGCGCTCCGTCAGAGAAGTCCCGGCGGAGGATCTGCTCGCCGGGATGATCGGAAAGGTCGGGGTGGATCACGACGGGTTGCTCGGTGTCGAGAGCGCTGTTGATCGCGCGCTTCGCGGCACCGATGGGGCGATGCACTACGTTCGCGATGCGGCGCGACGGCCCCTGTGGGTCGAAGAGGGCAGTTTCCGATCTCCCGAGCGCGGCATGGACGTGCGGCTCTCGGTCGATCTGGAAATCCAGCGCATCGCGAAAGAGGAACTGATGCGGGGAATCGAGGAATCGGACGCTGCGGGGGGGCGTCTGATCGCCGTGGATCCTCAAACCGGCGAGATTCTCGCGATGGTCGATATCGTCCGAGACCTTCCCGGATTGAAGGACATCAATTGGGATCGCCCGCCCGGGACGCCGGGCGCTGAGGGTCGGTACCGGGTCATCAAAAGCGATCCTGCCCGACAGCGCGAACTCGCACTCGCACGCAATCGGATCGTGGAGGACGTTTACGAGCCCGGTTCGACATTCAAGCCGTTTATGTGGGCCGCCGTGACCGAACTCGGGCTGGCCCGACCGGATGAGAAGTTCAACACCGAGGGTGGGCGCTGGCGAACCCCCTACGGCCGTGCAGTCAACGACGTTGCCCGCAAAGACTTCCAGACCTGGACCGAGGTGCTGGTCAACTCATCGAACATCGGCATGGTGAAGGGCACCGACCGCATGTCGCATCAACAGATGCACGACGCCGTCCGGCGGTTTGGCTTCGGCACCCCAACGCGAATCGGGTTCGCCGGAGAGTCGCCCGGGCTGGTGACTTCGCTCAGGGGCTGGACAAAGTACACCCAGACATCGGTCGCCTTCGGCTACGAGATTGCGGCCACTCCGTTGCAGATGGCTCGTGCATTCAGCGCACTGGCACGCTCGGGCGATGAGGCCGGACTGCTGCCGGAACTCTCGATCATCGCCCGGCAGTATGACGAACCGGTTTCCGCTTCAAATCCGACGCGCCGAGCAACGGCTCCGGAAGTCGCCGCGTTGACGCGTCGATCGCTGGGTGGCGTGGTGCGAAATCTGGAACAGCGTGTCCTTCGGGCCGAGGCTGGGTCGTATCGCTACGACGCCTTCGGCAAGTCCGGCACGGCGAAAGTGCCGCTGGGCAAGCCCCCAACGGGCAAGAAACTGCCGCGTGGCCATCAAGGGTACTTCCCAGGGCAGTACATGTCGTCGTTCATCTGCGGCGCACCGCTCGAGAACCCTCGGGTGGTCGTGCTCGCCATCATCGACGATCCAGGGCCTCAAATCGTTCGAGAGAACCGTTATTATGGGGCCATGACGGCTGGGCCGGTGGCAAGACGGTTCTTGGAACGATCTCTAACCTACCTCGGAGTCGAATCGGATCGCGAGCCGAAGAATCGTCTGGCTGGCGCTGAGGAGGGAGGGACCGCCTCGATTCGTTCGAACTGACCACTCCCCGGTATCGGGCGATTTTGGCTTGCGAGCTTCCGTTCCTTCGGTATACTCTGCTATCGAAGATTCGTCGGGCGTGTTGCTCCTGCGAATCGCTTGCCACAACACGCGGCCCCATCTGTCGGCCGCAAGGAGAGAGATGATGAAAGGTTTCGTTGCTTCATGCGCGGGGCTCTTGGCCCTTGCGGGGATGGCGCAGGCGTCGATCGACGGCACTTGGAAGCCGGCGTACGGCGCACCGATTGCCGTGCAGGGCATCGGAACGAGTTTCGGCAACTCGAACCTTGGTCAGATCAACTGGGCCAACGGTTCAGAACTGAACGCGGCGTTCTGCTTTACCGACGGAACGAACCTCCGCTTCCTGTTCACCGGCAATCTTGAGTCGAACTACAACAAGTTTGATCTGTTCTTTGATACGAAGGCTGGCGGGCAGAACAAACTGCGCGGCGACAATGCTGGCGTGGACTTCGGCGGTTTGAACCGCATGGGCGATGACGGTTCAGGCAACGGCCTGACCTTCGACTCAGGATTCGAACCGGACTACTGGATCAGAGTGACAGGCGGCGATACCGGCGGCGGCAACTACGGGTTCTTTGCGAATGGCGCTGAACTGTTGTCCGGCGGCGGTGGGTTCGGCGACTACCTCGGTGGCAACAACGGGCAGAACGGTGGCCTTCTCTCCGGTGGTAACAACTTTCTTGGCCTGCTGGCCGCGATCAACAACTCTAATACCGTGGGTGTTGGGGGCGGAATCGGGGCCGACCCCAACGCACTGACCGCCTTCACGGGCATCGAGATTTCGATTCCCCTGGCCTCACTCGGACTGAGTCCCGGGCAGTCGTTCCTTGCCGCGGCCTTTATCAACGGCGGTGGAAGCGATTTCTTGTCAAATCAGGTGCTCGGCTCGTTGCCGCCCTGGACGGACCATCTCGGCGAGCCCCGAAACGTCAACTTCAATCAGTTCTTCGGCAATCAGTATTTCGTTGTCCCGGCTCCCGGAGCGCTGGCCCTGCTCGGCTTTGGCGGGCTCGTCGGGTTGCGTCGTCGCCGCTGAGTGATTGCTCCCTCTTGACTTCCAGCACGGCTTGACCGTCGGGAGTGTGAATGAACGAAGCGGGTCCCGTCGAAGAGGCGGGACCCGCTTTCAGTTTCGGCACACTTGCACGGAGCCAACACGCGTGACGTTGACTTCGCTCACCGCTGGGGCTTAGCCATGCGGTCCAACTCCATCGGCCTCAGGGCGTTCTCGAGCAGTCTTAGGTCGGTGATGTTGAACACGCCGTCCGAGTTCAGGTCCGCCACGGGGTCGTACGGCCCGCCGAGCGCAGCGTATCCGGCGTAGAGATCCTCGATGTTCACAACGCCGTCGCGGTTGATGTCGCCGGAGCCGATCGTCACGTTCACGTTGTACTCGATCACGTTGCTCGTGCCGGTTGCTTCGAACGCGACAACAACCACCCGGTTCGCACCAGATGTCAGGCCGCTGACGGTGCGTCGCCACTCCGAGCGGTCGTGCTGACCCGCGATGTTCGTTGAGTTTACGAGTGTCAGCGGATCGGAACCCATCGGCGGATTGATCAAGATGTGCACGCTGTTGGTGGTGCGGTCGAGCGCCCGCACACGAAGCGTGACGATCGGCGTCGAGATCGGCGCGGTCGCGTCGATGAGTTCCACCGGGGGTGGTGCACGATCGATGTAGACGACCTTGCGGATGTCGGCGTAGATCGGGTCGGTGCCGGCCGGTCGGCGCCGGAACGCCTTGACGAGGATGTAGTTGTACCCCTCGGGAAGCGGGCTGGTGTCGATGATTTGTTCATACAGCCCGTTGTTCAACGCGGGATTCGTGAACAGCGGCTGACTCGTGGTCAGGAACTGCTCGAAGCCCGCGAGGTACGGGTCTGAAGCGGCAAAGTCGTGGTTGCCATTCCCGTTCAGATCGACGAATCCTTCGTTGAACCGGAACGCCGCGAAGTCATCCCAATCGGGATCGAGAGGGTCCGTCTTGGACGTCGTGAGTCGGAGCGTGAACGACGGGGTCGTGATGACGCTGATCGGCGTCAGTCGACGCCGGTAACTCGGAACCGATGCGCTGTCGGCGGGGAGCGTTCCGGTGGCTTCGGGAATGGCGATCTCACCCGTCGGCGCTGCGGGACCGTAAATGACGTAGCCCTTGTGGTGCGCAACGCCCGACGCGTTGCGGTTGTTCGGCACCGCGATCGTGACCCGCCGATTCGCGTCCACGACCAGCAATTCGGGAATGTCGTTGTTCGGATCGATCAGCGGATCGGCGGCGTTGCCTGTCAGTTCGTGCAGGCGAGTGCCCGGCGGGAACGAAGTCTGGACGTTCCGAACCTGAACGCCGTTCGAGTAACTGTCATTGACACCGACCAGAACGTTCGCGCCGGAGGTGCCGAGACTGTTCTTGCGACGCTCGAAAATCAGCACATCGGCCCGCGACTGGTTCTGCGGGTCGGTGAAGTTGATGATGAACAGGTCGCCCCGCGCGTAGCCGTTGGAAAGACGCACGAGTTTCGTCAGATCGTCGTTGAACAGGCCGAGCGCTGTCGGGTTGCCCTCTCGCGGCCAGAAGCCTCGGAACTGGTAAAGGTCGTGGAACTCTCGCGAGTGGTGGTAGATGATGCTCGGGCCGGGACGGAAGAGCAGGTACGCGTGCTGAGGCAGCGCGTAGCGGTCAGGTCCGGGCAGTGGGGGGCGTGATCCGCCGTCGCCCGTCGAGCCGTTGTCGTGGCTGTAGACGTGATTGACGCCGAGGCTCCCGTTGTTGCCGGAGTGATTGAGCGTGTCGCCACCACCGTCGATGGTGTCGAGGTGCGCGCTCAGCACGTTGTCCCACGAGCCGAGCCCTTGCGCGTTCAGCAAGTTGCGGAGTTGACCGGCCCCGTTCAGATCGAGCGCATCGCGGTTCGCGAATGCATCCTTGCGGGTGTAGGACTGGGTAAAGGCGTTGCCGTCGACGATTTCGCCGAAGCTGAAGGGCGTGACGCGGATCTCTTGTCCCTTCACGCGTCCTTCGGCCGTGATGCGGCCCATGTGCACGCTCGTGTCCCAGATGTTGTTCCAGAACCACTGCGGGATGTGCTTGGCTGCGTCGAGCCGGAAGCCGTCGATCTTCATGACGTCCATCATCCAGCGCGTTGATCGGATGAGGTAGTCATTTTGATTCTCCATGACCGGATCACCTGCCATCGGGTTGGCGAGGTTCCACGGGTACAGATCGACGATCCTCAGGGGATCGCCCGGCGGCAGCGCCGTGTTCGTCACGGTTCGCGGCGTGAGTTGCAGATCCGGGTAGAACCGCCGGTTGTTCAGGCTCGGGCGGTTGCGGATCGTCCCGGCGGGGATGTTGTCGGGGTTGCCATCCGCGATCGGCTGCCGGATGTAGCGATAGTTCTTCCCGTGCGCGATGTCGATCAGCCCGACCAGGTCGCCTTCCCAGAGGTTGTAGTTCGGGTCGTTGGGATTGGTCGACTGTGTTGAGCCGTCGTGAAAGTCGCCCCAGAAGTCCGAGCCGATACGCATCGCGAAGCCGGGGTACCCACCCTCGTTGTGGAATTGGGTGGAACCATTCCGCCCCGAGTTGTGATTCATGATCAGGTCGACGTAGACCAACCCGCCAGCGCGATGGAACTCAGCGATCATCGCCCGCATCGAGTCTTCAGTGCCGTAGGCTGTTGGCGATTCGGGCGAGCCGAGATCGAATCGATCGAGTACGTCAAAGCCGGCGCTGGTCGGGTCGGCGGCCTTCCAGCAGGGGGGCAGCCAAGTCGAGTCATACCCCGCCATGAAGAAGTCGGGCATCCGGTACTCAATCGTCCTCCAAGTCGTCTCGAACCATTGCAGGAAGGCGGGGTTATCGTCGGCGCGGGCGGACGAGCCGAGGGCCGCGAACGAAGCACCGCCGCAGACTGCGATGAGCCACGAGGCGGTGGTAAAACAGTGGTTCGACCGGCACCTGCGGGTGCCCAGTTTAAGGAGTCGCTCATTGGGCATCGACGACGATCCTCCGTCGCGACAACACTCCACCGGCTCATGGTGGAGTTCGTTGCCAGCGGTCAGTTCACAGAGCATAACTGTCGGTCACTTTCGGACCAAGATTCCTAGCCGATTTTCTCGGATTCCGTTCGTGTCGAACGGTTCGTTGGTTCGAGAAACGGTACTCGGCTGATCAGGCCGCGGCTCGTGCCATGCGAGCGCTGAACGTCCCGAGCGACATGCGATTATCGGTCACCGGACCCCGGAGCCGAAGCCTCTTCGTCTGCTTCTGCAATCAGACGGAGCACATACGCCCGGTAGTCTGCATCGTGCGCATCGAGGTCGTGCCCGAAGTAAGCAAGAAAGACCGCCGGGCCTTGGAGCAACCCCGATCCGCCGGCCGCTACACGGTCGGAGCCGAGCGCCTCGACGACCCGCAGCCGGACGCGGTTGACCCCACCTGCGGTGCTCGTTTCGCCCTCAGAGGCTTGGCGGGTGGCAGAAACCCCCGCCGCGTCAGCGAGCAACGTTCGCAAAGACTCGCGCTTTGATGGCCCTGAGGCCTGGCCTCTTTCCGCGGTCATCAGCCACAGCGTCATCGCCCAGACCTGCGCGTAGTAGCGATCGATCTCGGCCGAGGCGGATCGAAGGCCGGGCCGGGCATCGGTTGCAGTTGAGAGCAATTCCGATGGTGACGAGGAAAGCAGATCGGCAAGCGGCTGCAGACGGCCGGATTGCACGATTCCGCGGAGGTCGTGCAGCCGATCGGCATTCGCCGGAGGCCAGCCGTTCGATTGACTTGCGGCGTGCGAACCTCGTTCTCGGTTCGGGAATCGAACTGACGAGCCGCTTGGGGTGCTTTGGTCATCACCCCCTGAAGTTGGACGGAGACTCGTTGTTCTGGTTCGCCAAGACGACTGGTCGATCAGGCCCTCCATGACCGTCGCGAAGCCCTCCTCCAGCCAGACCGGGAGCGGCTGGCGGAACGACCGCTGGGTGTATTGGTGCCAACCCTCGTGCGCAGCGACGATCAGTGTGTCGCGGTGCGGGTCGAGTTCGCCGGTCATACCGTCCGTGCCCGGCGAGGAGGGAGGCGACAGGTCCATGAGCACCGCACGCCCGCCCCACGCGTAGCCGCCCCGATTGATGCGAAGGTACGGTCCGGCCTGCGGACCGAGAAGCGTCCGCGTGAGCGAACGCCACTGCGCGCGTTCGCGAAGCAGATAGACCTCCAGCGGCCGAGCCGGATCGACCGGCGGCAAACGCAGGTCGCTGTGGTCGCCCAGTGGCCGGCGGTAGCGTTCCACGGCATAGTCGAGCAGCGTCGGCAGCGTTCGGAGCGTGAATTCATCGGTTCGCGTTGTGCGAAGCCGGTGGTGCGGAAGCGTGACCAGAACGCCGGGAGCGTCTTCGAACATCCACGGCTCAACCGACAGCACCGATTCGGCGGGCATCGGGGGTGTGTGGCCAATTGATGTCGATCGGTCCGAAGTGCCCGTGGCGGCTGGCGCGCGCGAGGTGTGACTCGACGCGGGGACCGCCGAGGACGAACGTGCAGCGCTCGGTGACGGAACGGAGTGGCCCTGCGGGCGAACGCGTGCCGGTTCGCTGACGCCGCAGGCGCTCAGCGCTGGCACGAGCGCGATCGCCATCAACGGGAGTGCCGTGTGCCCGCGCCGGCGGGTCATCCGAGTTCTCCCATGCGCTTGCGGAGCGTGGCGAGTTCATCGCGGATCTGGGCCAGTTGGGCCCGGCTCTCTTCAACGAGTTTGGCGGGGGCCTTGGCCATGTAGCCGGGGTTGGAAAGGCGACCGTCGATCGTGCGCTCGGACTTCTCCAGGTCAGCGATGCGCTTGGTGACGCGGTCGCGCTCGGCGGACGCGTCGACGGCGTCCGCGAGGTTGCTCAGGGCCAGTTCGGCGCCCTCGAAGACGAAAGCAGCGCGTGCGGCTCCGCTGTTGCGGCTGGACGCGGTTTGCGCGGCGTCGAAGACGATACTCTCAACGCCCGCGAGCGACTCGACCAGACCCGGAGCGCGGGTTGTGAGCGACCGGACGGCGTCGTTGGCGTGGAGCGTGATTCGGCGCTTGGGGGGCACCTGGTGCTGGCTGCGGACCTCGCGGACGGCGGAGATGAGCGTGCGCAGACGCTCGAAGGCGGACTCGGCGTCGGGGTCGATCAGCGCGGCGTCGAGCCGGGGCCACCCGGCGGTGCAGAGCAGTCCGCCCGTGCGCGAGGGGCCGAGATGGACGCCGTGGACCGGAGCGGTCTCGACGTCTTTGAGTTGTTCCCAGATCGCCTCGGTGATGAACGGGGCGATCGGGTGGAGCACGCGGACGATGGTCTCGAGCGCGTGGGCGAGGACCGCGCGCTGCGCGGGGCTGGCGTCGATCGTGGGCTTGATCGCTTCAAGATACCAGTCGCAGAAATCCCACCACAGGAGGCGGTAGACCGTCTCGGCGTAGTCGCTGTACTCGTAGTTGGTGACACACGCATCGATCTTCGCGACTGAAGACGTCAGGCGCGAGAGCATCCAGCGGTCGACGAGGGAGAGATCCTTCGCCTGAACCGGCGCGTTGCTCACGGGCGATGGATTCCGCGCGAGGATGCCCAGCGTGAACCGTGCTGCGTTCCAGAGTTTGTTGCAGAAGTTGCGGCCCAGGTCGAACTTCGGGCTGGTGTTCTTGCCCGTCGTCTCATCGCGAGCGACGGGCATGCGCACGTCCTGCGTCTGCGTGGTCATCTGGCAGAGCGTGAAACGCATGGCGTCCGCGCCGTGCGAGGAAATGATGTCGCGCGGATCGACACCGTTGCCCAGCGACTTGGACATCTTGCGGCCTTCACCGTCCTGGATCATCGCGTGGATGAACACGTCGCGGAAGGGAACGTTGCCGCGGCCCTGGCCCTCGCCGGTGAAGTAGCGGTTGAACATCACCATCCGGCTGACCCAGAGCGTGATGATCTCGCGCGCGGTGCAGAGCACGCTCGACGGGTTGAACACCTTGAGCAGGTTTGAGTTCGACTCGGCGTTGAAGGCGGCGGGATTGGGCCAGCCGAGCGTGGAGAGCGGCCAGAGGGCGGAGGAGAACCAGGTGTCGAGGACGTCGGGGTCTTGGGTGAAGCCTTCCTGCTCGAGTTCCCGAACCAGATCGGACTGGTTTCTTGCGATGAAGGCGTGTTTGCCGGACTCGTTGAACTTGACAACCGGGAACGGCAGGTCATGAGGAGATGGCGAGGGGATGAGAGCCGGTGGACAGACGACCTCGCGGTACTTGTCCTCGCAGGTTCGTTCGACAAGGTGGATCGCTCCTGAAAGCGACCAGTCACCGTCGATCGCGTGTGCGGAACCGATCGGCAGCTTGTTCGCCGGATTCTCTCCTGAGAGCGTGTACTCGCGTGTCCATACCGGAATCCGGTGCCCCCACCACAATTGACGTGAGATGCACCAGTCGCGGATGTTGGTGTGCCACTGCTCGTACGTCTTGGCGTACCGAGGCGGGTGGAAAGCGAGCGAGCCGTCGCCTGCTCCCTGAGCACTTGCTGCTTTGCTGCTCTGCTGCTTTGTTGTCCTCTGGCTCTCCACCAGCGCGGCGTTCGCACTCCCCGCCAGGCGCTCGTCGGTCACCTTCACGAACCATTGGTCGCTCAGGTACGGCTCGATCACCGCCTTGCTGCGGTCGCTGTGCTTGACGCTGTGCCGGTGCGGCTTGGCCCCTTCGAACAGACCGCGTGCCTCGAACTCCTTGACCACCATCTTGCGGGCCTCGGCCATGGTCTTGCCGACGAGCACTTTGGCGTCGCCGATCGAGTCCATGCCGTGGCCGTCGCTCACCTTGCCGTCGGGCGACATCATGTTGACCATCGGCAGACCGTGGCGCTGGCCGATCTCGTAGTCGTTGGGGTCGTGCGCGGGCGTCACTTTCAGGAAGCCCGTCGCCATCGCCGACTTGGGGTCGTTGCGTTCCTCTTCGGTCCGCGCATACCGCTCCGGCAGCACGACGTACGCGTCCTCGATCACCGGGATCACGCGCCCGACCAGCGGCAACTCGACGAACAGCCCGCGGAGCGGCTTGGCGCGAGGGTCGTGCGGGTTGATCGCGACCGCCGTGTCGCCCAAGTAGGTCTCGGGTCGGGTCGTCGCGACCGTGATCCATGCTTCCTGTTCGCTGTCGTGTTCCTGTGCGCCGGGGTATCCGCGTGCGGCGAGTTCGTCCCACGTCACGGGCATCGGGTCAACGCTGCCCTTGGCCGAGCCGTCCGAGGGCTTCACGGCCGGGTCGCGGCTGCCCGCGTGCACCAGCGGGTATCGCAGGTAGTAGAAGTGCCCCTCGATCTCCTCGTCGTAGCACTCGTCGTCGGCTACGGCGGTCTGAAGGACTGGGTCCCAGTTCACCAGCCTCTTGCCGCGGTAGATCAGGCCGTCCTTGAACAGTTGGAAGAACGCCTCTCGAACCGCCGCAGCGCATTGCTCGTCCATCGTGAACCGCTGGCGGTCCCAGTCGCAAGAACACCCCATCTCCTTCAATTGGGCGGTGATGGTGGCTTCGTACTCGTCCTTGAAAGCCTGGACCTTGGCGACGAATTCGTCGCGGTCGTAGTCGTGCCGGCGCTTGCCCTCTTCCTGCAGCAGCCGTTTCTCGACCACCGCCTGCGTGGCGATGCCCGCATGGTCCGTTCCCGGCAGCCACAGCGTCTCGTCGCCCATCATGCGGTGCGCGCGTGCCAGCACGTCCTGAAGCGTGTTGTTCAGCGCGTGGCCCAGGTGAAGCGCGGCGGTGACGTTCGGCGGCGGGATGAAGATGCAGAACGGCTTGGCCTCACGGCGCACCACGCGAGATGGGTCGGCGTGGAAGGCCTTGGCTGCGTCCCACCTGCCGATGATGCGGGTCTCGTGCTCCGCCGGGCGATAGGCCTTGGGCAGTTCGGAGGCGGGTGTGGATGAGCCGTTGAGGGGAGTCTGCGACATGCGGCCCGATCGTAAGCGGATCGGGCGCGACCCGACGTTCGGCTCCATCGACTCGGTTCATACCAGCAGCGTGGCCGGCGCCTCCAGCATCCGCTTGACGCTCGCCAGATACTGCGCGGCCATGGCCCCGTCGATCACCCGGTGATCGCTGGACATGGTCATCTGCATCTCGTGGCCGATCGTCAGTTCCTTCACGCCCGTTTCCGGGTCGGTGTTGACCACGGGCTTCTCGACCGCCGCACCCACGGCCAAGATCGCCGCGTTGGGCGGGTTGATGATCGCCGTGAAGTGCTCGACGCCGAACATGCCGAGGTTTGAGATCGTGAAAGTCGAATCGGCCATCTCCTCGACCGAGAGGCCCTTGGTCCGGGCCTTGTCGCTGAGTCGCTTGGTCTGGTCGCTGATCTGTCGAAGGCCCATGCGATCGGCGTTGCGCAGCGTCGCGACGACCAACCCGCCGCCCTCACCCGCCTCGTTCACGGGCAGCGCAACGGCCACGCCGATGTTCACTTCACCGATGAAGTCCAGACTGGGCTTGCCGTTGGACTCGGTCCAGCGGGCGTTGATGTACGGGTGCTCGTGCATGGCGAGGGCGCAGGCGCGGACGATGAAGTCGTTGACGCTGAGTTTGATCTTCTGCGCGGCGAGTTGGTCGTTGAGTTGCTTGCGCAGGTCCAGCAGTGCATCCATCCGCACCGTGACCGTGACCTGGTAGTGGGGGACGGTCGTCTTGCTCTGCACCAGGCGCTTGGCGATCGTTGCCCTCATGTTCGAGAGCGGACAGTTGCGCGTGGTCAGTTCGCCACCCGAGTACGCCATCGGCATGGACGTTCCGGCGTGTCGGGCGTGTGCCCGGCTTGCACCGCCGCCGACCGCCGCCGCTTCCACGTCCTTCTGAACGATTCTTCCCCCCGGGCCGCTGCCGGAGAGCGCTGACAAGTCCACCCCGCGTTCCGCGGCGATCTTGCGTGCCAGCGGCGAAGCAAACACCCGGTCGTTGGTGCTCGAGTGCCCGTTCCCACCGTGAAGGCCGTGATCGGACGGACCGGCCGATGCGGCACTCAGTTTGGCGGCAGTAGTAGAACCAGGACCTGATGTCTTCCCGGAACTCGCGCTCTCGCTCGCAGCGCGAGGTGACGTGCCCGCATTGGCTTGCTCAGACTTCGTGGATGAGGCAGCGGATTCGCCCGAAGTCTTCGCCGCATCGTCGACGCTCTCGCCTGACTCCGCGAGTTTCATAATTGTTGTGCCCACAGGGACTTGCTGACCCTCGTCAACCATCACCGACGCGACCGTGCCGTCGTCGAACGTCTGCAACTCCATCGTGGCCTTGTCGGTCTCAATGTCCGCGATCACGTCGCCGCTTCGGACCTTCTGGCCGGGCTTGACCGCCCAGCGAACAACGGTGCCCATTTCCATGGTGTCGGAAAGACGGGGCATTTTCACTTCGATGGCCATGAGGGCTCCTGCGCTGCGTGCTGAACTGGCCTGATCCGGACGGGCTCTGAGGAAATGCGTGCTCGTAGTGACCCCGATCGAACTGAGGCCAGCGGAGAGTTTAGGACGGTTGCCCGTAGAGCCCCGAAGCGGCTTCGGGCCTCAGGGACAGCCACAGGGCCCAATCTGCGGCGTAACGGTCCTGCACGGCCTGTAGCAAGGCTCGGTCATACAAGGCGGCGGCTCCTGGCAAGCCGCCTTCTCGTGCAGCCAAGGTGCCGGAGGGGGCATCGGCCAACGCCCCGATCCAGGGGGATTCCAGAGAAGGGGTATCGGCGGTCATGGCTTGGTCGTTGACCCGTTCCGCAGGCAGTCCGAAGCGCTCGGCCAACCTGTTCAGGGTGGCTGCCAGTGACTGGACCGGAGCGAGGGTCAGTCGAGACCCGTCGTGCGGCTGGAGGAACGCCTTCTGGGGACGCCAGTGAGGGTCCAGAGCCTCGTTGGGCAACGAGCAGACGACTGTGACGAACTCACAAAAGGTCAAGCCCCGGGCGTAATCCACCGCAGAGGAACCGGGCACCCGAACGACTCTGCCGGCGAGTTCCACGGGGTGGGTCGTGTCGAACCGGACATCGATGCCGCGACGGCGAGCGACTTCTTCCATGAGTTCGCGGGCACCCTCGAAGCAGCCCGAGGGCGCGAGTCTGACGAACTTGTCGGCGAACGCCGAGGCGAGTCGGCGGACGGGGTCTCGCAGGAACGCGATGCAGGGTGATTCGGCGAGGAGTCGCGACTGTTCACCCGGCGATCGGAGCACGAGGGCGTAACGGTCGCGGCAGCGTCGATGGGCTTCGAGATCGGTGGGCTTGTCCGGCTCGACGATGGACAGGAACCAGCGCTTGATCGCCGTGCAGCCGTTCTTCGGGATCGCGCAGAGCACGAAGCGGCCCTGGGGATCGGCGATGCAGTCCGCCAGCGGGAAGTGGGTGTTGAGCCTGCGGAGCCGGTCGTTCGGCAGTGCCGAAGAGATCGCGGCTGTTGGCATGGACGAGGTTGAGGTCATGAATCGCCGACCAAGCCGAGCAGCGAGCGGGTGAGCGACGGTCGATCAAAGCATGCCGAGTGACTTTCGGACCGCGGCGATGATCTTGCCCTTGTGTGGCAGGTATTCGGCCTCGAGGTTCTTGGCGTAGGGCGTCGGCACGTCGTCGGTGTTGACACGCAGCGGCTGGTGGTCGAGGTGGTCGAACGCCCGCTCGCAGACCTGGGCGATGACTTCGCTGGCGACCGAGGCGAAGGGCCAGCACTGATCGACGACCACGATGCGATTGGTGCGGCGCACGCTCTCGACGATCGAGCCGATGTCGAGGGGACGGACGGTCCGCATGTCGAGCACGTCGCACTCGATCCCGTCCTTGGCGAGTTCCTCGGCCGCGTCGAGGCAGAAATTCACGGGCCGGCCGAAGGAGACGAGCGTGCAGTCGCTGTTGCGCTCGCCGGACCAAGAACCACGACGGAGGGCTGCGACGCCGAACGGCACTGCATAATCGCCCTCGGGCACGGGGCCTTTGTCGCCGAGCATGCGCTCGGATTCGAGGTGGAAGACGGGGTCTTCGTCCCGGATGGCGCTGGTGAGCAGGCCCTTGGCGTCAGCGGGGCACGATGAGATGGCGATCTTCAAGCCCGGGACGTTGGAGTAGAGCGCCTCAACAGTCCAGGAGTGCGTGGAGCCCAACTGGCCTCCGGCACCGTTGTTGCCGCGGAATACGACCGGGCAGCCCCACTGTCCTCCGGACATGTAGAGCATCTTGGGGACGTTGTTGAGGATCTGGTCCGCGGCGACGAGCGAGAACGACCATGACATGAACTCGATGATGGGGCGAAGGCCGTACATCGCAGCGCCCACGGCGAGCCCGGCGAAACCGTTCTCGCTGATGGGCGAGTCGATGATCCGCTTGGGCCCGAACTCGTCGAGCATGCCCTGGCTGACCTTGTAAGCGCCTTGGTACTGTGCCACTTCCTCGCCCATGAGGAAAATGCGAGGGTCCTTGCGCATCTCGAGCGTCATGGCCTCGCGCAGGGCCTCGCGGAAGGGGATCTCGCGGGTGCCTTCGGGGAGAAGGTAGGAGGTGGTCGGGTCGGTGAGGGTGGTGGTCATGGAGCAGTGTTCTCGTGCATACAAAGCAGGCGGTGTGAAGTCAGAGCAGCGGGTTCTTGGCCCCGTGCGAGTAGTCCCGGCTCGGAGAGAGATTCGGCACCGGGTTCGCGTACACGTCGGAGTACAACTCGGCTTCGACCTCCGGAGCTTCGCTGGTTTCTGCGAAGTCCATCGCCCTCGCGACCTCCGCCTTGATCTCCTTCTGAACTTGGATGAACCGGTCCTCGCTCAGGACCTTGCGATCGTTCATCAGGTGGAGCGTCAGTTGGTCGATCGAGTCTTTCTGCTTGACCTGCTCGACCTCCTCCTTCGTGCGGTACTTCTGCGGGTCGCTCATGGAGTGGCCTTGGTACCGGTAGGTGTGCAGGTCGACAAAGCCGGGGCGCTGACGCTCGCGGCACTCGTCGGCGAAGGGCTTGAAGCGGTCGTAGAGGCGCAGGATGTCCAGGCCCTCCTCCTGGTTGATTTTGAGCGAGTCGATCCCGTATGCGGCACCCTTGGCCAGGAGGTTGTGGGCCATCGTCGTGCCGCGCTCGATCGCGGTGCCCATGGAGTACCGGTTGTTCTCGACGATGAAGATGACCGGCAACGAGTAAAGGCCGGCGAGGTTCATCGCCTCGTGCAGGCAGCCCTGATTGAGCGCACCGTCGCCGAGGTAGCACAGGCAGACTTTCTTCTTGGCTTTGTCGCCGTCGCGAACGCCGGGGTTCGGCAGTAACTTCCCGAGCACTTCCAACTCGTACTTGGCGGCGAACGCCAGGCCCGCGCCGAGCGCCGTCTGAGCCCCGACGATCCCGTGCCCGCCGAAGAGCCAGTTGGGCTTGTCGAACATGTGCATCGAGCCGCCCTTGCCCTTGGCGCACCCGGTGATCTTGCCGAACATCTCGGCCATGCAGGCGCCCGGGTCCATGCCGCGAGCCAGCGCGTGGCCGTGGTCGCGGTAAGCGGTGACAACAGGATCATCGTGGTTGACCGCTGCGATGGTGCCGACCGCGCAGGCTTCCTGCCCGATGTACAGGTGGCAGAACCCACCGATCTTGGCCTGCTGATAGGCTTGGGCGCAGCGCACCTCGAACTCGCGGATGAGCATCATCGAGCGCAGCCAAGAGATCAGCGTCTCGGCGGACATTTTGTCGGAAGGGCGTGCTCCGACTTGTTTGCCGGGCGAAGTCGGGGGTTCAGCGCGCTGTGTGGCGTGCGACATGAAGGTCTGTCCTTGCGGGGCGAGTGCGCAACGATCTGGCCAACGACTCATCGCGGGCCCAGACCGCGATCGAGTGTACGAATCAACCCAAGCAGAGTGCGAACGTTGGTCGAAACTCCGCTTGAAATCGAATCGGCACAATAGTAGCCGACCTGCAAACGCACACCGGGTGCTCCCCGTTCGGAGTCCGAATGGGAGCACCCGGTCAAATGGCGATCATGCGTGCCGTCGCGGTGGGAGGGTGCTCAGATGCAGCGTGGGTGGAGGCCCGCGTCAAGCTGTGCAACGGTGTCAGGGCGTCGTGCGGTTGGCGTGATTGGCCGGGACCGGACTGGTCGCCACTGCCCTCGACTGGAGCAGCACGAGCGCCCATTGCAACTGCGGGTCCATGCCCTCGTCCAGCAAGCGACGAGGATCGGTCCGTGCGACCTCGGATTCAATCACGCGCCCGCTGGCGTCGGTCGGCATGACATCCGCTTCCTGACGCAGTTTGAGGGCATCGCTGGTCTGTTGGGGCAGCATGTCAACCAGCAGGTGCGGTGTGACACCCCAATCGGATTCGCCCGGTCGACGGTGGATGATGCGACCATCGGGCAGCATGTAGTACTGCGTGGTGAGTTTCATTTTCGAGCGAGGGGGGAGATTCCAGACGTTCTGCACGCTTCCCTTGCCGAACGTGCGCTGACCGATCAAGATGGCGTCGATGTCGCCCTGATCGGCGTAGTGCTTGATCGCGCCCGACACGATCTCGCTGGCCGAAGCGCTGCCTTCGTTGATGAGGACCGCGATGGGGATGTCCGTGATCTTGTCGGGGTCGCGCGAGGCGGATCGGCTCTCGCCGGGCGTTGTGCCGCGCGTGGAGACGATCGTACCGGACTTGACGAAGAGATTCGAGACCGAAACAGCCTCGGTGAGCAGTCCGCCGGGGTTGAAGCGAAGATCGAGGATCAGGCCGCGAAGCCCCTGTCGGCGCATGTCGGAGACGGCGCTGCGGAGTTCGGCGGTGGTCTTCTCGTTGAATCCGGTCAGTCGGAGATAGCCGATTCGTTGCTCGGGATCGATGAACCAGTCCCACTGGTCCTCGCGCGTACCAACACGACGCCAGCCCTTGACCGAGACCTGCTCGATCCGTGCGCGGTTGAGCGTGAACTCGATCTCCTCGCCGGCACGTTCGACGGAGAGCGTGACACGCGTGTTCGAAGGGCCGGTGATCAGGTCGACGGCTTGGTTTAACGAGATACCAACGGCGGACTGGCCATTGATCTTCTTGATGAGGTCGTCCTTCTGGATGCCCGCGCGTTGAGCCGGGGTCCCCTCGAGCGGGGTGACGACCTTGATCATCTGCGTCTCATCGTCGAGTTGGATCTGGATGCCGACGCCAACGAAAACGCCGCTGGTCATGCGGTCAAACCGAGGAACCTCGTCGGGCCAGATGATCGCAGAGAAATCGTCGAGGCGACCCATCGCGCCATTGCCGAATTCGTGCAGGACGGCCTCGGGCGGCAGTGCCACCGTCTGGCGGTTCTTGTCGAGTATGTCGTCGAGGGTATCGCTGAGGGTCTGGCGGTTCGGTTCGTTGCGTGCGGAGCGCACACGGGACGCCCGCTCGTCGAGGAACGCCATCAGGTCGTCCCGGCGGGCATCATCGGCCAGCGTTGGGAACGCCGCCCGCAGTTCCGTCGTTGTGAGCATGACCTTCAGAGACTCGATGCCGGAGACGATGAGTTCCCGCATGGGGACGCGCTCGATCTGCTGGCGCTCCGCGGCGGAGGTCGCCAGAATGACCAGCATCTTGTCGATCCCCTTGAGTTTGTCGCGGAAACTCTCGCCGAGGCCGTTGTAGGGGGGCAGTTCGGGCTTGCCGGCCGCGATGCGCTCGCGGTTCCGCAGTTCCCAGAACTTCTCGGGAACGTACAACCGCATCATGGTCAGTCGGGTTGAGAGCCGCGAGACGTCGGGCTTAAAGCGGCCCTGCTCCTCCAAGAGCAGGTGAAGTCGGAAGAAGAGTTCATTGGCGATGAACCAATCCTCCGCGGCCTCGGCCTCGCGTGCGGCTTGCTCTGCGCTCTCGATGAGTGCCGCGATCCGGGGCTCCATGAGGAACCCGGCCTTGTCGGTTGTGAGCATGAACAGTTCGTTCGCGTGGCGCAGCGCCTCGCTGACGGCCTTCTTGTCGGTTGGGTCGGCGAGTTTTTCGTCGAGTTTCCGGCGCGCCTCGGCCACCTTGTCGTCGCGAGTCTGCTCGCGCTGCGCCAAGGCCGACTCGAGCGACGAGATCGTCCGCGACAGCCCGGCGTCTTCGGGCGCCTCCCAGAGCACTTCGCGCAGGGCGGACTCACGATTGAACTTCGCGCCGTCCCAGAGTTTGCGACTGAACGAGGCAAGGTCCAGCGGTTGCTGACCGTTCAGTCGGACTGGAGTCGTGGGTGACTGAGGGTCATCGGTAGACGCCATCCCCGACGCCTGCCAGACCCCCGCTGTCAGAGCCAGAAGCCCCGCCGTCACGCACGTCCGCCAACGAATCGAGATGCTCATGAACGCTCCTTGGGGGCGGTCGATGCCTGTGCAGGCCAACCGCCACTGTGCTCATACGTGCTATCGGACACGTCCGTTCGGGGGCAGCAGTCGGTCAAAGTACGGGTCAAGTCGATGCGTGGTGCTTCCTTGCCGAGTGTCCGAAGACCGTAGGGATCGACGGCCGAAGCGGGCATCGGTCCGGGCCGGTGTCTGCACAAGCCCTTTGGGGACAGCCGTTTGTCTCTCCTTCCCGAACGGCCGCCCTAGATCATGCAGATCCTCTCAGAAGTGGGCATGCTCGACAGTGCGAGAGTCCGGTAGCCTCGTTACCACCCGAGGCAGGAGGCGGTTGCGGTCGATTGAACGAAGGGTCATCGACGAACACACCGGATCCGCCAATTCGAAAGACGTTATCGACGCGGGTGGACGAAGACGCCGGGTGTAACCGACTTTGACCCATCGTGTGCGTGCGACCGTGCATCGGGCGTGCCGATGTCGCTGGGCAATCCGGATCGAGCGGAACGACGTAACGCTCTGGTCAAGACCAACGCCCGCCGGAGTGCCCATGCGGAAAAGCCCGCGGCAAGGACCGAGGTCAACAGGAGCATGAGCGATTCGGCGGACAGTCCGGTCATCCATCCTCGCTGGTTGAGAACGACGGCGATGAGTCCGCACAGCGGACCGGCGGTGTAACCCACTCCGATGAGTGTCTCGTGCATGCCGCCGGCATCCACTTCCGCCGAGCCCACGGACATGGCGTAATAGAGCGCTGCCGAGTAGATCACACCGACGCCGATTCCAAAGACCGCGAGTCCCACAATGAAACTCGGCAACGCTGCTTTCGGTGGCATGGCGACGGGCGAGAGCACCAGCGCGCCGAAGCCCGCCAGAAGTGCGACAAGCCCGAACAAAGGCAACCACCACCTTCCGTGCCACCCGTCCCATCGCTCGAGCGTGATGAAGGAGCAAACGCGCGCGCTGAGCCAAACCGTGGCGAGCGCAACTCCCCACTCGGGCGCCACTTTCAGGTTCACCGAGGCTCGCGGCAGATACGGTGCGAGCGCGGCGACGAACATGAAGGCCAGCGGCAGCGCGACCCGGCAAAAACTCAGCAGCCCGATGTACACGGGTGGGTGCGGCTCGTGGTCCTCACCGTGGATGCCCGGCCTGGGTCGGAAGAAGCGAAGGCTGACGATGCAGGCAAGGTGGACAAGCCCCAGCACCGCGAGCACCCCCAGCGGCGCCTGCCGGATGAAAGGCGCCATGACGACCGTTGAGACGACCAGCGACGACGACCAAGTGATGTTGAAACGTCCGATCGCCGCACGCATACGCTGGCCGGATCTCCCGCCGGAAACGTAACTCTCGACGATCGGCCACAGCATGCCGGAAAGCGGGCTGTAGATCATGACCATCAGCCAGACGATCCAAGAGCCTCGGCCGGGCCCGGAGTAGTGGGCGCTCACCGCGGCCAAGATGGTGCAAAGTCCCAGGGCGAGCATGAGCCATCCCAGGAACGCCCGATGCGTCGACAGCGGGCCGGTGCGTGGGAGTCTGCGCAGAATCGGGCCAACCGCCAGCGCTCCGGGGATGTACATCACGCCCCAAATCACGCCCAAGGCGAAGAGGCTCTTGTCGGTCGCAAATCCGAAACGCTCGCGAGCCAGAAAGAACAGGCCATTGGTCAGCACCGCCGACCCGAGCGAATTCAGGAAGGTGAACGCAAGCACGGCCGTGAGCGGCGTGCTGGAAGTCAGTCCTGTCGGCAGGACGGCGTTCTTCGAGCCCGTGTCCTGAAGCAACGAACCCGGTCCGAACGAGGCGGCCAGCGCGGAGCCGGTTTCAGGAGTGGGGGAGGGAGAGGTCGGGTGGGCGGGAGGGGCGGTGCCCATGGGCGTCCGTTCCGGTGCTTGCGAGTCCGTTCCGAGAAGGCTGGTGCGGAGTGCGTTTGGCGTGTGAAGGGCAAGAGCGACCGCGGTTTGCCTGCGAGCGGGCCGGATCGTAGCATCTTGACCGTGCGTGTCGGTGATTCTCGGACCGCACGCAGTGTCAGGACATGTGAGTGCCCGTAGCTCAACTGGATAGAGCGCAGCCCTCCGAAGGCTGAGGTTGCAGGTTCGACTCCTGCCGGGCATGTTCGTTGGTGGTCGAATACTGCGCCGGGGTGCGGCGCTTCAGTCAGGCGCCCGTTCGCCATTCTCATTCTGGGTGATCAACGAAGATGCGTCCATCGGCCGATCAATTCGTGTCGATGGAGATGTCGCTGCACACGCTGACCGGCGCGGTGTATCGGACCTACGCGGTTCGGTCCGATCATCCCGCGCTCATCGGGCGATTGCCGAGTTGCGATGTTTGTCTGCTCGACGAACGCGTTTCACGCAAGCACGCGACGCTCGCCCATCGGTCTGGCGCCTGGGTGATCGTCGATCACGGCTCAACACAGGGGAGTTACCTCAACGGAACCCGGCTTGAGCCGGAGATGCCTACGCCGCTCGAGGCGGGAGACCTGGTCCGCATTGCGGCGTGGACGTTCCGCGTCTGCATCGGGTCCGCGCCAACCGATTCGACCCCGACCCTCGACGACGCGGAGTCTGTCGGCTCGCGCATCACGTCGCTTTCGACGCATCGGCGACCGACGCAGACGGAAAGATGTCTCAAGATACTCGCGGAGTGCATGACCACATTCAACAACGCCGCGGACGAGACGACGCTTGCGTGCGAGGCGTTGCGGGCGGCGCTTGACGGATCGGGATATGCGCGCGCCGCAGCGCTCGTGCGAACGGGCGTGGCGCTGGGGACGGCGGACGGTTTGCAGGAGGGGGCACAATCCGGGTCGCATGACCTCGATCCGGCGAAGGACGGCGGTGTGGGTGGCGTGCGCGTGGTGGCAACTCTCAGGGCAGACGAATCGGACGACTCCGACTTTGTGTTCTCAGGATCGCTGGTCCGCGAGGCCGCTTCGGGCAAGACGGCGATTCTGACCATCGCACCGAGCGTGCCCGTCGAGTCCAATCGATCCATAGCAGAACTCTCGATCCACTCGGCGCTGTGCGCACCGGTCTATCTGGGTGACTCGATCGAGGGCTTCCTCTACCTCGACGCTCGCGCGGGCGAGCAGTCGGCAAACTCGGATGCTCCCGTCTTCTGCGAAGCCGTTTCGAGAGCGTACGGGCTGGCGCTGGCGAATCTGAAGCGGCGCGACCTGCAGCGTCGACAAGCGGCGATGCAGATCGAGCTGGCCGCGGCTCGCGAAGTACAGGAGTTCATCTTGCCGCCAGCGCGGGCCGAGCACGGATTCCTGCGCTACTCCATGCTCATGAAGCCCGGTCTGTTCGTCGCGGGCGACCTCTTCGATGTGGTTCCGCTGGACGACGGCCGGGTCGCGGTCTGCTTGGGAGACGTGGCGGGCCACGGCATCGGTTCGGCGATGCTCATGTCGGTGACGCAGTCGTATCTGAACGGCCAGATTAGAGCGACCGGGGACCCATCGACGGCGCTCGTGGCCGTGAATCGCTACCTCTGTGACCGGCTCTCCCCCGGGCGGTTCGTCACGCTGTGGCTGGGTGTGTTCGCGCCAGACGGCCGGGTCTGGTACGTTGACGCGGGGCACTCGTACTGGATGCGACGCCAGCCCACGGCCACGAGCGGCAAAGACCCAGCCGAAGGCACGAGCGCCGGCATCCGTCACGGACCGGAGATCGGGCCGCGAAGCATCCCGATCGGGATCTTCAAGGACGCGCGATACGAGGCGAATCAGTTGCACATGGTTCCCGGCTCTCGCCTCGTGCTGTACTCCGATGGGATTGCCGAAGAACGCGACGCGTCGGGACGGGAGTTCGGGATCCAGCGGCTCGCGCTGGCGATCGATGGCGCGGGTTCTGCGGAGGAGGACGTGCAGCGAGCATTCGCCGCCGTGCACTCGTTCTCGCACTCGGCATCGCTGAGCGACGATGCCACGGTGGCTTCGATCGAGATCGAAAGCGGAGTGTGACGTCTATTCGTTCTCGGCGCGCTGATTTGAACGGAGTCGATGCAGCCGAGTCAGGCGTTCCCGCCCGCGCTCGGCACGGACGTGATCGTTGCCGAGCGTTGCCACGATGATGCGAAGGCTGTCCACGAGCAGCGGCTCAGCCTCGTCCAAACGCCCGAGGACGACCAGCAGATCGGCATAGTTGTTCGCGAAGATGGCGGTGTAGTAGTGCCCGGCGGGCAGCGTTGCTTCGCACATCCCCACCAACTCTCGCAGCATTGATTCGGCCTCTTCGCTCTTGCCCTGCGTCTTGAGCAGCATGGTGAGGTTGTTCATCGCGGACCATGTCTCCGGGTCACGCCCGACTTGGGTGGTTCGCTTGTGCTGAGAAGTGGATTGCGCGGAGCACTTCGTCGCGCAGCGAGGGATCGCCGCCGCATCGATGATCGATGATCGCATTGCGATCGTGAAACGGCGCGGTCAACGCTTCGGTGGCGATGCTGCGAACAAGATCGAACCTGTTTGGTGCCATGCTCGGATACGCCCGCTCTAGCTTGGACAAAGGTCGGTGCTTGACGCCAGATTCTGCCTGACCGAAATCAACCCGTGATCGCTTAGACGATTTGGTGCATCCGCGCTTTACGTGCGAGTTGATCTGTGCCGCTCGCACACCCTGATGCGGGCGTACTCGACCGTGTTATCGGCTTTGGTTACACTGTCATCATGCGGACCATCCTGATCGCATCGTTGATCCTGCTTCTGCTTCCGAGCATGGCCATGTCCAAGATCGTGACAAAGACCGTCGAATACTCGCACGAGGGAACCACATTCCGCGGGTTCCTTGCGTACGACGGTTCTGTCGAAGACCCTCGCCCCGGCGTGCTGATCTGCCCGGAGTGGTGGGGATTGAACGACTACGCCAAGCGCCGGGCACAGGAGGTTGCTGAGTTGGGCTACGTCGCGTTCGTGATGGACCCGTACGGCGAGGGAAAGGTTGTGACTGCACGAGAGGATGCTCAGCGATTGGCCGGCGCGCTGTATGCCCCCGACGGGCAGACCGGAGTGCGAGAACTCATGCGAGGACGTGCAGCCGCAGCGATGAAGACTCTGAAGACACAGCCGCAGACCGATCCGGCAAGGCTCGCCGCGATGGGATACTGCATGGGCGGCACGGTTTCTCTCGAACTCGCCCGCGCGGGCGTCGAGGGTGAGAACCTTCGTGCCGTTGTGAGTTTCCACGGTGGATTGAGCACTCCCAAGCCAGAAGTTGCACGCGACGTGAAGGCTTCCATTCTGGTGTGCCATGGCTCGGTCGATCCCTTCGTGCCACCGGCGGAAGTTGCGGCATTCCAGAAGGAGATGGATGTCGCGGGCGCGGATTACCAGTTGATCAGTTACTCGGGGGCGGTTCATTCCTTCACGAACCCCGCCGCCAAGGGCGAGATTCCGGGTGCCAAGCACGACCCGAACGCCGAACGGCGTTCGTGGCAGCACATGAAGCAGTTCCTCGCGGAGAGGCTGGACGATCAGGGCGATGAAGGCACACGCTAGCCCTGCACGCTCAGGGCCGGGCGCGAACTCATTTGCCCCGTCGGGGAGGTCGATGTCGGAGCGGCCGATCCCGGCGTTCGCCGTTCCTCCTCGAGTTTGTCCATCAACTTCACCCAGGTCTCTCGCTCATACTCGAGCAAGTCGATCACCTTCCTGGCCTTAATCCGGTCGCGCTCAAAGCCCGCGTCGACCAGGTGCAGGTACATGAAGGTGTAGAGCCCGCTTACCTGCTTCGCCAACTCCGCGTCGACGTCCGGCCGGACGGAACTGCTCAGTTCGAGCAGGATGTTCCGACAGCGAGAGAATCCGTCGCACATCCGCTCGTAGTCTTTCCGTTCAAGCCCGTCGAGTCCCTGATAGCAGAACTTGATCGCACCTTCGATCAGCATGAGCCGGAGTTGCTCCGGGCTGGCCGACATGACCTTCGATCGAAGATAAGTATTGAGCGTCGTTTCCGTGTTCATATCGGCAGGATAATCGGACGTTTGTACGGGGAACCTGAGTGACTTTCACCCGTCGCCGTGGTTCATGCGGTCGATTCGTCAGGCTCTTCGCTGGCTTGCCAGTCCGGCCAATCCGGCGATCGACGACTGCTGGTTCTGCAACCTCGCGAGCGTCTGTTCGAGGGATGCGAACTGCCGCTCGAGCGAAGCTCGCTTGGCCAGGAGGGCGGTATCGAGCCTCGAAATGCGGTCGTTCTGCAGGCGGATCTGGTCGTCGAGCGACCGCTGTTTGCGAGTGAGGATGCCGGAGGTGCTGGCGAGGTACTGGTCGATGCTCTCGACGAGAAGTTCGGCAATGCCCCTCGAGCGGTACGTCTGCGTCGGGCTGGTGTCGACCGCCGTGATACCCGGAGCGACTTCGATTCGGTCTGATGTCGGGTTGAGTTCCGACGCCGCGAAAAGTTGACGCACGCCCTCCGGATCTTCGCTGACGGCCCTTCTCAGCCGCTCAACGTCGAGTTGCAGCGTGGCGCCCTGGCCGATGCGCAGACCAACCTGGCTGAGGGATCGGAAGGTCCCTGTGACGCCGACGGCCTGACGCTGGATCGCGGTGTAGAGCGAAGAGCGCAGTTGGAGCGCTGTCGAGTCACCCAGAAGGACGCCCTTTTGCTCGGTCTCGGCGTTGTAACTTGTGTACCGTGAGATCCGAGAGAGCACCTCGTTGAACGCCGTGACGAACTCATTGATCGACGACTCAACCGCTTCAACGTTCTGCGAGACCGTGATGGTCGCGGGAGTGTCGCCGGCGCTCTGCACGTTCAGCGTGACTCCGTCGATCAGTCCCGACACGGTGTTGGTCGTGCTCGAGACAAGGATCGCCGTGGCCGGGTCGTCCGAACCGAAAAACACCCGGGCGTTTTCGCCCTTGCTGACGGTTGAGAGCCCCAGGTCTGCTCCGGAGGTGTCGATCAGGAATCGTCCCGCTTCGCCCGTCAGTGCGGACGTCAAACGCAGGCGGAAAGGCGTTGAACTGGACCCGTCGGTGATCACCGAGGCCCGCACCGGCGCGTTCGCTTCGTTGATCTTCTTGACCAGGTCGTCCAGAGACTCCGTGCCGGTGAGCGAGATCGTCCGTTCGGCCGATCCGTCGATGAAGTTCTGATCGGAGTCGTCAGCAGCCTCACCGGCAATCCGCAGATTTCTGGCGACCGCACCGGTCAGATCGGTCACTTTGATCTTCGTGCCCGAGCCGGAGAACCCGGGCGATTGCTCCAAGACGATCCCGTCGCCCCGGTCGTTGATACGTGCTCGGATACCGACGCCCTTGGAATTGATCTCGCTGATGATGTCGCCAACGGTGCGAGAATCCTCGGCGATGTCGACGACGGCCCTGCTCCCCCCCGGTCCGATGATTTCGAACCGGCCGGTGCCGAGGCCTGAACCGGAGTTGAGCGTCCCCAGCAGCGTCGATTCCGTGACGTACTGCTTCTGGAGTCGGTCGCCGTTGATCTTGCCGCTCACGACGCCCGTTGGTGAGGTCGAGATGCCGAGCGCTTCAGCACCGGACCCGGTGACAACCAACGATCCCGGGCCGGACGAAGTGTCGGTCACGATCAGACCCGTGCCGTTTGCGTTAAGCCGGACATCGAGCAGGTTGTTCGACTCGGTTCGGATGGCACGGATGATCTGGTCGAGCGACGCATCGGTGTCGATCCGGAAACTGAATGCATCGCCGCTGCGAGTGACGATCTCGAACTCGTTGCCCGAGAGACCTGAGCCGCCGCCCAGCACTGATGCGAGCGTGGAGTTTAGGTTCGCCAGCACTCGCCCGCCGGTCAGTGTCGAGCCGCTGACGGAGCCGACAAAGCCCAAGTCCTGCGCTGCGAAGCCCACCGTGTCTGCGATCACCTCGAAGTCATCGTCCCCGTTAGGCGTGGACGTGTCGACCAGTTCGATCCGCTGACCATCGGGCGAGGCACGGACCTGAACTTTGCCGTCGGTCTGCTCGGCGATGCGATCACGCAGCTGCCCGAACGTGGTGACCGCGCCCTTGATCTTCGTCAACTTGTCGTCAACGAGGTCGTAGATGTCGCCAACGTCGACTTGGTAGGTGCTGCCGTCACGTGTCTTGATCGTGAAGTCGGGGGTGCCGCCCGTGCCCGCCGATTGGTTGAATCGGACCCCGAGTCCGTTCCTGAGCGATTGCAGCGACGTGTTGTCGCCGAGCGTGTGGATGCTTGAACCCGCGATCACGCCGCCGGTCGCCGAGCCTTGGATGCCAAGGCTCTCCGCCGTGGTGTAGCCGGCGACGTTCGAAATCGACATCGTGCCGCCACCGCCCGCGAGATCGGTGACCTTCAGTCCAGTGCCGTCGAGTTCGACGCGGACCCGGACCTGCGAGTTTGTGTTGAAGGCCTGGAGCACCTCGTTCACGGTGGCCACGCGCGAAAGATCGATCACGGCGCGCGCGCCCGAGGAGTCGGTCACCTCAACCTTACCGCGAGAGACGCCGTTCCCGCCGTTGAGTTCGGACAGAGAAGTATCCCGATCGAGGCGAGCGGCCTCGGGCTCGAAGGTCAGCGACGTCAGTCCCAGCGAAGTGGCCGAACGATCGACGAAGCCTCGCGAGAGCGATTGCTGCGTGCCGACCACCCGATCAACGATGAATCGATAGCTTCCCGCGGTTGCCCCTGCGGTTGCGGTGGCCGTCAGCACGTTCGGGTGGCTGCTTGTCGTCTTGGCCGATTCGAAAACGCGATCGATTCGGAATTTGGCCGAGGCGGACTTGAGCGTCGACAAACGCGAATTCAAGTCCAGCCAGGCGCTCTGCTGGGTTTGAAGTTCGCCGACGCGCTGTTGGGCCAACTGCCTCGGTCGGGCCTCGACGCGAAGGAGTTGGTTGATGATCTCCGTGGTGTTCAGCCCGCTGATCAGGCCGATGCTCGACGAAATCCCGCTCATGCTGCCTCCATCGCGGGCTCAGGCGGCTTTGCGTTGCGGCAATTTCGCCGATTCGGCTCTGCCCCGGCCCTTTCGCGTGCTGGGGCGATCCAGCCCCCGGCTGCGGAGCGACAGGACGTCGACCGCCCATGTTTGCAGCACGCTGTTGAACATCCTGTGCACGTTCATTGCCCGAGTCTCCGCCGAGCCATAACCATCTTGTCTGACAATTGCTTGCATCGAAGTCGCCCTTGTTGGCGACGCCGCGCGGCAAGTCTTCCATCGGCTCATTCCGACCGGTGTCTGGAATGCCCCAGCACGATGAAGTCGGCGAACCGGACTTTCCTTGCCGTGCGATCGTCCTGCGATGCATCGGCCGATTCCGGTTCGAACTGAGGTCTGCGCAAGGTGCAACGCAAGGACACCTGAAGTGGGGATTTGATGGACCTTCGGTTCCTGTCGTTCGGCGGGTTCCTCTGTTCGTCGCGTACGCTCGTGGCCGATCGGAAGCCGCGGAACACAAAGTCCGATCTAGAAGGGGATTGACCGACGCGAGGATCGCCGTCGGCCGCTTATGGGAGGTTCGTTGCAGGCTGTACCGAAGCCGATCTCGATCGCTGTGGGTGTCATCTGTGGCGCTGTGCTGTTGTCTGCGCTCGCCGGGGTTGGTCTGAGCGCAACGCGAAGTCCCCCAATTTGGTTTGTCTTTGGGTTCGAGGCACTTACGGCGTTCGCAGCGGTGATTGGCCTCTTGTTCAGTCTGGGGCGGTTCCGCGATGGTCCGGCGATGTGCCTGCTTTGTGTTGCCGGGGCCGTGGGAGTCTGTTCGCTGCTTGGCTACCAAGCCGCGGGCAAGATCCCAGGGGTAAGTCTGTATCCGTGGTTGTTGGGCAGGGGCGCTGCGGCCGTATTGCTCGCAGGATTGGCCGGTCTAGATGTACTTGCTCGCGATCCGCGAAACGCCGTGCCGGATCTTGTCCGGGGAGCGATTTTGATTCTTGTCTTGGTCGGATCTGTGATCGGCCTGTGGGCTGCGAGAGGTGGGATCCAGTCGATGCCGGGCTGGTTGCAGTTCGTGGTCTGGTTGATCGCCGGAGTCTGGCTGTTGGCCCTTATGGCGCCTGCCGTCCATGTGCTTGTCCGCGCGTTCGATCGTTCACCAATCGAGGCTGACGAAGTGCGCGCGGATCGGTGAACGACAGAACCCGCCGGAACGCGGCAGGTTCTGTAAGAGATTCAACCACAACGTTGCGTGCTGCTCAGCGTGCCGAATCGGGCCGGAGCGTGAGCGATGTGAAGCGGAATCCGTCCGGCGTCGGTTTCACGACCATGATGCTGTCGCCCAGATGTTTGCTGAGATCCTCGACAGGCGGGAGTTTCTTGGCCCATTTGTTGGCGCTGCTGTCCACCCAATCAGCCTCATCCGCCTCATCGATCTCGAAGCCCATGCTCCGCATCTGCTCGAGGGCGATCTTGTCGGCGTTCTTCCACTTCCAGAAGGAGTACTCCAGAGTCTCCTTGCCGGCGATGAACGTGTACCCATTGCCCTCGTGCGGAAGTTGGGCCACCGCGCGGCGGAAGCGGGCCTCATCGCCGATCTTGGCAGCGCCAGCCGGCTGCGAGGCAACACGCAGTGCGTTCTCAACGGCCTCGGTCTGTCCCAGGAACAGGTAGCCGCCGCCGATGCCGATCGAGATGGGAACGAATCCGCCGTCGTACATCTGGAAGCCTTGGAAGTCGCGAGCCTCAGCGCCGATCTCCTGCGCAAAGGAGCCGACAGCGTTGTTGACGGCCATGTCATCGCGGCACGCGATGGCGAAGACCTGGCTCTCGCTGGAAGCGGAGAAAGGCCGCTGAATGGTCGACATGGTGAAGACGTTCGGGCCGAGGGCTCGAACTGCGGGTCCGAACTGCGTTTCGAAGACCTGAAGTCCGGCATCGACCTCTGCTCGCATTTCGTCGCCGAGTGTGCCGGCAACTTCGCGGATGACGTTCATGACTCGATCAAACCGCACGCTCATGGAGCCGACAGACGTGGCATCGGCCGAGGCAAACACGGGTGGGGCGAAGGGGGCTGTGTCGGAGTCGAGGAGCGAGAACAGGCCCTTCTTGCTCCCGGCGAGAAGACCGATGTTCTGTTCGACATCCGCACGCTCGGTGTTGAACTTTACACCGACGCTTGCCGCCCTGAACTCGGCGAGGCCGGTTGCCTCGATGATCTTTACGAAGTCCAAGGGCACCGGGATGGGAAGCATCATGTCGCCGCCACCGAGCATGGTGCGGATCTCGGCCCTGAGCGATTCGGTCAGCAGGAACGTGCCGAACAGGTGGTTTCCGGCACCAATCTGTGTCACTGCATCCTTGAACACTCGTTCGTCACCGAAGCCTGACGAGCGACCGTCCTGCATGTCTCGCAGCGCGGTGGAGAACGTCGGCTCGTGTGAGCCGACCAGCAGGACGCTGCCCACGCGGGTCATGTGCATCGTGTTCAGGTGGTCCCATGCCGACTCGCCATCGTCGAATTCAAAGTCAAAGTCGAACTCGTCGTCTTCGCCCATGCCCTTCCGGTCGCTCTTGGGCGCATCGGTCTCCTTCTCAATGAATGAGAACGTGTAGATCACCACGCCGTCCCGCGAGGCTTCGTCGAGTTTGAGATCGCCGTCGGCAGCACCCTCGCGGATGAGTTTGACGATCTCCCCTTCAGCCTTCTCGGCGCCAGCGCCGAAGTCGGCGATCATCACGAAGTGCGGCAGGTTTTTCATCGGCTCGTCCGGGTCCTTCCCACCGGTCTTGGCCAGATGCACGGCCAAGCCGACCGCGCCCATTGGCTCGTCGACTTCCTTCGACAAGTCACGCCATCGAGCCAGAACGCGAGAGAAATCCGCGTCGTCTTGCTTGGCGTCTTCGACGGCGTCGTCGATGAACCGTTGCACGCTCGGTTCTCTCCACATGCGAGCGAGCGAGGTCTGATCAAACGCCGCACGCATCGCCGGCCAGTTTGGGACCGAGATCACGGCAAGGCTGTCCTTCGGCGCAACGGCGGTGATGGAAACGGGGTCGGCCGCGATCACGGGGAACGCAACGCCAGCCAAGAGCAGATTCGCGGCGAGGGCCGCAACGGAGGTTCGCATGGGTGTCCTTTCAGCGTTTCAGAGCGGATTGTTCGGCCGCAAAGCGGACCGGTGGATTGTGCGTTCGAGCTTACGTCGGAGTCGAGCCGGACGGTCCGGTCGGATCGCGTGGACTAGTTGCGGGTTGAGCTGCCGGAAGCGTCTTCGAGCAGCGGGTTCACACCGAAGTTCTGACGCTTCGGCGGCTCGTTGTACGAGTATCCGGAGTTGGGATTGTCGCGATTGAAAGCAAACGCGTCGCGGTTTCGGATAAAGTCGCGAACGTATCGGGCGGGGATTGCGAAATTCAGTCCCTCTCCTAAGGGGATGCCCATGTTCGTCACGCCGATGACCTCGCCCTTGTAGTTGAACAGCGGGCCGCCGGAGTTGCCGGGGTTGATCTGCGTGTCGGTCTGTATGTACGTGAGGCCCTCGAAGTTTCGCTGCGTCGTGGAGATTACTCCACGGCTCAGAGTGCGTTCGAGTCCCAGCGGGGCGCCGATGGCGAAGACGTCCTGGCCGGCGGCAAGATCCTCGCTGTCCTGCACAAACGCGAACGGGAATTGCTCGCCGTCTCTGCCGCGGATCCGGATCAAGGCGAGATCGATGTGGTCGTTCACGGCGATGATCTCGACGTCGTCGATGATCCGAAGACGGAAGTCCGCATCGGTTTGCTCGTAGACCGTAACCTTGATTTTGCGCTCACCCTGAATGACGTGCGCGTTTGTGATCGCGTGACCCTCCGGGCTGATGATGAAACCAGAGCCCAGGCCACGCGGCGTGCTCACCTTGATCACCGCGCCGCCGAACAGTCGGGCCAATTCCTTGGGCGATCTCTCGGCCAGATTCGTGGCCGTGCGGAAGAGATGCCCGGAATCAGTCACTTCCGCCCTCGAGCCCTCCTTCGCCGCACGCTCAATCGAATCGACCCGCGCTCTTGGAACCTGCAGCACTTGGTATCCCAGGTCGAGCCACAGCCACTCGCCGGTCTCCTTCAAGATGGGCGCCACCATTTTGGTCCCGTCGACCATTGTGATGGTGTCGCCAACAACTTTCCGGATCGGCGCGGCAGGGCGAACGGCCACGCCCTCTGCCTCAGTTGGTTGCGTCGTTTCAACCGAATCAGGGTCGGACTCGGGTTGTGCCAATACCACAGAGGCACTCAACGCGGTTGCGAGCAGGAGAGGCCCCAGAGTCGATCGTCGTGTCATGCGGAATGCTCCACTGCGATTCTGCCCTGTCCGAAACGTGAGGGCAGGGACGAGTGTATCAGCCGGGTCCGTATCAGAGTCGACATCGGTCACCGGACCGTGCTGTCGGTCTGATACCGGTGGGTGTGCTGACCGTTCCAACCGCTACACTGGACGATTATCTGCGCTCAGGCGCACGGAGATTTGGGCCGGATTGGATGAGTGGGGGGGTGCTTGAAATGACCGAGAGGTAGTGACTCATGCTGAAGCGAGTGTCGATGGTTGCGAGTGGGCTTGGATTGCTGCTCACCGCCGGGGTCCGGGCTCAGACCGGTGAGGATCTGGGGAGGTTCTTCGGCTTCTCCGAGGCGCGGATCGTCGTCGTCGACGACGGCTGTGGTCCAACCGCCGTCGCCGACTTCAACGGCGATGGGAGACCAGACCTCGCCATCGTGAACAATCGTAAGAGCCGGATCGAATTACATCTGTTGCGAGCGGCGGAGCGGACCGAGGCGGAGATAGCCCGTCGACAGCGTGCAAACGAATTGCCGCCGAGCCCTTGGTACGACCGGGTCGATGTCTCGGTTGCTCACCGCGTGACCGCGATCAAGCCCTTCGACTTCGACGGCGACGGCAAGCTCGACCTGATCTACGCAGGGACCAATCCGGCGGAACTCGTCTTCATGCGGCAGATTTCGCCCGGCAACTTTGAGACCGTTCTCAGACGGCGAGTCGCGGATCTCTCCGCGGGCCGCAGCGGACTCGAGATCGCCGATGTCATGGGTGATAACGCGCCCGAACTCATCACACTGGCCGACGGCAAGGTGCAGGTCTTCCCGATCAGATCCGATTCAAGTCAGTCCGGCCGCGTCTCGCTCGGCGATCCGATAACCCTCGGGTCATCGGGCAAGTTGGTCGCGATCTACACCGACGATTTCAACGGAGACGGCCTGATCGATCTGGTGGCTGTAGCGCCCGAGGACGCTGCCCCGGTTCGTGTCTGGCTGCAGCGTCAGGACCCTCGGATCGGTAGCAAGGCTGGCTTGCTCAACGCGGAACTCCGCTTCGACATGCCCGCGCTGCGAGAAGTCGAGCCGATCAGGTTTCCGGATCGACCGGCCGCGAGCATGGGCGTGATCGAGCGTGCTTCCAAGCGCAGCGTGTTCTACGACCTGATCGAGGCGCCGGTCGATGCGGACGAACTGCTGAGCGTCTCCAATGCCGAGACCATCGTCCAGGCCGAGGTGACGGGTTTCCCGGACGGCGACAACAAGGACCGGTCAATCGTCGTGGCTGATGTCGACGCCGACGGTCTTCCGGACATCCTCGCAACGGACGTCAAGGCCAACACGGTTGTGCTTTACCGCCAGAGTCCCGGCGTCGGCCTGACCAGGCCCGAGTCGTTTTCCGCCTTCAAGAAGCCCAAGCAAGTTGCGGTCGGACGCTGGCGGAACGGTGGTGATCAATCCTCGCCCGACGTGTTTGTGCTCTCCGAAGACGAGAAGGCTGTCGGTGTGACCAAGTTCGACGTCGGCACCGGCCGACTTGGGTTCCCCGCGCCTCTGCCGATCCGAACGAGCGGCGCAACGCCGGTCGCCATGGGATTCGTCGATCTGTCACCGTCGGCCCCGGGCTCCGGCGGAAGACTGGCCGTCGTCGTCAAGGACCGCCGCGATCACACCCTCGAACTGCATTCGCCACCCCAGACGGGTTCCGAACCCTCAGCTGAGTCGGTCGTCGCCTTTCCGCTCAAGGACGTCAGCCGTCCGCCTCAGTCGGTGCTTTCGGCGGACGTCGATCACGATGGCTTGGTCGACATCCTGCTGTTCACGCCCAACGAGCCCATGATCATGCTCCGCGCCACGGGCGACGCGAACCCCGAGAAAGCATTCGAAGTTCTCACCGACAAGCAGATGCCGCAGTTCGGGCTGGTTCAGGCGGCGGGTCCTGACAACACCGTGCTGCTGGACATCGACAAGGACGGATCCCCCGAACTGTTGATCGCGACGGAGAACTTCGTTCGGGCGTGCCGCTACGACGCCAGGGCGGGTTGGCGAGTCGTGGAACAGGTGACGATCCGTGACAACGGCACGCGGCTATCCGGTCTCACGGTTCTGAACTCTCGGCACGGCCCAATGATCGTCGCGAGCGACCGCGGCAACTCGCGACTGGTCATCCTCGCGCGCGACTCGGAGAAAGGGGAATGGAAGGTACGCACGCGCCTGCGGCTCGACGGGTTCGCCCTCGGGGCCGTCGCGGCCGGGAACTTTGCCGGCAAGGCGTCCGCGGGCGAGGATACGGGAATCCTGGCGTTCTCTGGCGATAGTTTCGCGCTCGTGCGACTCGGCGGTCGTCGTTACGAGTTGGATTCGTTCGCGGCGTTCAGTCCGGAGGACGAGCAGCGAACCGAGCACCGGATGCGGTCGGGCGATGTGAATTCCGACGGCTTCGTGGACGTGGTCACGCTCGACGCCGCGGAGCGTCGGTTGGGCATTTACACCTTCTCCGCGTCTCGCAAACTGCACTTCGCAACGGAGTTCGAAGTCTTTCAGGCCCGCCTCTTCCGCGGCGGCGCTTCCCGCGAGTTCGAGCCGCGAGAACTGATCATCACCGATGCGACCGGCGATGCACGACACGACTTGATCCTGACGGTTCACGACCGGGTGATTGTTTACCCGCAGTCGTCGCCGGCCGGACGTTGACGCATCAACGCCGCTCGCGAGTCTCAGCCAGAAACGACCGGACCGCGTCTCCGGCCGCTCGCGAGGTCGCGTCATCCGTCCACATGTTGGTGTGACCCGCACCCGGGATCACGCACAGCGTGCCGTTTCCGGCGATCTTCGCGATCTCCTCTGCGTCCTGAAGCGGACAGATCTCATCGCGCTCGCCGTGAAGCACCAGCAAACGGCATGCGTTCGGCAGAGACGACGCGAGCATCATGCGATCAACGAAGCGTGGCGATTCGTCACCCGATGATGGCGCGTCGTTGTCCGACCCGCTCCGCGATGCGCGATGGGATGACCAACCATCGCTCGCCCAGCGAATGCCCCGAAGACTCCGTTCGATCGACGTTCCGACAAGAGCCATCGCCAAGGGCAGCACGAACACACAGGGCAGCCCGCGAGATCGCAGCACGTTCCGTGCAGGGGTGATCGGCAGCCGATACGGCGCTTCGGCGATGACACCCGCAATCTTCCCCTCTTGAACAAGAGTCTTCGCGGCGGCGAGCGACACGCCGGCTCCGAGCGAAAAGCCCATGAGCACGATGTCGGGAGGTCCCTCGCCCGAGACGCCTCCGATACGAGGACTGGCTTCAATCACATGATCGACGACCACCATCAGGTCGATGCGCTCGTGCACGCCGAGCGTGCACCGTTCTCGCCTCTGCGAATCCGTGTCGCCATGGCCGGGCAGATCCCATATCACGATGCGGGAGCAGGCGGACATCAGTGCCGGCAGTCGGCTGAGCATGACGACGCGAGAGTCGCCCCAGCCGTGCGTGAGCACAACCACCGGCCCGGCCGACTCCAAGCCCTCGATGTCCCACGCGCGCAGGGTGCGGGGACCGCGGTCGATCACAACTTCCTTGAAGCGTGGACGTGCGGACCAACCCGACCCGGAACAAGGGGCGGAAGCGGTCTGCAGCTCAACCAGCACTTCGCTCGGATCGCCCGGCACTCCTCGGGCCACGGCCCACGCGTATCCCCGTCGGGGGGGACGAGTGAGCGTTCGCACGACAAACGCCGTCAACGCCGCGACATACACGACCAACCCGATCGCGAGCAGTGCGGTCAGGCCGAGCCAGTCCACGCTCATGCGAAGATATGCTCCACAAGGCCGTTGACGTCGTGGTGGCGATGTTTGGAGAGAATCATGCCAGGCAGAGTCGTCATGGCAGAACGCCCATCGCGCAAAGTTCCGATACCGGCTCGTCAAAGGAGCAACTGCCATAACTCAGCGCAAACGTTTCACGAGTGTGCGCCAGTTGTTCGAGCGTGAGCCCGAATGATCCAAGCCGGGGATGCTTCCATGTCAGCAAGTCACGGCCGAACACGAAGGCGTGCGGATTGGTGTCCTCGAGCAACTCCACCACGGCTTCCGACGCCACGCGATGAGTGCGGACGAGCGCAGCGGAAGTGAAGATGTTCACAAACCCATGCATCAGCCACTTCGGACAGTTCGGCTCGTATGTGAGCGGGTAGTGCGCGCGCACGGCATGGTGCAACCCGGCCGTTGCCTTGAAGGGGACATCCGCCGCTGCGCAGGCAATGAGGAACGAAGCAACGGCGTCGGCCGGTGGGAACGCGTCCGTCGTCACACCGCCGGTGCGGATCTTCGCCGCGGCGTCCGCGCCCGCGAGCGACGCGACGACGCCCCGGCAATCCGAGAGCATCGCCGAGGGCACCTCAAAGAACGCGAAGAGTTCCTCAGGCATCGATTCGATGGCGGTGTCGATGAAGTTGGAAGGCGAAGTCCCGCCCCCCGATGCATCCGGTGCGGGAACACGCAGTTCTACCGCATCGATCATCGCCAGCCCGTTGATCGCCTGCGCGTGGCGATGATTGAACTCGAAGATCGCATCAAAGTCCCGTTCCAAGTCGCCGTCGATCAGGGCGGACACCAGCCACGGCTGCTCATACCCCGGCTCGGACTCTCCTTGCACACGGGGGAGAAGTTGCGTCGTCGCATCGCGGAACTCGCCCAAGCGTGAAACCGGCACGATGAACCGGCCGAGCATCCACGCATGATCGGAGCGCAGGCAGCGGTCGTACTTCTCAACCGCGGACTTCATCGGCAGTTTCGCGGGTGGAAACAGGCCCGCGTAGTCGATCAGCCCGCCCATGAGCACGCGTGTGGTCTCGGGCGGTTCGCGATCGATGCCCGTGCCCGCGCCCGTAGGGTTCGCGGATGATGGAGGTCCGGAAGCAGAAGGCGGCGGTGCGTGCGTCATCGTGTGTGTCACTTGGCAAGTTTGGCGATCACACGCCACACATCGTGCGGCGCAAGACTCAGTGCTGTCCGATGATTGAACTCGGCCACGAGCGCGTCGAATCGATCGTCGTAAGGCAGTTGATCACGCTGGCCGAGCGATCCAACAGCCGCGACAACCAGGCCTTGCAGCGTCGATTCGTCTTCTGGTTTGAGGGCCGGGGCGGTCGAAGCGGTCCTTCCAACACGCGGTAGCTTTCCGGCCTTTCGCAGGTTCTGCAACCGTTTGATCAGGTTTCGACGAGTCGGCGGGCCGATCGGCGTCGGCAGACCGTGCAGCCGTTGCACTGTGTCGTGATACAAAGCTTCGAATTCAGTCGTATAAGGCAGATCGTCGAGCGTTCGACCAACAGACTCATACGCTGCCACGAGCGCCGAATCCGCCGGCGAAAGCACGCGTGAGTCTCCGTCCAACATCCCCCCAAAGAGATCAACGGCGCTCGCGCCCGCCGAATTCACGGGGGTGTCCGAATCGCCACCCTCTCCTTTGCCGATTGGTGCAGCCTGCACCACTGGCGGGGCCGCAGACTGACGCGGTGCTGACGATGAGACCTCCGACCCGGCCTGCTTCAATCGGTTCAGCCAGTCGCGGTATCCGCCCGGTCCGATGCCCGCATTGCCGGCTGTCACGTAACTCCGCACAACGCCACCGAACCCAAGCGACTGATAGACATCGGCCCCAACCAGATCGGGAGACCGGCCGTGCTCTCGTAGTGCTTGGGCAAAGTCCTCGATCGTCAGCCTGCTGAGCGAGCCGGCCTTCAACTCATCGCACCGGCGAACCAAACTCCCAACGATCTGGTGCGCAGCGCGGAACGGCACACCCTGACGGACGAAGTACTCCGCCAGTGCTGTCGCGTCGGCGTGGCCGCGGTCAAGGCCCGATATCGCGACCGTACTTCTTGTGCCCGAGTCTGTCAGAAACTTCGCGGATCGCACGATCCGCTCGGCCATCACAAGACAGTCATGCGCCGTGTCATACGCAGAGAAAACGTGCCGCTTGTCCTCCTGCAGGTCGCGGTTGTACCCAATCGGCAGACCCTTGCAGATCGTTAGCAACGCGACGAGCGATCCGATCACGCCGCCGCACCGGCCACGGATCAGTTCCAGCATGTCGGGGTTCCGCTTCTGTGGCATCATGCTCGAACCCGTGGTATAGGCGGCGCCGATCGTCAGGAAGCCGAACTCGGTTGAGCAGTACAGGATCCACTGCTCGGCGAAGCGAGACAGGTGCACACCGATTCGAGCCACCGCGTACAGAAAGTCCAACGCCTCATCTCTCGAAGCGGTCGCGTCGATCGAACTGAGCGTCACGCCTGTGAAGCCCAATGCTTCGGCGGTCATGCCCCGATCCAGCGGGAGGATGGATCCGGCGATGGCTCCCGACCCGAGCGGCGAGGCGTTCAGTCCGAAGGGGTCGTCCCGCAGCCAGAGCAGGAGTTCGCGGTTGCGCTCGAACATCGCCCACCACGCCATGCACTCCGCTCCCACGCACGCCGGCTGAGCCCGTTGCAGATGGGTGTACGAGGGCAGGGGTGCATCGCCTTGCCGCTGCGCGAGGTCTTCGAACGCCGACATCAACTCCGAGTTCTTATCTGCGAGTTCATCGATCGCGCTGCGAAGCCACAAGCGCAGATCGAGCGCAACCTGATCGTTCCGGCTGCGTCCGGTGTGCAACTTGCGGCCCGCATCGCCCGTCTTGGCGATCAGTGCGGACTCGATGCACATGTGCACGTCTTCGAGTTCAATCCGCCAGCCTGGCCACGCCCCGGCGACGCCGACCGCGTTCGGGCCTGCCGGGGCTGATTCGATCTCACGTCGAATCTCCGCAAGACCGATCTCGATCGCCGACAACTCAGCGTCGTTCAGCAAGCCGATCGACCGCAACATCCGCGCGTGGGCCAGCGAGCCGCGAATGTCCGCATCGTACAGCCGCGTGTCATACGAAAGCGACTCCACAAACCGCGCGGCGAGCGCGTCCGATTGCGAACCTTCACCGCCCTTCGCCGATTCCCACGGCTTGCCTTCCGCGGCTGCGGGCTTGGGCTCAGCGCGCGGCATCGGTGTCGGCTCCTGCTTTGACGTCACCAAAGAAAGCATCCGGATTCTCGGCGATCTCTCGGTTCACCCTGGCAACCCAGACCTGGCTGCTCGGTCGAGATTCCCCTTCAACCATCGGTCCTCGCTGCGCGGTCCACATCATCCACCTTCCATCGCCGCTGAACACCGGCAGAACGTCCGCCCCGTCCATGAACGTGATTCGGCGCTGTCGCAGCTGATCGACCGGCTTCTCCCAGTCCAGCTCGACCGCGAAGATCTCGTAGTTCCTATGGTCGACCCGACTCGATCCGTAGACCAGGAATCGCCCCGAAGGGTGCCAGTAGGGAGCCCAGTTTACGTGCTCATCATCAGTCAGCGCCCGCTCGTCATGAGACCCCGTCACATTCCCCCGATCATCGAACGCGAGTCGGGCGACGAAGATCTGTAGTTCACTGTTGCCGCGGCGGTCTGAGCGGTAGCAGATCGATCGACCATCGGGCGAGAAGAACGGACCTCCGTCATAGCCCGGCGCCTCGACGACCCGGGTTTCGACGCCGGTCTTCAGATCAAGCACGAACAAATCCAGATCGCGAGAGTCTGCGTCCACCATCTTCGCGTAGAGCAGATGCCTTCCATCCGGCGAGATCGATCCTTCCGCAACATACCCCGAGCCATCGCCGACGATCGTCTGTGGCATGAACGTCGTTCCGCACATGGGCGTATCGCGATCTTGCGGGAACGCATCAAGATACATCGCTCGGGGCGCTTGCCGCACGATCCGCATCTCCGGCGCGAACTCCCACCGATACCGCGACGTGCCGCGTTGATACCCGGGGCTGCTCGGTTCCGTCGGAGAGTCGATCGTCGATCCGTAGATCACCAGACCCGGCTCGGTCGGATGAAACCAACCGCAGGTGTTGGCGCTCTCGCCCGGGCTGATCTCAATCGGATCATCCATGCCAACGATCTCGGCACGATCCCCCTCGCCTCGGTAACGCAACTTGGCGACATAGATCGCGTAGTGCGGCTGCGGTTCCTTACCTGTCGGCGGGACGGGCACTGCCTGGAAGATCACCCATCGCGGCGGCGACTGATGGTCGAAGTACGCCTCACCCGCCTTGACGAATCGATCCCGATGCGTGAGCTGGATGTGTCCCGTAAGCAGCGGGCCTTCCGAGTCCGCACCCGCCACTCGACCGGCCCGCTCCGCATCATCGGACCTGCTCGCAGAGTCCAAGGTCTCTGCAGACGCTGGACCGAGCATCAAGGCAAGTACTGGCAACACCGCGAGACCGGCGATTGGCATGGGCATTCTCCGAGACAAGGGTACGCGTCGGTCGCGGCCGGCCAACGATCGGACTTCGATGGTCCCCAACTTACCCGTCATCCATACCGCCGAACGGTTCGTCGTTGTCAACAAGCCCGCCGGCATGCTCTCGGTGCCGGGCAAGGGGCCGGACAAGCAGGTCTGCGCAGCCTCGCTTGTCGCGTCGATGTTTCCCTACGCCTCCGGTCCGCTCATCGTTCACCGGCTCGACATGGACACCAGCGGCCTGATGGTCTTCGCCCTCGATGAGCACGCGCAGCGAGATCTCTCTGCTCAGTTCGAGCGCCGCAAGATCGAGAAGTCCTACACCGCGGTGGTCTGCGGACGCGTTCCGGCCGAAGCCGGCAGCATCGATGAACCCATGCGTCTCGACGTCGAGCGTCGGCCCATACAGATCATCGATCCTGATCAAGGCCGACCGGCGCTGACACGCTGGCGACTGCTCTCGCTCGAACCCGACCGTTCGAGGCTCGAACTGAGCCCGGTTACCGGCCGAACTCACCAACTCCGCGTGCACTTGGCGCACATCGGGCACCCGATCCTCGGCGACGTGCTCTACGGCCCACAGCCGCAGACGGCACGAAGCGCTGATCGCTTGTTCTTGCACGCTTCCTACCTCAGTTTCTTGGCACCGACGCGGGGCTCGACAGTCCGCACACACTCTCAACCCGATGGTGACTCCGCACTGCGCGTCGAGTTTCACAACGCGGCCCCGTTCTGAGCCGGTCAAACCATCTCGATTTCAGGCTGCACGGTCGTTGTCAGACCCGCGGCGAAACACGCGGACCACAGCCCTTCGGCGTCCGCGGAGTTGAATGCGCCCGTTTGGTGGCTGTCGACGTCGAGCACCCCCCAGCACGAACCGCCGGCATCGAACATGGGGATGACGATCTCCGAGCGGTCACGCGGATCACACGCGATGTACCCCTCGCCCAATCTCGCAACATCGCTCACGATCAGAGCCTTGCGACTTCTCCATGACCGTCCGCACGCCCCGTGAAGGCCGATCGGTGAGCACGCGGGCTTGTCGCGGCGCTCCAGCAGCATCAACTGGTCACGCTCGCCATCCTTGCCATAGAAGCCAATCCACGACACGCCACGATCGGACATCAGATCCCACGCGGCGTCAACCAGAGCCTTCATGCGTGCTTCGCGCCCATCATCCGGCCCGACCAGAACCGCGATGCTATCGACCAGCGTTCGATAGTCTCTGGCCTTGTTCATCAGATTCTCCGCAGGTTGATGATGGGCGCTGGGAAACAAAGCGACCCGCCTCGATGCTCGAAGCGGGCCGCGGAGTCTTCTTCAGGGCTGCACCGGGTTCACAGCGTGGCGCTGGTGTAGGGCAGGAGCCCAAGGAATCTCGCTCGCTTGATCGCCTGCGAGATCATCCGCTGCTCCTTCGCGGTCGCACTGTTCCGCTTGCGCGCGTGGATCTTGCCGTTCGGCGACATCATCCGCCGCAGGTTCTCTACATCCTTGTAGTCCACGTAATCAGTGCCGTTGGCGCCGGTCTTGACGACCTTCACCTTCGGCTGCGCTCCGAATCGGTTGAATCGAGACATCAGTTCTCCGTCTTGGTCAATTTGGCCCGGCAACGCAGGCGCACGCGGCCCGAGTCGTCCGGACGACGGTTCAAGCAAAGATGATAGGCCCACACCCACCGAGTGGCCAGTTCGCAAGGCCGAAGATGATCGTCTAAGTGTGTCGTAAAACGCTGCCAAATCAAGACTTAGAGAAAAGACCCGTCTTGGGCGTGATCGTCAGGTACACCGCCCCGGCAAGCATCACTCCGTTCTGGATGATGTTGCACATTCCCACTTTCTTCGGGCAGAACGGCGACAACTTCCCGAAGCACCCGCACTCAACGTTCAACTCGCGCGCGATCACCGAGCCGATCAACGCGATGAAGACCGCGAGCAGAACGCCGATCACCAGCGCCGATGACCGGACCCAGATTCCGAGAATCAGCATCGCGCCCGCGATGACCTCGATCCACGGCGTGACGGAAGTAGAAGCCCGCACCGCCCAGTCCGGCAGCCCTAGTTTGAACGCCCTGACCGAGTCGGCGAAATTCTGCGGTCCGTTCGGCGGTTGCAACTTGTTCCAAGCCGCCCAGACGAACAGGCCGCCCAACACCAACCGTGTGACAAACGACACAGCGCCGGTCAGGGTCAAAGTCCCCGGCGCCGAACGCTCGGCAGTCGAAGCCGCCACCGGCGATGTCGCAGCACTCTGGCTCACTCGAACTCCTCCGGTCCAGTCTCGACTTCGTGCCCCGCGGCCTTCCAGCCCGGGAACCCGTCGTGGATGATGAAGATCCGTTGATAGCCGGAGCCCTCCAGCCGCTCGGCGACGCGCTCCGACTCATCGCAATCCCCACCCCCGCAGTACACGATCACCATGAACTCTCGCGGCAACAGAGCGAGCTTTGCGGGCTGGCCCGCGACGAAGTCGGCCAACTCCAGCCGGATCGCACCCGGAATGTGCCCTTCTTCATACCGCGATTTGCTCCGCGCATCAACGAAACTCGCCTGTCCCGAGTCGAAGGCCCTCCTGGCCTCCTCGATCGTGATGTGCCCCGGCTTCAGCCGATCCTTCGGAGTGAACTGAAAGCCGCCCGTCCCGCCTCCGCTCTGCCCGGCAGCAGCGACGGGGCCTTCCGCAGACGACTTGGATGCGGACGACCCAGCGCTGTCCGCATCGGTCATCGCCTCCGGCTTGGGCTCATCCGCACCTGCGCGAGTTCGGTCAGACGCAACCGTGCCGGATGTGACTTCGGGCCTCGCACCTTCTGTTGGCAGCGAGAACTCCTCGACCGTACGGGCCAACTTAACCGGTCGGATGATCGCGTCGGCCGAACCGATCACCGTGCCTAATCCGACAATCACGGCGATCTGCACGATGTACCGAGCGAGCAAGCCCTTGCGCGCGATCTGGGCGCTGTTCTGAATCATGGCGCGCTACTCCGTGAAATGGCGTGCGAAGTCCGCACGAGTCATTACCGCTTGCTCGTCGGTGTCGGAGCAGGGGTCGGCGTGAGTGACACCGGAATCGCCTTGCCGACCGCCTCCTTGCTCACCGTCGTCGGGACGCTTTGACCGGCCGCTGGCGCGGCGCTGCCCAACTTCGCCGGCTGGGGCTGCGCCTGCCGCGGCACGGTGGCCGTGAACGGAATGCGGATCGTCTCGCCACCCTCCGAGTCGGTCGTGACCAGCAGCGTGCCCTGAACAAGGCCCGCAGTGGCGGGAGCAATCCCGCTGATCGAAACCGTGTAGGCTGTTGAGTCATCCGATGCCGGGCGGAGGTCAACCGCCAGCCGCATGTCGTGCCGCGTGTCGATGTCGATCGCGGTGACCTGGAAAGGCTTGCCCGAGCGTGTGTCGACGCGGATGTCCGCGCTGATCAATGAGCCCGGCGCTGTGGCGCGGATCATCGTTGAGGCGGGATTCGCCCGTACGTCGCCGATGATCTCCGCGCCGACGAAGGTCGTGAGCGGCTTGCCGGATGAGTCGTTGCTGCGAATGGTCAACTGACTGTTCATTGTTCCGATCGGAGCGCCTCGCCCCACATCGAGCAGAACCTCGACGCGAATGATCGTCTCCCCGTTCTCCTCGCTCGTGGTCGTCTCGCCGATCGTGGCCTTGACGAACTCGCTGTTGCTGTCAACTCCCGCGAGCGCGAAGCCGGGCTTGCGGCCGATGACCGTGATTCGCTCTTGTCGGCCCTGACGATGGTCGACTTCCTGCAGGAACGTCCGGTTCGGCTCGACAGCCATCATCGGGCGCACGTTCGACGTGATGGAAATCATTTGCTGCGCGTACTCGCCCTGAGGTTCGGTGACGGTGATCGTCAGCGTCTTGGTCTGCGTTCCGCTCCGGCCTTGCGGGTTGAACGACGCCGTGATCGGCACCTCTTCGCCAGGCTCGATCGTGTCTTTGTCGAGTTTGCTGACCGTGCACCCGCACGATGCTGCCACGGCGATCTTGACCGTCCGTTCCGTCGTGTTGCGAGCAAAGAACGTGTGGTTGACGATCGAGTCGTCCGAGATCGAGCCCCAGTCGTGGCTCGTCGCGGAGAGTTGCAGAGCCTGCGGTCGGGCGGGGTTGGCCGGGTCGGCCGCTTGCACTTCCTTGCCGCCTTCCTCCATAGCCTTCCGCTTCTCGAGTTCCTCGGGGCTCATCGCGGGCTGCTGACGAGCGGCGGCACCCTCTTTCGCGTTGAAGAGTGTGTTTGATCCACCAGTTTCCTTCCCACCGCTGCTCGTGATCGACTTCTTGTTCGGATCGGTGTTCGTGCGGGCCTGAGCCATGGCCAAGTTCGCTACGACGCCGGTCGAAAGAGCCACCACCATCAACCAGATCGTTTGATTCTTCATCGAGTTGTCTCCGTCCAAAGAAAGGGTCGGGTGTCTGTTGCTTTGTGTGATCAATGCCAAGGCCGGACGCACCACCCTCCATCGGCACGTTCCGTCCGAGTATTCTTGCTTCGCCGTCGGAGCCCGGGCGCTCGCACGTTCGGAGCGAATGATCGGGCACATGTCCTTGCCAGCGTACGAACTCTGGACAGTCAGCGGTCACGGCCAACCGAACGGCAGATTCTGCCAGCACGCCGCCGAACGCCCAGCGACGAGAACCGGAACACGCACCCGAATGCCCGATAAGTCGCCATCAGACCCCCAGACTACGGGAGCGGCCCGGCAGAGAACCGACCTGTCGGAAATCTGCGCGGACGTTGCCGAAGGGGTGCCCGGCGCTCTCGAACGCTTGCATGAACGCCTCTCTCCCGGCTTGATCAGACACTTCACACGCAAACTCAGCGGGCAGCCCGCCGTCGCGGAGGAATTGGCCCAGCAGACCTGGATCGCGTTCTGGCAGGCTCTGACTCAGGGTAAGTACGACCCGAGCAAGAGCCGACCATCGACGTTCTTGTACGCCGTATCTGGCAATATCTGGCTTCGTCATCTGCGAGCGATCGGCCGGACCAGGCCCGAGCAGCGGCTGAACGACCGTGAGCACGGGTCCGGTGCCGGAGTGATCGCCGGAAGTCAGTCGGACGACCCCGCCGACGCCGCCTCAGAAGCCTCCGCCATCGAACTCGTGCGGCGCGCGCTCCAGGGCCATGAGCCATCTTCCGGCCTGTCGGATGACGAGCGCCTTATCCTCAAGGCCATCGCGGCAGGGCGTACGGACCGGGAACTCGCGGCCGAGTTGGGCGTCGCCCCGAGCACCGCACACGCACGCAAAAAAGTCGCGACCGAGAAACTCCGCGTCTTCCTCGAATCGCGCGGGGTTTCGGACAAGCACTCCGAGCGCACCGGGCATGAGGATGCGAACAAGTGATGTGCCCGAGCGCTCGCTCGACAAACGCGCCGCACTCGCGGAGAACCACCGGATGAACGACACACGCATCCATCAACTCTTGGCGAAGGCTGGAGAACTCGATGCCTTCGAGGCCGATCTGTTCCCGCCCGAGACGAAGTCTTCACGCTCTGCCGATTCGTCCTTTGGCTTGCGTTTAGTTGGCACTCACGCACGAGCCTCCGAGCCGATGAAAGAACGCACGCACCGCCGATGGCGCTCCGCAATGCCGGTCGTGCTCGGTCTGACCGGGATCGCCGCCGCACTCGGGCTGGCCATTGTCACCATGCGTCCTGCCGCGCCCGTGCCGACCGATCTGAAGCCCGTGAACTTGGCCAAGGAACTTCCGCCGTTCATCGTCGAGTTTCTCAAGAGCGTTGAGGCAGCAAACCAACGAACAGAGCGAGACGTGCTCTTGGCGATCTACGAGCCGGCCGACCCGACCCAGTCGCCGGTCGTTCTGGATGCGTGCTTGCAAGTCTGGACGCCTTCGTGGAGTCCCGAACGACAGGTCGCGCACGCGGGTGTTGCCGACCTGGTGAGCGAGTCGCTCGATCATTCCTGTCTTGAGAGGCCCGGTCGCGTGACCATCGTCGGGCTCACCGGTCCGTCCGATCGTCTCCCACAGACCCAATCGCAGGCGATGGACTTGGTTTCGTGCATGATCGATCGCAGCACCGATCCGATCAATCAGTGCGGCCACGACGACCTGCGCCTCAGTTCCGCTGCGGCACAGTGCCTGCCCGACACGGTCTCGGTGCGCGTGCAGACGATGTCGTTCGGCCGCTAATGTGAGCCGGGGCCGCCGCTCAGCGTGCGAACTCCACCGCCCTGGTCTCTCTCAGCACTGTTACGCGGATCTCGCCGGGGAACGTCATCTCCTCGCTGACTTTCTTGGCGATGTTGAAGGCGATCATGTGGGCCTCATCGTCGCCGATCCGCTTCGCGTCGACCATCACACGCACCTCTCGACCAGCCTGGATCGCGTACGCCTCCGTCACGCCCGGCTGTTTGAGCGCGATGTCCTGCAACTCGTTCAGCCGCTGGATGTATTTCTCCATGCTCTCGCGACGCGCGCCGGGACGGGCCGAACTCACCGCGTCCGCGGCCATCACGATCGGCGTGTAGAACGATGTCGACGGAATGTCACCGTGGTGACCTCCGATCACGTTCAGGATCGGCTCCTTCTCGCCGTACTGCTTCGCGAAGTCCATGCCGATCTTCGGGTGGCCACCCTCCATCTCGTGGTCCATCGCCTTGCCGATGTCGTGAAGGAAGCCTGCCCGTCGTGCGATCGTGCTGTCCAAGCCCAACTGCTCGGCGATGATCTGAGAGAGGTACGCCACTTCGATGCTGTGGCGCAGCACGTTCTGGCCGTAACTGGTGCGGAAACTCAGTTTCCCCATGGCCTCCACGACCTTCGGGTGCAGCCCGCGCAGGTTCACCTCCAGCACGGCCTCCTTCCCGGCCTTGTTGACCCGCTCGTTCATCTCCTCCTTGACCTTCTCCACAACTTCCTCGATCCGCGACGGATGCATCCGGCCGTCTGCGATCAAGCGGTTCAGCGCTTCAACCGCCACCGCCTGTCGGATCTTGTCGAAGCACGACACCACGATCACACCAGGCGTGTCGTCCACGATGATGTCCACGCCCGTTGCCTTCTCGATCGCGCGGATGTTCCGTCCCTCGCGCCCGATGATCCGGCCCTTCATGTCGTCAGAGGGGATCGGCACCGCACGCACCGTGCTCTCGGCCGTGTGCTCGGTGGCGTAGCGCTGGATGGCCATCAGCGTGATCTCTTGCGCCTTGGCCTTCGCCTCCGCCTGCGCCTCCTCGGTCAACTTGTGCACCACCTTGGCCATCTCAAGCCGGCAGTCCTCCTCCACGCGCTGGAGCAACTCCTCTCGAGCCTGGTCGAGCGTCATGTCCGCGATCTGGTGCAGTTTCTCGCGCTGCTTCGCCAGCGTCTCGTCGAGTTCCTCCTGCTTGACTGCCAGTTGCTCTTCTCGCTTGGAGACCTGCTCCTGAGTCCTGCTCAGGTCCTCCTCCTTTTTGGCGAGCGTCTCGAGTTTGCGGTCAAGCAAGTCTTCTCGCTTGGTCAGGCGTCGCTCGGTCTCGCGCAGTTCGACCCTGGCCTTCTCCTGCTCGGCCTCGAACGCCGACTTTCGCTCCATCGCCGTGCGTTCGGCATCCAGCAGCGCCTTATCTCTGATCGATCCCGCCTCGTCCTTGGCTCGCTGCACAAGACTCTCGGCCTCGGCCTTGGCCTTGGTCAGCGCCTGGCCACGCACGTAGCCCAGAACGAACACGCCCAGCAGCACGCCCGCGACCAGGCACACCAGCCCGATCACAACCGCCATCGCTTCACCCACCCCCACCGTCAACATGCCGACATTCATGGCGCAAGTCCCTTCTCTGGCCGCAAGGCGCTCGCCTTCGCGGCAGGTTCGGGGCCTCGCCCTTCTGGAGCTCGGCGCGCTGTGGGGACGAACATCGCCCACACCGCCCTGTCAGGCCGGTCGATCGTTCTTCAAGATCGCGCCGTGCGCCGACTCTTACTCAGCAGACGTTTGGTCCATCTGCCACCGCTATCTGCACCGACCGCCGTATCGCGTCCCATTCCTGATGCGCGAACATCGCCCCGCTTCGGAGTGTGCAAGTCTCGGTCTGCAAGAGTCCTTCCGATTCGTTCTTCGGCATCGTCATCGTGACGACCCGAGCACAATCAACGCTCGAAGCACGCTCGATCTATCCGTGTGCCGTCACACGGGCACGCTCGCCCGCCGTGAGATCGAACGGGTTGGCGTTCGATCGACGACGAACGTTCGTGCGAAGAACGGCCGCCCTGAAGTCCAGTGGCTCAGCCGTGGAAACCCCCGCCAAACGGATCGCGGGAGAAACCAGACTCTACCCGAAAGGACAAGACTCGGTCAAGGCGGGGGGGGCGTGATTCCCCTAAATTGGTGGTCGAGCGGTCGATTTCAGGCCGTGCGAGCCGAAGCCGCGATTTGTCGTCGCTGCAGCTCGTCCGTGTACCGGCTGAACAAGTCGATCATGAACTGCCGGTGTTCACCCGACTGCGGAAACTCAAAGGCCAGACCGCAATACAGGTTCTGAGACGAATCGATGTGCGTGTGGGCCAGCCGGGCTGTGACCGCCACCGGAGCGGGAATCTGAGGTCGGAGGTCCAGCCGCAGCCACCAGAACGGGCGACTCTGTGCGGCTTGCTGATCCTGCCGTTCGACAAGCACCCCGAGGCCGCCGCCGCTCACATTCAAAAGGTCGGCCCGAAAAGCCGGTCCAACCTCGGGAAGCAGGATCGAGTCCGCGGAATTGTCGGCCTGATCATCGACAATCGGACCCGACCCGCTGCGGACGAGATCGGAGATCAGTGCCCTGTTCGCTGCTTCGGCGGGGCCGACGCTCGTCAGACTGAGCAGGGGCCAGCAACGCACTTGTGGAAGCCGAAGTGCCGCCGTGGATGTTCGGAAGAAACTCCGGCGTGTGCACCGCTCAACCTGCCGAGGCAGTTCGAGCGCGAGAGTGTTGGCTCCCGCCCCACCCGTGCCCGTGCCGGCGATCGAGCGCGTCAAGAACATCCACCGGTTCTGTCCGATCGTCATCGCGCCGATCAGATCAACGCCCGGCCTCAACTTGAACGATGAGCCGAAACCCGCCGGCTGTTCGACGATCATCGCCGTCGATCGAATCTCGACGATCTTGACTCGCCAGATGACGTCCGTCCCGCCCGCCGGCTCGGCAGGCTCGGACCGATCGGTCCGCGCGTTCTCGTCGCGCGGCGACGCGATCGTCAATTCGATCGAACCACCCCGTTCCATGAGTTTCATAAGCGAGTCTTGCCAATGCTCGGTACGGGATCGGGATGCTGGCACGATGCACCTCTGGGGTAACGGCGGGATTCTCGATGTCGATTCGTCTGCGGACACTCGTTCGACAAGTTCATGGCCCGGACTGGGAGCGGAGCTGTCGTGGTCAGACCCGTATCGAGTTTGGCCCGACCCCCGACAAACGCTGCGCCCAGCGGTCCGCTGAAGATCGACCCAAACGACCCCCGTCTTCTCCCCTACGTCAGACCCGTCGGACGTCTGAAGCAGTTTCGTACTCCATTTCGCTCCGGAACAAATCAGAGCGAGAGTTATCGGTGTCGCACGGCCGATACGCGTTCTCGCAGTCGGTCCACCGTCTCCTGCGCCTCGCGTCGCTCTACTGCGGTCAACGTCGCATGTCCGAACCGGGCCTTGTAAAACAACCGCACAAGATCCGCGTACCGCGCTGAGGCTTCATCATCCAGACGTGCGACCACCCCCGCATGTGTCAGCGGCGTCCGATGGTCGGGCCGTACCTCCCCGGCCTTGGCCAGCAGACGTTCGGCCTCGACGATGAAACGAAGTTCCGGAGGCACCGGCTCTCGCCTCACCCGCCCGAGCGCCAGCCGACGCCGAGCCATCGACCAAAGCAGAAACGCCGCCAGCGCACAGATCAGCGTGAGCGAGGCGATCGAGAGCACGATCGGTGGGACACGCAGCCGCTCGCGATCGAGTCGGAGGGCCGATGTCAGCCACTCTCCCAACTCGTTGAGCCTTCGGAATGCGTCCTTGGCGATCCCGGACGTGTCGATCATCCCTCCGAAAATCCCTTCCTGCTTGAAGCGATCGAAGCCGACGACCGAGGCCGACCAGTTGAACTCCAACAGGTCGTACCACTGCCGCAACTGCGATGCCAGCGACCAGGTCGGCTGATGCAGCCGTTCGACCACGCCGACGGGAGTCGCGTCATAGGTCGCCCATCGTCCGTCACCCACGTACACCTCGACCCAGGCATGCGCGTTCGATTCGCGCACCAGGTACTCGTTGGTGAGCGTGTTGAACTCGCCCGCGACGTAGCCGGTAACCAGCCGCGCGGGCACGCCCATGCTCTGCAACATCGTTGCGAGCGCTGAGGCGAAGTACTCGCAATGCCCGCGCCGGCTCTCCCGAAGGAACCAGACGATCGGGTCCTTTCCGCCCGGCGGCGCCGGCAGGTCGAGCGTGTAATCGAATCCGTCGCGGAGATAGTCCCGGAACGTCGACGCCAGCAAGCGAGCCCGGTCCGCCGGGTCCTCCGTTGGTTCATCGGGGTCGATCCGCCGCGATTCCAGCACCGAGCGAGCGATCACGGCGATGTCCGGCGGAACCGAGGGCGTCGAGAAATCGGCCGGCGTGTCGTCCTCGCTGCGGTGCGCAGGGTCCGAGACCACCGTGTAACTGAACCGCGGCTGCCCGGCCTCGCGGTATCGAAGCACGTGCGAGCCACGGCGCTGCTCGATCAAGGGTCCCGATTCGAAGGAAATGTCGGTTGGCCGCCAGATCGTGAACAGGTGACCGCCCGCTCGGTTCAGATTCCGAATCGTGATCTTCTGAACGATCGAGGTATTGCTCCGCTCGTCGTTCGACAACGAGTGCACTACGCCCGGCGAGGTGATCAGCATCGATTCGCCGGTGGTCTTGTCCGCTTCCCACACGCGTCCCTTCTGGTTGTACGTCGATTGCACCGCGCCGCGCAGGTAGAACATCCGCCCCGGCGCTCCCATGTTTCGGCCGTGCTGATCCGTCACCAGCAGGTCGAGCACCGGCGTGGTCGACTCATTCAATAGGCCGCTCTGCCCGACCTTCACGGTGTCGGTGAATCCGATGGTCGTCTGCCGGACCTGTCCCCACGAACCCAGCCCGCCATCCCCGATGCCGCGCGGTGTCAGCACGAACAGAACGACCGCCATCACCGTGATCGAAACTGTCAGCACGCCGGCGACCATCGCGAACTGCCGATCACCCCGACGCAAACCGGCGTCGGTTGCTCCGCCCGCCGCGGACCGCGGTGCGCCGATCGGCCCGTCGGCCTCCTCCTGGCGCATCTGCGCCAGCATGCTGCACCCGATGATCAGCGGTGAATAGACCAGCAGCAGCACGCCGACCACGAACGAGTTGCTCGTCAGGATCGCCGCGATCGCGATGAACACGCTCAGCGTCAACAGTTGTGTCTCATCCCGATGCGCCCTTCGATCGAAGAGTTTGATCAACTGAACGAGAACCAGAAACTCGCCCAGGTGCGAAATCACCGCCGAGCCCGGCTGCGCTGACAAGCCCCGGAACCCGGCATTGAGGATCGCGGCAAGAACCAGCACGTTCACCGCGATCTTCGGCAGCGCCGGCAGCGGCTTGCGATGCCGCATCACGAACGCCACGATCATCACGATCATGCTGAAGCCTGCGAGCGCCAGGGCTCCGTCGGCCATGCAGAACGACAGCACGGCCGTTGCCACCGTCGCGATCGCCAGCGCGTTGTATCGACGGATCCACTTCACGCCGCGGGTCCTCCAGTCACAGGCCGAGCATCGGCCCCACGCTCTGCGGGTCCGCGTGCTTCGCCCACGCTCGTGCGCACTTCAACGCCCGTTCGCTCCGGTCCGTCCCACTCGTCAGAGACAACCCAGGACGGATCGTCCGCCGAGACGCGTGTCACCCTGGATCCCAGGGCACCAATCTCCGACGTGGCTCGTGATGATGAGCCGTGCACGATCACGCACATCGTGCCGTCCGCGGTTGTCGCCTTGGGCGGGTGCGCTGCGCCCTTCCCGGCGAATCTGGCAACCGCCGACGCCGGATCGAGCCGAGCCAACGCATCAAACAGCCGCTCCAAGTGCCCCCGCCCCGACCCCGGCGTGACCAGCACCCCGCTCAGGGGCTCCGAGAGTCCGAACATCATCCCGCGCTCGTGGGCCATCTTCGCCAGCGACGCGGCAAACGAGATCGCACGCTCGTCCAGATCGCGTTCGCCGCAAAGGTCGAGCACAATCCACACGCGAGAAGGCGAAGGTGCCACCGTCTGTCGCACCAGCAGGCCGGTCTGATCAGGCGAACCCGTGCTCATTCGCTGCGCTGAGACTCGCCACGCGATGCCGCGAGGGCTGTCACCCTCCACATACTCACGCAGTGAAAAGAACTCGTCGCCGTCGCCACGCCGACGCGAAGGCTGCCGAGGCGAGGTCCCCGCCTGCAAGCCTCCGCCAAGAATCTGCGGGTCAGGCCTCAGCAGCCGCGGCCACACGACCATCTCACCCCGTGCATCGACGTCGATCATCTTGCGGATCAGCCCGAAAGGGAACGACGTCTCGACGCGGACGAACCGCAGGCCAACCACGCCTCGACGAAGCGCCAGCACCTCCGCGGCACAGTCCGCGTGACCACGCGTCGAAACGTGCCGAACGAACCCGGCACGCGAAGTCGTGGCCAGCGGCCGCGCTGAGTGCCGCCGGTCCCTTCTGGTGGTCGGGTTCGTCGGGTCCGGCAGGGCCAGGTCTCTCACCGTGAGCGCAAAGCCCGGAACAAATCGGTTGCCGTTCAGCACCCGGTACTCGACGCGGACGATCTGCCCCGCGTGCCCCGCCGGCGAGTTGAGCCGCACCGCCCGCAGGCCCATCAGCATCCGCCGGCTCAGAATCCCCGACACGATCAGCGCGGCGAACGCGAACCCCAGCGCCCAGAACAACAGGTTGTTCTGGCTGTTGAAGGCGCCCAGCGCCAGCAGCAGCGACACGAACATGTAGACCAAAGTGGGTGTCCCGAGCGCGTAGCGATGCCGCGGGCCTCGCACCCGGGCGCGTCGTGGACGCGTCGATGATCCGGAAGCCGTCGACATAGACCCGCCGCGAACTTCGTGTCCGAACCGCACTTTGGAACCCGCGGCATCCATTCACGTACCGTACGTCGGTGGCGGCTCGGAGTTTCCGGCCATCAGCAACGCGCACGTCGTGCTGACCGCGCACAGTCAGCGTGCATAATCCGGCTCGTTCCCCGCCTTCCACTTGATGTTGCACCCGATGCTCGGCTTCTGATCACCCGAAGGCGCTTTGCCCGCGAGCACGGCCTCGATCGCCGCTCTCAGGTCATCTCCCGTCACCGGCAGCCCGTTGCTCGGACGCGAGTCGTCCAACTGCCCCCGATAGACCAGTTTCCCTCGCTCGTCGAACAAGTAGAAGTCCGGTGTGCAGGCCGCGCGGTACGCCTTCGCCACCGACTGATGCTCGTCGAACAGGTACGGAAACATGTACCCCGCGCTCCGCGCTTCGGCCTTCATCTTGTTGGGAGAATCGTCCGGATACTTCGCAACGTCGTTGCTCGAGATCGCGGCGATCCCGAGACCTCTCGGCTGATAGTCACGCCCGATCTTCGCGAGTTCCGACCGAACGTGCTTCACGAACGGACAGTGGTTGCAGAGGAACATGATCAGCACCGCGCATCGATCACGCTGAATGTCGGCGAGGCACAGCCGATCGCCGCTGACCGTGTCGACCAGGTCAAAGTCCGGTGCATCGGTGCCGAGCGGCAGCATCGTTGAGGGCGTGGCGGCCATCTCCAGTTCTCCGACGATCAGGGTTGAACGTGAACGCCAGACGCACCCCGCGCGATCCTCGCGTGGCAGCGTCGATGTTGCAGCATATGAGCGGACGAGCGTTGTGAGCCGACACTCGAAGTGGACGGGCGCGAGAACGCACAGCCCAAAAATGAAAAGCCCGGCTGCGACCGGTCAAATCGCAGCCGGGTTAGAGGACAGTGATGCCCTCTCTCGCCTCTCTCTCACTCCGCTCCTTCCCTCCAGCGATCCCTCTCTCGCTCCGCCCTCTCTCTCGCGTCTCTCTCTCCAGGAACCAGATAGGTCCCGATTTAGGGCAGAAGCAGATCGCCATCAACGGGAAGGGCCGGTTAAGGCTCTCACAATGTACCGGATGCGCACGGGTTGTCAAGCATTCCGTATCTGCGGATTGTGAACAAACTGACGATTCTGCTTTATCGGATTGGTAAATCGCGTGATGTCAGGTGTTTATGATAGCAAGCGACCGAACGAACCCCCAAAACAATGACCAAATGTTCGCAATCAGATTGGGTCCGTGTCTGCCGCTCCAAGGCCCACCGGATCCGGGTAGCGAATTCACCTGAGATCATCTGTCGGTTGTTATCGGAATCGCATGCACGCACCCCAACCCGTACCCGAGATCGGTGGTCCCAAAAATTTCAACCGCCGGATGTGGGGGTGCGACTCATCGCGGTCAACGCTCTGCATCAACCACGGGTCTGTCGCGAATGGGCGCAGCAGGGCTCGAACCTGCGACCTCAGCTATGTGACAGCTGCGCTCTAGCCAACTGAGCTATGCGCCCTACGGGCCGGAAGCATAGCGACCCATCAGCGTCGAGTCTCTTCCGCTCGACGCTCTCCTCTCATCCGCCTCACCCGCGGATCAGGATGACCACCACCGCGATAAACCCCAAGACGCCTAGCAACAGCAGCGTCGCCGCGATCACGCTCGCCAGTTTCGATTTCTGCTTCACCATCGTTCGGTCTCCGTCCGCAGCGGGCTCATTCGCCCGGGATGTACGAGATCACACCCTCCCACGGCGACGACGCCGAAGCGTACAGCCGTTTGGGAATCCGCCCCGCAAGGTAACCCTGCCGACCCGCCACGCACGCGTGCCGCATCGCGTCGGCCATCCGAACCGGATCGGTCGCGTGCGCAACGGCCGTGTTGAGCAGCACCCCGTCCGCGCCCAGTTCCATCGCCACCGCAACGTCGGAAGCGCTACCCACCCCCGCATCAACGATCACCGGATACGACGGATCGCCCTGCTTGAGCAGTTCCAAGCACAGCACGACGTTGTTCCGATTCAGCACGCCCTGTCCCGAACCGATCGGCGAGCCGGCGGGCATCACGCTCGTCGCGCCCGCTTCCTTGATCCGGATCGCCGCGATCGGGTCGTCCGAGGTGTACGCGAAGACCTTGAAACCGTCTCGCGCCAGTTCCCTCGTCGCTTCGATCGTTCCCATCGGGTCGGGCAACAAGGTCTCTTTGTCGCCGAGCACCTCGAGTTTCACCCACTCGGCGCCCGGATTGCCCAGTTGCTCCAGAATCTCGCGCCCCAGCCGCGCAACACGCACGGCGTCATCCGCCGAGAAGCAGCCCGCGGTGTTCGGCAAAATCGCGTACCGCTTCGTGTCCAGAAACGACAGCAGCGACTCGCCCTTCTCGTTGAACAGCCGCTCACGGCGAACCGCCACCGTGACGATCTGCGTCCCCGAAACGTCCAATGCACGCTGCATCGTCGGGTAATCCCGGTACTTGCCCGTGCCCAAGATCAGCCTGCTCGTGAACGGCCGACCACCGACCGTCAGCGGCGAATCCGACAACTCACCGGCCACCGCCGACCGTCCATCGGTCTTTACGGCAGTGGGGGGCGTGGTCGCCGCAGATGGGTGATGGAGTGGGTTGCTCGGCATTGTTCCGGCTCGAACTACAGGTTCCTTCGATCAGGTAGCGTTCCGATCGGATTCGGCTCACCCCCCGCCGATCAGTGTCACGATCTCCACCCGATCCCCTTCCGAAAGCCGATGCTCCTCGTGCCGACGTTTCGGCACGACCTGCCGGTTTACTTCCACGGCGCAGGCCTGCCCGCCCAGACCCAGTTCCTTGACCAACTCCGACACAGGCTGGCCTTCGGGCACCTCCCGTTCCCGGCCATTGACCGTCACCTTCATGCCGCACTTTACGCCGGGCGAATTCCTCGTGCCGGGGGTGTGGGCACCGACCGATCGTGGGCTCGCCCCCGCGGCGCCGATTCAATACGCTGAGCGTCCGACCGACCGATCTGAGCGAATCCCTCATCAACCATGCCCAACAGCCGCTCGGTCCAACCCTGTCGATCCCGCCCCCGACGTGCCGCTCCGGGAGTGGTACTCCTCGTCGTGCTGACGGCGGTTCTGGCGATGATCGGCGGCTGTGAGCGCAAGCGCGACTATTCGCAGAACACCCCCGATCAAGTCCTCAAATCCGCGCTCGAGATGGTCAAGCAGGGTGAGACCGAACGACTCGCCGGGCTGCTCTACGCCGATTCGCCGCAGATGCGGGCTTTCTGGGACGAAACGGGGGTCCTCCTCGGCAACATGCAGAAGCTCTCCAAGGCCGTTCAGGCACGCTTCCCCACCGAGTTCGAGGAACTCCGCCGCGAAACCGAGGAGCGGGCCGCCCGCGGCGAAGCCTCATCGCTTCTGGATCTTGTCCGACAGAGTGCCCCGGGTGCCGGTGGACCAACACCGCCGCGCAGCCGCCCGGGTTCCACCGGTCGCCAAGGGGAGGCCGCCCAGCGCGATCAGTTCCGCGACTTGGTCAATCAACTGTTCGCCGATCCGTACGCGTGGCTTGAAACCAACTCGGCACGGCTCAGCGCCGAGCAGATCACCGACGACACGGCCACCATCCTGCTCGACGGTCAGCCGGTGATCCCGATCGTCGGCCTTCCGATGCGGCTCGAGAACGACCGCTGGTACGTGGTGATGCCGCTGGCGGTTCCGCCGATCAGCGAAGTCATGCCGCGCACAGACGAGCAGTGGCAGATCCTCCGTTCGCTCGTCCGCGTCCTGAACAAAACCGTCGTTGACATGACCGCCGACGTGCAGCAGGGGCGTGTGTCGAGCATGGAGGCGCTGGCCCGAAACGCGCAGCAGAAGGCAATCTTCCCAGCCGCCATCGCCTTCGCCGCCTATGGCAAGGAACTCGATGTTTCCAACCGCGTCCAGCGTCGTGTCCGCACCTTCCGAGCCAAGTTCGCCTCGTGGTCGCAGGCCCGCGCCAAACTCGCGGGCGCGGAACGAACCGATGCCGCCGTGGCCCGCTCGTTCCGCACCGCTGTCGAGCGCCTCGCGCCGGCCGAGATCGAGAAACTCGTCCGCCAGAACAAGCCGTCCCGCTTCGACGAAATGAGCGACTTCGAGTTCGAAGACGTTCTCGCCGCCTGGCTCAGGAGCGCTGGGCTTCGCATCGATCTTGGCCAGAGCCTTGCCCCCGACCGCGTCGATCCCATCATCGAGGCTTGGGAGAACTCCCGCCGCCAAGCCCCTTCAGGCGCGGACACCCCCGGCAGGCGATGAGCCGCCGTGCGCATCAAGCACCCGCAACGCGCCCGGCCGGACAGCGATGTTGATCGACTCGAGCCCGCGTGAGCCGATCGATCCGAGAAATTCGCCGTCGACTTGCGCCGCGGCTCCATCCGTCGAACGAATCTCGATCCGTGAACCCATCGTTCGGATAGCCCCTTCGATCGGCCGTTGGTTTCGTTCGCGCTGCGTTGACCTCGACCAACCGCGCGTCCACACCAGTTTCGCGCCCCAGCCCAGCAACGTCAGCCGCGTCCGGGCGCGAAGGAACACCACGCTGAGCACGCCGTCGTCCGTTCGGGCATCCCGCGCGGGGTCCAGTCCCCCGCCGTACTGCCGGCTGTTCGCCACGACGATCAGTCCTCGCTCTCCCTCGACCATCACCCGACCGTCCACCGTCACGCTCATGCGGGGCGGTCGGTGCGTCAACATCTCTCGCATCCCCTGCACGGCGTAGTCGCGGTGCGACACACCGCCGTTCCGTCCCGCCGCGCGCCGTGAGAGCGAGACTCGCCGAACCACGCCCGCATCGAAGCCCACGCTCACCATGAGCGCGAACAGTTTCCCGTTGCATTCTCCCAGATCGCTCGTTCGCCAAGCGCCCGCGTCGAGGGCCGCCCCCAGCCTCTGAGGCGAAGCGTCCATCCCGAACTCGCGTGCAAACAGATTCTCGTTCCCCGCAGGCACGTGATAGATCGGCACCCCGCTCGCGACCGCCGCTTCGAGGGCGTGGTGCACCGTCCCGTCGCCGCCGGCGATCACCAGCGCGGCCGCACCCTCAAGCGAACAGTCCAGCATGGCCCCGTCCTGCCCCGGTCCGGCCCGCACAAACCGCACCTCGCGCCCGCCGTCTCGAATCCGATCCGCGATCGCCGAGAGTCGATCGGGCGCTCGGCCCTTCCCCGACGACGCGTTGGACAGGATCACGACCGCCCCGCGCGGCGTCGTGTGCCGGTCAATGCCGCCAGTCTGTGCGCGTTCCGGCACACTCGCACGTTCCTTGCCCGCGTGCTCTTCGATCACGGTCTCTTCATCACGCCCGCGCACAGGGCCAGCGTAGCAGCCGCGAACCCGGCCGCGCCCATCCACATCCACCCCGCGCCCTGCCCGGACTCCGCCCCGCGAAGCGACGAACGCACGCACTCGGTCCCCCACGTCAACGGATTCACCATCATCACCGTTCGCAGCCACGGGCTCGCGCCCTCCACAGGGAAGAACGCGCCGGACAAGAGCCACATCGGCATCAGCACCAGGTTCATCACGCCGTGGAATCCCTGCACCGAGTTGATCCGCCAAGCCGCGGCAAGGCTCAGCCCGCTCATCCCTACCGCGATCAGCAGCATCCCCGCAGCCGCCCCGACCAGCCCGGCAGCCCCCCCCGGCACCCCGATCACCAGCGCCGCCAGCAACACCGGCAGCGCCTGCACCCACGCCAGCGCCGACGACGACACGACCCGCGCGCCGATCGTCGCCCACATCGGTGTCGGTGACACGAGTTGCGCCTGAAGGAACCCATCCCGCCGATCGTCGATCAGACCGATCGCACCGAAGACCGACGAAAACACCACCACCGCCACCGCCACGCCGGGAATCAGATAGGCGCGGTACGTCTCGCCTTCCGACGCCGAATCCACTGCCATGGCCGGCGCGAACGAGCCCGCGAACCCCGAGCCCAACACCACCCACAGCATCACGCTCGTGCCGATCGCCGCAACGATCCGTGAAGGCTGACGCACAAAGCGCAGCACGTCGCGACGCAAGAGCGCAACAACCGCCGCAGAACCCACAATCTTTGCGTCAGCGCTCACGCCCGCCCCTCCACATTTGTTCCAACGCGATGTCCCCGCCCGGACCGCCGCGAACGTGTCCCGCTCTCGCCGTTCATTCCGCCCACGTGCTCCTCGGTCTCGAGCGCTGCTCCCGTCAGCGACAGGTACGCATCGCCCAGCGTCGGTCGGCCGTACTCGAACGCCGTCCCCCGCTCGATGAGCATCGAGAGGACCCGCTCCCGCTCGGCCACATCTTCCGGCGGCACCACAGACCGAACCCCATGCCGCTCATCCAGCCCGTCAATCGATCCGGCTCCCACCATCGCGCCGACCATCGCAACCGCTCCCGCTTGATCACCATCAAACACGCGCAGCACCGCCGGCCCGATGCGCGAGCGAAGCCGCTCCGGCGAGTCGTCCGCCGCAACACGTCCCGCGTGCATCAGCACCACCCGGTCCGCCTCCTCCGCCTCATCCATCAGGTGCGTGCTCATCACCACCGTCAGCGGTTTCCCGCCCGCCTTCGTCCGTTCAGCACGCAACGACGCGACGAGCCCCTGAAACGCCCGCCTCGCACGCAAATCCAGCCCCGTTCCCGGCTCGTCCAGCAACAGCAGGTCCGGCCCGTGCAGCATCGCCCGCGCCAGGTCGGCCCGCCTTCGAAGCCCGCCCGAGAGCGTGCCGCACCGTTGGTCAAGCCGATGAGCGATTTCCAGCCGATCCGCGAGTTCGCCGATCCGTCGCACGCTCTCGTCGCGCGCCATTCCCTGCATCGCCGCAGCGGTTTCGAGATTCTCACGCACCGTCAGCAGCGCATCCAACCCCGGCGACTGAAACACCACCCCAAGCCTCGATCGCACCTCCGACATCGCCGGCCGACTCTCAGGACACCACGACACCTCGCCCGACGTCGGGCGAAGCGCGGTCGAGATCGCTGAGAGCAGGGTGCTCTTGCCCGATCCGTTCGGACCGAGCAGCGCCACGAACTCCCCCGACGTGATCTCCAGATCCACCCCGTCGAGCGCAGGCCCGATCGCCGCCCCCAAACCCGCACTCTTCCTTCCCGCGAAATAATCGTGACGCACCCCACTCACCCTGATCGCGACCGATGCTCCGCCTCCGCTTCGTGCGCTCATGCGTTGGCCCAAAGACCGTCCACGACCATCGCGATCATGATCAACGGCAGGTGCGAGATCGATGCCAGAAACACGCGTTTGGCGTCCTTGCGCTCACGCCGGCGGGCAAACCGCGCGCACAGAATCACGAACCCTACCCCGCTCACCCCCGCCACCAGCGCATACCCAAGCCCGAGCCGGTCCGGCATGAACACCACCGGTGACAGCGTCGCCGGCACCAGCGCGATCGACCACGCCAGCACCGCCGCCGACGTTGCTCGACCGTTCGGATCGACCACCGGCAGCATGACGTACCCCCCCTGCGCATAGTCGTGCCGGTACATCCACGCCAGCGCAAAGAAGTGTGGAATCTGCCACACGACCATCAGGATCACCAGCGACCACCCCGCCGGCTCGGCCATCGCCGCGAAACTCGCCTGCACGTCCGCGGATCGTCCCACCGTCGCCGCCGCGGTCCAGCCGATCAGAGGCGGCAACGCCCCGGGAATCGTTCCCACCAGCGTGTTGAACGTCGTCCGCGTCTTCAGCGGCGTGTACACCAGCACGTACAGCAGGATCGTCGCCAGCGACACCAGCGCCGGCGCAGGCCCGCACCCCACCGAGAGCACCAGCACGCCCGCAACGCTCAGGAACAGCCCGGCGACCAGGGCCGAGGGTGCGCCGATGCGATGCGTTGGCAGCGGCCGGTCGGCCGTTCTCGGCATCATTCCGTCCCGCCGGCGCTCCCAGAACATGTTGAGCGCGCTCGCGCCACCCGACGACAGCCCCGTGCCGATCAGGCACGCCGCAGCCGAGAGCGCCAGCGTCAACCACTCCTGAGTGGACCATGACGCCCACGCCGCCGTGCCGCCCGCTGCGCTCGTCCCGCCGAACCGCGTCAGCACTCCCAGCCCGAACCCCACCGCCGCCGTGATCACCACGAGCTTTGTGATCCGCGGCTTCGAGAGTTCCACGAGCGACCGGAACTGATCCGTCAGCGATCCCAACGCCGCCGTCTCCAGACGCGCATCCACACCCGGCTTCAACTCGGGCTCGATGCTCGGTGCTGGTGCTTGTGTGGCCGGCGCGTGCATGGTTCAGTGTGTTCTCGGCGGTCGGATGATCTCGGTGCTTCGCCAAGCCCCGGCGACTCGACCGCACGGTGATTGTTCGCACCCACGGCCGCGATCGTCGCCCGCCTTGCATTCCGACCTCGTGCAGGCCGGATGCGGGGTCCGGGCAACCACCGCCAATAATCACCCCACGTCGTGTCCCGGTAGCTCAGTTGGATAGAGCAGCCGCCTTCTAAGCGGCAGGTCGGGCGTTCGAATCGCCCCCGGGACGCTTTCAGTTTCGATTGCCCCCGCAACACGGCCGTCCGGCCGACCTCGTGCGTGGTCTGCGGCACGTCTGTCGGCCGATATTCAGTCCATGACTTCCACGTTCGTCCCGGCTGCGCGGCCCACCCCGCCTCACGCCGCCAAAACTCTGCCGCGCGCGTCCACCACCATGACGCGCACCGATCTCCTCGCGCTCGGCCAAAGCCGAGATCCCTACCGCTTCATCCCGATGGCCACGCAGGCCCTCCTTCAGTTCCCGGACGATGCCGCACTTCGCTTCGTGCTCGCCACCAACTACGCCCGGCTCATGCTCCCAACGCTCGCCGCGGAGCAACTCGACCGACTCCCGCCCGCAGCCAAGTCCGATCCCTCGACCCAGGCGCTTCGCACGGTCCTCTCACAGATTCCTTCCGAGCGGCTCGATCTCGCCTGGCTGGCCGGCAACCTCCACAGCAATCTCCGCGCGATCTCGAGTCGTGACGACGAGTCGCCGCGCGGTCTGGCAACAGCGCTCGAGACTTGGCACGCCTGGGCCGCCACCAAGAACTGGTTCGCTATCCGCGTCGATGAGCACGGCAGGCCGACCGCAACGCCGACCAACATCGTCTGGCGCCCGCGACCGCTATCGCCGTCAATCGAACCGCCCTGGAACAGCGGTGGGGGGGAAGCGGGTGCCGCAAGGCCCGACTGGTTCCCCGCACTCTTCGCCGACCATCGCTCCGTAGCCGACTCCGTCATCCTCGACTTCAACACGCGGAGCTCGCGCCCGCCCGTCACCCTCGAAGGCCTCTGTCCCCCCTGGCTCTTTCAACGCCTCTACGCCGCCACACCCGACGCCGATGACGGCCACCGCGTTCGAATCAACCTGCTACAGGCCGAGCCGCTCGAGTTTCTCACGGGTCTGGCACTCGCCGACCTCACGCGTGAACTCACCGACCCGCGCGTCCGGTTCTTCGTCGGCGAAACCGCCGCCGAGGCGTTCCGCACCGATCTTCACCGGCAGATCGACTTTCGGACACTCGGCCAGGCCTTCCAGTCCGCGGGCATTCGCAAGCCCATCTCACCGCCGATCACGGTTGCGCTTCAAGAGTTTCAATCAGCACAGATCGCCAGACAACAGACGCTGCAGTCGCAAGTAGCAAGGATCTACGACTCCCGCAACAAAGCGTGGTACGCAAAGCGCTTCTCCGAGGCCGCGAACGGCTCGGGCGATCCCATCCGCGTCCTGATCCCCACCTGCCGATACTCCACGTTCATCCGCCACTCAGCGGCGGACATCGCCGACGCGTTCCGCGCGAGCGGCTGCGATGCGAGAGTTCTGATCGAGCCCGACGACACCACCCATCTCGCCGGCAACGCCTACCTCGCCGAGTTCGCCGAGTTCAAGCCCGACCTTGTCGTCCTCATCAACTACCCGCGCCCGACGCTCGGCGAAGTGACGCCGCGTAACGTCCCGTTTGTCTGCTGGGTGCAAGACCCCATGCTCCACATCTTCGACGCCGCCGTTGGGGCTTCGCAGTCCGAACTGGACTTCATGGTCGGCCACACGCACCGCGAACTCTTCACACGCTACCACTACCCGCGCGAGCGTTCCCTCGGCCTGCCCGTACTCGTCAACCGACGCAAGTTCCACCCCGCGCCCGCCGATCCCGCGCTCATCGAGCGATTCGCCAGCGAGATTGCCTACGTCTCCAACCACGGCCAGACCCCCGAGGCATTCCGCGACTCGATCGCCGATTCGCCGGGGATGGACGACGGCGCCCGACGGATCATCCATGCCCTCTATGAGCAACTGGTGCACGCCGTCGGCAATGCCCACGACCGCCCCCTCAAGCCGTCGCTCGCTCCGATGATCGCCTCAACGGCCCGCCAAGTGCTCGGTCGTGATCCCGACCCAATCTTCGTCACGCGCATGCTCAACAACGTTGCGATGCCGCTGGCCGACCGGCTCATGCGTCACCAGACCCTCCACTGGGCCGCCGATCTCTGCGAGCGGTACAACTGGCGACTCCGCATCTTCGGCAAGGGTTGGGAGAACCACCCGCGCTTCCGCGAGTTCGCCCAGCCCCCGCTCCAGCACGGCGAGGAACTCCGCGCCTGCTACCAGGCCGCGGCGATCCACCTCCACGCCTCCATCCACTGGATGTTCCATCAGCGCGTGCTCGAGTGCGTCTCCTCCGGCGGCCTCATCGCCTACCGCTACAAGGCCGACGACCTCCGTCAGCACCACGCCTTCGTCGTTGAGTCGATGCTCCGTGCCGGCCTTCCGCTCCGCCGAAGCACCACCTTCCCCGGTGTGCGCGAGTTCGACCTGGCCGACCATCCCGAGGGGCTGAAGTACGCGGCCCTCTGCCAGCGACTCGGCCGCGCGCCCGGACAGATCCCCTTCACGCGCGCCAGCCACCCCGTGCAGGACCTGATCGAGAACCGCCACGGGCTCCCCTTCACCCCCGATACGCCCTGGTTACTCGGTGATCCGGCCGAAACCTGCTTCCGATCCCAGGCAGAATTGGAGCGGATCGTTCGCGCGGCGATCAACAGTCCCGCTCGCCGCCACGCTCTTTCCACCGACATCCGATCCCGCGTCGACCGCCACTTCACCTACGACAGGGGCGTAGACCAGATCCTCGGCCTCATCACGCGATCGCTCACCGCGACCTGAACTCGGCCAGGAACCCCCAACCCACCTCCGGCCCGACCTGTTCCACGCTCATCCCGAGCGCCTCAGCGCTCGTGCGCAATTGGTCCATCGTGTTGTAGTGCATCTCGTCACCGCGCCCACGCAGGTACGGCGCGAACTTGCTCTTCCACGTCTCCAGCGCCGTCGCGTTCCACCGCACAAAGTGCAGCAGGATCGTCCCGCCCGGCTTCACCACCCGCCGCAGCGACTCCAGGTACTGATGCACCAAGTCGCTCTTGAGGTGCACGAACACGTCGTAACTGAAGGCCACGTCCACCGTCGCGTCCGCCACGCCCGGCAACGTCGCCGTCTCATCGTGGTGCAGCCGCAACTTCCCCATCTGCTTCGAGAACCGGTGCTCCATCACCTCAAACAACAACCTCGCGGCGTAGTCCACCGCCGCGTACGTTCCCGCACGCTCGATCACGTGCTGCGTCCACAGCCCCGCGCCGCTGCCGATCTCCAGCACGCTCATCCCCGGCTTCACGCGCTCCACCAGCGGCTTGAGCAGCCACTCCCATGCCACCGGCCTCTCCGGCGGATACGTGCGTGTGTACAGCGGTCTCCCCCCGGACGCAACGCCCAACGCGCACTCGTACTGCTCGATCAGGCAGTCGTCCCACCCCTTCGTCTCCCATGCGCAAGGACAGGTCAGCAGGTACAGCCCCGCCTCGCGCATCGGCCCCCGCGCGGCCCACAGCCGGTCCCGCACCGAACCATACGCGGTGATGATCGCGGACTTTGCCCCGCGCTCCAGAGCGGTTGGCAAGTCGATGATCTCCAGACCCGCAAACGACTTGCCCCGCTCGGCCGCGTCATCGTCGATCACGCCCACGAAAGTCCCCGCCGGCGCCCGGCTCATCGGGCACAGATCCCGCAGCAGGCTCGTTGCGCCCACCAGCGCGATCGGCGTCTGCCCGGCCGTCACCAGCCGCTGAACCTGCCGCTCGAACTCGCGAACCGCCGACTCGACGTCCACCGCCGCGTTGCTCATCACCGTGCTCCGTTGCTCACACGCCGACACGCTCGCCCACGCTCACCACACGCGTTGGCTGCGTTACGCCCGCCCCGTACAACCCGATCACGCGAACGCCGCGCTCCCGCAGCCCCGCCGTGCGTTCCCACATCTGCTGCTCGTACACGTCGCTCGACAGCACCACGCAGTCCATTCCCAGATCACGCTCCGCGTCTTCCAGCCGCGCGATCGGCAGCCCGCGAAGTCGCGAAACCGTGCCGTCCTTGCGAACACCATCGTCGATGAACCCGACCCACGGCCATCGGGCAAAGTACCCCCGCTCGCGCTCGAAAAGCGCCAGCAGCCGCTGCGTGTGCTTCCCCGTTCCGTACACCGCGAACCGCGACCACCCCTCATCCTGCAACCGCCTCACCAGCCGCCACACCCGCGCAGCGCACCGGTTCTGCAGCGCGGCGGGCGAAACGCCAACCCCGAGTCCCATCGACCTCCACCGATCAACATCGTCCGGATCGATCGGCGCTGGCTGCCCCCCGCGCTCCGCTCCCGCCACCCGCACCCCGCGCACGATCACCGCCACCGATCCCGCGCCAGCGGGATCGGTGGCGCGAGCCGACGCCATTTCCGCCGCTTCCTCCGGCCCGATCAAATCCGCGTATCCCGCCTCGCGCAGCACACGCTCCGTCCACGCGTCCGCCCCCGCCGGGTCGTCCTGCCACCCCTTCGTCCATCGCCACGTGTCGATCGCCCGCACCCCCGCGTCCGTCGCCTTGGGCCGAACCGTCGATCCATCCGCGTCCCACACCGGCCGGCGCACCACCTCGTCGAGCAGTTCCCTGTAAGCCTCGCACATCCCCGCGATGCTCAGGCTCCGCTCGCGCTGGGCCGTCTCCCACGCCAACCGGCTCATCCGCGCCAGCACATCGCCCCCGCGCGCCCGATCCCGTGCCAACTCGGCCAGCCTCAGCGCCATCCCCGCCACGTCGTCCACTTCCACCACGATCCCGTTCTCACCGTTCCTCAGCCAGTCGTCAACCCCTGAACTGACGCGTGTCACGCACGGCACCACGCCCGCCCCCATCGCCTCCAGCATCGAGATGCTCGTCCCCTCGTACGAACTCACCAGGATCGACACGTCCATCTCCGCCAACGTCCGCTCCACCCACTCCATGCTCCTTCGGCCGTGGATCAGCACACGCCCGTGCCGCAGCGTCCGCCCGGCAAGCCCCGCGGCCCACACGCTCAGCTCCGGCCCGTCCCCGATCATGTGCAACTCGTACCCGCCCGGCAGCCCGTGTGCGTCGCCCTCGGCTTCCAATCCGTCGATCACCCGCCACAGCAAGCCGATCCGCTTCTGCTCCTCCACCATCCGCCCCACATAGCAGACCTTCAGCGGCCCGGCCTTGGGCACCTCCCTCGGCCGATCCGCCACCGGCACACCGTACACGATTCGACGCACGGGCCGGTTGCCGCGAGCGGCGATCTCGCGCAGCCACGCCACGCACGAACTCGACACCCCCACGCACGCGTCCCACACGTCGTAATTCGCCGCCAGGTCGCGGTAGTACGCCACATCGGTGTGCGCCACGTCGATCAACTTCACCCGTCCTCCGCTCGCACTGCGAACCTGCACCGCGGCCATGAAGCACGCGTCGTTGTAGTTGGGCAGCACGACGTCCGGTTCGAGATGCTCGATCGAGCGTCGCACCGTCTCCACGCGGTCCTTCGCATCGCACATGGGGTCAAGCACGCACACGCTCATCGTTGCGGCGTCGATCTCGAACCCGCGCGTCGACAGTACGTCCGGCGACCCGAGCACCAGCAGCGTCCGCACGTCATACCCGAGTTCCCGATGCGACGCGAAGTGACGGGCCATCCGCACGGCCCAACTCGTCACGCCGCCCACCGGCGTCCCCTCCGCGTTCACGACGTTCACCACCCGCTTCACCCCAGCGGGCTTGGCGACCGGCTCGGCGACCCGCGCCACGGCTGCAAGAGCGTGAACGGGTGCGGCGTGGCCGCCGGCGAGTTTCCCTTCACCCATCGCCAACTCCATCAACACCCGCGCCACGTTCTCCGCCGCCGTTCCGTCGTTTACGCCTTCGTCTGCTGCCGTCCTCATCCGCCGCTGCGCCCTTCGCCCCTCTGCCGCTTTGCCGCTTTGCCCCTCCGCCGCTTCTGCCCTTCCCCCCGCCCACAACCCCCTCAGGATCTCCACCTGCGCACGCCGGTCCGCATCCCCCGCCGCGAGCATCGGCCCCACCAGCCTCCGCCCGATCGCCCCAGCCTCCAGCGCCTCATCTCCCCGGCAGATCCACACCGCCCGTTGCCACAGTTCCCCCTCCGCGTGTGGGTGCAGAAGCCCCACGAACCGTCCAGCCAGCATCGCTTCCACCATCAGCGTGCTCACACCGGTGATCACCCACCGGCTCTGCGCCAGGCACTCGCCGAGCGTCCCCTCGGTGTTCCGCACACCGATCACGCGCTCCAGCCCATCGGTCAGCCGCCACAGCACGCGGCTCCCCATCCCCGCCGCTTCCAGCGCACGCTTCAGCGCTTCCAAGCTCGCCCGCCACCGCTCCCACTCGGCATCGTTGAAGGCCGGCTTCTTCGCCGTCGCCACCAGCACCTTCCCCGTCTGAGCGTCCGGCAGTGCGCTGCGCGAGCAAAGCCCGTCGCCACGCGCTGTCACCAGCCGATCCAACCGCGGCAATCCGGTGGCCACCGCCGCGTTCCCCCAACTCCGCAGCCGCGCTGCGTCCTCCTCCCCGCAAGCGCACACCAGGTCCACCGGAGCGGGACGCAGAAACCCTTCTTCCACCCACGGGTTCCCGAACGTGTTGCGATGCTCCACGATCCCGTCCATCAGCAGGACCGTGCGGACGCATCCTTCGCGATTCCGCGCGGTTGACTCTCCCGCCCGCCGCACCGCGTACCGCGCCAGCGGCGACTCGGTGTCCTTCACCACGATCACCACCCGCGCAAACTCCCCCGTTCCCGCGCTCGACACCGAGTCCCGCGCGGTTGTCCACCCCGCCACTTGCCCCAACTCCCCAACCGTCTTCTCGGTGTACCGCCGACACTCGACCGCATCCGCCGCAAGCCCCGCACGCGTCATCAGCCGAGCCACCGCCTCGGGCACTCCCGCAAAGTGATCTCCGCCCCCCCCGCCCCCCCCGCCCCCCCCTCCCTCGCTCCCCCCTCGCTCCTCCGATTCGTTCTGAACCAGCGCCACCAGCGCCCGGACGACCACCCCGCGATCCTCCGCCCCGTTCGTGCGCGCGGCAACCGCATCCCCAAACCCGTTGCGCTCCGTCCGGTCAGCGTTCATCCTTCCAGAATCGACCAACCCAACCGGGGGGGTCGAGTCTTTGCACCATCCCGTCCTCGCCCCACCGATCCCCCCGTGTCGGGGAAGAAACCCAACGAAAAAACCTTCCGAATGGCCATCACCGGAGCTTTGATGGCCATCACCAAGGCTCGAATGGCCATTACCAAGGCTCTGATGGCCATCACCGGACCTCGAATGGCCATCACCAGACCTCTGATGGCCATGAGCAAGGCTCGAATGGCCATCACCGGACCTCAGATGGCCATCACCGGACCTCGAATGGCCATCACCACGTCGCTCGTCACCATCGCCGGCCTTCCCGCCGACGGTCGATCCACCGCGCATGTGCAGATTGGAGAGGGGTAAAGGGGGATAGGGGGGGGGGAGGGGGGAGGGGGGGGGGGGTCTTCCAAGCGGGGCAGCCTCAACGGCCGACATACCCCCCGTGCCCCCCGCAACCAACCCCCCGAGTCCGGTCCTCATCTCCCTCCCCAACGGCCTCGACCTCGGGGGGGTGACCACCTGGGCCGTCCGGCTGGTGCGTGCGCTGGCCGACCTCGGCCACCCATGCACGATCATCGCCCACCCGATCCCCACCGGGCACACGCCCGCACCGCCCACTTTCCTCAACCCCCTCCGCACCCACCCGCGCATCACCCTCATCGATGCGGACCACCTGCCCTCGCTCCACACCGCCGGGGGCGACCTTTCACCCTGGCTGCCGCTCTACCGACGCACCGTTGAGCGTCTCGCCTTCGTCTACCGATCGCCCGTTGCCTACTTCCCCAACATTCTCGGCGACGCCTACGGCCTCGGCGCAGCGATCGCCACCACGCACCCGCACTTGCTCCGGATCATCGCCTGGCAGCACACCGACTCCGACTACGACTCGGCCCTCATCCGCCGGTACGCCCCCTGTCTCGCCGGCATCGTCGCCATCGACCGCTCCCACCGCGATCGGCTCGCCCGCCTGCACCCGCACCTCGCTTCGCCGACGCCGAGCCCCAGCGACCGCATCGTCAGCATCCCCCACGGCGTCGAGACACCCGCGGCACCCCCCGCCGCGCGCTCGCCACTCCCGCCGCGTCTGCACCGCCCGGTGCACCTGCTCTACACCGGCCGCGTCGAGCACCGCCAGAAGCGCATCACCGCCCTCGCCTACCTCTGCGACGAACTCGATCGTCGGGCGGTCCCGCACCGGCTCACCCTCATCGGCGACGGCCCCGCCCGCGCCGACTTCGCAAGACTCTGCATCGAGCGGCCGAGCATCGAACTCCTCCCCGCATGCGCGCCCGACGAACTCGTCGAGCACTACCGACGCGCGGACGCGTTCGTCCTGCCCTCGCGCTACGAGGGCCTCTGCATCTCCCGCATCGAGGCCGCCGCACAAGGCTGCGTTCCAATCGTCACGCACGATCGTTCCGGCGCGGCGGATGGTCTCGCCGACGGCGTCTCGGCCGTCTTCGTCCCGGCCAGGTTCGACGACGACGAGCCGACCGCGGCACGTCACCTGGCCGACGCCGTGCAGCGTTTCCTCGCGGCCGATGCCCGCGCCATGTCCGTTGCCGCGTGGGAATCGACGCGAACCCGCTTCTCGATGGACGCCCACGCCGCCGCCGTCGCCCGGCTGATCCGCGACGCGTGCGCAGCCCCGCCGCGCATCTGGCCGGCTTCGCGCGCGGCCGCCTTCAGCGCCCCGGCTACCACGCACGGTCTGCCCGCTTCCGCGGGCACCGTCGACGGTTCCGGCTCACTCGGTCCCAACGCGCACTCCCGTCTGTTCAGCCTCCTCACCGACCTGGCAGGGCACGACGCCGCTCCGGGAGCGAGCACCGCCGAGCCCAAGCCCATCGCCCTCCACGGCGCGGGGCGTCACACCATCGAACTCGCCCCGGTCCTCGCCCAGAGCCCCGTCCCCATCGCCGCGATCACCGACGACGACCCGTCTCGCTGGGGCTCCCGCCTCTTCGGCTGGCCCGTCGTGCCCCCGACCGACCTTCCCAAACTCGGTGTCGAGACCGTCGTCATCTCTTCCTACATCCACGCCGACTCCATCTGGGCCAGGCGTGCGGTCTACGAGAACGCCGGGATCAACGTCCGCCGAATCTACCCGGACGATCCGACCGGCCGATAGACAGGACATGACGATCTCCGCTTCCCCTCCCGGCACCGGGTGCGCTGTCCGTCCCGCCATCGCCGTCGACGTTCCGCACCAGGCGGCGCCCAGGCAGATTGACCTGCTCATCGTCGGTGTCGGTCGCGCGGGCACCACCCTGCTCGCCAACCTCCTCACCTCCCCGCCCCGGTCGCTCGTGCTCATCGAGCCCGGCATCACCCGCGGCGGCGTCGATGCCCCGCTCCGCGAACAGTTCAACCGCGCTGGCCTGACGCTCCCCGACGACGCCTTCGACGCCTCGCGACAACCCGACTCCCTGCAGCGGTTCCTCCGCCTGCTCCCCGCCATGGAACGCTTCGAGAAGTGGGGGGTCAAGGAGGTCAATCCCGCGGGCCTCGACGCGCTCATGCACACCTTCCGCCCCCTCCGCCACCTCCTCGCCGTGCGAGATCTCCGCTTTGTTGCCGTCAGCGGCCTGCGCAAACTTCATACCGCCCGCCGAGCCGACCAGAACGAACTCTGGCTCCTCGACCGGCTCGCCGCCGGCGCACAGACCGTCTTGCGCCTGGCGCATTCGCTCCCCGCCGACGCCGCGCGAGTCGTTCGCTACGAAGACCTCGTCGCTTCCGACACCGAACGCCAGGACATCGCCCGCTGGCTCGACTGGCCGATGGACGGCGACCCCACGCGCTGCCTCGATCTCTTCGGCCGAGAGTCCGAAGTCGCCAAGCACGACGGCCGCGTCACCGACCGAAGCCTCCAATCCGGCGAGAGCGACTGGTCGATCGACGAGCGCGTCTTCGCTCGCTCGCTCATCGACCGCGTGCCGGGGTTCCAGGAACGCTTCGGCTACGCGCACGCCCGCGCTCTCCGCGCAGCGGGCTGATGAACGCCCCGCCGCTGCGTTCCCGCTCTGACCCATCAACGCCCCCTTCTCTCGGAGTCTCCCGCATGCGCTGCCTCATGGGTCTCAAGCACCGACGCCGAATCCTCTCGGCTCTCGCCGGGGGCGGCCGCATGCTCGAGTGGGGCATGGGCGGCTCAACCGCCTTCTTCGCCGAGCATCTCCCGCCCGGCGCTTCGCTCACCTCCGTTGAGCACCACAAGGGCTGGTTCGATCACGTCCACGCAGCGCTCGCCGATCGTCCCAACGTGCGTCTCTTCTTGCGAGAGCCAGCCAACGGTCGTGAGATTCTCGCCAACGCCACCGCCGAGGAAGACGACCCGACCCACCTCCACGACTACATCCACGCCGTCGACGGCGAACGATTCGACGTCATCCTCGTCGACGGCTACGCCCGCGGCGAGTGCCTCCTTCACGCCCGCTCGCTTCTCAACCCAGGTGGCGTCATCTTCCTCCACGATGCCCAGCGCCCCTGGTACGACCAACCCAAGTCCGGCCTCACCGCCCTCGGCCACGCCGGCTCCTGCGACGACTACCCCGTCCCGCATCTCTGGTGGGGCGTTCCGCACGACCACGCCGACCACTGGCACGCGCCCGCGCCGTTCGCGCACGCGAAAGCCGACGAAGCCCCGATCATCGTCAGTTTCTACACCACCGGAACGCCTTACGAGCGCGAAGTCCGCGGCCTGATCGAATCCTGCCGGGCACTCAACCTCCCCCACGAGATCACCCCCGTCAACGATCTCGGCTCGTGGGAGCGCAACTGCGCGTACAAGGCCCGCTTCCTCTCCGAAGCTCTCCACCGCCTTCGCCGACCCATCCTCTGGGTCGATGCCGACGCCGTGCTCCGCGCTGCGCCCTCGCTTGTTGATCATCTCTCCGCCACCGCCCGCGCCGGTGTGCGTGCCGACACCGACTTCGCCATCCACCGCGTCGACGGCTGGGAGTTCGCCTCAGGCACGCTGTTCTTCAACAACACGCCGCTCGCCGCCGAACTTCTCTCCCGCTGGACGCGCCTCTGCGAGTCCGACCCGGCCGTTTGGGATCAGGTCCACCTCGCCCACGCGTGGGAACAAACGGTCGCCGACCGTCCGCTCACCACCGCCTGGCTCCCCCAGACCTACACCAAGATCTTCGACCGACCCGCCGAGTCATCGCTCCCGCCGGTGGTCGAACACTTCCAGGCTTCGCGCAGAACCACCGCCCCGGACGCCCGCAGCGCTTCTCGGCAAACCCGCCCCAAGCCCGCCAAGCCCGAAACGCCCCCCGCGCTCAAGGCCGCCATCCACGCAGCGCGCTGCCGCACACGCGACGAACGCTCTGCCGACGACGCGGGCCCCGCGACGCTCGACCTCCAGCGCCGACTCGACTCGGCCCTCGCGCAGGTTTCTGACCTCGCCCGCCACGCCGCCGCAACTTGCGCAAGCCCCAACAGTCCTGACGCGGAAGAACATGCCCGCGCTTTCTCGCAACAGGTCCACGACCTCCAGCACGCCCTCGTTCGCGCTGCCGCCCTCCGTCTCCACGACCTGGGCCACACGCGCATCGCCCTCTTCGGCGCGGGCCGACACACCCGCCGCTTCCTCACGGAGCCCTGGCGAACCGCCGGTCTCACCGTCGTCGCCATCCTCGACGACCATCCGCGCGATCCCCAAATCGACCACACCCCCGTCTTCACGCCCGCCGACTTCCCGCTCCCCGTCGACGCGATCGTGATCTCCTCCGACGCCCACGAGCCCGCCATGCTCGCCCGCATCCGCGCCGCACGCAACACCGCCCAACCCGGCCCCTTTGCCGCGCCCGTCTTCACCATCTACTCCGGCGATTCGCTTCCGCCCCTCGACTCACCCGCCGAGCACCTCGCTCAAACAACCTCCAGCCGACGCCGGGCCACTTCCATGCTCCAGCGTACCAACTGAAGCAAACCCCTCACGGCCCGCTCGCAGCCGCAGGAACGTCACGCCCGCTCACCCCTTCTTCCCCGCACGCTTCACCCGGCACTCGCACGCCGTTCCGAATCGCTCGCAGATCGGATGCCCACTCCCGTCGCCGCACGTCACGCCCCGCGCTTTGCACGCCCGCCGGCCGTGGAAGATCAGCAGGTGCGACACGTCCCCCCAGCGCTCCCGCGCAAACAGCGCCATCAGCCGACGCTCCACCATCGCCACCGTTGAGTCCCACTCCGCAAGCCCCATCCGCTTGCTCAGCCGCTCCACGTGCGTGTCCACCACCACGCCCACGTTGATCCCGTGCGCGTTGCTCAGCACCACGTTCGCCGTCTTTCTCGCCACGCCGTGAAGCGTCAGCAACTCCTCCATCGTCCCCGGCACACGCCCGCCGAATCGGTCCACGATCTCCTTCATCGCCGCGTGCACCGCCCTGGCCTTGTTCCGAAACAGCCCGATCGTCTTGATGTACGGTTCGATCTCCGTCGGGCTCGCGGCCGCATAGTCCGCCGGCGTCGGAAACCGCGCGAACAGCGCCGGCGTCGCCTTGTTCACCCCGACGTCCGTCGCCTGCGCCGACAGAATCGTCGCCACCAGCAGCTCGTGCGCGTTCCGATGATCCAGCTCGCAGTGCGCATCGGGATACTCCCGATCCAACACCGCCAGCAGTTCCGCCGCCCTCGCCCGCTCCTTGGCGCTCACGCGCGGCAACTCGAACGGCACGCCCTCCACGGTCAGCCCCGCCCTCGTGCCCCGCGCAGTGGATCGCGTTCTTGTCACGCCCGCGCCCCCGCGTCATCCGCAATCGAAGCGCTCCGTCCAAGTCCCCACCCCGCCGCGAGCAGGCCAGTCAGCGCACACACCGTCCCGCCCATGATCAGCCTCGACGCCCACGGGTGCAGCGCATCCGCCGCCCCGCGCGCCCGTAGCGCTTCCTGCGTCAGCCCCTGCTCAGCCGCCGACCAGTACGCGCGAAACGACGACTGCATCCCCGGCTGCACCACGATCAGCAGCCCCGCCACGCACGCAATCCCCACGCTCAGGCTCAGGCCGCGCACCCACGTCGACAAGCGATCCGCCGCGACATGCCGACGCGCCACCAGCACCGCGAACGTCACTCCCGCGGCCATCGCGCCCACAAACTGCGCGCTGTCCGCGATCACGAACACCCGGTTCGCCAACTGCCCCGCCGCCAGACTCCAGTGCTCTCCCTCAAACCCCGCGTACCCCGGCAGCCTCGGGTCCAGCCGTTTCATCATCGGAAACGTCACCGCCGCGAACATCCCGCTCATCCCCGCCGCGCCGAACCACGCCGCCAGCCCGGCGATATGCACGCTCTCCAGCAGCCCCCGCGTCCGCGCCCGTCCGCTTGTCGCACTCATGCGCGATCGTACTCCGCCCTCCGCACGCAACCCCCCGTCGTACCCTTGCCCATGCCCCCGTCCGATCCGTTCCCAACGGACTTCTCCTTGCCGCCGCCCTCGCTCGCGCTCACCGGCGTGCGGTCCGCACTCCAAGCTGCGGCAAGCAACGACGCCCGCCACGCACCCTCCCCCGCCGACACCTTCCGTGCATCGCTCGATCTCGCCGTCGCCATCGGCTTCCGCGCTGTGCAACTCGACGCAACCGCCGCCGGCCTGCGTCCGCGCGACCTCGACCGTTCGGCAAGACGCGACCTGGCCGCCACCCTCCGCCGTGCCGAACTCACCTGCGCAGGGATCGACCTCCTCATCCCGCCCCAGCACTTCACCGATCCCACCCACGCCGACCGCGCGGCCGAAGCGCTCTTCGCCGCCATCGATCTCGCCGCCGATCTCGGCACGCTCACCGAGTCCGCCGTCGTCTCCAGAGCCCGCAGCGCCCTCGCCCCGACCGTCACCGTGACGCTCCCCGCTCCCGACGATCCCGCCCTTCCCTCGGGTCTGACTCAGAGCATCGATTCGCTCGGCGACTCGCGCCGGGTCCGCATCGCCGATCTCACCCTCGGCCGCATCGCCCTGATCGCCCGCGCTGCGCAGCCCGACGGCACATTCGCCACCGCATCATCCAACCGCCCCGCCGATGCCCCGCTCGGCGCAGCCCTCGACGTGCAATCGGCCTGGTCAACGCTTACCGACCCCGCAACGTCGATCCTTTCCCGAACGAACGCGGCCCCCGCCGCTCAGCCCAACAAGCCCTCCGCCCTCCTCACCGGCCCCGCCATCTTCGGCGCTGATCCCGCGTCACCCGCCGATCATCTCGCCGCGCTCGTTGCCCGCCTCGGCCCCGCCCTCGTCAGTCTCCGCGTCTCGGAACCAACGCCCCCCGCCACGCGAATCCCCGACGACGCCGTGCAGACCATCCGCACCACCCTCGCTGCGGTCTCGGGCCTCCTCTCCACCGGCACACCGACCACCGCCAACGGCCGGCTCGGCAGAGCGTCCGCCACTTCCTCCGTCCCTCGCACCGTCATCGACCCGCGCCCCTCCGCCGATCCCACATCCGCCGCGCGCCGATCGCTCGCGAAGTGGTCCTGATCGACGCCGCCACGCCCATTCCTGGGCTCAATCAGATATACTGCACGCATGGCCGCAACGTGCCCAGCGTGTTCCGCAGTCATCGCCGTCGACGACCTCAACATCGCCGAGGGCGTCGGTCTCTGCCGAGCCTGCGGCAAGGTCTACAAACTCTCCGAACTCGCCCACGACCCCGAGGTTGCCAAGGCCGAACTGGAACTCCGCGAGGGCAAGGTTCCCTCCGGCTGCCGAGTCGACGATAACGAACCCGGCGTGATTCGTGTCCGCGTTTCGGCCCGCTCCATCCCCACCGCGATCTTCTTCACCATCTTCGCCACCTTCTGGAACAGCATCGTCACCGTCTTCCTGGTCATCGGCTTCACTTCGATCTTCTCCAGCCCACCACCGGCCGAGCCGAGCGCGAACTCAACGAACGGAGCGCAGGTCACGCCCGAATCCATCAACTCGACGAGCGAGGCGGGCGCAGCGCCACCAGCCGCTCAGAGCGCTGATTCACGCCGATCCTCCGGCAAGCCGAGCGGCGGCGGCAACATCACCGGCCCCCTCACCGGCGGCGGAATCCTGCTCTTCATGATCCCCTTCGTCCTCGTCGGCATCGGCACCGCCTGCGTCGCGATCGTCTCGTGGGCGGGCGAGGTCCGTGTCACCATCGGCGACCGAACCGACCACGACTCCGCAACCGTCTTCCTCGGCCTCAAGAACCTGGGCTGGAAACGCCGCTTCAAGCCCTCCGCCGTGAAGAGCGTCACCATCGGCGACTCGGGCGTCTCGGTGAACAACCGCCAGCAGCCGGGCATCATTCTCCAAGCCGACAAGACCATCAAGTTCGGCTCCATGATCGCCGACGACCGCCGACGCTGGATGGCCGCAACCCTCCGCGTCCTCCTCCTGCCCACTGGCGGACAGCAAGTGAAGACGTAGAACCGTCCGCGGAGTCGGAGCGAGCAATCGGAAGGTCCTCGCTCTGTCGCTCTTCCGCCTCCCTACACGTTGAAATACTTCGCGCCCGGATGGTGCACGATGATCGCGCTCGTGCTCTGCTCCGGGTCGATCTGCCAGTTCTCCGTCAGCACGCACCCGATCCGCGTCGGGTCGATCAGCCGCCACAACCGGTCCTGATCGCTCATGTCCGGGCACGCCGGATACCCGAACGAGTACCGCGAGCCCCGATAGTGCTGCGTGAACAACTCGCGCACCCGCGGCGAGTCGTCCCCCGCGATCCCCAGTTCCTGCCGCATCCGCTTGTGCCAGAACTCCGCCAGCGCCTCCGCCGTCTCCACGCCCAGCCCGTGCAGGTACAAGTAGTTCGTGTAGTCGTTCGCCTCGAACAGCCGACGCGCGGCCTCGCTCACGCGCGGACCCATCGTCACGCAATGCAGCCCCAGCACGTCCACGCGACCCGTCTCCGCCGGCAGATAAAAGTCGCTGATGCACAGCCGACGCTTGTCCCGCTGCCGGGGGAACGTGAACCGCTCGATCTCCCGCCGCGATGCGCCCCCATCGCTCGGGTCGTACACCACCAGGTCGTCGCCCTCCGCGTTGCAGGGGAAGTAGCCGTACACCACCGCCGGTCGCAGCAGCCCCTCGTCCCGGCACTGGGCCTTCAGCCGCTCGAAGATCGGCCGGATCTCGTCCTCGATCAGCGCCTCGTACGCCGCATCGCTTAACGCACCCTTCTTCACCTGCCACTGCCCGCGGAACAGCGCCACCGGGTTGATGAACGGGTAGATGTCGTCCAGATCCAGCGACGCCGGATCAACCACCCGCGATCCCCAGAACGGCGGCGTTGGCACCTTCCCCTCCGCCAACACCTCCACGTCCGACCGCTGCACCACCGCGACCGCGCTCCCAGCCCCGCTCGCGCCCACCCCCCCCGCGGCCTTCGCAGCCTCAAACGCAGTCGCACGCTGTCCCTGCTCCGCCCGCGACCGCGCGATCGTCTCCTCCGCTTTGGTCCGCTTCCCGATCCGCTCCTCGATCTGCGCCACCACCTCCGACGTCCGGTCCGAAGCGATCGCGTCCATCACGCTCAACCCCTCGAACGCGTCCTTCCCATAGAACACCTGCCCCTGATACGTCGATCGCAGGTGTCCCTCGCAGTAATGCCGCGTCAGCGCAGCGCCCCCCAGCAGCACCGGCACGCGCACCCCAAGCGTGTTCAACTCGTGCAGGTACTCCTCCATCACGTTCACGCTCTTGACCAGCAGCCCGGACATCCCGATCGCCTCCGCGCCCGTCTCCTTCCACTTCTCAACGATCGCGTTCAAGGGCTGCTTGATCCCGAGGTTGTACACCGTGTACCCGTTGTTGCTCAGGATGATGTCCACCAGGTTCTTGCCGATGTCGTGAACGTCCCCCTTCACCGTCGCCAGCACGATCCGCCCCTTGCTCTGCCCCTCCACGCGCTCCATGTACCGCTCGAGGTGCGCCACCGCCATCTTCATCACCTCCGCGCTCTGCAGCACGAAGGGCAACTGCATCTGCCCGCTCGCAAAGTACTCGCCCACCGTCTTCATCCCGTCCAGCAGGTGGTCGTTGATGATCGCCAGCGGCGTGTACGTCTGCCGCGCTTCCTCCAGGCACTCGACCAGCCCCTGCTTCTCCCCGTCGATGATGTGCGCCCGCAGCCGCTCCTCCAGCGTCAGCGCCCGCGCCTCGGCCTTCTTCTCCCCCGTCCCCGCCCCCGCGTCCTTGAACAACTCGATGAATGCGGACAGCGGGTCAAAGCCCTCCCGTCGCCGGTCGTAGATCAGGTCGAGCGCGGCCGCCCACTGTCCGTCCTCGATCCGGTTCCGCGGCAGGATCTTGCTCATGTGCACGATCGCGCCCGTCAGCCCCGCCTCCCGAAGTTCGTGCAGGAACACGCTGTTCAGCACCACCCGCGCTGCCGGCTTGAGTCCGAAACTCACGTTGCTCAGCCCCACCGTCGTCTGGCACTCCGGCATCGCCGCCGCGATCCGACGAACCCCTTCGATCGTCTCCAGCGCTGACCGCCGGTCGCTCTCCATCCCCGTCGAGACCGGCAGCACCAGGGGATCGAACAAGAGGTCCGCCGCGTCCATCCCGTGCCGACGCGTCGCCCGCTCGAAGGCCCGCCGCGCGATCGAGAGTTTCCGATCCGCCGTCCGCGCCATCGACGCCTCTTTGTCCTCGTCGATCGACCCGATCACCAGCCCCGCCCCGTACGTCTTGGCAAGCCCGCACAGCACGTCGAATTTCTCCTCCCCGTCCTCGAAGTTCGCGCTGTTGATCACGCACTTCCCCGGCGCGTGGCTCAGCCCCGCTTCGACCGTCTTGATCTGCGTCGAGTCGATCATCAGCGGTGAATCTACCTGCCGCACCAGCCGCTTGACGATCTCCTCCATGTCGCGTGCGTTGTCCCGCCCCGCGTAGTCCACGTTCAGGTCCAGCACGTGCGCCCCATCGTGCCGAACCTGCTCCCGCGCCATCGACACGATCCCGTCCCAGTCCTCCGCCTCCAGCAACTGCTTGAACTTCTTGCTCCCCGACGCGTTCATCCGCTCCCCGACGATCAGGAACGAGTTGTCCTGCCGATACTCCACCGCCGAGTACAGCGACGTCACCGCCGGCCGCATCGCCCCCGCCGGCGCGCACGCCACCCGCCGACCGCCGGGCGCAATCCGCTCGACCGTCCGAACCAGTTCCGCGATGTGCTCCGGCGTTGTGCCGCAGCACCCGCCGACCAGCCCCACCCCGTCGTGCTCGATGAACCGTCCCATCGCCTCGGCAAACGGCCCCGGCTTCAGCGGATACTCCGTCCGCCCCTCCACCAGGATCGGCAGCCCCGCGTTCGGCATCACGCTCACGCACCGCGCACGCTCACCGTTCGCCGGCCGCCGCCAGTTCGCCCCCAGCCACGCCACGTGCTCCATCATCTCCGTCGGCCCCGTCGCGCAGTTCAACCCCAGCGACAGAATCGGAAACCCCGACAACGCCGCCGCCGCCGCCTCGATGCTCGTCCCCAGCAGCATCGTCCCCGTCGTCTCGATCGTCACCGACACCAGAATCGGCACGTCGTCCGGCGTCAGGTCCCGCTCGCGAAGCGCTGCGATCACCGCGTTCACCGCGCACTTGATCTGCAAGAGGTCCTGGCACGTCTCGATGATGAAAGCGTCCACCCCGTGCCGCTTCCGCGATCCCGGCATCGGCTCACCCGCCAGCAGACCCGCCGCCTGCTCGCGATAACTCTCGAACATCGACGCCCAGTCCGTGTTCCCCAGCGTGATCAGCCGCGTCCCCGGACCCATCGAGCCGAGCACGAACCGCGGCTTCTCCGAACTGTGGTGCTTCTTGCACGCCGCGCGCGCACAATCCACCGCCAGCTTGTTCAGCTCGAACGCCTGCTCCGCGATCCCGAACTCGCTCAGCACCAGCCGGTTCGCCCCGAACGTGTCCGTCTCCACGCAGTCCGCGCCCACCGCCAGGAACGACTCGTGAATCGCCCCGATCACGTCCGGCCGCGTCCGCGCCAGAATGTCCGTGCAGTTCTCGCACCCGCAATAGTCGGTCTCGACCGATAACGCGTGCTTGTGAATGCTCGTCCCCATCGCTCCGTCGCAGACGAGCAACCGCGACCGCAACGCTTCACCGAAAGCACTGGCCATGCCGTCCCTCATCGGCCCGAACCACGACGAAGCCGACCGGACCACACGTCGGTCGGTTCATCCATTCATCCGGATAAACGGATATTAGACCCCTCCCGTCACATGATCCGCCCGATCGTCCGCCGCATCGTCACCCCCCGCTCGGGGCCGAACAACTTCATCCCCTCCGCCCTCAGCGTCGGCGCAGCCGTCGCGACATACCGCTCGAACACCTCCCGCGTCGAGAACACGTACTGCGTCATCACCTGCCGCGCATCCGCCGCCAGCCCGTCACCCGCCTCGCGCTCCATCCGAACGATCATCGCCGAGTGCGCCCCGGCGTCGATCACCGCGTCCACGTGACCATCCTCCAGCCACGTCACATACTCGTCCGCCATCTTCTGGCTGGGCAGCGTCGCCACTACGCTGTAGCAGATCCTTGTCATGCTCAACGGTAGTTCGGCTTGTGTCCGTCCCGCACGCGTCCATTCACGGCATCCGCCCGTCATGGCCGTATGATCGCGGCTCGTTCCCCTTCCCTTCTGAACGTCAAACTCCCCGACCCGAGAGCCCCACCGACCCATGGCCGTACCCCTTTCCCAGATGTGGACCGTCGCCAGTTACGTCCTGAGCCAGAAGCTCAAGGGCAACAAGCGCTACCCCCTCGTCCTCATGCTCGAGCCCCTCTTCCGCTGCAACCTCGCCTGCGCCGGGTGCGGCAAGATCCAGTACCCCGCCCACATCCTCAAGCGCCAACTCACACCCGACGAGTGCTTCAAGGCCGTCGATGAGTGCGGCGCGCCCATGGTCTCCATCCCGGGCGGCGAGCCCCTCCTCCACCCCCAGATCGTCGAGATCGTCGACGGCCTCATCGCCCGTAGGAAGTACATCTACCTCTGCACCAACGCCCTCCTGCTCAAGGAAAAACTCGACGCCGGCTGGTTCAAGCCCAGCAAGTACCTCACCTTCAGCGTCCACATGGACGGTCAGGAAGAGCACCACGACTTCGCCGTCTGCCGCGAGGGCACCTTTCAGGTCGCGCGCGAGGGCATCCGCAAGGCCGTGGAGATGGGCTTCCGCGTCACCACCAACACCACGCTCTTCGACGGCGCTGACCCCAACTCCGTCCGCGCCTTCTTCGACGAGATGATGGACCTCGGCGTCGAGGGCATGATGGTCTCGCCCGGCTACGCCTACCCCAAAGCGCCCGACCAGAAGTCCTTTCTCCGCGAGCGCGAGAAGACCACCGACTTCTTCCGCATGCTCCTCTCCAACCGCAAGCGCTCGTGGAAGTTCAATCAGTCCCCGCTCTTCCTCGAGTTCCTCATGGGCACGCGCGAGTACGAGTGCACGCCCTGGGGCAACCCGACGTACAACATCTTCGGATGGCAGAAGCCCTGCTACCTCCTGCAGGACGGCTACGTCGACACCTTCAAGGAACTCATCGAGACCACCGAGTGGGATCGCTACGGCCGGGCCAGCGGCAACAAGGCCTGCCAGCAGTGCATGGTCCACTGCGGCTACGAGCCCAGCGCCGTCGACCACACCTTCGCCTCTTTCGGCGGGCTTTTCGGCACCGTCCGCGCCATGCTCGCTTCCAGTTACGTGAACCCCGACGCCGCCGCAGCGCTCGCTGAAGAAGCCAGGAAGCCTCACGGCCCGATGGTCCAGCTTGGCATCGACCTCAAGCCCGCGGCACACCCGCCCAAGCCCGCCCGCCAGCCTCAGACCGCTGTCGGCGCGGCCTGAACCACGCACGCCCCAACTCCCGCCATTCCCGTTCCGCGCAACAAAAGCGGGCCGCCTTCGGGCGGCCCGCATCTTTGTGCTCACTTGCCCTCAACCAACTCCGTCACCGCCGCCTGCGAGCCGCGAACACGCCCAGCGTGAGCATCAGCACCGCGCCGCCCGGCGTCGGCACCACGCGCCACGCAAGCCCGTAACTGTCGATCTGGAATCCGTCCCAGCGGTTGAAGAAGTTGACGCGGATCGCGAACTGATCGTTCCGCATCGCGTGCGGCACCATCCAGTGCACGTGCTCGATCGAGTCCATGTCCGAGTTCGAGAAGAACACCTTCGATGGCCCGCCCATCGTCGACAGGTTCCAGATCTCCAGATCAAGGTCGTTCAGCCTGAAAGAACGGATCTTGTCATCCGCGCCGGTTGCTGACGTCGCCCCGCTCTCCCACAGCGCGTTCGGCTTCAGCGCGTCGTTCGAGTCGGTCAACTGCAGGAAGCGGTCCCACGCCAGCGTCGCCGTAATCTGCGTCGCCCCGTGCGGCAACGCATGCACGATCCGATACTCGTTGAACGTGTTCGGCGTGATCGTGTGCAGGTCCCACCCGATCGGCCCGACGTTCCCCGGGTTCTGTTCACCCGGCTTGTAGTTCCGCAGCGAGCCCGCGACGTCCAAAAGGCCCGTCCCAAGGTCCTCGTCCCAGCCGATCCGAACACTCTGCGTCATGCCGCCGCCGTTCGTCTTCTGAAGCGGGTTCCCATCGTCGCCCGTGAGCATTCCTCTTGCTCGCCACGCGTTCCCGCCCGGTGCGCCCGGTTCCTGACCCATCGCACGGTTGTGATGCTGCACGTCCTTGCTCGCGCCGTTCAGCAGCAGCGCCTTGAGCACCTTGTGATCCGTCGAGTGCCCGTTCGCATCACCGTACTGCATCATCAACGCACCGGCCCCGGCAACGTGCGGCGCCGCGAAACTCGTCCCCCCGTAGTTCGGGTTCGAGTTCAGCCCGTTGTTCGGGATCCCCGCCGGATGGTTGTCCTGGGTGCTCCCGACTACCACCGGCGAGATCATCGTGAACCCGTCACCGCCTCCCGGTGCCACGATGTCCGTCTTGTACCGTCCCACGCGGTTGTTGTTCCCCTGACCGTGATACGGGCTGTTCTCGTACGTCCGGTTCTGCGTCGAGGTCGTGAACGTCGCGCTGTACACACCGTTGTACGTCGCCAGCGTCCGGTACGAGGCGCTCCCCGCCGTGGCCCCAACCGTGATCCCGTTGTAGTTGTCCATTGTGTCGACCGACCGCTGCGGGTTCGCCACCGTCCCAGCCGGCTCGTTCCCCGCCGCCACCATCAACTTGTTCTGCATCGGGTGCCCGGCCTGCGTGATCGCAGCCCAGTCGATCCACTTCGTGTCCAGGCTGTTTCCGTTCAGCAGCGCTGAGTTGACTCCGTTGCTCGCGAGGCTCATGTTCAGTATGCGAGCGTCCCCGTGCACGGTCATCGGTCGGTTCGGATTCGTCGCCAGCATCATCTGCGAGCGCAACTTGAAGTTGTTCGATGTGTTCCCGATCGCCACTTGCGAGCGCGATTGCGGCGCAACCCCGTCGAACACATCCATGATCACGCCCGTCACCATCGTCGCGTGCGAGTCCGCCCCCGCGTTCAGGTTGAACACCCGGCCGTTCACGTCCATCCCCGCCGCCGGCATGAACATGTTCGGCGGGTTCACCTGCGCAACACCCGATGCCTCGATGATCGCCACGCGGATGTCACGCCCGTCAAGGCCGTGAAACCCCGCCGCCGTCAGGTACGACGGCGACGCATGGATCGCCGCCCGACTCGTGAAGTCACCCTTGGCCGTCCCGTACGCCAGCAGCATCACCACCGCCAGCGAGCCAACCACGCGCGCACATGCCCGGTTCATCTCTCTGCTCCTCTTCTTCTTCTTCTTCTTCTTCTTCCTTTTCTTCCCGTGGCCCGAAGGCCACCAATTCCCGCACCCTCTTCTCCAACCCCTTCATTCTCCCAGAAAGTCAACCTCGGTGTCAAGAGCCCGCCGGTTATCCCAAGCCCTCTAAATGCGACCTTGCCCCAAACGCTCCAGAGCCAGACATTCTCAGAACCACCGCCTCTCCTACCGCTTCCATGCCCTTGCTGCCCTCAGCGCCACCGCCTATCCTTCGCCCCTGTCGATTCTGGTCATCCTCTCGGCCAGACGACTGTCCAAGCGGGGTGCGGGGAAGGGGAACAAGCGGGGGCGTGTTCGCAAAGGTCGGTCTCGAATGTCCAAGAACAAGAGCCACAAGTCCACGCTCAAGCGCGTCCGCCTGACCAAGACCGGCAAGGTCCGTCACAACCGCGCTGGCGGTAAGCACTTGCGTTCGCACAAAAGCGGCAAGCGCCTCCGTCGCCTTCGTCAGGACAAGTTCATGGCCAACCCCGAGGCCAAGCGCCTCGAGAAACTGCTCTTCCGCCGCCTTCGCGGCCGCGATCAGGCCCGCGCCGCCCTGAAGCGCAGCCCCTCGCCCGAAGAGTCGGCCAAACTCAAGGCCGAGAAGGCCGCCGCTTCAGCCAAGGCCGCCAGGCCCGCAGCGGGCAAGCCCAAGGCCAAGGCCGCTGCGCCCCGCAAGAAGACCGCGACCAAGCCCGCCTGACCCTCATCGCTCAGCGCTGGCCGCGCTGCCGTCGCCCGCACGACCACAGGCCGTGCGCGGCATCGTCAACCCCGGCCGCATCATCGTCAGCAGTGGGGGAGTCGGGGTAGGTTGGGGGGGGGACATGACCGGTTGCCCGTCGGGCACAAGTTCGGGCCGGTCGGCCCGACCCCGCAACGGACGCCACGCTCGGATTGGAGTTCACTCATGCCACGCGTTCGCAAAGGCGCTGCCCGCACTCAGGCCCGCAAGCGCATCCTCCGCGCTGCCCGCGGCTACTACGGCTCGGGTCACAAGAGCAAGTACAAGGCCGACTACGCCCTCATCCGCGCAGCCGTCTACCAGTTCCGCGACCGTCGCCGCCTCAAGCGCGACATGCGCCGGCTCTGGATCACGCGCCTCACCGCCGCCTGCCGCATGCGCGGCGCCCGCTACAGCCAGTTCATCAACGGCCTCAAACTCTCCGGCATCGCCCTCAACCGCAAGATGCTCAGCCAGATCGCCATCGAAGACCCCAAGGCCTTCGACCAGATCATGGCCGCCGCGATGAAGGCCACCCGCGTCCGCGCTGCCGCGCGCGGCTCCAAGGCCGCCAAGGTCACCAGCGAGAAGACCTCCCAGTCCCTCGCCAAGTCGCGCCAGCCGATGCCCCAGACGCCCCGCGCCTCCGTCCCCCAGCCGGCCTGATCGCGCCCGCGCGTTCCGCAGACATCCCGTCCAAACCCCCGAGGAGCCGGCCAACCCGGCTCCTCGGTCGTTTTTGGCGCCGCCCCGCCCCCGCCCTCCCGGCGCACCGATAATCACTCGTGAAGGGGCTTGTTGCCCCGCAAACGCTCCACGCGGCCGAGGCAATACCCACGCCTTCGCCGCGTTCTGCTCTCGGTAACTCGCTTCATGCCGACCGGGGCCATGCCAGCATCCGATCGCAACCAACCCCCGTTCTCCCCCCCGCCCGTTTCTCGGGCGCTCGGTCCAACGGGCGCGATCGGTGCGGACCCGAACACCGACGCGCTCCCGGATCCCTTGGCCCCCGTCCTTCAACGCGCTTCTCAGGGCGACCCCGACGCCTGGCGACAGATCGTGAATCTCTACTCGCGCCGCATCTACGCACTCGCACGCTCCCGCCTCGCCCCCTCCGGCGGCGCACACAAGTCAGGCTCAGCCCGATCGACCGGCCGCGACGGCGGGCTCGGCACAGGCGACGACGCGGCCGAGGAAGTCACCCAGTCCGTGTTCGTCACCGTCGCTTCCAAACTCGCCTCCGGCGGCTACACCGAGCGCGGCCGCTTCGAATCATGGCTCTTCCGCGTCGCCATGAACCGCGTCCGCGATGAGGCGCGCCGACGCAAGCGCCAGGCCGAACCGACCGACCCAGCCTCCCTCGGCCAGTCACTCCACGCCGTTGATTCTCACGACGACCCGACCGACCGCGCGGCCCTGTTCTCCCACCTCCGCCTCGCCATGGACCAACTCTCCGAGACCGACCGCGAGATCATCGAACTCCGCCACCACGGCGGCATGTCCTTCAAGGCCATGGCCGACGTGCTCGACGAGCCCGTCGGCACGCTCCTCGCCCGTCACCACCGCGCGCTCCGCAAACTCAAGGACCTGCTTCCCGCCGCCGTCCGCGCGGTCTACGAAGACCTCGAACAGCCCGACGCCAATCCGAACGCAAAGGGGGCCACCGCATGAACGACCACGCTCACCATCCCGACACCGACCGCGCCCTTGCCGACGTCGAGGCCCTCGCCCGCGCTGAGCGTGCGGCGGCCGACGCCCACCTTGAGGCCCGCGTTCACGCCGCCAGCGTCGATCGCCTCGCCGAGCCGCTCCCGGCCGATCTCATCTCCATCGCCGCCGCGCTCGACGACCTCGCACACACCGAGGCCCGCGCTTCCGATCGTCTGGCCGACGCCGTCTTCGCCGCCTCCGTCTCCGCGCTTGTACCCGCATCGCTCCGCCGCGAGCGCCACGCGCCCGCTCGCCACATTCACGACCGTCCGACTGTTCTCGCACGCATCGGCCTCATCGCACGCGGCCGCATCGTCCGCGTCGCCGCCGCCGTGGCGCTCCTCGTTGGTGGCTCGGCCATCTTCGTTCAGGTGCGCAATCAGCAGGCCCGAAAGTCCGAGGTCCGCGCACTCGCCGCCTCCATCGACGCTCGCCTCGACGATCTTTTCCTCATGCTCGAAGCCGCCGACAATTCCGAAACCGCCGACGCGGGCGACGCCTCCGACGAATCCGCACGACTCGACGTCTTCCTCCGTTCGCTGGAGGGCCGACTGTGACCATCAATCCCCGCACCTCTCCATCACTCCGCGCTGCAGCGATCCTCGCGCTCCTCAGCGCGGTCTGGCTCAGCGCGGCCGCCGTTGCCGACGCACAACCCCGCGCCGATCGCCAGCCCGCGCCGGTCGATCCCGCCCGCGCTGAGGAGTTCCGCGCAGCCCTGCGCGACCGCCTCGCCCGCAGAATCGAGGCCAACGAGCGCGAGGCGGGCGAACTCAAGTCCGCGCTCGCCGGTCTCGAGTCCGGCAAGTCCATCGCCGACCTCCGCCGCGATTTCCCCGTCTTCCGCCGGCTGATCGACCAGGCAGAGCGCGATGTCCGCTTCCCGCCCGACGGCACGCCGCGCGGCCCCCGACCCGGACCAGGCTCCGGCACCGGACCTGAAGGCCGCGACGGCCGTGACAACCGAGACGAGCCCGGCCCGGCCGACTTCGACCGCCGTCGCGGCGGCCCACCCGGACCGCGCGCGGCCGACCGCTTCGCGTCCGCCGCCGCCGTCATGCGCACCTTCGACGATCTCGACGAACTAGTCCGCGTCCACGAGACCGAGATGCCCCGCCCTGAGCGTCCCGTCCCCGGCCAGCGACCAACGCGCACGCTCACGCCCGCCGACCGCGCGGCCATGCACGAGTACCTCGCCGCCGCGGCCCCCGAACTCGACCGCCAACTCCGCGAACTCCACGAGCGCGACGCCGACGCCGCCGCCGACCGTTACCAGCGCATGCTCCCGCGAATGAGCCGGGTCATTGATCTCAAGACCTCCGACCCCGAGATGTTCGCCATGGTCGTCGAGGGCACGCGCCTCCGCCGAGAGTCCGGCGAACTCGCCCGCTGGATCGTCCGTCACGAGGCCGACCCCGACATGCATGAGCAGGTCGTCCAGCGACGCGCAGCCCTCCGCCAACTCTCCGACCGCGCCCTCATCGTCGCCGAGCAGGCCGCCGCGCGCTTCGCCCAGCGCCGGGCCGCGATGCGCGACGAACTCGCCGACCGCGTCGTCGACATGATGATCGAGCGAGAGCGCTTCCGACTCGATCGCGATCGTTCGGGTCCAGAGCCCGCCGGAGGTCCGCCACCCGCCGGCCCCGCGGGCGAACGCCGACCGGGCCGTCAACGCGGCGGCGCTGACCGTCCTTGATCTCGCTGCAGCAATCTCCCGCGTCCCCGCGCCTCATCTGCGCGCCGGTAGTCAGTCCCGCGCTGCCCCTCGCCCGCAGGCCGCCGCGCAGCCGCTACGCCCACGTCAGCCCTTCCGGCAGCCTGTTCAAGTTCTCACACCCCTCCAGCGTCACGATCACCATGTCCTCGATCCGCATCCCACCCAGCCCGACCTTGTAAACCCCCGGCTCAACCGTCACCGCATCGCCCACGATCAACTCCGGCCCACCCTTGTCCAAGAGCGGCGGCTCTTTCAAGTCCAGCCCGATCCCGTGCCCCGTTCCGTGCGGCATGCCGCCCTTCCCCGCCGCGTCACTCACCGCCGCAAACCCCATCCGATACCCTCGCCGCGTGATCACGCCCACCGCCGCGGCGTGAACCGCGTCCCCCGTTGCGCCGGCATGGATCGCGCTGATCGCCGCCGCCTTCGCCTCCACCACCGCCGCGTGCATCGCCGCCACCGACTCCGGCACGGGTCCGTTCACCACCATCCGCGTGCAGTCGCCGTTGTAAAACGTCTTCGAGTCGCACGGGAACACGTCCACGATCACCGCCTCGCCCGTCCGCAGCTCCCCCGCGCCGCCGTGATGACAGTCCGCGCCGATCGGCCCGCCCGCCACGATCGAACCCGGATTCGTAAACCCACGCTCCATCAGAAACACGTCGATCATCGACTTCACGCGCTCGCTCGTCAGCGCGGCCTCACTGCCTCGCTGCGCATCGATCAGCACGCCGTCGGCCCGAACCTTCGCCCGCCCGATCGTCTCGCACGCCATGCGGATCGCCTCCTCGGTCACGCCCTGCGCCCGACGCAGCAGCGCCACCTCCTCCGCGCTCTTGGCACGCCGGGCCATGATCGACGTCCACGCATCACACTCCACCTCAACGCCCGCCGCACGCATCTCGTGCGCATACACCAGCGGCAGCGACCGATCCGCCCGAACCCGCCGAACCCCGCGCCGACGCAGACACTCCGCCGCCGATTGCGCTGAAGCGATCTCCCGATCCGCCGACAACCCGACCGCCGGCGCAAAGTCCGCGTACACATGCACCGCCGCGTTTCGGATCTCCCGTCTCGCCCGCTCCAGTTCCACGTCGCGCAGAATCACCACGCGCTCGTGCCCTCCCGCACCCCCCGCGCTCGCACCCCACCCGCGCGAAAAGTCGATCACGATCACCGGATCGTGCGCGGCAAACCGCACCGCGTGATACACGGCCTTCAACGCCGTCGGCACGCCCGCGCGAACGAACGCAACGCTCTCATCGCTCATGCACCCAGCGTAATCACGCCGACCGCCCCCCGTCCCCATCCCCATCCTCCGTCACTTCCGACCCTCAGCCCCCAGCCGTTCCGCCGACATCCGCGTCACGCTCCGGCTCTCGGTCCCCTCCGCGCCGCCCGCCTCCAGTTCGCTCCTCATCTCGCCGCTCATGCGCCCCAGTTCCCCCGCCCGCGCGTCCCACGTGTAACTCCCCTTGTACCCCGACCGCGACACCCGCGCCGGCGACGCTCCCCCCGTCCCGCCGGTTCCTCCCTGACTCGTCGGCTCCAACTGCCCGTCAAATCCGATCTCCGCAAGGTCCCCCCTGATCGACCGCACCGTGTGCTTCGTCACCATCTGCAAGTCGCCGATCGGTGTGCTCCCCAGTTTGTCCACGTTCGTCCACGTCTGTCCCACCCGCGCCTTCATCGGCTGACCCGACGCTCCCGAGATCAGCCACTGCATCCCGCTCGCTCCGCCCGCTCCGCCGCCCGGCAGCAACCCGCCGACCAGGCCACCAAGCCCACCCCCAAACACGCCCGCTCCCTCAAGCCCACCCGCGATCTGCGCGATCAGCCCCGTCATCGACAGCGCATCCCCGCCGCGAATGTCCGTGATGTTCCCGCGCTCATCCACCGTCATCCGTAGTTTCGTCCCCGCCACCGACTTCACCACGCCCTCCAGCATCTGCGAGACCATCCGGTCCTCGTCCGACATCGGCTTGTCCCCGCCGCCGCCCATCCCCTGCCCGTCGCTCGACGCCTGCAACTTCAGATCGTCCGTCTCGATCGCCAGCCCGAACGCCTCGATCGTCAATTCCATCAGACTCGACGTCTCCCCCGCATCCACAGTGTGCAGCGAGATCTTCATCCGCTGACGAAGGTTGCTCGTCGTCCGCTCATCACCCCCGCCCCCGCGCTGGCCGCTCCCCGCCGGCCCGGTCGAGATCTCATGCTCCATGGTGAACTCGTACTTCGTCGTCCGCCCCTGCACAAACTTCGGGCGAAGGTCGATCTCCTCGCTCCCCGCACGCGAACGTTCCGGCGTTGTCCGCTCGCGGCCGTCCCGATCCCGCGTCGGGGCCGACTTGCCCGGCTCCGCGCTCGGAATGGTCACATCCCCGCCTCCCCCCGGCTGCGCGATCACGCCACCGGCCAAGCACATCCCCGTCACGCACGCCAGCACGCTTGCTCGTCCGGCCATCGTCGATCCTCCTGACCCCCGCACCATCACCTTAACACCCCATACGCCCAAACGCGACCCTCCCGGCCAACCCGACCTTTCAATCCCGTCAACCACCCACCCTCAACGCGTGTAAACTCTTCCGCCCGGCACGGTTGGGCCGAACTCGTCCCTCCCGACCGGTCTATTCCTGCCACCACCGGCCCAGAACGCCCGCCCGGTGCACGCCTCGGTCCCCCGGCGACGCTCTTCCCCCCGGCACATCCCCCGCGATCCCCCCAGACTCTCCATTTGCCCACCAAGCCTCTCCACTCCCGAACCGACGAGCAACTCGTCTCCGACTACCGCTCAGGCCGGTCCGAGGCGTTCGAGGAACTCGTCCGTCGCCACCACGACGACCTCCTCCGCTTTCTTATCCGACTCGTCGGCAACCGGGCCTTGGCCGAGGACGCCTTCCAGGAGGCCTTTCTCCAGGTTCACCTCTCCGCCGAGACATTCGACACCTCCCGCCGGTTTAAACCGTGGCTTTTTACGATCGCGGCGAACAAAGGCCGGGATGCCCTCCGTAAGAGTCTCAGGCGACGAACGCTCGACCTCTCCGCTCCCGTCGGCGGCCCCTCGGCCGACTCTTCGGACGGTGGGGCTCGGACATTCGTCGACCTGATGGAGATCGACGTCGATCCGCCCGATCGGGCCTTGGACGAAGCCGAACGCAGCCAACTCGTTCAACGCGCGGTCGACCAGATGCCGCCCACCCTCCGAGAAATCCTCCTCCTCGCCTACTTCCAGCGCCTTCCTTACAACCAGATCGCCGATTCGTTGCAGATACCGCTCGGTACCGTCAAGTCCAGACTCCACGCCGCCGTTGCGGCGTTCGCCAAGCAGTGGAAGGCCGTCGCCGCCGACAACGGGTTCGAACCCTGACTCGGACCAACGGCCGCACCACCTCCCGGGAGATATGTTGGGGATGAACGACCAGTTGTTCCACGGCTCCGACGACCGACTCCCGCCGCACGATCTCGGCGCTCCGGACGTTCCCGATCTTCACGAGGCCGATCGCCTCGCGCTCGACGCCGTCGTCGACGCCGGCTGGACCGCCGACCCCGCCGACCCGCGCTCGGCGCACATCGCCTCATTCCTTTCCATGCTCGCGCCGCCGCCGTCAGCGGTCGGCACCGACGACGCTCTGATCGATCTCACCCTCGCACGCGTCGCCCGCGCCCGCCGCGCTCAGGCCGCGCCGCATCCCGCGCCCACCGTCGAAGTCCTCGCTCTCTCTCAGGACGACGAAGACGCAGTCGAGCAGTACATCGCCTCCGGCTTCTCCGTCGCCTCCGTCTCCGCGCCCTACCGCGCCCGCGCGCAACGTGCCGACGACCTGCTCTCCACGCTCAACCTTCCCACCCCCGACTCCGCCGACCGCGAGGCACTCGTCGCGCAAACCCTCAGCGCGGTGCAGCGCTCCGTCGAGACTCAGGAGCGCCGCATGGTGCTCGACCCGGCCGAGTCCGCCCCCGCACGCGGCTTCAGGATCTCCGACCTCGTCTCCGTCGCCGCCCTCATCCTCATCGGAACCGCCGTCATCGGCCCCATGGTCGGCTCCGTCCGCGCCTTCGGCCAGCGTCTCGCCTGCACCGCAGGCTTCGGCGAACTCGCCGGCGCATTCGGCCAATACACCCACGACTTCCGCGACACCCTCCCCATGGCCACCGCCAGCATCGCCGGTCGGCCCTGGTGGAACGTCGGCAACCCCGAAGAGTCCAACTCCGCCAACCTCTACACCCTCGCTCGCACCAACTACACACCCTCCGAGCGTCTCGCCTGCCCGACCAACGACCGCTCCCGCCGCTGCTCCAAGCGCGCTGGCGAGCGCGACTGGCACTGCATCGACGAAGTTTCGTACAGTTACCAGAACCTCTTCGCCCGCGCCCGCCCCAAGTGGCACGAGGGTTCCGCCCGCGTCGCCATCCTCGTCGATCGATCCCCCGTCGTCCTCCTCTCCGCACGCAAGGCGAGCATCGATCCCTTCTCCAACTCACCCAACCACGGCCGCGCCGGCCAGAACGCCCTCTTCAACGACGGCTCGGTCGTCTGGCTCGCCAGCCCCGTTCTCGAGAACGGCGACAACATCTGGCTCCCGCGCGTCATCGAGCGCGCCATCGCCGATCGTGCCTGCCGCTCGCGCAAGGCCGATCCGCTCCGCGGCACCGAAAGCCCCGAGTGCCCCAAGGACACCTTCGTCGGCCCGTGATTCTCAGCCGCCGCTCGCCCGCGCCGTCGCGCCGAACGTCTAACATTCCACATCCATGACCGGCGACGACTTCGATCCAACCGATGCGCTGCCGCCCGATGACGACGACGAGCCCGTGCTCGTCCGGATCAACTTCGGCAAGCCCATCCCCCTCTTCCCGCTCCACAAGACGCTCCTGCTCCCGCTCGAAGTGGCGCAGATCCGCTTCTTCGAGCCGCGATACCTTTCCATGTTCGAGCGCGAGGTCCTCGACGGCCCCGGCATCATCGCCGTCGCCACCTTCGAGGGCGACCGCTGGAAGCAGGAGTACCACGGCCGGCCGCCGGTCCGCCCCGCCGTCTGCATCGGCGCGGTCCTCCGCCACGTCAAGAACCCCGACGGCACCTACGACGTGCTCATCCAGGGCCTCTGCCGCGCCAAGATCGAGTTCGAACTCCCCCCCGACGGTGACCGTCAGTACCGAACCGCCATCCTCTCGCCCCTCGTCGATCACTCCGAGCCCAACCTCGGTGTCCTCGGCAAGATCGAGTCGCCCGACGACGCGATCGAGCCCGACGCCGACGCCGCCGATCCCCTCGTCCCCCACCGTAAGCGCATCGCCTCCATGCTCTCCTCCGAGCCGCTCTCGGGCCTCCGCGACGCCGATTCGTTCATCGAGCACCTCGAGCAGCCGCGCATTCCCTCCGCCGTCATCGTCGAACTCCTCGGCGACGCCGTCCTCTCCACCGAGGGCTCCGACAAGCGATACGAGTTTCTCGCCGAGCCGAGCGCCGTCCGCCGCGCTCAGCAGGTTGAGGGTTCGCTCGAGCGCCTCGCGCACATGCTCCGCCGCGCCCAGCCGCAGCGCAGCCTCCCCGCCGAAAAAGGTTGCCACTGGAACTGACCGCGCGCTGTCGCACGCCGATGCGTCAGCGCCCCGGCCCGCCCAGCAGCGCCACCACGTCGTACAGCGCGTGCGTCGCCACCACGATCCCGAACCCGCGCAGAATGTACACCACCCCCAGGTAGCACCCGCTCAGCGTCAGAAACACCACTCGCAACCAGTCCAGCGCGCCGTCCTGCAGCCACACCTCGTGGTAGAACGCGAACGCCAGCGACGTCCCCAGCACCGCCACGATCCGCGCGGCCACCTCACGCGCCCCGAGCAGATCGCGAAACAGCGCGTGCACCGCCGCGATCCCCACCAGCCGGAACAGCATCTCCTCGTACAGCCCCGCTCCGATCGAGATCGCCAGTTTCGCCTGCCAACTCTGGCCGCCCAGCCCCGCGCCGTTCCCGCCCTCCACCAGCCCCGCCGCCACGCCCCCGCCAAACCGCGTGAAAGCCGCGCCCAGCACCACCAGCGGCAGCGTCCACGCCACCGACTCCGCCGCCATCCCCCCGATGTACCCCCACCGGACCCTCCACTTGTCCGCCGAGATGAAGTGCCACACCAGCAGCACGATCACCAGCGCCACGCCCGGCATGTACGCCCCCGCCGCGCCGAACAGATCGAAGAACTCCACGAACAGCCGTTCGGCTTTGATCGACTCTCTGGTCCCCTTGCTCGGGTTCGTCAGGTAGATGACCGACGCCAACTCGTACGCCAGGATCAGCGGCAGCAGAAACACCAGCACGTGCAGCGGCCGCATCGAGATCGTCCAGTACGACTCGCGGCCGCCCATCGCCGTGCTCGACTTCGAGTGCGTGCTCGGCCGCGGCGACGCGGGCGTCCTGCCGCCAGTTCCCTCGTTGCGTGTGGTTCCTCTCGCCGCCATGAAGGCCGTAGGTTAGAGTCTCCGCGCCACCCGCGTCCCGCCCGCGCACGATTGTGCATCACTCGGGCCCCCCGGCCCGCCCCGCCGCGCTCAACCTCGCTCCGCTCACCAGCCCAACTCGCGGTGCCCAGTGCCCAATGCCCAATGCCTGGTGCCTAGCAAAACGGCCGGCTCCGCTCAGGAACCGGCCGGCACGAGTCTCACTTGGTCGTCTTCCCAACCCCGATCACTTGCCCTTGGCAGACTTGGCCTTCAGCCGCGCGCTCAGCCGGCTCTTGTGCCGCGAGGCGTGGTTCTTGTGAACGATGCCCTTGGTTGCGCAGCGGTCGTACAACCGGCTCAACTTCTTGTAAGACGCCTTGGCCTCGTCCACCGAGCCGTGCAGCATCTTCTCGTTGAACTCCTTCGCCGCTTCGCGCAGCGTCTTCATCCGCCAGCGATTGCGGGCGGCGTTCTTGGCGTTCTGACGGATGCGCTTCTGGGCGGAAAGTGAGTGGGCCATGGTCGGGTCGGTGCTCGGTCGGTACAGACAGGAAGTTTCGCCCCCAACCGGCCCGGACACGCGCCGGGCCGCCGGAAGGCGGAAGGGAAGTATTGCCCGCCACCGCCCTGAATCAACACGCCCCAACCCCCCGCGAACGCTCCTAAACCGCCCTCACGCCCCACCAACCCACCCAGCCTTCCCCCGAACTTGCCGACGCCCCCTCACCCGGTTATCGTTCCGCCCGGTCCAGATCGACCGCGACACGTGCGGGTGTAGCTCAATTGGATAGAGCACCTGACTACGGATCAGGAGGTTTCAGGTTCGACTCCTGACACCCGTGTTGACCTTCCGCTCGGTTCCTTCTCGCCGCGCTGGCGATCTTCCTCGCCCCGCGAGCGCGCAGGCCATCGCCCCCAACAACCCAGCCCGACGGACGTTGCGCTGAAACGTCCTGACGACTCGTAGCCGAACCCCGTTGCGGCAAACGACCGCCGTCGCTGCATTCTCTCCGACCCTTCGTGCCTTCCCCTTCACTTCCTCGCGATCATCAGCATCGACGACGTCCGGCACCCCAGCATCGCCCGCGCCTTGTCAAACGCCGTGAAAGCCGCCAGCGCTGGCAGCGACACCACGCCGCCGAACGGATCGAACACCCTCGACAGCCCCGGCCTCGATGCGCCGTGATACCGCATCACGTGGTGCATCGAGTACATCCAGAACGAGTGGCCCGTCTGGTACCGCGTCGCCACGAGACTCAGCCCCGCGCGCTCCAGCATCGCCCGCAGCGTCCCCGGCGAGAACAGGTTCCAATGCCGCGGAATGTGATACCCGCCCCAGTACGTCCGCGCAAACAGCCGACGGTCCAGCGACTCCACGTTCGGCGTCTCCACCGCGAACACGCCCCCCGGCGAGAGCCACGACGCAACACGATCGCACACGCGCTGCGGATCGTCCACGTGCTCGATCACGTGGAACATCGTCGCCACGTCGATCGATCCCGCCGCGATCTCTTCGCACTCCTCCGCCCGCCGGTTGAAAGCGAGGAATCCCTGCGATCTCAGCGACGCCACCACGCGCTCATCCAGTTCCAGCCCGTGGTTCGCGATGTCCGGCACGCCCAGCCCGCGCATCAACTTCAGGTACCGCCCGTCGCCGCACCCCACGTCCACGAACGACCGCGCCGGTCGATCCAGCGCCCCCACGATCCCGCGAAACTTCCGCGCGTCCAGCCCGTTCTTCACCCGCAGCGCCAACCCAGGCACCTTCTCCGCGTACGCGTACGCGTAGTAGTGGGGGGGATAGATCGTCGACAGCGTCCCCACCGCCGGCCTCGGGTTCAGCCACACGTGCCCGCACCCCGCTCCGCTGCAACGCACAAACCGCCATCGGTTCGCGCACGTCCGCAACTCGTAGTCATACCCCTCCGCGTACGTGCCCGCCCGCTCCGCCGATTCGCCGCACATCGGGCACGCCCCCACGTCCTCCGTCGCGATCAGCGGGCACCCATCGCGCACAAACTCCTCCGGCGGCGGCGACGATGATGCTCGCCCCGCCGTCCGGCTCTCCGCGCGTTCCTGCACCTCCGCCGGGCTCATGAAGTGTTTCTCCCGTGCCCGCCCGGCCGTGTCTCAGCCCGCCTGCCGACGAGCAACGCACTGTACGCCCCGGCCGTTGCGCAACCAGAAAAAATGAAGCGGCGCCGCCGGCGAACCGACGACGCCGCTTGCAACAAGGAGCACCCACACACGGCGGACCAGCCCCGCCTTCCCCGCCCCTCCCCGATCAGGCCTTCTTCAACCGAGCCGCGATCTCCTCACCCACCTCCCTCGTCGGCACCATCGACAGATCAGCCATCTCGAGCGACGAGTTCCACGCGAGCCCTTCGCCAAGCAGCACCCAATTCGGGTTCAGATCGAACCGCTCGCACACGCTCATGACGAACCGAAGCGGCGGGTTCTGTCCGCTCAGGTACCGTCTCACCGTCTCGTGGTTGAAGCCCGTCAACTTCGCCAAGCGCGGCGTTGGTACACCCTCAAACGCCAGCGCGAGCCGATCCGAGATCGAACCGCGAGGTGCCGGTCCGATCTCCGGACCATCCGCACGCTCGGGCGCGTCCTCGCTCGCTGAGAGACGCAGGACACTCCGAATACACTCGGCGCTGGCCGGCGCTGCGCCGGGACGCTCGCTCCGCGCGGCCCGACTCACTGCTTGGCTCCGAGTTCTTCCAGCATCCTGTTGACGACGCGCGTGAAGTCGTCAGTCAGCGCTGGCTCCACCTCAGGTGGACGCTCTTCCATCACTTTGAGAGTCGTCCACAGGATCTCCGTTAGTTCCGCTCGCTCGTCCGCATCGTCCGGATCGGGGCACCCCTCCGTCCAGTACGAATCGACAACCCACTGCATCTTCTCGCCGGTGCTCGGACCCGGCGGCATCGGCATCGGCTTCATCCGTTCCAGCAAGCGCCGCAGCAGATCCTCGAACATCTCCGAAATCGGATCGGCGCCGACGCCGCCGACCGTTGCGGTGGCTTCGAGTTGTCGTAAGTTCCCTTCATGACTGAATTTATGTTCAATTGATCCGGCATTCGTCACGCCCGCGCTCGCAATCAGCATTGCGAGAAGCCCGATCGTTGTGGTAACCTGTCCCCGTATCTGATACTTCATGGCCGTTCTCCTTGCCGAGCCACGACGCTCTTCCCCGCGATAACACCGCGGCTAAGGAACAAGTCGGAGCCCGACGACGTGTGTGAGTCCGGCGCGAAAAATGTCTCGAAGTTCCTCCAATTCCCGAGAAATGCCCTCGTTCTCCACCCCTTCCGCCGACACAGGCCGTGCGACAACCCCAGCCGGTGAACCCACCGGCTCTTCCCGAGCCCTCACACGCGTGCAACCTCTCCCGGACACAACCTTTCCTGATCTCGCAGGGCGACCCGGCGCTTCAGGCTCGGGTGATGTTCAGGTGCGCGGACGAGCTGTCTCCTTCCGGTCCGATACCGCCCAGGCCACCAAGGCCCACGAACTCGCCCGCATGGTCGAACGCATGCGAGCCGGCGACGCCGAGGCGGTTGCGTGGTTCATCCAGCACTACGGCCCGCTCATCCAGCGACGAGTCCGCTCGCGGCTCGCGCCGTCCGTTCGTCGTGTCTTCGACTCGCAGGAGATCCTCTCCACCGTCAGCCGGCGGCTTCTGCGCTTCGTGACCGACGGCCGACTCCACGCTATCAGCGAGCACCAACTCTGGACGCTCGTCCTCCGCATGGCCCAGGGCGCGGTCATCGACAAGGGGAGGATCATCAAGCGTCTCCGTTCCGCCGAGGGGCCCGACTCGCCTTTCGCCGAACTCGTTCTCGCCCGCATCGAGGAGTCAGAGCGTGGCGGCGATCAGGCCCTCGACGCCGCCGAGATCCGGATCGAGTCGCTCTTCAACGCGCTCAAAGACCCGAGAGACAAGGAACTCCTGGCCCTCTGGCTCCACGGCAACCAGCACGCCGACATCGCCGAGCATCTCGGCACAACGCACGCCGCGGTCCGTCAGCGCTGGCAGGGCGTCAAGCAGACCCTCCGCACGCACCTCACCCCCGCCGACGAACGATGAGACGCATCTCCCAGTTCGAGCCGCTCGACGACGAGTCGATGAGCGCCCAGATCGAGCGCGACGCGACCGTCGCATTCTCCGACGGCAGGCCCGTCGATCTCGACGAATACCTCGACCGCTTCCCGCACCTGCGCAGCCACCCCGTGGCGCTCGACACCGCCATCGAGTTCGCCCTCCGCTCCATGCGGGCCCGCATGCCGCGAGAGCAGGCCGTCCACACGCTGATCGACCGTCACCCCGAGTTCGAGGATCAGATCCGCCTCGCCGCAGCGCTCGACCGCGTCGTCACCACCTCCGTCGTCGGCGCACCCGCCGGCAGGCCGCGCATCGTCCGCGATCTGCCCTGCGACTTCGGCCCGGTCATCCCCGCCGCTCGCCCCGCCGAGCGTCCGCGCCCACGATACGAACTCCGCGAGGTGCTCGGCGAAGGGAGCGAGGGCCGCGTCTACCTCGCCGTTGACCGCGCGCTCTCCGAGCCCGACAAGCCCTTCATGGTCGCCATTAAACTCCTCGACCGCTCCGCCGATGAGGCCGCGCAGTTCCGCGTCGTCGAGGAGGCCCAGAAGGCCCGCCGCATCGAGCACGCCAACGTCGTGCAGGTGCTCGACGTCGGCATGACCGCTGACGGCGAGGCTTACATCGTCAGCCAGCACGCCCCCGGCCGCTCGCTCGAGCGCGCGTCCGCGCGGTTCCACCAACTCCGGGCCGACGCTCGCTTCTGCGCGCGAACGATCGCCGCCGTCGCCGACGGCGTGCAGGCCGCCCACTCCGCCGGCCTGATCCACTGCGATCTCAAGCCCTCCAACATTCTCCTCTCCGACGACGGCCCCGCCGCGAGACCGATGGTCTGGGACTTCGGCGGTTCGACCCGCCTCTCGACGGCCGGTCACGCTTCAGCGCGCGAGCAGCCCAAGGGCTCCCTCGCCTTCCTCGCTCCCGAACTCGTCCGCTCCGAGCACGGCTCGGCCACCCCGCGCGCCGACGTGTACGCCCTCGGCGGCTTGCTCTTCTGGCTTCTCTGCGACGAGTATCCGAACGGCTCAACGCCCGAGCAGGTCCTTTCGTGGATCGCTTCGAATCCCGCGCAGCCGCCGGAGCACGTCCGTGCCCGCCTCGGCCCGATCGATCCCGACCTGGCCGCGATCTGCCTGCGCGCGCTCGCGCCTCGCCCGCGTGATCGACACGCCTCGGCCGAGGCGCTCGCCGACGACTTGCGCGACTGGCTCGAACACCGCCCGATCCGCTGGCTCAAGCCGGGCGCGTCACGCCGCCTGCGGCTCTCGCTGCGCCGGTCGACCGGCGCGTGGATCGCCGGGGCCTGCGTCGTGCTCGTCCTGCTGGCGGGCGTCGCCGCCGCCGTCTTCGTCTGGCGCGACGGTCACTACCGCCTGCTCCGCGAGCGCCTCGACGCGACCAACGCCTACCAGACGCAGCAGGCCGAGGCGTACAACGAACTCTACTCGACCTTCCGCCTGCTCAGCGACATGACGAGCACACGCGCCAGGCAGAACATGTCGAACGACCTGCTCCTGCCCATGACGATCATCGAGTCGGTCAGCGGGCCGGTGCTCTTCAGTTTCGACCGCGACACCGAACTCGATCTCTGGTCGTCACGCATCTCCGTCGCCGAAGAGATGCTCGCGCGGGCACGCCGCCAGGGTCGCGCCGGCACGATCGAGCACATGCTCTTCGCCGACATGCTCGCGTTCTGGTACGTCCGGACCGAACGAGCCGACGACGCCCTCGCGCTCCTCGACGAGTTCGAGCCGCTCTGGGAGGGCCGCTTGCCCGAGGACGATCCGTGGCGGCTCAAGCGCAGGGCCGTCCGCGCCTGCGCGGTCATTCAGCGCGAGCGTGCAGCGCTCGAACCCGAACCGGCCGAGCCCACCGATCAGGAATCGACGCGGCGGTTCGAGTTCGACGCCGAGCCGAAGCGTCCGACGCGCAGACTCGACCCTGCGCGCCGCGACACGGTCGTCGAGGCCGCGGCGGAACTCGACCGCATCGAGCGTGTTCTCTGGTCGAACGAGCGAGGCTCGGCCGTGCACCGCCACGTCCTGCGCGTGCTGACCGTCGCCTACGCCGATCGCATGCTCGCGCAGCGGGCCGACCTGCACCGCGTCTTCGGACGCATCGAGAAACTCCAGGGCGAGCTCCGCTGATGCGCGGCGAGAGCATCGGGCCGGTACACTCCGGCTCCGCGGCCCTGTAGCTCAGCGGTTAGAGCAGGCGACTCATAATCGCTTGGTCCTCGGTTCGAATCCGAGCGGGGCCACTTGTTCGTTTCGCGTCGATTCGCACTCGTTCGCGTCATCCCGCGAAACGCCAGCAAAACACAGCACTTCCGACTCATCCGGCGAATCGGTGCGATCCGATGCGGTCGGGTGCTGCGCCGCATTCTGCGCCGCTTGCGCGCCGGATTCTGCGCCGCTTTTTGCGCCGCCCTCATCCGGCGTCCCGAACCCAGCCGCTAGATCAAAGTGCGCATCGCGTGTCTGGAGATAATGCGTTGCCGCGATCATCGGCGAATGCCCCAGCCAGCCCGCCACAACGTGCGCCGGAAACCGCTCCACCCAGTCCGTAGCGCACGACGCCCGCAAGTTGTGGTACAGGCGCGGCCATGCCTTCACGCCCGCCCGTCCGATGATGCGTTCAAAGTGCGTCCGCAAGTTGATCCCGGCATCGCTCAGCCCCGGCACCACCGCCACCGCCCCCGGCTCAGCGGCATCGAACAGAGCCAGCAGGATCGGGCGGAGTTCCGGGGGGATCGGCACCATCCGAAGCGCGTGCCCTTCGTGCCCCGCCGTCTTGGGGCTTCGCACCGTCAGCCGCCCGCGCTCCCAGTTCACGTCACCCCAGCGGAGCAAACCGACTTCGGACGGACAGCGCAAGCCAGCGAACCGCACCAGCGCCACGATCGCGCGCCACTCATCATCCGGGCACGCTTCCAGAACCTTCGCGACGGTGGGCCGATCGACGTAGTGCGAGCGGTCGCGGTTGGATTCCGCACCACCCCGCAGGTCCGCGAACGGGCTGGATTGAATCAGTCCCCACTTCACCGCCTTGCGAAACACCGCCTTCGCCACCCGCACGCGCTTGGAAACCGTGGCCGTCGCCAGCCGCTTGCCCTTCGTCGGCTCGGTGATCGCCTTGCGCCATTCGTCGGCGTGGGCCGGGGTGATCGACGCCAGCGGCGTTGATTCGCCGAAGTGATCGCGCAGCATCCGCAGGGCTTGGCCGTAGGCGATCATCGTTGACGCCTTCACCGTCACCGCCTTCTCGAACCGATCCAACATCGCACCCAGCGTCAGCGCTTCGGGCTTCACACGCGGCGCAACAAGCCCGACCCGCACAAGTCGCTTGTGCATCCGCTCCGGCAACTCGGCCAGCCACGCCGACGTATCCGCGTCCAGCGGTTGCCGCATTTCCGTCGCCGACAGAATCGCCTCAACGCGCAGGCGAAACGACTCCGCCGCCTTCACCGACACCACTCCCAGCCGGATCGCCTTGCGCTCACCGTCGCCGTCCGTGAACAGGATTCGCTTCCGTCCGTTTGGATCGCGCACCACGCTTGCCATTGTCGCCTCCGTCAGTTAGTGGCAGCCCAGATGATCGCCCACAGAATCACGCCGCCAAGCCCGGCCAGAATCACGAACCCACCGCTCGGATCACGCTTGGCGAGTCGGATCGCTCCCGCCACCAGTCCGATCAGCGGGATCAGCACCGCGAATGCGTACAGAGCCGCGTCCGCTCGGGATTCTGGACTGCCGCTCGCCGATTCGTCATTCCGGCGGAATCCACCGTCCTTTGTTGGCGTGTAGGTGTACCCGCTCTCCGCATGAATCGAAGTCACTTTGATCCCGCGCGAAGCCGCAAACTCCGCAGCCTCCCCAACACTTCCAATCTTGACCGAGAGTTCAATGGGCGCTCCCGTGTCGGCATCGTGTCCGTGAATGACGAATGCACGCACGGTTCACCGTCCCTTCCTGCGGGGCTTGCCCGCCTTGGGCCGAAGTTCCAGCCCCAGGTACTCAGAGAGTTTGTCGATGTTCTCACCGCGCAGCGGCTTCCCGCCCGCCACGAATCGGCTCAGCGTCGATTCAGGGATTCCCGTGGCCTTGCTCACCGCATACCGCGTCTGCCCGCACCCCTCCAACGCCGCCCGCAATGTGTCCGTCACCGTTGCCATGCCCATAGTCTACCCCAATACTTCGGATTGTGCAAGTCCTTCCCGTACAATCTTGGCACGCCGCCGCGCCCGCTCAGTCTCCCCCATCTGCCACCAGTGATAGAACCCCCAATGTCGCTCTGCCGCGCGATCCCGGTAGTGATCCTCCGCCAACTCCGCCGCCCGTTGCTCCACAAGGTCCACCGCGCTCGGCACCGGCTCGGGGGGCGTCGGTGTATCACACGCCACCGCCTCCGGCACGCCGCCCAGCGACTCCCCAAGCGCGAGCATCCAGCCGGACGTACCGGGGGCCGTCGCCATGCCCAACTCATCCGCCGTGCCCAGCCGCTCGGCCAGCAGGTCCGCCGCATCGGTCCCCGGCTCGGGCAGCCCAACGCCCGCCAGCAGCCCCACGATCGCCCCACGATGCGAACGCAAACGCTCGGCCACCGTGGGGGACAGCGCCGCCGGGCGATGCCGAACGCGGGCGTGGTCGGACGGATGCGGGGCAAGTTCAACCCCGGCCCGGCCAAGCGCCAGCAACAACGCCCCTACTTCGTGGGTGGCGATCACGGCTCAACCTCCCCCCAGCCGTCCGAATCCTCTGGCACAGAAACCTCAACGATTCCCGACGTTTCCGGGGTTTCTGTTCCAGTGCCAGACGGTGCGAGTCGGAATCGGCGGGTCCAACGGCCACCCTCGGGGCCGGGCGGAACCGGCTCCCATTCTCCCAAGCCCGACGCCACCAGAGCGTTCAACGCTTGCTCAGCACGCTCGGCACCGTCCGGGGCATTCCGAAACACCCTCAGCCCCCGCGCGGCCTCGCTCGCCGTCGCCGTGCCTCCGTGGGCCTCAACCCACTTGGCCAGCCGACGCGCTTCGGCGTCCGTCTCAGTCTCCCCGATCCGATGCCGGGCGTGGGCCTCAGCCGCCGCCAAGTAGTCCGCCCACGCGGTCGCGCCCCGCATCGTCTCGGCGTCGATGGTGGGGTAGTCCGTGGGCCGTCCCGACTTGCCCCACGTCTTGAGCGCGTGGAGTGTGAGCGCAATGCGCAGCACCAGCCCGCACAACTTCCCGCCCCATGCTTGCCGATCGGCCAACTCACCGGAACCCAACGCCCTCTCTGTCCGCGTCTGGAAAG
>JAHBXK010000029.1 GCA_019636535.1 Phycisphaeraceae bacterium | reverse complement strand
GCTGGCGGGCGCGCCGCGGGTGATCGTGAGCGAGATCGCGGGGACGACGCGTGACGCGGTGGACGTGCGGTTTGAGATGGACGGGAAGACGTTCACGGCGATCGACACGGCGGGGCTTCGGCGGAAGAAGAGCTTCGCGGACCGGATCGAGTGGTGGGCGTTCGATCGGGCGCAGCGGTCGATCGATCGGGCGGACGTGGTGCTGATGCTGGTCGACGCGACGCTGCCGCCGTCGCAGGTCGATCAGCAACTGGCCGCGCTGTGCGCCAAGCGGTTCAAGCCGACGATCCTGGCGGTGAACAAGTGGGACCTGGTGGAGGGGAAGGTGGCGACGGCGGGGCGCGGGCGGGGCAAGGCGATCACGATCGAGTCGTACTCGGAGTACCTGCGGAACGAACTCAAGGCGCTGATGGACGCGCCGATCGCTTTCATTTCGGCGAAGAACAAGACGAACCTTCCGTCGCTGATCCGGCTGGCGAGCGAGATGCACGAGCAGGCGGGGACGCGCGTGGGGACGGGCGAGTTGAACCGGCTGCTGAAGAACATCCTGTCGACGCGCGGGCCTTCGAGCAAACTGGGGACGTTCGCCAAGGCGTACTTCGTGGCGCAGGTGGCGGTGCACCCGCCGACGATCGTGATGGTGGTGAACAAGCCGGAACTGTTCAGCCCGAACTACCAGCGGTTCCTGCTCAACGCCTTCCGCAAGGCGACGCCGTTCGCGGAGGTGCCGATCAAACTGATCGTGAAGAAGCGGTCGCAGGCGCGGGACGAGGACCTCGCGGCGGGCGCTGAGCAGGAAGAGCGCGAACGGCGCGCGGCGGGGCGTGGGGTTGGGTCGGGCCGGGCCGCGGCGGAGGCGGACTGGGCCGAGTCGCTGCCGACGGAGGCGGGGGCGTACTTCGACGATGATGCGTCGTTCGACGCGAGTTTCGACGGAACGCGGATGGCGACCGGCTCGGCGGCGGAAGAAGCGTGGAACGCCGACGAGATCGACAGCGACGAAGGCGAGGAGGATTCGGAGGCGGTCGAGTCAGCGCTCGAGGCGATGGAGCAAGAGGATGGCGTGATCGAGAGCGGCCGGGGCGCGGGGAGAAGGGGGAGTGGTGGGAAGGCCGGGGGGAAAGGTGGTGGGAAGAGCGGCGGGAAGAGCACGTTGAAGGGGAAGGCGCCGGGCGCGAAGCGCAGCGCGAGCGAGGGTGGGGGTGAGGGCAGAAGCACCGGCAGTGCTGCCGGTGGGGGTGGGGGTCGCACGGCGGGCAAGGGCGCGAGCGCCAAGCGCACGACGACCGCGCGCGCGTCGGCCAAGCCCGCGCGAGCGGTGCGGAGCGCCAAGAAGACCAAGAAGACGGGCGGCAAACCGCGGAAGCGATGATCGGTGGGACTGCGCGGCGCTCGCGCGTTGCATCGCGTCGCCGTGCAGCGCTTCGTGGCGAATTCATCATCCGGCGATTCAACCGGTCTGGGCTTCGATGAAGCGCTCGTGCAGCGCGAGCAGCTTCGAGTAGTCGCCCGAATCGGCGGCCTTGACCGCCTGGATGTACCCGCCGCGGATCGAGCTCGCCGTGCCGATCGTCGTTTCGGGCCACGCGATCGGCGCTGACCCATGCCGCCGCAACCAGATGTTCGCCAGCATGCGCGACCATCTGCCGTTGCCGTTGGTGAACGGATGGACCTTCACCGATACATGGTGCAGCCTCGCGGCCTGTTCGAGCATCGGCATGCCCGACGCATGCCAGATCTTCAGATCCTCAAGCATCGACTGCAAGTCGATCTCGATACGGTGTGGCGGCGACCCGATGTTCGTCTCGTGCCGGCGGAACGCGCCAGCCCACGCCCACACGTCGCCGAGCATCTCGGCGTGCAGCCGTCGCAGCCACGCAAGATCGAACGGCGCAGCGCGCTTGGTCGGCGCGGCGAGCAGGTACTTGACGGTCGCCTTGCGCACGTTCTCGGCCTCCGCTTCGTTGAGTTCGGCGGCGGTGCGCACGCCCTTGGCGCGCAGACCCGAGTAGTCGAGCAACGGCGTCTGGCCAGGAATAGGCGCTTCAGGATGCACGATCACTCCGTCCATAGCCGTCGCTTCGGCCCGGCGAGCAGTTCGTGGTAAGTCCGCTCGACCAGTTGCTGGTACGCCCGCTCGTCGACCGCCTGACTCTCCAGCGCGCTGGTCCCCTGAACCAGCCGCGCCACGCGCTCGGCCTGTTTGCGTGCTTGCGTCCGCCGCATCTGGTCGGCGTCGGCCGCCCCCAAGTCGAGGCTCAGGCCGAGGGCGTCGACAACCGCCGCGACGTTTGCGAAAGAGGCCTCACCGATGCGACCCGCGAAGATGCGTTTGACGGTCGGCTCCGAGACGCCGCTGCGCTGGGCGAGCGCGGCGAGGCTGATGCCCAATTCCGCCCGGCGGCGTGAGAGGATCGCGAGGGGGATGGCGGGGGTGGTGAGCATGACTGCTTGGTATCATATACGATCTGTTTCTGATTGGAGATCGGATCGTTCATGATTCTATTCGAGGCGCAAAGGCCAACTGCGAGGCGTTATCGGTCGGGGCGGCGATCGCGAGTCGCACACGCCGACCGAACCCGCCCCAACGCGTGAAATCGAGTCAGCACGGTCGGACCATCGTCTGGTTGCATCTCGATCGTCACAACCGAATGCTGCGAAGCAACCGACCACGAAGCCTCCGCGCAGAACGGGCCAGCGAGCCGCCACCAGGCCCGGACGACGCTTCGGTCCGAGATGCGCCGCACTCCGGGCAGACACGATCACACGATCGAAGTCCCCGGAGGTCGTATCCGCACCGATCGCAAACTGCGTGCTGTTCGTTCAGTCGGTAGCGAACCTCGCGAACCATCGTCCGGCCCCGAAGCACCAACAACCACGTGAAGCCATAGAGGCCAGCATTGATCAGGAACCCCGGCCACAACGGGATGATCGGAAAGTGAATCCAGTCGCCGCCGGATGTGAACCGCAGACCACGCACTTCAAGGCCATAGAGCACGTGCGGGCGATCGACACCGTCACGCGATGGCATCACCACCGCAGCCGAGAGGCTGGACGCCGGCCATCCGGCGCGCTGCTCGCCGGCAACCAGAAAATCGCCATCTCCTTCCAACCGCCGCAGCCACCATGGAACCACGTGCGAGTCTCGTTCCCAGTTACCGCCCGTAACGCTTCGCCAACGTCGTTCCTCGCCCGTAACTGGCCGCTTACTCGAAAGGCTCCAAAAGCTGAATCCGTCCTGGCTCATGGAGCGGTTCGCCCTGCTCCCGAACTGGTCCGTCCACTCGTGGTGTACCGAACGCCCGCTCGCCGGCGTCGACTGCCCGAACGGCCACCACGCCTTTGGCCTGACGTACCACGCCCAAGCAACGGCCACCGTCGTTACAACGCCGAGCAGTGCCGCGGCAAGACAAACTGTTCCGCTGAGCACCGGTGTTCGCGCTGCGGGATTCACACCGCAGCGCGCATCCGAGCATGGACGCTCATCGAGAGGTTCAAGACCCGCTTCTGGAATCCGGTTTGATCTCACCTTGGGGCGACCTGAGCGCACGGGATCGATCGCGCGCAACGTGGCTCACGACCTCACTTTTTCCCGCCGGGGATCGGCAGCGAATCGCCGATGCCCTTGATCCCGTCGCCGACCTTCTTCGCCGCGTCCTCGGCCGCCTTGCGGGCCTCGTCCGCAGCCTGCTTGGCCTTGTCGGCCGCGTCCTTACCGGCGTCCTGCAGGGCCTTGCCCGCATCGCCAGCGATCTTCATCGGCAGGTCCTTCAGGCCGTCGAGCGTGGCGAGTTGGCCCTTGAGGTCGTTCACGAAGTCGGCCGGCAGCCTGCCACCGGAGTTCTCCATCGCCGCCGAGAGCACCGCCTGCACGATGATGCTCAGCAGTTGCTCCATCGACACGCCCGTGCCCTTGACGCCGGTGCCGGTCTGGCCGACGTTCGAGAGTTCGATGCTCTCGATGGGGATGCTGATCTTGGCGAGTTGGCCGATCGGCCCGGCCTCGACCAGGTCGACGTCGACGCGGACGTTGCGGATGCTGAGTTGGTTGACGACGAACTTCTTCTCGTCGCCGGTGGGCGCGGGGGCGGGCGACGGGTCGGCCGGCTTGTCGGACTGAAGTTTCTTGATGCTGGCGAGGATGACCTCGTAGTTGGACTTGCCGCCCTTCTTCTCCAGCGAGACGCCGATGTCGGCCAGGCGCAGTTCCGGCAGCGTGACGACCGGCTGCTGCAGCGAACCGTAATCGACCGCGACGCCGCCTTCGCCGAGCGAGAAGAAGGCGGGGGCGGAGAAGCCGTCGGGATTGGCGACCTTGAGTCCCTTGAGGCCGAACTTGCCGCTGAAGAGGCCGACGCTGGCCTTGTCGAGGGTGGTCTGGACGCCGAGGGCGTGTGTGCCCCCCTGCTCGATGCCCTTCTTGGCGATGTCGTCGACGAAGTAGCCGACGGCGACGACCGCGCCGACGAGGAGCAGGACGAAGACGAGGATGAGCGCGGCGAGGATCTTGACGACCTTCTTCATGTTCGGATGCTCCGTTTGAGAATGTGGGCGGGGGGGGAGGGGGGAGGGGGCTGAGGGTGGGGAGTTGGGAAGCACTGCCTGCCGGTGGGCCGATGTGGTACCGGCGGAAACGGGAACGAACGCAGCGGCCCGGCCACGCGAACATCGCGCGAACATCGCGCGAGAACCACTCGCTGGGATGCACCCGCGCTGAGGCCAACAGATGCGGCCGACACAATACTAGGAATTCTCCCGGCCCGCTCTCGCGCTGGGTCGCCCCCCCACTCCCCACATCCCCACTCAAGCCCCACCCACCCCGCACGCGCGGCCGGTCACATCTCGGCGAGGATCGGCGCGATCGAGCGGCCCTCGCGCGTGGGCACGTACAGACTCGTGGGTGGGAAGTCGTCGTGGACGCGGCGGGCGAGCAGGCGCGCATCGCAGAGTTCGCGCAGCGAACCAGCGACGACGCGGTCCGTTGCGCCGGAAAGGGCTCGCGAGACCGCCGTGAAGCGCGCTGGACCCTCACCCACCGCCCACATCACCGGCATCGTCCACTTTCGCAGCACCAGCGAACGCAGGCCGAGCGATTCGAGGGCGCCTTCGAGACGGGCGCAGCAAACGCCCGCGCGCACGCCTCGGGGCGTGAGAACGTACTCGGGACGCAGCGGGTGGCCGTAGCCGGGGTTGGGCATGATCAGCCCCCCCTCGATCAGGTCGTCGAGCGCAGCGCGGACGGCCCCTTCGCTTGCGCTGAGTCGGTAGGCGAGGGAGACGAAGCGGCTGCCCCCTTCGCGGTGCAACTGGGCGAGCACGGGCACCGTCCACCGCCTGGCGAACAGGCGGGCAACGTGCTTCCCGCCGGGCGATGCCGGTGGGCGTCCCTCGATGTCCTCACGGGGCTGCATGGGTCGATCCGGAAACCGTGCAATCGGGCCGAATGGCCCTTGACACAGAAAGTATAGTGGCTATTCTGGTTGCGTCCAGCGCTGGACCACGGCCCGGCCAAGCACCTCCCCCCTCTCCCAACAGGAACCCACGCACCATGGCCTCACCCCTCAACTTCGACGGCGGCGTCACGCTCTCGTTCCAGTGCAAGAACCGCAAGGCCAGCGCCGACTGGTACCAATCGATGCTCGGGCTGAAATTGCTCTACGACGTTGCCGAGATCGGCTGGTGCGAGATGGCGACCGAAACGCCGGGGCTGAACCTCGGCTTTGCCGAGACGCCCGAGCCGAAGGTGGGCGCGGGGCCGGTGCCGACGTTCGGCGTAAAGGACCTCGACGCCGCGCGAACGATGCTCGAGGGCAAGAAGGTCCGCTTCGACGGTGAGACGCGCACGATCCCCGGCATGGTGAAACTCGCCACGTTCTTCGATCCGGATGGGAACGCGCTGATGCTCTTCCAGGACCTGCAGAAGCAGGGCTGATGGCGCTGGCGCACCGCCGCCGCTCCCGCCTTTCACCCCGCCACCGCCACGCTCGCACACGAACGCGAATACGCACATCCGCAACACGAGGAACCCCATGCCACGCACCGCACTCGCCACCACGCTGATCTCCATCACCGCCGCTTGCGCGCTGGGCGCAGCGGGCCTGATGCTCGCCGGGGCTTCTTCGGCCGGCGGTCAGCCAGCCTCGGGCACAACTTCGACGACCACCTCCTCCACGCCCGCTCCCGCGCAGCCCGCCCGGCCCGCGCAGGCCAAGTCCCTCACGCTCGACGCGTCGAAGTTCGATTTCATGACCGGCCGCTGGTCGAGCGAGCGTGAAGGGGCCTTCGTTGAGGAGACGTGGGCCCCCGCCCACGGCGACAGCATCCTGGGCATGTTCCGCTGGAGCAACGACGGCAAGGCGTCGATGTTCGAACTGCTGAGCATCACCGCCGAGCCCGGCAAGGAGGGCGCGCCCGACGTGTTCCTGCGTCTGCGGCACTTCTCTTCCAAACTCGAGCCGTGGAAGAGCGAGCCGACCGCGCTCACGCTGCGCTATGACGCCGCGAACTCCGGCCCGAAAGAGGCGCTCTTCACCGCCGACGGCCTGCCCGAGGGCGCGGGCGCGGGGATGCTGCACTCGGTCCGGTACTCATCGCCCGAGCCCGACCGCTTCGACATCGTGGTGTCGTTCACACCCGATTCGGGCCGCGAGCCGCTGGAGTTCAACCTCCGGCGTGCGGACGGCGGACGCTGAGCGAGGGACAACCGGGACCGAGGCGCAGCCGGCAACGGGGCCGGGAGGGTGGCAGCGCCGTCGCGACCAAACCACGCCGAACCCCTGATTTCCGGCAAAGGAACGCACCACAATCACGACCGCTTGACATTTGTATCATTGTGTGATACTATGTGCGAGTGATCACCGTTTCCCTCGCCAGCCCCGTCCCCATCCACGACCAACTGGTCGCCGAACTTCGCCGGCTGATCGCCTCCGGCGGCCTGCGCATCGGGCACGAACTGCCGCCGGTGCGCCAACTCGCCAACGACCTGGGCATCAACCTCAACACCGTTGCGCGGGCCTATCGCGAACTGACCGACGCGGGCCTGCTCGCCTCTGCGCGCGGGCGGGGCACCGTCGTCATCGCCACGGTTGAGCGCCCGCGCGGCCGCCCCGCCGAGGAGCGCCGACGCATCGAGTCGACGCTCGCCGCTGCGCTCTCCGATGCCAAGATCGCCGGGCTCGACCTCGACGAGACACGCACCCTCATCGACCGCCAGCTCGCCCGCATCTGGGCGGGCGATCGCCCCCACCGCCAACCCGACGCCACCGCCTGACACCACCCGACACAAGGAGATCACGATGACCAACGCCGTCGACATCGTCATCCGCCTCATCACCCTCGTCCTCGTGCCCCTCATGCTGCTCTCGCCGCTCGCGTTCGCGTTGCCCGCGCGCACGGCCGGGGGGCGGGGGGGCGGCGGCAGCGCGAACGCCGATGAGCCGCAGCGCGCTGAGGTCCGCGCCCGCACCATCGCGCTGGTCATCGCCACGCTGCTGGCGCTTGCGCTCTGGCTGGGCGCGGTGCTCGCCTCGGTCAACATCGGTTCGCAGACGCTCGCGATCGTTGCGCGATTCACGTGGGTGCTCTTCTTCCCCCTCTGGTTCCTGTTCGCCGTGCCGCTGCTCCGCGTCAAGAACGCCGCGTGGTTCCGCACGGGCGCACCCGCCAGCAACGAGCCCGTTCGCGCTGCGCGGCTCGACAACCGCGCCCGCACCAGCCCCGTCGGCCGCTCTCACTGGCTCGCGCTCGGGCTGATCGGCGGGGCGTTCCTCGCGGCGATTCTGGCGCGCGGGCTGGCCGGGCCATTCGAGAGCGATTCCGATCGTTCACGCTGGCTCGCCTTCGCCGGTTCGTACCTGCTCGTCATCGTGATGGTCGCCGCGGTGCTCCCCGTGAGCCTGCGCATGCTCCTCAGCGAGCCCGAACCGATGGACGCAGGCGGCAGCCCGGAACTGGCCCGCATGTACGATGCGCACCGCACCGCCAAGATCCGCGGCCTGTTCTATCTCCTTGGCGTCGGGATGATCGTGCTGTTCGGCGTGTGCATGTCGCTCGCCGCGTGGCTCCCCTTCGGCGAGATCGCGGGCTGGATCGGCGGGCTGGGTGGCTCAGCGCTCGGCATCGCGGGCGCGTGGTTCGGTGTCGTCATGGCGATCCACCGCATGCGCATCACCCAGTTCAAGGCAACCCTGCAAGGCCCGCAACACCCCGCCGGGCCGAGCGCGGGGCGCTGACGCGATCCCGATCGCCGCGCGCACGCTCGCCGAGCCGCGTGCAGCGCACGCGCCGAGTTGAATCCCGCGCCCACGCACTCCCACCTATCCTGATGCCATGACCACCTATCCCACACCGTCGGGGGCGTTCGGTTCGCCGTTCGATCAGCCGGTCTCTTCCCGCGTCTCGCTGCTGGCGGTGACGGCGCTCGTGCTGGCGATCCTGTGCCTGCCCGGCTTCGGCCTCTTGGCGATGATCTGCGGCGGCGCTGCGATCCTGTTCATCTCGGCGAGCAAGGGCCGGCTGACGGGCCTGGGCATGGCCGTGGCCGGGTGCGTGATCGGCCTGGTCACCACGGTGCTGTGGGGGTTCGTCGTGCTCGGCGCGGTGAGCGTCGGCGACACGTTCGTCACGATGGTCCAACCCGCGCGAACGTCGTTCGAGGCGCTGGAGCGCGGCGACACCTCCGTCCTTCGCGGCGAACTCACCGCCACGGCCAACGCCGCGGTCAGCGACGAGCGAATCCTCGCGTTCGTCGGTGAGTACCAGTCCGATCTCGGAGCCTTCAAGAGCATCCCCGACACCAAGATCAGCGTGCTGCAGGCCTACATGGCGATCGGCCCGAAGATGCAGAACGTCGGCAATCGCCAGAACACCATCCCGATCCCCGCGCAGTTCGAGAGCGGCTGGGCGGTCATGCTCGTCGAGGTGCCGACGACCGGCGGCCCGCCTCCCGCCGGCAAGCCGAACTTCTGGCTGCCGATCGAGAACGTCGGCATCCTCACGTCGACGGGCGAACACTGGCTGATCCCACGGCCAGACCCCGCCGGGCCGACGGTCACGCCGCCGACAACACCCGCTCCGAGCGATGCGACCGATCCCGACGAACCGGACGAACCGACCGAGCCGCGTTCGCCCGAACCGGACCCGGAACCGGACCCCGAACCTCGGCCCGGCGCCTGAGCACTACCATCCCGCCGTGCCGAATTCAGCCTCCGCATCGCAGGCCGATCATCGCGACCCCGCCGGCGGCCCGCCCAACGGCCAGACCGGCGCGGGCCGGGGCAACGGGAACGGCGGCAACGGCAACGGCCGATCCAATCCGGTCATCCGCTGCGAGCGGCTCGTCAAGCGCTTCGACGGCCGGGCGGTGCTCGACGGCATCAACCTCGAGATCATGCCGGGCGAGACCATGGTCATCATGGGCGGCTCGGGCAGCGGCAAGAGCACGCTGCTCCGCAACATGATCGGCAGCTTCAGGCCCGACGAGGGCGACCTGACGATGTTCGGCCGGTCGCTGCTGCGCGTGACGGGCGAGGAACTCGACGACATCCGCAAGCGCTTCGGCATCCTCTTCCAGTCCGGCGCGCTCTTCAACTCCATGACCGTCGCCGAGAACGTGGCCCTCCCCCTCCAGGAGCACACCGACCTCGGCGAGGAGATCATCGAGACGATCGTCAAGATCAAACTCGAACTCGTCGGCCTGCGCGAGCACGCCGACAAGTTCCCCGCCCAGATCTCTGGTGGCATGAAGAAGCGGGCCGGGCTCGCCCGCGCGCTCGCCCTTGACCCCAAGGTCCTCTTCTACGACGAGCCGAGCGCCGGGCTCGACCCCGTCACCAGCGCCGAGATCGACCGCCTGATCGTCGACCTCTCGCGCAAACTCGGCGTCACCAGCGTCGTCGTCACCCACGAGATGGACTCGGCCTTCACCATCGCCGACCGCATGGCCATGCTCGACAAGGGGCGCATGCTCCGCGTCGAGACGCGCGACTGGTACGACCGCCTCCGCAAACTCGACGATTCGCAGGCCCGCGACCTGCCCGAGGACGAGCGGCTGATCCGCCAGTTCCTGCGGGGCGACGCCGAAGGCCCGATCACCCAGCGCCGGGCCGCCACCAACTACGCCGACGACCTGCTCGGCGCAACGCGAACCTCGCCCCTGGCGACCCGCAGCGTCGAACCGACGCGGGGGTGATCCGGTCCCGGGTGCCGACGCGCCGCACCCGCCTAAACTCGCCCTCGCCGCCGCGCGTCAAGCGTCCGCGGCGTCGATCGACGGCCGGGCCCGGTGCACGGGTGTGGGCGTGAAACTGGTCAGGGCTTGACCGCAGCAGCCATAAGCGTTCCGTGCCCGGTGCTGCCGGCAACCTGGCCGTCGATCGACGCCGCGGTTGTCGCAAGCAGCCGCGACCCTCAAGCACGCCGATGCGGGAGATCACGCCCGCACCGCGTACCCTCCCCCATGGCTTACACCGCCCTGGCACGCCGTTACCGCTCCCAGTCCTTCGACCAGGTCGTCGGACAGGACGCCATCGCCCAGACCCTCAAAAACGCCATCGCCACCGACCGCGTCGGCCACGCCTACCTCTTCTGCGGCACGCGCGGCGTCGGCAAGACCTCCATGGCCCGAATCTTCGCCAAGGCCATCAACACCCCCGACGACCAGCCCCCCGACGTCGCCGCCGCCATCATGCGCGGCCAGGACACCGACGTCATCGAGATCGACGCCGCCAGCAACAGCCGAGTCGAAGAGACCCGCGAACTCATCGCCAACAGCGTTTACCGCCCACTCCGCGGCCGCAAGAAGATCTACATCATCGACGAAGTCCACATGCTCTCCACGCACGCCTTCAACGCGCTGCTCAAGACCATGGAGGAGCCACCCGACCACGTCGTCTTCATCCTGTGCACCACCGAGACCCACAAGGTCCCCGCCACCATCCAGAGCCGCTGCCAGCGCTTCGAGTTCCGCAACATCCCCACCGCCGAGATCGCCCGCCACCTCGCCGACGTCGTCAAGCACGAGAAGGTCAAGGCCGACGCCGAACTCCTCCACGCCGTTGCGCGCCTCGGCAACGGCTCCATGCGCGATGCCCTCAGCCTCCTCGACCGCCTCATCGCCGCCGGCGAGAAGGAACTCACCCCCGCGCTCCTCGAGCGCCTCCTCGGCCTCCCCGAGCGCGAGGTCATCGAGCGGCTCATCACCGCCGTCGCCGACGGCTCACCCGCCGCCGCGCTCCAGGCCGCCGACGAACTCGCCAAACGCGGCGTCTCCGGCGAGATGCTCCTGAGCACGCTCGCCGAGCGCTACCGCGACCTCCTGATGATCGTCGCGTGCGGCGACAGCACCGATCTGGTCGATCTCTCCCCCGATGCCCGCCAGTGGGCCGTGCAGACCGCCCGCCGGTTCGACGACGCCGCCCTCACCCACCTCATCGCCCTCTGCGACAGCGTGGCGCGAACCCTCCGCCTCAGCGCAGCGCCGCGGGCCATGCTCGACGCGGCGATCGTTCGCATGGCCATCACCGACAAACTCGCCGACGTCGCCGGCCTGCTCGAGTCGGCCCGCGCGGCCGCCCCCACCACCACCGGCGCAAGAGCCGCACCCAACGGTCCCGCGAGGGCGCCCGTAAAAAAATAGAGCCGCCGTCCGCGACCACCCCGCCGCGAACTCAACCCGCGGCGGCCGACGCACCACCCCCGACCCACTCCCTCCCCGGTGCGACTCGCGAGACGGTGACATCCCCCCGGCCCACAGGCGCCCGCGCGCCGGACAGCGCGCCAACCGCAGCGCCCTCAGCGCCCGCGCTCGCACCGGCCGCCGTCATCGACGACGAACCCGCCGCGCAACCGGCCTCACAACTCGAACCCAAGCCCGCCCCGCTCGCTCACCACGTCGCGCCAGCGCCCGCCGAGCCCGACGGCGTCGACCACCCATTGGTCAAGCAAGCCATAGACCTCTTCAACGCCAAGGTCGTCGCCGTCCAGCCGCGCCGATGATCGCAGCGCCGTGCCCGGCAATGTCGCCCGCGTGGGCGCTCACCGCGCAGCCGGCCCGCCGCGACCGCCCTCGCACCAACGCCGCCACACCGTGCGCATCGCCGCCTCGAACCCCCGGCAGTAGACGTCCGCATCGCCGTGACCGCTCGTCCGCACGCGCTCGCGCAGCGCGCTGCGCAACGACCGCAGCCGATCCGCGTCCCGCGCCAGCCCCACCGCCAGCGACACGAACCCCTCGTCGTCGTACGCCGCCAGGTCTTCCAGCCCGATCTGCCGGTTCACCAGCAGCCCGAACCGTCCCGGCGGTGTCCCCCACACCCGCGTCACCGTCGGCACGCCCATCCACGCCGCCTCCAGCGTCGTCGTGTACCCGTTGTACGGCCACGAGTCCAGCACGATGTCCACGCGCGAGTACTCGTCGATGATCGTCGAGCCGCTCGTGTTCGGCCCTTCCATCACCAGCCGCTCGCGCGCCAGCCCCGCGAGTTCAAACCGCCGGGCCGTCACCTCGCGAACCTGCTCCGAAACCAGCCGGTTGTTCTTGATCAACAGCCGCGAGTTCGGCACCTCGCGCAGCACCCGGCACCACGCCCGGATCATCGGCTCGTTGAACTTCTGCAGCGCCGTGAACGACGCGAACGTGATCGGCTCCCCCGCGCTCCGCTGGCTCGGCGGCACGGGGTTCACCTCGCCCGCGTCCTCCGGCGCGCGCCAGCACGCCCAGCACGGGTCGATCCGCAGCAACTCCTCGCTGCTGAACGACTCGGTCCCCGCGGGGTCGATCACCGCGTCCGTGATCCGGTAGTCCATCTGCCGAACGCCCGTCGTGCACGGATACCCCAGCCACGTCGCCTGCACCGGCGCCACCCGATGGCAGAACATCGGCAGCGCGCTCCCCAGCGTGATCCCCGCCAGGTCCAGCGCCACGTCCACGCCGTCGCGACGGATCAGCGCTGCGGCCTCGTGGTGCTGCATCCGCGAGATGTCGCGGAACGTCTCCCAACGGTCGTTCACTCCGCGCTCCACCATCGCCCGCAGCCGCGCCGTGTGCGCGTCCTGCTCCGCGTAGTTGTGGTACAGCACCAGTTGCACGCGCTCGCGGTCGTACCGGTCCAGCAGCCCCGTCAGAAAGTAGTACGAAGCGTGCCGCCGGAAGTCCCCCGCCACCAGCCCCACGCGGATCGGCCGGTCCGGATCGCGATCGTTCTTGAAAGGTTCCGTCGACGCGGGCATCAGCCGCTCGAGCATCCGCCCGTGCGCCAGGTGCGCAGCGCTCACGTCCTCCGGCGTCACCGACGCCGCGTAGATGTGCGCTGCGGCCTGCAACTGCAGCAGGTTCACGTTCGTCGGGTTCGCCATCACCACCGGCCTGATCTCGTGCGCTGCCTCATCGCACCGCCCCAGCGAGATCAGCGCCTGCGTCGCGATCCGCGCAAGGTCCGGATGACCCGGATGATGAACCATCCCCTCCTGCGCCTGCCGCAGCGCCTCCACGTGCCGCACGCGATCGATCAGCGTCGAGCAGAGCGCCACCCGCGCGTGCGGATGCGCGGGCGCCGATTCCAGCACCCGCTCCAGAATCACCACCGCATCGTCGCTCTTCCCGTTCGAGATCAGCGACTGTGCCAGGTTCGTCAGGATGTCCGGGTTGGTCGGGTAATGCTCCGCGGCCTTCTGCGCGTAATACAGCGCCTGCGTCTTCTCCCCCAGCCGCGTCAGACAGAACCGCGTCAACACCAGCGCGTTCTGGTCCGTCGGCGCCTTCCGCACCGCCTCCAGCAAGACCGTGCGCGCCTGCGCCCACCGATCCTGCTCCATCAGGTCCTTGGCCTGCAGCAACTTGTTGCGTACGTCGTTCATCGCGCCTCCGGGCACCGTTCCATCGGTGCGCGCCGGGCGCGGGTCGAATCCCGACCCTTCCTTCTCGCGTTATCGGTCCGCCTGACCACCGCCGCCCGTGCCCCGACCCGCCCCCGCACCCTCCCACGCACGCTCCGCCTCCTCCGGCGTTGCCTTCCGCTCCGCCCCCCCACCCGCCCCCGCGCCCGCATCCGTCTTCTTCTCGTCCTTCTTCGCCGGCCGCTCCGGCCCGCCCGGCTCGCCCGCCAGCCCCTCATACCTCAGAAAGTCCTCCTGATCGCGATCCGTCAACTCGCTCAGCCGCCACGCCGAGACGTACATCGCCGCCAGCATCGACGCGCCGTCCAGCAGCCGCTCGGCGATCAACTCCTTCCCCGCCTCCCGATCCAACTCGCCCGACTTCCGCAGGATGTACAACTCCTCGAACCGCGCGTGCGACCGTCGGATGTGCTCCAGCACGTCCTTGAAGGGGTCCGCCTCATCGATCTTCCGATCGAACGTCGCACGATCGCGCAGCGTCGCGTAGTTCAGTTTGTGCAGCGACACCACGCCCCCGTCGATGTACGCATGAAACCCCTTGTCCGTCGTGTACCCGTGCGGGTTCTTCCCCACCCAGCCGTTGAAGTGCCGCGTCGTGTGCAGCGGCTGCGCAAGATCACCCACGAAGTGCGACAACTGCCCCATCTCGTGCAGGATGTTCGCCCGCGCCGCCTCCATCTGCGCGCCCCGCGCTGAGTCGTTCAGCCGCTCCAGCGACCGGTACGTCCTGAACGCCGCGATCAACTTCCCGTGGTGCCGCATCACCGCGTGCGCGCCGTACCCCGGAAACTCCTGCGTCTTGGCCGTGTCGCGCCTCGGGTTGTACGGCGGCAGGTCCAGCGATGGGTCCCCGTCGGCCAACTCCGGGTGCTCGTGCTTCGAGATCGCCATCGCCCGCAGATACTCGTACCGCAGCGGCGGGATCGTCTCCAGCGTCAGCCCGAACTTCTCCAGATCCTCCACATCCAAAAAGTGGTCCGGGTCGTTCTCGTGCTTCAGGTACGCGTGCCGAACCCCGCGATACCGGTCCGCCTCGCTCGCCTGAAACGCCGCGATCTGCCGCGACGTGTCGCTCACCAGGAACGCCGGCCGGTCCGGCGCAAGGCCCGCGAACCCGTCCATCGCCAGGAACGTGATCGTCCGATGCCCCGCCGAGTCCCACGCGCACGCGTTCGACACGCCCACCCAACCCACCGCGAACCAGCCCACCGCCGCCGCGACCACCGAGCTCGGCAACGTCCGCTTCACACGCTCGCCCCCGCGCTCTCGGTCCCGCGTCATGGTTTCCACTCCGCTTCTGGCCCCCCCCGCCCGCTCGCGCGTCGTCCGCACCAACAAGCGTACCCCCACCGCCTCCCCCACCTCCCACGCACATCGCCCCGCGTCTACGCTCGCGCACCATGCTCCGACTCGCACAGATCGGCCTCGGTCCGCTCGGACGCTTCATCGTCGCCGACGCCGCATCCCGACGGATCGCCACCGTCGTCGCCTGCGTCGACACCGACCCCACGCTCCACGACCGCCGACTCGCCGACGTCGTGCCCGCCTGCAACTCCGATGTGACCATCGCGCCCTCGCTCGACGGTCCACCCGATGCGCCCATCGATTGGTCCGCCGTCGACTGCGCCATCGTCTCCACCTCCTCCGACCTCGCCCGCTGCGCACCCACGCTCCGCGACCTGCTCACCCGCGGCGTCAACATCGTCTCCACCTGCGAGGAACTCCTCTTCCCGCGCCTCCGCCACGCCGAACTCGCCGACGAACTCCACGATCTCGCCCTCCGCCACAACGCCCGCCTCGTCGGCACCGGCGTCAACCCCGGCTTCATGATGGACACCCTCCCCGTCGCCATGTCCGCCGTCTGCCGAAACGTCCGCGCGGTCCGCGTCTGGCGCATCCAGGACGCCTCCTCGCGCCGAATCCCCTTCCAGAAAAAGATCGGCGCGGGCCTCAGCGACCGCGCCTTCCACGAGCGCATCGCCGACGGCTCGCTCCGCCACGTCGGCCTCGGCGAGAGCCTCCACTTCATCGCCCACCACCTCGGCCTGGCCGTCTCCCACTGGGACGAGTCCATCGAACCCATCCACGCCGACCGCGACCTCGCCTGCGACCTCGGCCCGATCCCCAACGGCAACGCCGCCGGCGTCCGCCAGGTTGCACGCGGCTGGAACCCCGAAGGCGACGAGATCGTCACGCTCGACTTTCGCGCGGCCATCGGTCAGTCCGATCCGCCCCCGCACGACCGCCTCCGCATCGAGGCCGAGCCGGTCATCGACGCCACCATCGCCCACGGCGTCCACGGCGACCTCGCCACCGTCTCCATCACCCTCAACGCCGTCCGCTCGCTCCTGGCTGCGCCCCCCGGCCTGCACACCATGGCCTCCATCCCACCCGTCCGCGCGCTGGCTTAGCCGATGGCCCCTTCCCCCCGCCGCTCCCTACCACAGCATCCGAAGCCTGATCGTCTCCGGGATCGCCCGCAGCCGCTCCATGATCGCCTCTCCATCCCCCGGGTCCACGTCCAGCACCACGTACCCAACCTCCGCGTTCGTCTGCAAATACTCCGCCGCCACGTTCACACCCAACTCCGCGATCGCGCTGTGCATCTTGCTCAGCACGCCCGGCACGTTCCGGTGAAAGTGCAGGATCCGGTGCCGCCGAACCGCGCGCTGTCCTTCCGCGCTCTCCTCCGCCTCCGCGCCGTTCGCCCCGCCCTCAACACCGTCCGTCCGCACCGCCTCGATCACACCCTGTTCCACCGAGCCCTGATCCGGCAACTCCACCTGCGGCACGTTCACCGCCCCCGCCGTCGTCCCGTTGTTCACGAACCGGATCAACTTCTCCGCCACGTCGTGCGCGATCGCCTCCTGCGCCTCCAGCGTTGAGCCCGCCACGTGCGGGGTCAGAATCACGTTCGGCAAGCCGCGCAGCGGCGAGTCGAACCCCGCCTGGTTGCTCGACGGCTCATCCGGAAAAACGTCCACCGCCGCCCCACCGATCCGCCCCGACTTCAACGCCTCCGCCAGCGCCCCCACGTCCACCACCGACCCGCGCGCGTTGTTGATCAGCATCGCCCCCGGCTTCATCATCCCCAACTGCTTCGCCCCGATCAGGTTCGCCGTCCCGCGCGTCGCCGGCACGTGCAGCGACACCACGTCGCTCTGGCCCAGCAACTCCTCCAGCGTCCGCACCCCGCGCGCGTTCCCCATCGGCAGCGTCGGCGCCACGTCAAAGTAGATCACCCGCATCCCCATCGCCTCGGCCAAAATCGAAACCTGCGTCCCGATCCGGCCATACCCCACCAGCCCCAGCGTCCGACCGCGAACCTCGTGCGCACCCGCCGCGCTCTTGTCCCACCGCCCCTCGTGCATCTGCCGAGACTTCACGAACAGCCCCCGGCACAGACTCACGATCTCCGCCACCGTCAACTCCGCCACCGACCGCGTGTTGCAGAACGGCGAGTTGAAGATCGGCACACCCGCCAGGTTCGCCGCCCGCGCATCCGTCTGGTTCGTCCCGATGCAGAAACACCCCACCGCCAACAAACGCGGCAGCCCCGCAAGGTCCTCCGCCGTCACGCGCGACGCCGATCGAATCCCCAATACGTGCGCACCCGCCCCCCCACTCCCGTTCCCGCCACCCGCCGCCAATTCCCGCAGCCGCGCACCCTCCAGCGCGCTCTCCGCACGCTCCACGCGAAACCCCGCGCGCAGAAAATCCTCATCCGCAGCGGGATGGATCTTCTCGCACAGCAACACCCGGATCTTGTCTTTCGGATACGACGTCTTCGTCACGTGTGCGCCATCGGCAGTTATGGGCGTCCGCTGCAACACCGCACGCCGGACAACCCATTGTTGCGCACCCCGCGGATCGCCGATACCCACCTCCGCTCGTCCGACTCCACCCCGTCGCGACTAGCATTGCCTCCCAGAACCTTTCGCCGGCACGGCAGGCGTCGGCCCGCCGAGCGAACATCCTCCCCTCTCCGACGCACGAACCCCGGCTGACCACCACCATGGACCCCCAGAACACGCCCGCGCCGTCCGCTATCGACTCCGCTCAGACCTCGACCCCCGAGGCCCAGATCGGAACGCCCCACCCCGCGACGCCGCAGCCGGTCACGCCACCCGCAGCGCCCTCCAACGCCAGCGCCACCACCATCGACGCCGACACCGCGCGCGAGATCGATGAGGCCATGGCCGCCATCGGCCTCTCCGAGCCGGGCGCACCCCAACGCAAATCCGGTGGTGGTGGTGGCGGCGGCGGACGCGCAGGCGTCGGCAACAACGCCCGCAGGCCCAACAACAACCGCCCGCAGATCGATCACAACGTCACCCCCATCGGCGGCGTGCAGAAGCCCAAGGTCCACGGCCCGCGCGTCGTCCAGGCCGGACGCGAACACCGAAAGGGCAAACTCGTCTCCATCGGCCCCACCGACCTCTTCATCGAGTTCGGTCCCAAGGAACTCGGCGTCGCCCCGCGCGCCAACTGGCCCGAAGACGCCCTCCCCACCGTCGGTGAGGAACTCGAAGTCGTCATCGAGAAGTTCGAGCCCTCCGAGTCCATCTTCATCTGCTCAAAGCCCGGCACCGTCGTCAAGGCCGCGTGGGAAAGCCTCGAACTCGGCCAGACCGTCGAGGGCAAGGTCGTCGGCGTCAACAAGGGCGGCCTCGAGGTCGAGGTCGCCGGCCACCGCGCATTCATGCCCGCCAGCCAGGTCTCACTCGACCGGATCCCCGATCTCTCCGTCATGATCGGCGAGAAACTCACCTGCCAGGTCTCCCAGATCGACAAGCGCGGCCGCGGCAACATCGTCCTCTCCCGCCGCGATCTCCTCGACCAGGAGCGCAAGGCCAAGGCCGCCAAGATCCGCGAGACGCTCAAGGAGGGCGACACACTCGACGGCTCCGTCCGAAAGATCATGCCCTTCGGCGCCTTCGTCGACATCGGCGGCATCGACGGCCTCATCCACATCTCCGACCTCACCTACGACCGGATCGGCTTCGGCGAGAAAGCCATCGAGAAGGTCCTCAAGGAGGGCCAGGCCGTCCGAGTCAAGGTCCTCAAGCTCGAGTGGGACGAGAACGACCCCAAGAAGTCGCGCATCTCCCTCGGCATGAAGCAGCTCGCCGACGACCCCTTCCAGACCGCCGTCTCCGACATCAAGGAAGGCGCGGAGGTCGGCGGCCGCGTCACCCGCCTCGCCGAGTTCGGCGCCTTCATCGAGCTCGCCCCCGGCGTCGAGGGTCTCGCCCACGTCTCCGAACTCGCCCACAAGCGCGTCAACCACCCGCAGGACGTCCTCAAGGTCGATCAGGTCGTGCAGGCCAAGGTCCTCAAGATCGACCCCGACTCGCGCAGAATCTCCCTCAGCCTCAAGGCCCTCATCGAGGCCCCGGCCGCGCCCGCGCGAAAGGGCGACAAGGACAAGCCCGGCCGCACCCCCGAAGAAATCCAGAAAGACACCCCCGCCCTCCGCCGCCTCCGCGAACAGGCCAAACTCAAGCAGGCCGCCGAAGGCACCAAGGGCGGTTTCGGCAAGGGCTACCTCGACGGCGGCGGCCTCGCAGGCCTCAAACTCTGACCCCCGGCCGAGTGCTCGCACGTCCCCGCGCGCTCTCGCCCCCTCTACCATCCCGCCATGCTCACACGCGCGCTCATCCTCCCGATCGCCTCGACGCTCCTCGCTCTCGCCGCCTCACTCCTCTCCGGTTGCGTCGGTTACCACGTCTACCCGCCCGAAGAAGGCCTCCGCGGCATCTCCAATCCCAACTCCTCTCCCGTCCCCGAACTCGCCACCGAAGCACTCCGCTGGACCGTCACGCGCTACCCGCCCACCGGCGGCTACGAGTGGACACGCACGCCCGCCGAACTCCCCGGCTCCGAATCCAAGTTCGTCATCAACCTCCCCACCGGCTTCAACGCCCTCATCTACCGCTCCATCGCCCGCAACGTCTCCCCCAACGCTCTCCCCATGGAGCCCGGCCTCGAATCACTCCCCACTTTCCACGTCGCACGAATCTACGTCATGGGCGACGACGCCAAGGTCGACGTCATCCGCCCCGTCCCCGGCCTCCCCGGCAACGCACCCGACGCAGGACCCATCACGCAGGGAATCACCCTCCGCCTCCGCGGCGGCGTTGAGCCTTGGCGCGTCACCAGCCACACCACCTGGACCCCCGGCGCGCTCGCCGTCCCACCCATCAACTACGTCCCACCGAACTGACAAGTGTCACCGACCACGGCTCGGGCGTGAGGGGGGGGTGAGCGGTCGGTGCCGATCATCGATCGCCGCGGTCCCCGGCAAATGATCTCGCGTCTGGCTCACGCCGCACGGCCGATGGCCGTGTCCCCGCGCACTCCCTGCGCGCGCAAACAGTGCGACGATCCGAGCCCCGCCGCAAGATTTTCAAAAAAATCTTCGCCGCGCGCATCACCCCGCCCCACAACCACTTAGCCCGCGCGCCCCACCCCCACACCCCCCGCCGCGCACTCCCTGCGCGCGCAAACGGTGCGCCCCGCCCCTTTACGCGGCAGCCGAATTCCCGGCCCCGCGTCAGGAGGCCCCATGCACCACGTCCCCCACACACCCCGCCCCGGCATCGTCTCCGCCCTCCGCCCCCACACCCAAACACCCCTCCACCCCCACCTCCTCATCCGCCCCGGCCGCTTCGCCGACTACCTCCCACTCGCCCACCTCCACCCCTCACCCATCGACCGCCTCACCCCCCACTTCGTCACGCGCGTCCTGATCGCCGAACTCCTCCCCGCCGAACCGCACGCCCCACCACGCGCGCACCAGCGCCCCCACCGTCGAAGACGCCGCCGACTCCGTTTCGGTCGTTGCGCCCGCCGTTCACGACGCGATCGCGCTGCGCTCACCTCACTCACAACCACCGCCCCGCTCACCGCGCTCTGCACGCAAGCCCCACGCGCCACCACCATCGGCGCGATCGTCATCACGCGCCCGCTCCTCAACGCCCCCTGGCGCGCCATCGCCTGGCCACACCTCTTCGGCGATCACCTCCACCTCGACCGCCGCGCAGCCGCGCAAGCCGCCAACACCCACGTCCAGCGCATCACGCGACTCGTCGTCCTCCCCGAGCACCGCCGACAGGGCGTTGCGCTCGCCCTCGTCCGCGCCTGCCTCGACCGCACAAGCCTCAACCCCGCTCCCCTCAACCACCCTCACCTTCACCGCGCGCACCCGACCAACACCGAAGTCCAGACGCGACACGACTCCGCCATCCGCATCTTCCTCCGCGCGGGCATGCGCACCGTCTGGAGCCGACCCTCCGCCGCCGATGCCCGCGCACTCCACGCCCTCTCCACACTCCGCTTCACACCCACCGATCTCGCCCACGCCGCCATCACCCGCCGCCTGGACGCACCCCCCGACCGCGCGGCCGCGCTCGAAGCCGCCCTCCGCACCTGGGCACGCGCCAGCGGCTCAACACGCTGGATGCGAGACCTCCCGCTCAACGACCTCCTCTTCGTTGCTGCCGAGCGACTCCACAAGCCCGCCCACACGCTCGTCTCCCCCTGATCACGCCCGCCGCATCTCACGCGCGTGCCCCCGCGCGCCCGCCCCCTCTCCCCACCCGCACCTCCCACCCCACGGAGCGTCACCCATGCCACGCCGACTCACCACCAAGACCAACTCCAACTCCACCACCTGTTCCACATCCAAGCCAACCACCAAGCCGACCAACAAGCCCGCGCGCTCAAAGACCTCCGCGGCACGCGCGATCACCCGCCTCCGCAGGCTCCTCGCCCTCACCCCGCGCACCCCCGACCAACTCCACCGCTTCCTCCGACACAACCTCAACCTCCACATCCCACGCACACCCGCCGTCGAGACCAGCGCTGCGCCCTTCGACTACCTCGTCCACACCTTCTTCGAAGGCCGCTTCGACCCCCGACTCGCCTCCCTCCCCCCCGCCGCTTCCGCCTCCAACGACTGCGTCGTCTGGGCCGCACGCGGCACCGGCAAAACCTTCCTCGGCGCGCTCGCCACCGTCCTCGACCTCGTCTTCAAGCCCGGCATCTCCGTCCGAATCCTCGGCGGCAGCCTCGAGCAGTCCCTCCGCATGCACGAGCACCTCGCCGCCTTCTTCTCCCTCCCGCGCTTCGCCCCGCTCCTGGCCAAACCCATCACCTCACGCACCGTCCTACTCAAAAACACCTCCCGCGCCAGCGTCCTCTCCGCAAGCCAAACCTCCGTCCGCGGCGTGCGCGTCCAAAAACTCCGCTGCGATGAGGTCGACCTCTTCTCTCAGGCCATCTGGTCCGCCGCACAACTCACCACCCGCTCCGCCGACATCCCCGGCCCCTGGGGCGACCGCGTCCGTCCCGCCGTCGAAGCCCTCAGCACCATGCACGTCCCCGGCGGCATCATGTCCTCCCTCATCGACGATGCGCCCGCCAACCCCGGCCGCGCACGCGTCTTCCGCTGGAGCATCCTCGACGTCCTCGACCGCTGCACCGACGAGCACGACTGCCGATCCTGCGTCATCCAGACCAGTTGCAAGGGCAGCGTCAAGGCCCGCGACCAGCGCATCGATTCCGCCCATGACCAAGCCCACGCCGAAGCACACCCACGCACGCTCCCGCCCCCGCGCCCCGGCTTCGTCCCCATCGCCGACGCCGTCGCCATGCGCATCCGCGTCGACGCCCTCACCTGGGCCAGCGAGATGATGTGCGAGTCCCCAGGCTCGCGCGACACCGTCTTCCCCATGCTCTCCGTCGATCACCACCGCTTCCCCGACCGCTCACCCCCCGATCAGCCCGCCCTCGCGCTCCCCCACGATGCAGCGCTCCACGGCCGCTGGCTCGCCGGCGTCGACTTCGGCCATCGAACCTCCGCCGTCATCCTCGCCCACCTCGATTCACACGGCGTCCTCCGCGTCGTCCGCGAGCGCGTGGCGCAGGACGACCTCCTCCCAGACCTCATCGACGCGCTCAAACGCTGGAACGCCCAACTCAACGCCGCCCACACCAACCACCCCGCCATCGAACTCGTCGGCGCCGACCCCGCCGGACACGCCCGCAACCCCGTCACCGGCCGCTCCGCCATCGCCGACCTCGTCGCCGCGGGCTTCGCCGTCCGCGCGGGCCGCGTCCCCACCGAGGCCGGCCTCGCCCTCATCCGCGCTCGCCTCGAAAGCCCAACCCCAACCCTCCGCGTCTCCTCCCAATGCCCCAACCTCTTCAGCGCCCTCGCCGCCCTCCGCTACCGACCCGCCTCATCCGCCGCCAAGCGATCCAAACCCTCCGTCATCTTCAAGGACGGACCCGACCACCCCTGCGATGCACTCCGCTACCTCATCACCGCCCTCGACCGCCTCAAACCCGCCGAACACCGCAACTACTGACGCCCACCTCCGCGCTTCACTCGCACACCATCCCCAGATTCGCCGACCAGTCCGCCACAAACGCGACCAGGTCCAGCAGATCCACGCGCCCATCGAAATCGCTGTCGCCGCTCGAAGCCACCGGCTTCACGATTTTGTCCACATTCGCCGACCACACCGTGTGGTACGCGAAAAGGTCCATCAGGTCGATCGTCCCATCCCGGTTGTGATCGCCCGGGCACGAATCCACGACCGTCAGCCGACGATCCACCGACCATTGATACCCCAGCCCCATGTACGCCACGACGTACCACACATATTCGCCCGGCTCCAGCGCTTCACCCCCGGAGACCGTGAACCGCGTGTCTCGCACGTCCTCATACACGCGAAAGGGAAAGTCATCAACAACTTCCACGCCCTTGTAGATGAACAGCATCCATCCGTTGCGCGGCCGATCACTCGGGCCGGACCATTCAAACTCGATCGCGCTTCCAGACATCGCCGTGGCGCAAACGCCCGGCGCGACCAACGTCACCGGATTGGCCTGCTCCTCTGAACACGGGTGCGACCCGCCCCATCGGCTTGGTTGCTTCAACGCCGCCGGCGATGCAAGCGGTGAACACGCCGTCTCGAAGGTGCGCCCGCCTTGCGACGACTCATCACCCAACCCCGCCGACGACGACCACGCCAGCACAACCGCGAGCGGCAACGCCACAACGCCCATGTTCACCGTCGGCCTCCTTCACACTCGGACGCCCGTCGGACTCACGCCCCCAACACCCCGCTCATCGGCTCGCCGCACCAGTCTACACCAAGCGGCCCGCCAACCAACCCGGCCGTCGCGTCCGTCCCCCGGCACTTCCCCTTCCGGCGCCTCTCTTTCGCATTGACCGCTCTGCCCCTTTGCCGCTTTTCTTCCCCACTTTGCCGCTTTGCCGCTCTGCCGCTTTGCCACTTCTCTCCTCCCCCCCCAACCATTCCCCCCATGCCCCCCTCGCCCATCGATCAAATCGACCTCGCTCCCCACACCGCCCACACCCTCTTCGACACCTTCGCCTTCTCTCCCCACCGCGCCACCGCCCTCTCCGCCGTCGCCACCGCGCTCGACACCGCGCGCGACCAACTCATCACCCTCACCGCCGATGAGACCGCCCTCACCCCCGCCGAACTCGAACCCGAGTTCGCGCGAATGACCGCCACACTCCGCCTCTTCGCGGATCTCGTCCGCGCTGAAGACCAACCACACTCTTGGCGCAGATCCACATCCGACCCCGCATCGCCCCCCGACCAGCCACCCATCGGCCCGAACCACCCCCTCCGCTCCCAACTCGAACCCCTCGGCCCCGCCGCCGTCTTCGGCGCCAGCAACTTCCCGCTCGCCTACGGAGTCTGCGGCGGCGACACCGCCTCCGCGCTCGCCGCCGGCTGCCCCGTCATCGTCAAAGAACATCCCGCCCACCCGCGCACGGGCGCGCGCATCGCCTCCCTCGCGCGCAACGCGCTCGCCGACGCCAACCTCTCCCCCGACCTCCTCCAGTACATCCCCAACCCAGACCCCACCGACTTCGCCCCCGCGCAAGCACTCGTCTCCCACCCGCTCATCCGCGCCATCGGCTTCACCGGCTCCACCCGCGCCGGCCTCGCGCTCACCAAGCTCGCCTCCAACCGCACCCACCCGCGCACCCACCTCCCCGACCCCATCCCCGTCTTCGCCGAGATGGGCAGTTGCAACCCCATCCTCATCCTCCCCCGCGCCCTCGATGCGCGCCTCAACCAGATCGCCGACGACCTTGCCGCCTCGCTCCTCGCGCGCGTCGGCCAGCAATGCACCGCCCCCGGCGTCGTCCTCGTCCTCTCCCCAGACAACCCCGCCGACGCGCTCGCCCGCGCCACGCGCCTCTACCACGCCCTCGCCGCGCGCTGCGCGCCCTCCACCTCCGCGCTGACCCCGCGCCGAATGCTCGCCCCCAACATCGCCACCAACTACTACGCCCGCCTCGATTCCGCACTCGCCACCGGCCTCATCGCCCTCCACACCCCCATCCCCGCCGCGAACGCGCGCGAACGCACGCAATCACTCGCCCAACCCGCCATCCTCCTCGCCTCCCCCACCGCCATCACGCGCGAGCCCACCCTCCGCGAAGAGATCTTCGGCCCCGCCCTCATCGTCGCCCCCATCACCTCCCTCACCGATCTCGCCCACTGGCCCGGCAGCCTCACCGCCACCGTCATCGCCGACGACGCCGACGATTCCGCCGACGACAACAACAACGAACCCACACGCACCAACGCCCTCCGCTGCGCAGCACGCATCGCCGGCCGCGTCATCCTCAACGGCGTCCCCACCGGCGTCCGCGTCTGCGCTTCCACCGTCCACTCCGGCCCCTATCCCTCCAGCAACGCACAAGCCACCACCGCCGTCGGCCCGCGCGCCATCGAACGCTGGTGCCGACCCGTCTGCTACCAGAACGCCTGACCCGCCCATCCCCCACACCTCCACACCGCCTCCACACCCGCGCACGCCCCCCCCCGAACTCCCCTCCACCCAATCCCGAATAACCCTCCGACCCACCCGCCCCTCTCTCCCCTTCCTGCTTTCCACTCTGCCGCTTTGCCGCTTTGCCCCTCTGCCGCTTCTTTCCTCACCCCACTCCCTCCAACCGCCCGATCCCTCCAATACACATGAGCCCCGCCGCCCGAATCCTCCGCCTCGCCGTCCCCGCGCTCCTGGCCATCGGCATCGCCACCGGCCTGGCCGTCTGGCTCCGCAACGAACAACGCGCGGCGGTCGATTCCTTCACAACCTCGCTCGATCCAATCGCGGCGGCCGGCGCCGCAGCGCACGCCGACACGCCCGCCCCACGCCCGCTCCCATCACCCGCCCTCGTCGTCTCCACCCTCCGCCAACTCAAGCTCGTGACCGTCCGCCTCGACTCCGCCGTCGTCTCGCAGGTCGAAGACGAGTCCTGGCGCGGCGACGTCCGCGCCCGCGTCAGCGCCACCGCCACCACCCTCTACGGCATCGACCTCTCCCAACTCGACGACGCCGCGCTCCGCTACGCGCCCATCTCCGGCGCCTACACCATCACCCTCCCGCCACCCGAGCGCATCGCCACCGAAATCTCCACCCCCGCCGACGACCTCCGCAGCGAGGTCCGCGTCGGATGGGGCCGCCTCCGCGAAGTCGCCGGCGAGTACCACCTCGGCCGCGCCCGCGCACGACTCCACGACGTCGCGCGCGAGCAAACCCTCACGCCGGATCACCGCGCACTCGTCGAGCGACTCTCCAAGGAACAAGTCGCCTCCCTCGTCCGCGTCCTGCTCGACACCGACCGCCCAGTCTCCGTCGAGTTCCGCCACCCCCTCGAATCCGCCCCCATCGCCCCCACCGCCCGCGCCCGCTCCTCCACCTCCGCGCCCGCGCCGTGACGCACCGCACCGCCCATCACCAACCGCCCGCCCTCCCGCGCAGGCTCTGGTCCTGCCGCTGGTCCGCCCTCCGCCTCGCCCTCGCCCTCTTCCTCCTCTGGGCCTTCGTCGCCGACACCCCCTCCCGCTTCGCCCGCCTCCGCCTCCACGCTCTCCCCGACTTCGACTTCGCCCAGGACGCCGCCGACCTCCGCGCCAAGGGCCGATTCTCCGAAGCCGTCGCCTCCGCCGACGCCGGCCTCACCTTCACCACCGACCCCGCCGCCACCGCCCGCCTCCAGCGCGAGCGCACCCTCGCACAGGCCGACCTCGACAGTTACCTCCGCCGAGCCCGAGACCTCGGCCTCGGCGCACTCACCGGCTCCGGCCGCGCTTCCTCTTCCCCCTCTCCCGACGACGAGTACGCCACCCTCGAACGTCTCGCCGGCTCCGTCATCGCAGACTTCTTCATCGTCGGCGACGTCCGCGACCTGGTCATCCAAGGCCTCAACGCCGCCACCGGCCGCGACACCGACCCCGTCATCGCGGCCCTCTCCGCCCTCGGCCTCATCACCACCGCCGCGCCCCAAGTCGACTGGGGCGCTTCCCTCCTCAAGGCCGCACGCCGCTCCGGCGCCATGACCAAGGGACTCACCGACGTCCTCCTCCGCGCGGCACGCACCGGCGACGCCCGCGCCGCACGCGCACTCGCCGACGACGCCGCCTCACTCGCCCGCCACACCTCCCCCTCCGCCGCCGCACGCCTCATCCGCCTCGCCGACGACCCCGCCGACGTGGCGCGCATCGCCCGATTCGTCGAGTCCCACGGCCCCGCCGGCGCTGCCGCCCTCCGACTCACCGGCTCCAACGGCCTCGACTTCCTCCGCCACGCCGCCCCGCTCGCGCCCAACCCGCGCACGGCCGACCAACTCCTCCTCACCGCCGCGCGCAAAGGCCCCCCCGGCGGTCTATGGCTCCGCCACGGCAACGCCGCCGCGCTTCTCAAGCCCCACGCCCTCATCGGCCTGGCCAAGGTCTTCTACAAAGGCGACGCTCCAGACCTCGCCCGCAAACTCGCCGCACTCGCCGACGCGCACGCCTGGTACCTCATCCCCGCGCTCGCGGCGTGGATCACCCTCGAATCCTGGTCCATCGCCCGCAAACTCCTCCCCACTCAACCCCTTATCCGGACCTCCCGCGCTCCCACCACCCACTCCCCACTCGCTCCACTCGCCCACGCCCACCCAACAGCCGATTGATCCCCTGTCCGCTTCTTCCTCTTCTTCCTCTTCTTCCTCTTCTTCCCCTCTTCCACTTTGCCGCTCTGCCGCTTTGCCGCTTCCTCTTCTTTGCCGCTTTGCCGCTTCTTCGTCTTCCCCCCCATGTCCTCCCAATCCTCCGACAACAAGTCCTGGCGAATCACCGCCCTGCTCTTCCTCATCGTCGCGGCCATCGCCCCGGCGGCCGTCGTCTCCTGGATCGACGCCAAGCAGCACCAGCACCGCGCCGATCCTGCAGACCCCAACGCCCCCAACCACACCAACCCCGCGCCCGATTGGTACCGCGCGGGCGCCCCCCGCGCCCCGTGGGAAGGAACCCCGCGCCCGCTCCCCCCGGCCGCGAGCCCGGCTCGAAGTGCCACCGACCGCGGCTCGGAGCGGTCGGTGCCCGGCACTCCGTCGTCACCCGATCCCGAGTCATCGGCGGGGGATTGACAGGGGCCGAGCACCCTCCCGCACCGGCACACCGATCGCGTTGCCCAAACGCCCGCGCCCGCGTCTACGCCTGTGCGTGAACAGGAAGCAGCCGATCACACACACCGCAGCCGACGATGGCTCCGTGCGCAGCGATCGCGCTGCCCAGGGCCAACAGGCCCAGGGCGTACACAAATCGTGATCCTCTCATCTTGTTATCTCCTGCGTCGGTGCGTGAATAGGACTAAGCCGACTGCACACACCATCACCGACGATGGCGACGGGACGACGGCCGCGATACGAAAGCCGTACTGAAAGATTGAGACATTTGCGAACTGGGTACCGCTCGCGCCGATTCGATCAGAAGTTGGAGGTCCATCAAACCACCAGCTGCCATCGACAACGCGCTCCGGAGGTGCGCCGGGACCCACGACAATGCTCTCAGTCCATTCGTTGGTCCCCCCCGCCACGTCGAGAAGCCCCCACGGGCTCTGCACGGTGGGATAGGAGCCGAGGGGGACGTCGAAGACGTTGAACTGCGGGTAGATCTGCCACCAGCCGCCCGCGTTGACCTCCGCGTCGCCCGTGCGGTCGTCACCGATCCCCGCGCCCGGCAACCAACTCGGAGGCGGTCCGATCAGCGGGATCACGTCCGAGGTCGTCGAGAACTTCCACCAACCACCCTGGTCCTGCCCGTTCTTGTTCGGGTCGTAGTGCGCGGCCTTCAACCACTCGTCCCAGGTGGGGATGAAGAACCTCGCGCCCGGTGAGCGCGTCTCCTGATCGGGCGGGCTGCCGGGGGCGAACGTGCTCACGTCGTACGCGCCGCTGAGGAACGCTTCGCGGTTGGTCGCCTTGTCGTTGTGGAGCCAGTTGCAGTAGATCGCGGCCATGCGCCAACTGATGTCGCCGACCGCGCGGTACTCGTTGCCGTCGGGGACGCGCCAGCGCTGACCGCCGGGCACCGTCGGCGCTGTGCCCACCGCGCCCCAGTGGTCGCTGGGGATCAGGTGGGGGATGCGGTCGTCGGCGGGGCGATCGAACGCGGCGTTGTAGAACTCGACCCACTGTTCGGTCGTCACTTCGAAGCGGCCGATGCGGTACTCATAGTTGACGCCGCCCCTGCCGATGGCGCGGTCCTGCGGCGTGCCGTCGCCCATCCACGGGGCGTTACCCACCGCGCCGATGGTGACGAACTCGATGCCGTGATCCACCGTGATCTGGCCGCCGGAGGCAATCGCCGTCGGCGTGAGCGGGATGCCCGAGGGAGGGATGGGGTTGGCAAGCGCGCTGACAGCGCACAGCGTCACGCCCACCACGCCCATCACGCCATGCCTGAGCAGGGGGTTGCAGGGCGACCGCCGGTCCCCCTGCACTTGCGAACCATCATGTCGCGCATCGCGCTGTGCCACCGAGGACGGGGTCTCGACCATCCCCGGTGCCGAACGGAGCAACCCGCGTCCATCAGCACCGAGAACTCGTTGAGCCGATTCCCCGGCGACACGGAACACACCGAACCGCGAGCCTCCGTGGGTGGGGTGGCGCAGGGCGTCGCAGGCGGACAGCCGGTCCCCCCGCACTTGCATCATCCACCGGCGTGCGTGCTTCAACACCAGGCAGTCTCCGAGAGTCTCCGTCACCCGCGCACGAACCCGTACGCCGGAATGCTCTCGCCCCTGCCTGCCCTTCCCCGATCCGCCCCCCGCCCCCACCCGTCCCGACTCCACCACCCCTCTCAACATACAAGAACCCGGGCCCCCCGTCGACCCTCTCCTCACACTTTTCTCCCAATTCACTCACCACTCCCGCCCCTCGCAGCCAACCAACGCCCCTCCAACGTCCGCAATCTCACCATCCACACCACCCCCGCTCCTCACGCGCCCGATCCCCCCCACTCCCCACTCCCTCCCGCGCCCCGCGCTGACTCGCCCCCTTCCCCTCTCTTCTCCCTCCCATTTGCTGCTTTGCTGATCTGTTGCTTTGCTGCACGTTCTTCGCCTTCCACTTTGCCGCTCTGCCGCTTTGCCCCTTTGCCGCTTCCAAAAACAAAATCCCCCGCGTCCGCTGCCTCCAGCGAACCCGGGGGGGGGGGATGAAAATCACACACTTCGTCCTCGCGCGACTCAACTCACCGGTTCGTGTACCGGCCCCGGCTCACGCGCTTGAACTTCGTCTGATTGTTGATCAGCGTCTGGTTCACGATCGTCCGGAACGCCGGCGACGTCGAGATGTACCCCGCCTGCTGAACCGCATCCGCCACCTCGTTCACACCCATCGTCTTCCCGTCCAGCACCGCCCGGATCGCCTCGATCAAACTCATCGCGTTCCGCGCTCGCAGCCGACGGCCGTCCGACCCCGACGAGGCGCCGTGCTTGGCGATCTCCACGTCCACCGCCTGCAGTTCCTTCAACAGCCGCTCACGCCGCTTCAGCAGCGTCGTCGTGGCGCGCTGACGCCGGTTCAACTCCGCCTGCAACTCCACGAGGCTCATCCCCTCGAACTTGCCCTTCCCCTTGCCGCCGCCGCCGCCACCCGACCCACGACCCGACGTCTTGCCTGTTCGCTTGGCCATCTGCATGTTCTCCTTGTCTGTCTTCGATTGTCCTCGCACGCCCACACTCGCGGCGTGCGCTTCCCGAAACGTCCCGCGTGCGCCCACGCTTCCCACACCGATGCGCTGCACGCCCAAGGCCGCGAAACCAACGCTCCCCTCCCCCAAATGCGTCCCGCGGCCATTCTCTATCAACACCAGCATAGGGCAACCACACAACTCTGTGCAACTTCCGCAGGTTCGGTGTTTGTTCCTAACGCGAGACTTCATTCTCGCCCGCCCCGCGCGCGCCTCAGCACACACGCTCATCCCTTGCTCTCGCGCGACATCCCGATCCGCTCCATCAATCCATCGAAATGGTCCAGCCCGTAGAACTCCACGCGCAGCGTCCCACGATCCCCCTTCCCGTAAGTGCTGATCCGCACCTTCGTCCCCAGGTGCTCCCCGATCCGCTTCTCCAGGTCGCGGATCGAGATCTCCCGCTCGCTCAGCGGCTTGGCCTCAAGCACCCCCGCCACGCCACCAAGATCCGCCCCAACCCCCCCACTCTTCCCCCCGCTCCCCGACCCCGACTTCCCACCCACGATCGATTCCAGCGTTGTCCCAGCGCGCAGCCGCGTCAGCACGTGCTCCAACTCGCGCACGCTCCACCCACGCGCAGCCGACGCAACCCCCAGCACCCGCCGACGCTCCCCCGGCTCAACGCCCAGCAGCGTCTTGGCGTGCCCCGCGGTTAACTTTCCCTCATCCAGCAGCCGCTGAACGTCCTCCTCCAACTCCGTCAGCCGGATCAGGTTCGACACGCTCGACCGCTCGAGCCCCAACTTGTCCGCCACCGCCCCCTGCGACAACCCGAACCGCTCCACCAGCCCCAGCACCGCGTGCGCTCGCTCCATCACCGTCAGGTCCGTCCGCTGCAGGTTCTCGATCAGCGCCCACTCCGCCGCCTGCTCGTCCGTCGCCTCGCGAACCAGGCACGGCACCGTCGTCAGCCCCGCCAACCTCGAAGCGCGCCAACGACGCTCACCCGCGATCAACTCATACCCGTCCCCACCTCCCGCCGCAGCGCTCGCGCGCCGAACAAGCACCGGCTGAACCATCCCCGCCGACTTGATCGACGCCGCCAACTCCCCCAACTGCGCATCATCAAAGTGCCGTCGCGGCTGAAACGGACTCGCCACGATCTTCGATACTTCAATGTACACAACCCCCAGCCCCCCACCACCTTCGTTCCCCCTCCCTCCAACCCCCACACCACCCTCTTTCCCAAGGCTTACCTCAGTTCCGCCGCCACCCCCCCCACCACCCACCGGCGGAGTCACCGGAACGGGTGTCCCCATCAACGCGCTCAGCCCACGCCCCAGCCGTCGCCGATCCGATCCCCCCGTCGACCCAGACCCCGATCCCGATCCCGATGCTGTTGATGCCGCTGACATATTCGGTCCTTGTTCGGTACTTCAACCAACACACCGACCCGTTGTGGAGCCCCCTCCGCATACACTATCACTGGTAGTCCACTCCAACAACCCCCCCGCTCACTCCCTCCAGCAGATTCCCATGCCCAAGCCCACCCGACGCCCCTCCCAAAAACTCGGCCGACCGGCCTCCCGCCGGCCAGAATCCGCCCCCTCTTCCAAACCCGCCCCCACCAAAAAGCCCACGCGCCCCACCAAGCAATCCGCCAAGCAGAAGCTCGCTTCCAAGCAAGCAGGCAAGGGCACGAGCAGGGCGGGGAGCGTGGGAAGGGGGGGGAGGGGGGGTGTTCCACGTGGAACACCCCCCCCCTCCTCACCGCACACCCTTCCCCGGCGGAAAGATCAGCACTTAGAGATCATCGCCCGCGCCGTCGTCCTCCTCCCCGGCCGGGTCCTCCTCTGCCGAAACCTCAAGCACGGCTACCTCTACCTCCCCGGCGGGCACGTCGAGTTCGGTGAGCCCGCAGCCGAAGCCTGTCGCCGCGAACTCGCCGAGGAATGCGGCCTGAAAATCGCCCCCGGCCCGCTCCTCCTGGTCACCGAAGAAACCTTCTCCACCAAGAAGCGCCAGCACCACGAAATCAACCTGATCTTCCGCGCAGAGGCCGTCCCCGACGCCGACACCCCCTACCCGACGCCAAAGTCCCTCGAAAGAGTCCGCTCCCTCGAGCCCGCCATCGCCCTGGAATGGACCGACCTGGCCGCGATCGTTGACCTCGACATCCGCCCACTCTCCGCCAAAGCGCTCCTCGCCGGCGGTGCCATAAGTCCCGTATCTCCCGCCGGGCTGGGCGCCGAGTGGCACTCCGGCATCCCCACCTGATCCCGCAAAAATACGGAGCCGGAAAGAAAATGGCGGGGGGGGGGGGTGTTCCACGTGGAACAGTTGTCACAAACCGACAGGGCGGGTCAAAACATTTTCTGGCGCACTTGGCGCGGCGAAACGTCGGCCAAAGCGGGTCGATGATCGCCGAGACGCCTTTCGGAACTCCTTGCCGTTCCGAGGCTTATCCGAGCGCCCAGAAATGCCCGCCTCCGAAACTCCATCCCGCCCACTTTCTCCCCCGACAAATCCGGGCCGGGAATCGTCTGCGGCGGGAATGCTCGAGGAAATCGAGTCGCTCCGGGCCCGCCTGGCGGAACTGGAATTGACTCTGAATCATCAGGAACGACTCGCGTCGCTCGGAACGATCGCCGCGCTGATTGCCCACGAATTCAGCAACATTTTGACACCGATTCTGAGTTACGCGCAAATGGCACTTGCCAAGCCGGAAGACGCGGCTCTGACTCGCCGGGCTTTGGAAAGAACGGCGGAAGGAGCGGAGAGGGCGGCGAAAATCTCGGCCGCGATTCTCGGATTGGCCCGGCAGACGCCGGAGGAAATGGCTGCGGCGTTTGGGGATTCGGAGGTCGGGAATTCGGAGGGTGGGGGGGGAGGGGGGGGGTGTTCCACGTGGAACACCCCCAGCCAGGGGATGTTTTGCGCGTCAAAATTACCCGATTCTGGGGATTGTCAGGTAAACGGAAGGGTGCTAGAGGGGGGGGTGTCTGTTGCCATGACCGGCGGGACGATCGGCGCGCGGGCCGGGGTGAGTGGGGGGGGTGCGGGCGGGGAGTGGACGGCGTTGCGGCCGGCGGTGGAGCGGGCGCTGGATTGTCTGGGTCGGGAGTTGGGACGGGACGGGATCGAGTTGGAGTTGGAAGTGGCGGGGGATGTGCGTGTGCGCGCGTCGGCGGTGTCGGTGGAGCACGTGCTGCTGAACTTGATTTTGAATGCGCGAAAGGCGGTGCTGAGGAAGCAGCGCGCGAAGAGTGAGCGAGCGCGAGAGGAGTGGGGGGGTGATGAAGGTGCGCGAGGTGAGCGCGGTGTGCAGAGCGCGCACGTGCGCAGCGATCGGGCTCGCGCGCGTGATGGAGTTGATGGTGGGGCGGGTCGGATTCGCGTGGGCGCGCGCGTGGAGTCGGGGGGCGCGGAGTCGGAAGAGTCGTGGGTGGAGGTGGTGGTGGAGGACAACGGTGTGGGGATGAGTGCCGGGGAAGTGGGTCGGTTGTTTGCGGGGTTCTTTACGAAGGGGGGGGAAGAAGGAAGTGGCAAAGCGGCAGAGCGGCAAAGTGGAGAAGTGAAGCGGCGGAGTGGGGGAGCGCCGGCTCAGCGCGGGACGGGGCTGGGGATGGTGGTGTGCCGTCGGCTGGTGGAGCAGGCGGGTGGGACGATCAGCGCGGAGTCGCGCGTGGGAGAGGGGACGCGGGTGGTGGTGCGGTGGCGCGGGGGAGCGGGCGGGAGTAGAGAGGAGTAGGGGGCGGGGCAGGGCGCGGGGCGGGTATGCTGTCGGTCGCATGGCGACTGAGTTGTATTGGATTGGCAAGGTGGCCGTGGCGTGCCACCATCAGCGCGATGGTGGGATGGTGGCGGCATTCAGTCGATGAGCAAGGAACTCCCACCAGAGCGTGCCGGCACGCCCGGCGTTGTGCTGTATCAGGCCGCCGACGGCGGGCCGCGGCTGTCGGTTCGGCTGGAGGGACAGACGGTTTGGTTGACGCAGGCACAGATGGCGGAGTTGTTCCAGACCACGCCGCAGAACATCACGATTCACATCGCCAACGTGTACGCCGACGGTGAATTGCCGGAGGGGGCAACTTGTAAGGAATACTTACAAGTTCGCGCAGAAGGCGGCCGGAAGGTCGAGCGGACCACCAAGCACTACTCGCTGGACATGATCATCGCGGTGGGGTATCGGGTGCGGTCGGGGCGTGGGACGCAGTTCCGGCAGTGGGCGACGGCGACGCTGGCGGAGTACCTGACCAAGGGCTTCGCGATCGACGATGCGCGGCTCAAGGAAGGGAAGAACTGGGGCGCGGACTACTTCGACGAGTTGCTGGCTCGGATCCGGGACATCCGGGCGAGCGAGCGGAGGTTCTATCAGAAGATCACCGACATCTACGCGACGAGCATCGACTACGACCCGAGGGCGGCGATCACGCAGGAGTTCTACGCGACGGTGCAGAACAAACTGCACTGGGCGATCACCGGGCGCACGGCGGCGGAGACGATTGTCTTGCGCGCTGATGCGGACAAGCCCAACATGGGACTGACGACGTGGAAGAACGCGCCGGGAGGGCCGGTGCGGAAGGGGGACATCGGCACGGCCAAGAACTACCTGAGCGAGAAGGAGATCGCTGCGCTCAACCGGATCGTGACGATGTACCTGGACTACGCGGAGGATCAGGCGGCGCGGCAGAACCCGATGCACATGGCGGACTGGGTGAAGAAGTTGGATGCGTTTCTGGCTTTCAACGAGCGGAATGTGCTGGCGCACGCCGGGAAGGTCTCGTCGGCGATGGCGGAGGAGCACGCGGCGCGGGAGTTTGAGAAGTTTGATCGCGCTCGGCTGGCGCGTGAAGCGTCGGAACCGACGAGCGACTTTGACAGGATGGTGGAGCGGACGAAGAAACTCAATGCGGGTGGAGGGGAGAGACCCCGCGGCGGCACGAAGAAGGGGGAGGGGAAAGGGAAGGGGAAGGGGAAGAAGAAGTAGCGGGGGGGAGTAGAGGGGAGTGGGGGGGGGCTGGGGGCTTTCAGCAGTTCGCGGCTTTGAGTTCTGTCATGTTGCACGATTCGCCTTGAAGTGAGGGGGTGAATGGCGCATCATGCCCTGGGCGCTCGTCGGATGCCTGGGGTGCGCGGGACGGAGGCCGGGACCGATGATCAGCAAACCGTTTGATGAGTTGCCGACGCTGCCGAACGATCTGCGCCGGAAGGCGGGGTATGTGGCCGAGAAGCAACTGGCTTTCTATCTGCACCGCGACTTTGCGACGGACGCCGAGGTGCGGGTGCTCAACGGATTGCGGCTGGTTGATCCTGATCAGCCGGAGCATCACGGCGGTGATGGTGTTGCGCAGATCGATCACCTGGTGCTGCATCGCTGGGGGGCTTTCATCATCGAGAGCAAGTCGGTGTCGGAGGTGATCACGGTTCGCGGCGATGGGAGCGGCGGCGATGTGTGGACCAGAAGGTACAAGGGGAGAGACGAGGGCGTTCCATCGCCGGTGAAGCAGGCGGAGCGTCAGGGGCAGTTTCTTCGGAACTATCTTCAGACTCGGCGGGAGCAACTGCTTGGGCAGGTTGCGTTCGGCATGCGCACGCTCTCGAAACTGATCAACAAGACGGATCAGCGCGGCTTTCTGAACATGCCGATCCAGATCGTGGTGGCGATCTCGGACACGGGCGTGCTGGAACGATCGAAAGGTTGGCGAGAGCCGAGCGAACCGTTTCAGACGTATGTCTGCAAGGCGGACTGTGTCGCGGACAAGGTGCGTGAGGAGATCGGGAAACATCGTGCCGCGGCGCCGCTGGTGGCCGTGATGAACGGCAAGTATGGCATCTGGCGGATGCTTGAGGAGGAGTTGGAGGGGGTTGCGCAGTTCCTCGCCGCGCGCGACACGCCGCTCGACAGGTCGGTTGAGGGGGCGGTTGACAGGGCGGTTGACAGAACCGGCGGGAAGTCGGCCTCGGGCGCTTCGGCGGGCGGCGGAGCGCGGTTGCGCGGGGAGTTGCGCGGGGAGATGTGCGGACCAGCGCGGGTGCGGGGGAGCGCAGCGCGGGCGCTCGTACGGGAGCGGGTGCTGGTGCTGGTGCTGGCGCGAGAGTTGGTGCGGGCGCGGGGAGCGCGGGTGGTTCGTCGCCGGCCGCGATTGCCTGCAAGCAGTGCGCGGGGACGAACCTGACAGCGCTCTGGGGGAAGTCGTACTACCTCAAGTGCGCGGACTGCGGTGGGAACACGGCGATCGCGGTGGTGTGCTCGCTTTGCGGCGCCAAGGGGAGCGGGGGCAAGGTGGTGAGGATTCGGAAGGAGGGGTTGAAGTTCTTTCGGCGGTGCGAGTCTTGCGGGATCGAGGAGTGCGTGTGGACGAATCGGGAGGGGGCGGGGGGGTGAGCGCGCCTGCGCGAGCACGGCGGTCGATGGTGGGGGGACGGGGGCGGGGGACCATGTCTTTGATGTCGGGAGAGTGGTCGGAGGGGGCGCTGGCGCACGAGCGTGACGGCGAAGGAGATCTCCGCGCTCGCGTTCCTGACGATGATGAACAAGCCGAGTTGCAGGGCGGAGTTCAAGGCGAGCGGGGGCTGGCCGTGGTCCGAGGTCACAACGACGATGGTCGCGGCGTGATTCCTACCCTGCTTCACGCACCCGTCCGCTTCCCGTACAATGCCCCCATGAGCCGATAAGGAAACGTCGTTCGCTTCCGATTCCGGCGATTTCATGGAGGAAACCGCCGCCGTGCCACCGTCCGCCAAGTCTGCCGCCTCGCTGAGACCGCTCTTGGAAGAGTGCGGGTACACCGGCGCGCGCCTGGAGACCAGGTACAGGATGGGCGACGTCGAGATTCCGCTCGTCGGGTTCGCCACGCGCGAACGCGACATGGACTCGGCGTGCATCGCGGTGGTCGATGGCGGCGGCGACCCCATCGCGGCCGTGCGGTCGTGCTACGAGTTGGCCGCGCCGGTGGTGTGGGTGCGTCACAACGGCTCTGTAGATTGGTGGATCCAAAAGCAGAACACGCCCGTGCGCTTTCAGAGCACGCCCGTCGGTCAGTTTGCCGCGCTCGTGCGCAAGCACAAGAGCAAACTCGACCCGATCAGCATCTATCAGGGCCGGACGCTGGCGCGGATCAATCCGGCGAAGCAACTCGACTTCGTGGATGCCGGACTGTTGCCGCTGCGGCGCGAAGAAGCGGGCAAGAAACTGCACGACACGGTCGAGTCGATGATCGAAGTAACGCTGAAGGCGATGAGGCGGTCAAATCCTGGCAAGGACGCGCTGCGTGACGTGTTCACTTCGGTCTTTCGGATGCTTGCGGGGAAGATTCTCAAGGACAAGGGCATCGGGGACTTCCCCTCGGTTGATCTGAGTAAGCCCAAAGCAGTGCTGCACGCCGTCGCGGCGCACTACGACACCACGAACACGCGCCCAACGCCACCGGCATCAGGCTATGACGCGCTGAGGCGTGCAGCGGCCTTGCTCTCGCAGGCGGGGAGCTTTGCCGTCGTCTCTCCCGAATCGCTCGCGTACGTCTACGAGCACACGCTGGTCACGAAGGAACTGCGCAAGAAGCTGGGCATTCACGCCACGCCGCCCTGGCTCGTGGATTACATGGTCTGGCAGTTGTACGACTGGGTGCGTGAGATCCCCGTCGAGGACCGCCACGTTTTCGAGCCCGCGTGCGGGCACGCGCCGTTCCTCCTTTCGATGATGCGGCTGCTCCGCATGGAGATGCACGGCAAGAAGGACAAGGAAGTCCACGCCTATTTGAAGGACCACATCCACGGCGTGGAGATCGACGACTTCGCCCGCGAGATTGCCCGGCTCTCGCTCACGCTCGCGGACATCCCGAATCCCAACGGCTGGGACCTGCAGAGCGGCGATATGTTCGCGTCGGACGTGCTCACGCGCGAGGCGAAGCAGTGCCGGATTTTGCTGAGCAATCCGCCGTACGAGAAGTTTGGCAGGGGCACAGTCGCCAAGTACCCCGTGAGCTTCCGGCCCACTCGGCAGGGCAAGGCGGTTGAGGTCTTGCACCGCACAATCAAGGAACTGCCGGAGGCGGCGGTCTTTGCGGTGGTCGTCCCGCAAGGCGTGTTGCACAATACCGACGCCCGAGCGACGCGAGAGGTATTGTCGCGGGATTTCGACATCCGCGAGATCTGCCTGTTCGCCGACAAGGTCTTCGAGGAAGGTGAACCCGAGTCGGTGGTCATCATCGGACGCCGTCGAAGAGTGGGCGAGACGCCTTCGTCCACCGTGAGGTACCGCCGCGTCCGCGAGGACGGCGTGCGGCGGTTCGCGATGAGTTACGCGCCTGACTCGGAGGCGGATGTGCCGGTCTCCGACTTCTGGACGTCGGCTGACAAGGCGATGCGGTCGCCGGACTTGCCCGAGGTGTGGGCGTCGTTGCGCCCAAACCCCAAGCTTTCAAGCGTGGCGGACGTTGGGCAGGGCTTCTCTTTCGCGCAGGAGGGCTTGGTCGATGAGGCGCGGCGTCTCGGCCACAGGCAGACCGCCGATGCCGTGCGCGCGTTCATCGATGGTCACACACACATCGACATCTGGGGCGTTCCCAAAGCGATTTGGTTAAGCCCCGCGCGGACACCAGTGTCGCCGTGGCGAAGCGGAGCGCACACCGGACAACCGCAGGTCGTCCTCAACCGGACACGAATCAAACGAAACCCGTGGCGGCTCAAAGCCATGCTTGACATGCACGGCCATGCATTGAAGAACAACTTGCTCTGCATTCGTCCGACGAGTGCGGGAGTGTCGCCGCTGGTTTTGTGGGCCTTGGTAAACTCGCCGGTCGCCAACGCGTTCGTCGCTTGCGACACGATGAAGCGCGACAACAGCGAAACGTTCCTGGCGGAACTTCCGTTGCCGCGAGTCAACCTTCCGCGTGATACGGGCCGACTCGAAGCCGCCGCAAGGCAGTACATGAAGTTGGCATCGAGTCGCGCGGCGAGCATACGCGCCACAGCGTCGAAGAAGAGACACTCGGCACCTCTGTTTGAAGCGCCGGTGTCGGTCGCAACGGGACCGACCGATGCGCAGGTCCGGGAAGCGCTGCTGGCACTCGACGCCGAGACGATGCGTTTATATTCGCTCCCTGCAAAGTTGGAGCGGCAGTTGCTCGACTATTTTCGCGGAAAGGAGCGCCGCGGCGTCGGCTGCACCTTCGGCGACTACTACCCCGCCGACTTCAAGTCCCTTGTCCCGCTGCACAAGTACATCTCGGCTGGCTATCGCGGCTCGACGGTCGATCAGGTCGCGGCGCGGTTCAATCCGAGCGAATCGTCGGCGGGCTCCGCGGCCCTGCGCGCCGCTGCGGAGGCTTTCGGAGGTGACGACTAAGTGCGTGACTTCCTTCTCGATACCCAGACCATCCGCTACTGGCGCGACAGCGCGTGTTCGCAGCACGCCGCTGTGAAGGGAAATGTCGACGCGCTCCTGCAACTGACCGCGTCCATGGAAGTCAAACCCAAACTCCTCGTGTCGGTTGTGACTCTTGGGGAAGTCGAGTTCGGGCATCGGGTCGCTCTGGCCCCTGATCCCGCCGCGCAAGCTGCGTACATGAAGTTCGTTCAGGAGAAGCTGCCCGACACGTTCGAGTTGTCGTCAGATGCCACGGGCGCGTATGGCGAGCTGCGAACGCGGCTGTTCAACAAGTACGCCCCCGGGGACAAGCGGAAGCCCAAGATGCGCCCCGAGCAACTGGTGGACCCCGCCACCGCGAAAGAACTTCAGATTCAAGAGAACGACTTGTGGCTCTGTGCCCAGGCGATGGCACACGGAATGGTGCTGGTGACGAACGATCGGATGGCGCAGATCCGTGATGTCGCGGCGGGCATGAGTCCGGCACTGTTTGTCCAGAACTGGACGCAGCCGAATACGGCAAGCATTCCCTCGTAGGCCGATGCCGGTGCTGCCGCTGCCGGAACCCTCCGCTCAAGGCGCTCGGAGCGTGCGAGAGGGTGATGCGCTTGCAGGGGGCGTGCGCCCCCCCCGCCTGCAACTCCCGCCGGGAAGAAACCCCCGCTTGCAAACTCCGCGTGCTGCGCCCGCCTGCAACGCCGCTCGGAGAGGAGTTTGGAGCAGAGGGGGGGGACGCGATGGGGTGGAAGTGCGGAACAGGGAAGAAGACCCAGGGACCGCGGTCCCTGGGTTCTGGCCTGTGCGCGTGGTGTGCGTGCGGCGTGGCGCGTGTGTGTGCGAGAAGATGATGCGTGTGCAGGGGGACCTGCGGTCCCCCTGCAACCCCCCGCTCAAGACACTTGGAGCGTGCGACGACCGCTTCGTGCGGGGGACGGTGACAAAGCGGCAGAGTGGAAGGGACGAAGGCACGGAGGGGAGAAAGGAAGACAAGCAGCAAAGCAGCGGATGATCGGATCGGCGGATGGAGAAGGGTGGCGCTTTCAGCGTTACGGACAGGAGGAACCGAGGTTGGGGTTCCAGTCGCCGAGGAAGGCGAGGAGGTCGGCGAGGTCGACGGTTCCGTCGTTGTTGACGTCGCCGTTGGTGCCGGGCGTGACGGCTTGGCCGAGGTTGGGGTTCCAATCGCCGAGGAAGTCGAGGAGGTCTCCGAGGTCGACGACGCCGTCGTTGTTGTAGTCGCCGGGGCAGGGGGCGGAGTCGGTGAAGCGGAGTTGGAGGATCTGGGCGCTGGAGGAGACGGTGCCGGTGAGGGCGGTGTTGGAGGTGAGGTTGAACAGCCAGCGGCAACCGGCCTGGCTGGCAACGGTGTTGTCCACGTCGGTGAGGAATGAGGTCGTGTCGCCGGTGCGTGCGCTGCGGCGGATTTCGATGAGGAGGGAGCCGCCGGTGTAGGTGTAGGGGGTGGTGAACTCGATGACGGGCGCGAAGGCGTTGGGGGTTGCGCCGCCGGGGATGCTGCCGGCGGGGAAGGTGATCGGCCCGCCGCGGACCTGGGTCTGTGCGCCGACGATGTTGTTGGCGAAGGTGGTGGTGAGTTCGATGGGGGTGTCGAACGTCTGGCTCATGAAGATGTCGTAGTCGGCCATGGAGGTGTCGGCGGCGGGGCCGGTGGAGCCGCCGCCGTTTCGGCGGAGGGCCAGGCCGGTGATGGTTGCGCCGGGGGTGATGCCTGCATCGCTGAGGAAGGCTTCGGTGTAGAGGACCTGGAGTCTGGAGGCGCTGAGTTGGAAGAGTGTGCTGGAAGAACTGTTGCCCTCGGCGGCGGAGAAGGCGTTGGGAACGACGGTGAGGGTGCTCGCGGAAGCGCAGGTGATGGCGATCAACAACGCCGCGAGCGCTGAGAGGTGGGTCGATTTCATGATGAGTCTCCGCCGGGGCGCTTGCGCGACCCGGATCAGGTTCAGCCCTTGCGCAGGCTACCCGCGGGTGGGTTGGCGTGCAAGGGAATCGCGGGGTTTTCCACGGGTTGCGCGATGGAAGAGGGATCGCGCGCGGAGAGAGCGGGAATGGAGCCGGGGGGATTCGAACCCCCGTGCCGGGACAGTCCGCGCGATGCTTCTACGCGTGTGTCTGGTTGTTTGATCTCGGCTTGGTGCTCGGGAGCCAGCACCCTTTCACCAAGCCCAGCCGCCGGAGTTGTCTCGTTCAGTTGCCCGGAGGCGCCGCTTCTGAACCAGCCCCGTGTCTTTCGAACCCGCCCCTACGGGGCGTTGAGACGGGTTCGCACGGCCAGTAATTAGGCCGCGAGAGCGTAGCTGTTGTTGCCAGCTAAGTGTTTTTGCATGCTTTTAACCAGGCCCGCATGCTCCTGGACGCGCCGCATCGAGCTTTCCCTGCCCGGTCGATCGCCAAAGTCGGCCCCGTGGTGTCAAAGAGGAAGGACGCGGAATGGTAGGGGGGAAGGGGAGGAAGTGGCAGAGCGGCAGAGGGGCAGAGCGGCAAAGTGGAAGAGAGGAGAGGGGAGCAAAGCAGCAAAGCAGCCAATCGGAAGCAAGGCGCGGAGGAGTAGGGCGCGATGGGGCGCGCGCGGGGGTGGGAGGGGGCGGGGAGTGGCGGGGTGGTGAACAATCGGGGCATGGGTGAGACGAGTGCGTTGGGCGATGCGGGGGCCGGGTCGGGCGCGGTGGTGGTGGTGTCGGGGCTGCCGCGGTCTGGGACGTCGATGGTGATGCGGATGCTGGAGGCGGGGGGCGTGCGGCCGCTGACGGATGGGGAGCGTGCGGCGGACGACGACAATCCGCTGGGGTATTACGAGTTGGAGTCGGTGAAGACGGTGCGCGCGGATGCGTCGTGGTTGAAGGATGCGCCGGGGCGTGCGGTGAAGGTGATTCATGCGTTGCTGGCGGACCTGCCGGGGACGCACGCGTATCGGATCATTTTCATGCATCGAGATCTTGATGAGGTGCTGGACTCGCAGCGTGCGATGCTGGATCGGCGCGGGCGCGCGGGCGCGGGCATGGATCGCGAGGCGTTGAAGCGCGTGTTTGCTGCGCAGTTGGAATCGGCACGGCGGTGGGCGGGCGCGCAGCCGAACTGCGCGTGTCTGGACGTGCGGTATCGGGAAGTGATCGAGGACCCGGCGGGTCAGGCGGCGCGGATCGCGGCGTTTGTGGGAGCGCCGGGGTCGGTGGAGGCGATGGCCGCGGCGGTGAGCGCGGGGTTGTATCGGAATCGGAAGGGGTGAGGGCGGGGGGTCAGTCGTTGTCGGAGTCGGAGTCGGAGTCGGCGAGGCCGAGTTGTCTGGCCCAGTCTTGGGGGCCGAGCGGGGGCTCGGTGGCGGCGGCGAGGTGGGCGGGTGGTGCATCGCCGGAAGCGCGGGCGGCGAGGAGCGCTTCGGCGGCTTCGCGGTGTGGTCGCGCGCTGGCGCGGTCGTTGAGGTGGCGGAAGATGCTGGCGATGAAGCGGTGGGCGTCGACCATGCCGGGCTGCATGGAGAGGGCGACCTTGAAGGACTGGATGGCGTGGGGGTAGTCCTTCATCCAGGTGAGGGCGACGCCGAGGGTGTAGTGTGCTTCGGGGAAGAAGTGTCGGAGTTCGACGGCGGTGAGGGCGTGCTCGGCGGCCTGTTCGAAGCGGTTGCGCGCGAGTTCGAGGCGTGCGCGTCGGAAGGGGACCATTGGGTCGTGGGGGTCGAGGGCGGCAGCGCGGTCGAGGATCTGCTCGGCGTCGGGCCAGCGCTGGAGTTGGGTGTAGGCGTCGGCGAGGGCGCAGAGGAGATCGGGGCGGTGGGGGGCCTGTGCGGCTGCGCGTTCGAGCGCTGCGGCGGCGTCGGCGGCGCGGCCCTGCACGAAGAGGGCCGCGCTCTTGAGGAAGAGGGTGTCGGGCTGGTCGGGGAACCGGCCGGCGAGTTTGTCGAGGATGGTGAGCGTTTCGGCGTGGCGGCCGAGCGCGTAGAGGCAGTGGGCGTGGTTGAGCGCGAAGCGCGGCTCGTCGGGGTGTTCGGCGTGGAGTCGGCCGAAGACCTCGGCGGCTTCGCGTCGGCGGGCGGTGGTGATGTAGACGACGCCGAGGTTGAAGCGCGTTTCGCGGTCGCAGAGGGCGAGGTGCTCGCGCGCGGACTCGGGCGCGGGGGCGGTGTAGCCGAGGTCTTCGAGTTGCTTGAGGGCGTCGCGTGCTTCGAAGGGATCGACGCGGAGATCGGGCGGGTGCTGGCCCGCCTCGCCGGGGAGCGCATCCCAACTGAAGACGCGGTCGATGGGGGCATCGGGGGGGCGGTCGAGCGCTTCGACGAGGACCCGGCCGTCCATGTCGGCGCCGACGGGGACGCCCAGGAGCGTGAGGGCGGTTGGGGCGACGTCGAGGAGGGTTGCGCCGTGGACTTGCGCGGCCGGGCGCACGGCGGGGCCGGCCATGACGAGCATGCCGTGGGGTCGGTGCCACGTTGCGTCCATCGCGGCGTGGGGGTCGTTGAGCGCGGCCTGTACGTGCGGGCGGAGGTGGTCGGAGTGGAAGCCGTGATCGGAGAGGACGATGACGGTGGTTTGCGGGCCGGCGAGTTCGAGGAGTCGGCCGAGCATGGCGTCCTGCAGTTGGTAGACGGCGGGGATGACGCGCTGGAAGAGGGCGAAGTCGCGCTCGGAGACGTGGGGCATTCGCGGCGGGTAGTACTGCATGAAGTGGTGGCCGACGACGTCGATGAGTTCGTGGAAGATCATCGAGCAGTGCCAGTCGGGGTCGGACTCGAGGAGGGTGGTGGCGGCGTTGTGGACGGAGGCGGCCTGCGCGAGGAGTTTGGAGAGGAGGGCGGGGCGCGGGTCGGAGGCGGGGATGGAGGCGATGTCGGGGACGAGCGCGGCGAGTTCGTCGGGGAGGATCTCCGCGGGGTGGATGCGGAGGTCGGCGATTCGCGGGGCGAGATCGGGGGGGTGGACTGAGCCGGGCGGGAGCGGCCACGGGTCGTTTGGTGTGGCGGGGAGGCCTTCGAGGAAGAGGTTGGAGACGACGCCGCCGCGGATGGGTTCGGCGGGGTGGGAGGCGTACCAGGCGACGAGGTTGGTGCGGAGGCCGGACTGGGTGAGGATGTTCCAGAGGGCCTTGGTCCTGCGGGTGGTGGAGCAGACGGGGCGGAGTGCGTGGCTGGCGGTGTCGGGCTCAACGAAGTTGAGGACGCCGTGCTTGTCGGCGGTCTTGCCGGTGGCGATGGAGGTCCAGAGGAGCGGGGAGAGTTTCGGGTCGAGGGAGCGGAGGTCAGCGCGGAGGCCGGAATCGATGAGCGCGCGGAGGTTGGCCATGCCGCCTTGGGCGAGGAGCGGGTCGATGATTTTCCAGTCGGCGGCGTCCCAGCCGACGATGAGGAGTCGGTGCGCCGGTCGTTGGGGCGTGTCGGTGGTCATGGCGGAAGGATAAAGCAAGCGGGCGACCCCGGAGGGTCGCCCGCGTGTGAGGAGATGAAGAGATTGGGTGAGAGGGAACGTCGCGAGAAGGCTCAGGCGGAGCGACGACGACGGGCGACGCCTGCGGCGCCCATGGCCAAGAGGGCGAGCGCGCCCGGGGCGGGGATGACACCCGCGCCGATGCCCGCGCCCGCGACGTCCTCGTAGGCGTAGCGGACGATGGAGCGGACGCCGGCGGTGGCGCCGAACTCGATCTGGACCCAGCCGTAGTGGGTGAGGCTGGCGTTGGACTCGTTGATGAACTGGACGCCGAAGAAGTTCTGGTCGCTGTTGAGGGTGACCTGCGGGGCGATGTTGGTGCCGCCGCCGGGCCGGCTGAAGGCGCCGGTCGCGTCGATGAGCGTGCCGGCGGGAAGGTTGAAGATGCCGGCGATGCTCATCCACGTGGTGGTGGTGGCGCCCCAGAGGTGGAACTGTCCGGCGACCGCGGAGTAGGGGTTGATGTCGTAGCCGGCGAAGCCGCCCGTGCCCGTGGCGCCGGTGACGATGTCCATGTAGACGCCGTCGAGGTTGTCGGGGATGACGATGTTGACGGGGCCGCTGTCGACGATGGCGGCGTTGGCGGTGGCGACGGCGCCCATGCCCGTCGCGGCGGCAGCGCAGGCGATGAAGTGTGCGTCGAGGCGGTTTGCGAGTTTGCTCATTGTCTCTCCGGTCCTTTGTCTGCGATTGGGAAGCGTGTTGGGCGATCGGCCGAGGGCGGTCGAGAGCCCGTTGACGGACGGCGTCGGAACAACTCGACGCCCACGAGAGCATCCGTCGGCGGGGATCGGCGTTGCAGAAGCGCCGATCAACGCGGAGTGAGTTTGCCACCTTTGCGCGGCGGATCAAGGGGGCGGGTTCGCGGCGAGCGAAAATCGCGGGCGAGAGGGGGGTTATTGGTCGGTCTGATCGGTGAGGGAGGACCAATAAGGCGAGGCAACTGGCGGAAGTACCAGCGGGGCGTGGGGAGATGAGGGGAAGCGGAAGGGAGGCACGGAGGCACGGAGGCACGGAGGCACGGAGGCACGGAGGGGAGGGAAG
>JAHBXK010000028.1 GCA_019636535.1 Phycisphaeraceae bacterium | reverse complement strand
GCCGGGCCGGTTCCAAAGTGGACCGGCCCACCAGTTCAGACGAGACGCCGCCGAGAGACTCGGCGGCGTTTTCGCGTTCTGGCGAGGGTTTCGCGGGGTTGGCGGTCCTGCGGCGAGTCTCTGATCGCACCGTGGTCATCACCAGCCGATCAGCCCTCGGGCGCGCCGGTCGCCCGAATCGGGCCAAAGTCTCTGAGTCTCTCCCCGCAACCCGTGCGCGGGTTATGACGGGGTTGGTCTCCCTGTAGGTCGAACAACCGGGGAGGTTGTGCCCGGACAGCGCGGGCAACGCTGTTCGAAAGCGCGCCGGTGGTGATCTCGCCGCGCATCGCGCGTGCGCACGGCATAGGGCAACCGTAGTGGCGAAGCGATTCCCGCGTCGCCCATGGAGCTACCCCGATGCCCGCGGATTCCACGCGCGATCCCGAGAGCATGACGGCCGACGAGCGCCGCGACGAGGTCGCCAGCATCTTCGCGCGTGGCCTCGTCCGCAGCGTCATAGCCAACCGCGCCAGCACATCGCGGCCAGTTGCGGATCTCGCAGATTGCGGCCGGACATGCCTTGAACTTCCGGGCGACTTGCCCCTCAGTGTGGCTCCGCGGCCCGGCGGTTAGGGCCGTGCGGAACGGAGACCCCTGCAACGGAGCCACACATGCCAGATTCCATCGAACGACAGATCAACGCGCTGGAGCGCATGACCACAACGGAGCTCGTCGAGCGCTTTGCAGAGGTCCACGGCTACCCATGCCGCACGCGGCATCGGGCCTACCTCATCCGCAAGATCGCGTGGCGCATCCAGGCGAACGCCGAGGGCGACCTGAGCGAGCGGGCCAGACGCCGCGCCGCGGAGCTCGCCAACGACGCCGAGGTTCGGGTCATGGCCCCGAAGTCCATGATCGCTCCACCGCAGCCGGGGCCGAGCACAACGGTCCATCGCCGGACGCGCTGTGAGGACCACGACGATCCGCGCATCCCGCCCGCGGGGTCGGCGATCGTCCGCGAGTACAAGGGGCGCACGATCCGCGTGGTGGTCCTCCCGCGCGGCGAAGGCTTCGAGTTCGAGGGCGAACGCTTCCGCACCCTGACCGCAGTGGCCAAGCGGATTACGGGCAGCCACATGAACGGCTTCCGGTTCTTCCGGCTGCCGTCCGCCGAGGCCAAGCGATGAGCGGCCGTCGTCGGAACCAGACTGCCGGGACCGCGGAGCAGAAAGCCAGCATCCGGTGTGCCATCTATACCCGCAAGTCGAGCGACGAGGGCCTTGATCAGGAGTTCAACTCGCTCGACGCCCAGCGCGAGAGCGCCGAGGCGTTCATCGCCAGCCAGAAGGCCGAGGGGTGGACCTGCGTACCCGATCACTACGACGACGGCGGCTTCTCCGGCGGGAGTATGGAGCGACCGGCGCTCGATCGCCTGCTCCGCGACATCGAGGCCGGGAAGGTCGACTGTGTGGTGGTCTACAAGGTCGATCGCCTCAGCCGCTCGCTCATGGACTTCGCCCGGATCATGGAGGCATTCGACCGCAGGGGCGTGTCGTTCGTCTCGGTCACCCAGCAGTTCAACACGACGAGTTCGATGGGTCGGCTGACGCTGAACATCCTGCTCTCCTTCGCCCAGTTCGAGCGCGAGATCATCGGCGAGCGCATCCGCGACAAGATCGCGGCACAGAAGCGCAAGGGAAAGTGGGCTGGCGGCGTGCCGGTGCTGGGCTACGACGTGGACCGCAGCGGGCCGAGCCCGAGGCTGGTGGTCAACGAGGCCGAGGCCGCTCGCGTCCGGCAGGTCTTCCAGATGTACCTGGACAAGGGCTCGCTCCTGCCCGTCGTCACCGAACTCTCCAAGCGCGAATGGCGGAACAAGAGCCGCGTCATCCAGACCGGGAAGCGCAAGGGCAAGTCACTCGGCGGGAAGCCCTTCGACAAGTGCTCGATCTACCAGCTGCTCACCAACCCGGTCTACGTCGGGAAGATCGCCCACAAGGGAGCGACCTACGACGGTGAGCACCAGCCGATCGTCGAGGCGGCGCTCTTCGACCAAGTGCAGACGCTCCTCAAGACCAACGGCCGCACCGGCGGCGCCGATGTCCGCAACAAGTACGGTGCGCTCCTGCGCGGGCTGCTTCGCTGCAAGAGCTGCGGGCACTCGATGACGCACACCTTCGCGGGCGGGCGCAACAGCCGAGCGTATCGCTACTACCGCTGCATCAAGGCCATCAAGAGCGGAGCCGCATGCTGCCCAACGGGAACGCTTCCCGCCGCCGAGATCGAGCGCGTCGTGGTGGAGGAGATCCGGACGCTCGCCACCGATCGCCCGCTTCTGAGCCGGGTGCTGGCCGAGGCGCAGGCGTCGATCGCCGCTGAGCATGAGTCCACGACCAAGGAACGCGATGCCCTGAAGCGCCAACTCGAGCGCGACCATCGGGAGCTGCGGGAACTGGCCGTCGGGAGCGCGACGACCGAGTCCGCGGCACAGATCGCCCACCTGCATGAGCGGATCGCGGATGCAGCGCGGAGACTATCGGTGGTCGAGTCCCGCATCGGGGAACTCGACGCCGACACGATCACCCGCGATGAAGCCGTCGCAGCGTTCGCCGACATCGACACGCTCTGGCAGAACCTGATCCCACGCGAGCAGGCGCGGCTGCTCCGACTTCTCATCTCGACCGTCGAGTACGACGCGACGGCTGGCACCGTGGCAGTGACCTTCCGCCCGACGAGCATCCGGGCGCTCCTTGCCCGACGACTGGAGGAAGCCGCATGACGACCGTGACCCGCTCCATCCGGTTCACCACGAAGGACCGCCGCAAGCGGGCCGTCGTCGCCACGTCCCGCGACGCGAGCCCGCTCCCGCCCGAGTCCGCCGGAGGCAAGGCGGTCGCCACAGACGCGAACGTGGGCCGCGTCCCCCGCGTCGCCCGCCTCATGGCGCTCGCGATCCGGTTCGACCAACTCCTCCGCGACGGCGTCGTCGCCAACCAGACGGAGCTCGCCCGGCTGGCCCACGTGACCCAGCCGCGGATGACGCAGATCATGAACCTGCTTCACCTTGCGCCGGACATTCAGGAGGCCGTGCTGTTGCTGCCGCGGACCTTTGACGGACGTGATGCACTCAATGAGCGATCGCTCAGGCCGATTGCCAGCATGCAGTCGTGGCGCATGCAGCGGGCTGCGTGGACGAGGCTCACCCCGCAGCGATCCCCTCAAACGTCTGCTTGAAGTCCTCCTCCGACAACGCCGTGTCCCACAGCCCGATCTCCAGCGGGCGATGCCGTTCCACGCCCATGTAGCGCAGGCTGGCGTCCTCGTACCGCCGAAACTTCCAGACGGCGTCGTTCATGAGCTGGCTGTTGAAGACGCCGAGGCTCACCAGCCGCTCGAAGTCTGCTGTGGTCAGCCCGGTCACCTTCTGGAACAGCCGTGGTTCGATCTTGGTGATGACGTCCTTGAGGCGCTGTTCGCGGTAGTCGGTCAGGTACATGAATACCGGGATGCGGGCGGCGAACTTCAGGAGTTTCTCCTGCACCTGCTTGCGAAGGCTCTTCCGCTCCTTCTCTGCTTCGGTAAGTTCGCGCCTCTCCGTGTCGCTCAACTCCTCTCCCTCGCCTGCGCGACGCTTCGTGTCCTTGATCTGCTCCGAGCGGTTGATGATCGTTTCAAGATCGGCGTTCAGGTTTCGGAACCCCTCGATGCTCATGAGCGCGTTCATCGCCGCCTCGTCCGCCATCAACCGTCCGAGCGTCGAGTCGTCCACGTTCACAAGCAGAACGCTCTCCCACCGCTTGGCCAGGAGCGTCGCGCTGGTGCCAGCGGTCGCCATGTCCAGAATCGCCTCGGCGTCGAGCTGCCGCATGGCGCTCCCGTCGTACGCCAGCACGGGCAGGAAGCCCACAAGCTCCGCCACACGCTGCTCAGGCGTCGCATCGTCGGTCGCGAGTCGTGAGCCGTAGTCGGCGATCTGCCTCAGCGCCCGGTTCGGCGCGAAGTCGAAGACATAGCACTCCGGCTTGACGATGATCTCATCGCCGTTCTCGCCTGGCACGGTCCAAGGCGACTGCACGCGGAACGCGCTCTGGAAGTACGTCTCGGGGCTGGAGCACTTGCGCAGCATCAGAATGCCTGCCCACGGCCGCACCGTGACGCCCGTCGTCAGCTTCCCGCACGAGAGCGTGATGCTGCGCGTAGCCAGCGGCTCGCCCATCGCTTCGAGGACGGGCGGCAGCGCCTCGGCGCCGATGCCCGCCCGTGCGCCCGCCGCGACCACCACCTTGAAGTCGTGATAGAAGATGTTCTGCCTCGCCCGCAGCAAGTGCGCCATCGCGTGGCACGACGCCACGCTCGGTAGGAACCAGAACGTATGGTTCAGCACACCCATCAGGCGCGCATCGGCAAACGGCAGCGGTGGTCGCTCTCGCCCAAGCTTCAGGTCATCCACCGTCGTGCCGCGATAGGCGCCGCGGATCAGGTCGAGCCACTTCTGCACCTCGTTCTCGTGCTCGAATCTGGCCTCATTCCCATCTCCTCCGGCGCGGAAGAACTCGTTCAGGTCGAACTCGTTGAACTCGCCCATCTCGGCGACCTGTCGAATGTCGTCCGGCAGCGTGTAGGTCATCAGCACGAGCCGCGGAAGTGCCGCGTAGGGATTCGCGCCGGCGCCCGCAGGCCAGTCGCGCTTGGCCCGCTGCTCGTCGCTGTAGGTCCAGTTGAAGATCTGCTCCTCGATGAACTCACCTGATGCCAGCGCACGAAATGGCGTGCCCGAGAGGTAGAGGTAGTGCCGCGTCGTGATTGGCAGAATGGACTCGTCGAACGCCTGTTCATCCTTCGTCACCTCGGCGGCGACTTCTCCTTCATCCTCTTCGTCCGCGCCGAAGAGCCCCTTGGCGTTGTCGCGCCAGGCTCCATAGTGGTACTCATCCAGAATCACGCAGTCCCAGTTCGTCGTGTGGACCCACTCGTTTCGTGGCTTGATCGCCCCGTTCGCGGTGCGCTGCAGGAAGTCCTGAAAGCTGCCGAAGCAGACGACTGGCCGCTCCGGATCGATGTCGTTTCCGTTCAGCTCGCCATCGCGGCTGATGAACTGCCAGCCTTCGAAGTCGATGTGCCGCTCAAGGTCCTCGGCCCACGCATGCCGCACCGCGGGCTTGAAGGTGAGCACGAGCAGCTTCTTCCACCCCATTCGGCGCGCGAGCTGGTACGCGGCAAAGGTCTTGCCGAAGCGCATCTTCGCGTTCCACAGGAAGTGCGGCGTGTGGCCCTGCTGCTCCGTCGCCGCCCGAGAGAAGTAGTCGGCGGTCATCGCCACCGCCCGTTCCTGCTCCGGCCGCAGGCAGAAACTCAGCGTCCTGTCCTCGACATTGGCTCGACGTTCCCGAACGGCGAGGATGGCCGCTTGTACTTCCGTGACCGTGCAGCGGAACCACTCGTGCGTCGGGTTCTGGACGCCGCGGCTGCGCAGATGGCGATGCACATCGCGGTCGGTGAAGCTGCTGCCATCGGAGCGCATCGCTGGCTCGATCAGCCTGATGTCGTACCCCGTGAATCCGCCAGGGAATTGCTGCGCGATGCGCTCGGCGGCCTTGTGCTCGGTGTAGCCGACCTTGAGCAACCCCGCATGATCGGGGTGCGTACTGGCAAAGGCGTAGATCGTTGGCGTCGCGCCGGGGCGGGATGGGAAGAACTCTTCAAGCGGCATGCAGAGGACCTCTCATTCGCCGTTCTCGTCGTCGAGTTCTTCCCCGTCAAGGTCACCATTGGCGCCGTCCAATGGGCGTACGATCTTTTCGATGAACTCGATCTCACTCGAGGACAGACCGTATCGCTCGTAAAGGTCCCTGTCTGCCCACGTCTTCGTCCACTGCTGGGTTGGGACGAATGTGTAGACCTGTCGCGTAGTGCCTTGAGCTGGCTTGTGGAGTAGAATCAGAAATCGTGTCAGTCGGCAAGAGAGGTAAGACAATGCGCTCTCCGCCTGAGACCTTGTGTCGAAGGGCCCAATGTAGAGGTACGTCTCGGAGGACACGCTTCCCGGCTCTCCGATGAAGGGTGTGCTGATGATCCGGTGGGGATACGTGTCCCGGTTCCCCGTGCCGGGTCCTGCCCTGCCCACGAAGAGCTTCCACTTCTCGATCACCTCGGTAGCCATCGTGATGTCGGACCGCGCGGTGTATCCGATTCCACCGTTTCGATAGACGCGCACGTCACCATCCCGCCTGACCGATCGACCTTTGAACGTCGTGACCAGCCCGAACGGCTTTCGTGGGCTCACCAGCTGATCGAAGCGGCGGCCTTCTGCAAGCGAGAGTGACCCAGAGTTCCCGTTCTCCACAGCAAGGACCTTCTTCAGAATCGACAGTCCGTCGTTGAATCGGATGAAGACATCCGCACCACTCTCGAGCAGCGGGCGACTTGTCGTCGAGGTGGCCCACCCCTTGAAATGGGTAGAGACGCGGCACGGCCCGGGATTCTCACGGTCCCAGAGGAAGTAGCAGAGGCCCCCCTTTAGACCGATGCCTTGAAAGACGTCGGACGCGCTCAGGAAGTCGTCGAGCGAGCGAATCCGATCGTCCCTGAGCATCGACTCTCTGAACTCGTCCAGACCCTTCCCTCCGGCGAACCAACGAGAGGGGATGACCATCGTCAGGTAGCGCGGCTCCAGCTTCTTCGCCTGCTGCACGAACTCGTGATAGATCGGCGACGCACTCCGCCCGAATCCCCCGTCACTCAACTGGTACGGCGGATTCCCGATGATGACGTCGAATCTCACGTTAAACAACTCCCTTGGATCGATGCCGTGGATGAACGGATAGGCGTAGGCCTCTCGTGCTTCGCCGCGGTCGTAATCTGCTCGTCTTGCGCCGCAGTCGTCGCACCTGCCGTCGCGGTTCCAGCGGTGCTGGGTGCGGGGAAGGCGAATATTGCCTTCGAACGTGGTGAACTGTGTGGCGATGGAGTACTTCCCATCCGCCTTCTTCGAGCAGTAGACGCTGCGCCGACTGATGGCGGCGGTGAGCTCGCTCGTCGCCAGCCCGAAGACCTGCTGGGTGAGGATGTGGTCGACGCGCTTCTGCTCGTCGGGCATCTGGTCGCGCAGGCCGTCGTTGAGTCGGCGGGCGATCTCGCGGAGGAACACGCCGCTCTTGCAGACCGGGTCGAGGAACGTGGTGTCCGCCCGGCGGAACAGATCCTGTGGCAGCATGTCGAGCATCGCCGACGCGAGCTTTGGCGGCGTGAAGACCTCGTCGGCCGAGAGGTTCGCCAGGCAGGTGAGGATGTCGGGGTTGTGACCCCCGGATACGGTCGCCGAGTCGGTCATCGCCGTTCCCCCTTCGCGTCCGCGACATTGAGGTAGTGGCAAGCCGGATAGTCGGCGACGGGCTGCGGCACGAACACATCGTGGCCAAGGTCGGAGAACAGCGGTGTGGCCTTCATCGCTGCGTGCCCGAGCAGCTCACGGAAGGTGTAGTCCCGCCGCTTGAGCATCATGCCGTTGATGGCCGACCATTCGGGGAAGGCGATCGGCTGACCCTCAGCAGTCGTGAGCGACAGCGCATCGCCTTGGATGATGTTTGTCGAGAGGATGTAGGTCGCGGCCGCGCGGGCGGGTTGCGGAAGCGGCTCCTTGAACCGCGCGGCGTGAGCCTCAACGACGATGCCGAGGAGCCGATCTCGGCACGCTGCAACGTTGTCGGGCAGCAGGTCGATTCCGTACAGACTGCACAAGCACAGGATCGCATCCCGCTCCCATCGGGCACGATTGCGGGGATGGTTCTTGTCGGCCGTGCGGAGCTTCCGACGCAACACCTCCGCAAGGAAGTTGCCATCGCCGCAGGCGGGCTCGAGGAAACGCGAGTCGATGCGCTCGCACTCATGGGCGACGAGATCGAGCATGTCGTTGACCAGCCCCGGCGGCGTGAAGACTTCGCCGTGGTCAATGATCCGCTGGCGGGAGCGGGTTCCGGTAGGCTTCGCCGAACCGGGTTCGTCGGTCGCATGGTGCGTGACGCCGTTCATGCGCTTCTTCCCTTCCCGTGATCGAGCCAGCGGTCGATCGTGTCCCGCTTGAACCTCCAGTGGCGCCCGACCTTTTGGCCCGGGACCTTCCCCTCCTGGGCGAGCTTGTAGAGCGACGACTTCGAGAGCTGGAGGTACAGCGCGAGGTCATCGATCGTCATGACCTCCGGGGGGCCCGCGGACCGAGATGTGCCTGCACCGCGTCTGGGTGTCATACGGACATCGTAGCGGTTATTATCCGTTGCTGCGAGCGGGCGTGCTCGCCAGTCCCGAGCGAGGAGGAAAGAGGATCGACGAAAGGACGGACCAGACGATGGCCTCCGAGCACGACCCTCCGATGAACATCCAGCGGCTGGCTGTCGGTCCGCGCGACGACAGCGTGCTCGAGCAGCGGGAGATCACCGTCCAGTCGTACCGGTCGACGGTGCCGTTCGATCGGGATCGGATCGAGCAGGGACTCGAACGGGCGTGGCTGTCACCGACGATCCGCTTCGGCGTCTTCGCCACACTTCAGATCGGCGCCGCGGACTCCGCCACCGTAGTCCTCGGGCTGCAGGACGAACTGTCGGTGCGGACATACGACTACGACCGTCGCCGGCCGCTCTGGTACTCGTGGCACAACGTCATCGTCGACACGGTGAGCATCCACTACTTCCGCGACGAGCACGGGTTGCTCAAGTTCACGGCGACGGGCGGCGGACGCAGGATCACCGACGACATCCTCTACGAGTTCAACGCGACGCATCTCGGGATTCCGAAGGACTCCGTGTCCAAGGAACAGTTCGACCTCGAGAAGCTCCGCCACTTGTGCTTCAGCCGATTCAGCGATCGCCTCTACATGCTGCGTTTCGCCGGTCCATCCGGCGACGAGTACCGCAGCATCGATCACGCACTCTTCCAGAGCCGCAAGTACATCGATCCGGCGGCAGAGCGACTGAGCGAGATCCGCGCAGACCCGAACGTGACCATCGAGTCTTTCGACTCGGATGTCGACGTCTCGGCACCGTCGCTCGCGGGAGGCCTGCAGATTCGGTTCTTCCTCCGTGGCCTGAGCGGATCGCTCCGACTCCGTTTCCCGAAGATCCGGTACGCGAAGGAGCCGACCACTCCCGAGGATCACGCGCGGGTCTTCTACCAGCTCGTCGAGACGACCGTCCGAACGATTCTTGATGCGAACTACTACACGCATGTGCCGCGCGCGCTCGATGACCTCGCCCTGACGGACCAGATGTTCGTCGACATGGTCGATCTCGCTCCGTATCGCGAGGTGATGGCCGCGCCAGAGGCGCGGGTCGAGTTCCTCGGCACCGCCAACTTCAGCGAGGACTGGAATCACTGGCAGCCCCATCTGCGTGCCCTCGCCGAGCTCGCGGAGGCCGAAGAGATCGCATCGGACATCGGCCGGATCATCCGTGACCTCGCAGTCAGCGCGCCGCAGCGGCTCCCGGCACTTCTGTGCGCGTGCCGCAACGATGCGAAGTCGGCTCGAGTCTGTGAGATCGCGGCGACAGCGTGCTGCGATGTGCTCCAGCGGATTCCTGCCGACCACCGTGCATCAGTCGAGGCGGAGCTTGTTGCGTGGGCACTGGAGCAGCCCGCCGAAGCGTGGGAGGTCGATGTGCCCGCAGAGTGCATCCGCGTCCGCACACTGACGATGCGGCTCGACGATCTCGCGCTCGACACCATCGTCGCGGTGCTCGCCAAGCTCCTTCCGGCCCTCCACACGCGCCTTGTTGCGGCGACCGGCGACCTGCGACCGCTGCTCGACCAGTTGGAGTGGTGCGTTCAGCAGATCGTGGATCTGCCGCCAGCGCATCACCAACTACCTGCGTCACTGCGGCTTATCGCTTCGAAGCGAATCCCACATCGGCCGCACCTGAGCGACGGAGTGCTTCGCGAGCCGGTGAAGACCTTCGCAGAGCTCGACGACGCGCTGCTTGAACAGTTCGGCCTGCCGGTGTGGCCGGTCCTGCAGGTCAGCGAGAACGAGTCGGGGGTCGTCATCACGAACCGAGGTCTCGGGGCCGCCTCGAGCCTCTCAGTTCGCGCGGTAGGCAGTCTGTTCGACAATGACGGCGACCAGCACATTCGAGATCTCGCTCCGGGTGAGGAACTTGCCGCCGAACGTACAGATGGGCGTACCGGACTCACCCTGCGGTTCCTGAAGTACGGAGCCGAGCGCGTGGTGATGCTCAAGGTTGATGCTCGGCGCTCGAAGGAGCCGACGAGGCGCATCGCGCCACGTCAGCCGACGCCGATCAGCCGCAAGCGTCGAGAGGCGCAGCGCGCGTACCGTGCGCAGATTGATTCGGATGGCCATGTGATCGGGACCAGCCCTGGCATCCTTGAGGTGTTCGAGCAGATCCATCATGCGAACCGGATCGATGGTCTTGCGCATGTTCTGATCCTCGGGGAGCCGGGAGTCGGCAAGACCCACATCGCGGAGTTGATCCACAAGTCGAGCGATCGTGCCAACAAGCCATTCCGCGCAGTGAACGCAGGCGGCAGCGGAGGCGACCTCAACATCCAGCGCGGCGAGTGGGTCGGATTCGGAAAGGGGCATGGACTCACGGGGATCGATCCCAAGGGCCGATCGGGCTATCTCCAGCACACCCAAGGCGGGACATTGTTCGTCGATGAGTTCGCGACCATGTCCCCGGAACTGCAGGTCGTCTTCCTGTCGGTCCTCGAACAGCGCGACGTCGAGCGCGTCGGCGGCGAGTCGTTTCCGCCCGACGTGCGATGCGTCTTCGCCACCAACGCAGACATCGACGCCGAAGTCGCGGCGGGACGGCTCCGGCGCGACCTCGTGGACAGGCTGAGCATCACGATCCGGATTCCGCCGCTCCGCGAGCGGCGCGGCGACATCCTGCTGCTGGCGCGCCACTACACCGCAGGCATTGACATCGACGAGCAATGCCTGGTGGGGCTTCTCCGCCATGACTGGCCTGGCAACATCCGCGGGCTCGAGAAGACCCTTTCGCTGGCGAAGGTCCGTGCGGAGGCGGATGGGGACGGTCGGCTGACACTCGACCATGTCGACCTCCCCGACGCCGTCAAGGTCGCGGCACGGGCGCTTTCCGAGGAGGACTGCCGCCGAGAGCTCTGGGTTCTGGCCGACTCGATAGCGCGCGATGAAGGCTACTCGCTCGGCGCGGGCCTTCAGAAGCGCGCTGGCGAGATCATGCGGGTTGGCGAATCACAGGCATCCAAGATGTACCGAACGTTCGGCCTGAGCGAAGCCGCCGTCGCCCAGTCCGCGTGATGCGACGCCGTCTGTCCTCGGATTCGTACGGACTTTCCTGAGCCCCTCGAATACTTTCCTCGACGAGCCTTCGACTTTCCTCGCCCGTTTCACGGCCTCTCGAAACCGCGTTTTTGGGCCGTAGAACGCGGTTCTGGAGCTGGCACCGCCCTTGTTTATGAGGGGGCATGTCAACCCCTCAATCGCTCGTCACCGACCCGTTCACCATCCAACTCGTCCGCGTGAAGGCACGGAAGCTGTGCCGTCGCTCGGACTTCTCGTGCTCGGATCTCGAGGATCTGACGCAGGGGATGCTGCTGCACCTCGTCGAGAAGCAACACCTGTTCGACCCGTCGCGCGGCTGCCTCGAAGCCTTCGTGACCGCGGCGGTGAACAGTTGGATCAAGATGGAGCTTCGGTATCGGGGGCGCGCCAAGCGCCGAGAGGCTGCGACCACCCTCTCCCTCGAGGGCATCGAGCTCACGGTTGACGGCGACGTCGAGACCATGGGCGGAACGATCGGCATGACCGACCTCGTCCGCCGCACGCTCAGCCATCAGTCCTCACCGATTGAGCGCCTGGAGATCGTTGAGGCGGTCCAGCACGCGCTCGGTGGCCTCAGCCAAGCCGAGCGGACGCTGCTCCGACAGGTGGCGTTCCACGGCGTCGCGGGCACCGCTCGCCAGCGCCGGGTGTCGCGCCGCAAGGTCGAGTCCGCACTCGCCCGGATGCGCGACCGCTTCATCGATGCGGGCCTCGGCAGCGATTGACCGCGCAACCACCTCCGCGACGGCATAGGTCAACCAGAGGGAGGCGCGCGGCACACCAGCTCAGTGCCGCCACCCCGCACCAAGGAGCACGCTCGCCATGCACACTTCAGTCTTCCGATACCAGTTCGCGTCCGGTGTCGATCCGCTCGAAGCCGAGGCGACCTTGCAGCTGGCGATCCTCGCCGTCGAGGGCCTCGTCGGCGAGGCGCGCGTTCGGATGGATGTCAGCTACCTGCTCGACGCGCCGCGCTCGGTGATCGTCGTCGACGGCAGCACGCCAACGAGTGATGCGCTCGTCCGCATCTACACGGCTCTCATCACTCGCGAGTTCGGCGCGGAGTCGTTCCGCGTTCGACGGATGACGTCGCCGCCGAGCAAGCCCGCCAGCGCTGCGATCGGGGCCGCGGCGTGAAGTCGTTGTTGACGTACAGCGCCCTGAACACGTTCCGCAACTGCCCGCGGAAGTACCACCTGCGGTACGTCGAGGGACTCCGTCGTCCTGAGCGTCCCGAGGCGCTTGCCTTCGGCTCGGTGATCCACTCGGCGCTGGAGGCGTGGTACCGACTCGTCGGCGATCCAGCGCGGCTCCTGAAGGTCCAGGATCTCATCGAAGCCGCATTCCCCCTCCGCGACGCCGATCCTGCGGTGCGCCACCACTGGCACCTAGCCCGCGCGATGTTCGAGGGGTACGCCGCGCGCTACCCGTCCGAGCCCTTCGAGATCGTCGAGATCGAGAAGGAGTTCACCGCCGAGATCCGCAACCCCGACACCGGGCGAGAGAGCCAGACGTTCGTGATCGGCGGCAAGGCCGACGGCATCGTGCGGATGGACGGCGAGCTCTACCTGCTCGAGCACAAGACCGCGTCGAGCATCACCAGCGACTACCTCGATCGCCTCTGGACCGACACGCAGATCGCGCTGTACTCGCACTACCTGCGCGAGCTCGGCTACCCGATTGTCGGTGTCCTCTACAACGTCCTGCTCAAGACCCGCCTGCGTCAGCGCGAGGGCGAGACGCTCGATGAGTACGAGCAGCGCCGAGCGGAGCTGGCGGCGAAGAACAAGTCAGGACGATCGACCGCGCAGCGCCGCGAGCCAGAGACGGACGCGGAGTTCCGTGGCCGCCTTGCGGACTGGTACGCCGCATCCGACGCCTTCCACCGCGAGCGCATCTACCTCTCCGAGGACCGCATGGCGCTGCTGACCGAGGAGGTCTGGCAGGTCACGCAGCAGTACCTCGATGCGAAGCGCCGCGGGAAGTGGCTGCTCAACACCTCGCACTGCTTCAGCTTCCAGCGGCCGTGCGAGTACCTGCCGCTGTGCCAGTCCGGCTTCAACCCCAACGTGCGCGACAACCTCTTCGAGGTCGCGCCGCCACACGAGGAACTCACGCAGCTGACCGTGTCCGCCGCAGGCGACGACACGTTCTGACCCGTTCAACAACAGCCACGGGATGACCACGCATGCCCATCGCACTGCCCACGACACGATCGACACCGACGACATCGCTCGCCACGAAGACGACGCTGCTCTACGGTCAGCCGAAGATCGGCAAGAGCACGTTCGCCAGCCAGTTCCCCGATGCGCTCTTCCTCGAGTGCGAGCCCGGGCTGGGCGAGCTGTCGGTCTTCAAGATCCCGACGTACACCTGGGACGACTTCCTCGCGGCGTGTCGACTCGTCGCCGCGGGCGAGCACAACTTCAGGACGATCGTCGTCGACACGGCGGACAACGCCTTCCGGTCGTGCTCCGAACACGTCTGCGCGAAGCACAACATCGAGTACGAGGGCGATCTGCCCCACGGCAAGGGCTGGTCGTTCGTCAAGAGCGAGTGGCACCGCGTGCTGACGCGCCTGGCGAGCCTGCCGTACGGGCTTGTGCTCATCAGTCATGCGGTGGACCGGCAGATCGAGACGCGGACGGGCGAGTACACGAAGACGGTCCCGAGCCTCCCGGATCGTGCGCGGCAGGTCGTGCTCGGCCTCGTCGACATGATCCTCTTCTGCGACACGGTCGCGCGGAAGGACGAGCGCGGCCAGACGGCGGTGCAGCGCGTCATCCGCACGAAGCCGCATCCCACGTACGAGGCGGGCGACCGCACGGGCCGTCTGCCCGACACGTTGCCGCTCGACTACGCAGCCTTCGCGAGGTGCTTCGAAGCGCCGGCGACCGCGGCACCTGTGCTTGCACGCACCACTCCCGGAGCGACCGCCGGATCAGCCCCCGACACCAACGCCTCCACGGCGAGAAAGGACACAGCGCGATGACCACGACCTTCGCCAACGGTTCCCCACATCCGGATGACTTCGATCCCGCCGAGCCCGCGAACGCTTTCAGCAGCGGGCGGAGCGCCGCACCCGCCGATCTGAGCGCCTTCGACGCCGACTACGACGAGGCCGAGGCGCCGAGCCAGGCCAACGTGCCTGATGGCAAGTATCAGGTGCGCGTGCAGCGTGTCGAGCTCGGCCGCAGCCAGGCGGGCGACCCGATGCTCAAGTGGGATCTCCTCGTGCTCTCGGGCACGCACGCTGGTCGCCACATCTTCAAGAACTCGGTGATCACCCACAGGTCGCTGCCGTTCGTGAAGGGCGACCTGCAGACGCTCGGCGTGGAGCTGCCGAAGTTCAGCGACCTGCCGCATCACCTCGACGCGCTGCTCGACCAGACGCTCGAGGTCACCCAGCGGACGAAGGGCGACTACACGAACGTCTACTTCAACCGGCGGATCACGGTTCCCGCGGGCGCGGCCAACGACGCCGCCGCGATTGACGCCGACTCGATCCCGTTCTGACCCCCGGCCCCCGGAAGCAGTTCAAGCCCCGGCAGCGCGAACGTCGTGGGGCCGCCTCCGCGTCCTCGGTCTCCACGTCGAGACCGAGGACCGGAGGTCGGCTTGAGATCACCAGTCCACGGAAGGACCTCGGAGAACCGCACGGATGGACTTCAGGATCGTCATCGACACCCGCGAGCAGCAGCCTTACGGGTTCCCGTGCGCCACGGAGCGGCGCAAGCTCGACGCGGGAGATTACTCCGTCGACGGACGCGAGTCGCTGATCGCCGTCGAGCGCAAGAGCCTTGCGGACTTCGTCCGCTCGGTCATCCATGACGGCGATCGCTTCCACGCGGAGCTCGAGCGCCTGGCTGCGCTCGCCCATGCGTGCATCGTCGTCGAGGCCGACCTCGACGCCGTCCTGCGCGGACTGCGGCAGAGCGACCTGCGCATGGTGACGCCGCGCGCGGTCCTCGGCGCAGCGCTGCAGATCACCATCCGCTACCGCGTGCCCGTCCAGTGGTGCGGCAGCCGTCAGGCGGCGTGCGCGTTCACCGAGCAGTTCCTCCGCATGGCGGTGCGGGAGGGCTCGATGTCGGTGCCCGAGGTGGGGCTTCCGGGGGTGGCACATGCCTGACATCGTCACCGGCACCGTTGAGAGGACCTACTACAGCGACGCCGCCTTCTCCGCGGGCATGCTCCGGACCGACGACGGCGCGAAGGTGCGGTTCCGCGGCAAGTTCTACGCCGCGGCAGGCGACCGGCTCTCGGCCATCGGCACCTGGACGATCGATCCGAAGTACGGCCACCAGTTCGAGGTCAGGCAGCTGGACTACGAGCTCCCGCAGACGCGCGAGGGGATCGTCAACTACCTCGCCAAGCATCCGGCGTTCGAGGGGATCGGCGAGAAGACCGCCGAGAAGATCGTGGGCGTCCTCCGCGACGGCGAATCGCTCGACGAGGCGCTCCGCGATCGATCCGACGACCTCCGCCGCGCGGGCGTCCCGCAGCGCGTCATCGACACGCTCGCGCAGGCTTGGACCGAGCACGCCAGCGAGAACGCGGTGCGCTCCTACCTCGCCGGGTTCGGGCTGACGCACCACCAGATGGAGACCCTGCTGGAGCGGTTCGGCACCAGCATCGTCTCGATGCTCAAGCACGACCCGTACCTGCTCATCCAGCACCTCTTCGGATTCGGGTTCAAGCGGGTTGACCAGATCGCGCTCAAGATGGGCATCGCCAAGACGCATCCGGGACGGATCGAGGCGGCGATCTCCCATTGCCTCGGCGAGCAGGTCAACGGCGGGCACACGTGGACGCCCGGCGCGGAGCTCGTCGATCAGGCGAACGCGGTCCTCATCATCGACTCGCTCGACAGCCGAAGCATGATCGAGGCGGCCGGGACGCGGCTGCTCGAGCGCGGTGATCTCGTCGCGGACGGGAATGCGGTGACCACGCCACGCATCCGCGACGACGAGCGGTCGATCCGCGACGCGCTGGCGAGATACGCCTGGCTCGAGCCGGGCCGACCGATCGCCGCCGCGCCGGACGCCGATCTGGGCAATGACCAGCGCGAGGCGTACCGGACGGCGCTGGCCAGCCGCATCAGCGTGATCTCGGGCGGCGCAGGCACCGGCAAGACCTTCGTGGTGGCGCGGATCGCCAAGGCGTGCCGGGAATCCGGGGGGTCCGGGCGGACGCTCTCGCTCTGCGCGCCCACCGGCAAGGCGGCGAAGCGCATCGAACAACTGCTTGGCCAGCAAGGCATCGACGCGGGCGCCTCCACGATCCACCGGCTGCTCGGCTACAACGGCCACGAGTTCCGCGAGGGCATCCTCGCTGCCGATGTCGTGGTCGTCGACGAGGTGTCGATGGTCGACGTCAGGCTCATGGCCGAGCTGCTGCGGCACATCGACCTCGAGCGGACGCAACTGATCCTCGTCGGCGATCACCACCAGCTGCCGCCGGTTGGTCCCGGCAACGTCCTCCGCGACATCATCGAGCACGGCCTCGCGCCGACAGCGGTGATGACCAAGGTGCATCGCCATGCGGGCGTGCTCAAGACCAGCAGCGTCGGGGTGCTCGACGGTGCCATCGCCCGCAGCGCCGAGGACAGCCAGTCACGCTGGCTCGTGGTCGACGCCTTCTCCGAGGCGCCCGCGATCAAGAGCCATCTGCGGGACCTGATCCTCGACGAGATTCCGAGGCATCTCGGCTTCGACGCGCTCGCCGACGTCCAGATCATCACGCCCGAGCATCGCGGCCACCTCGGCACGCGGTCCATCAACCAGATGATGCAGTTCCTGCACTTCGGCTCGGTCGAGGGGCGGTTCGCGGTCGGCGACAAGGTCATCCAAACCCGCAACGACTACGACCTCGGCGTCATGAACGGCACAGTCGGGTTCGTGCGGGCGATCGACAAGGGCGGGGTGACGATCGCGTTCGACGGCTGCGCAGCGGAGACGCATGAGCTCGACTGGCCGAAGGCCCAGCACGTCGAGCTCGCCTATGCCCTGACCGCCCACAAGGCGCAGGGCAGCGAGTTCCCCTGCGCGGTCGTCCTCTGCCACAAGTCGCACTTCTTCGCCGACCGCAACTGGCTCTACACCGCCGTCACCCGGGCGTCGCACACCTGCATCCTTGTCGGCGACGACTACGGCCTGCGCCGGGCAGCCCGGCATGTCCGCAACATGAAGCGCCGCACGCTGCTGAGCCTCTGGGCCGGACGCGAACGCGAGGAGGCGGCGGCATGAGCACCGTGTGCGAGACGCCTCCGGCGACCATCGACCGCCTCGCACTGCTCGAGTGGCTGCTGCCCAACTGCGAGCGGGATCGCGTCGCGCTGCTCTACCCGAAGCGAGGCGGCCAGCTGTCACCCGGCTGGGTGATGTCGACGGCGGACGCCGAGCGCGCCATCGAGGCGTACCGCGACGGCACGCTCGCGGACCAGTCGTTCCAGTCGACCACCAAGAACGGCAAGCCGTACCGGATCAAGGGCGCGGTACGGCTCGGACTGGTCCCCCACCGCAATGGCCGCGTGATGGCCTTCTGCGTCGACCTCGACGACCACGGTGGCGACGGCGGAACAGTGCATCTTGCTGAGGCCGTCGCACGCTTTCTCGGCGCGGAGCCGATCGTATTCACCTCCAAAGGCGGCAAGGGGCTCCACTGCTTCTACCGCCTCGCGCGGGAGATCGACGCCGAGGCCTTCGTCGCATGGGCGCGAGCATGGGGATTCAACCGCCAGGGCGCCCCAGAGGTCTTCCCCAAGACGATCAAGAACACGCAGGCATGGCTCCCGAACGAGCCCAACGAGCACGGTGGCGATCGCTACGTCTCGGGCACGTTCGCGTCATGCGTGCTGCGCGAACTGCCGCAGGCGCCGACGGCGAAGCTGACGACGACGACACTCGACTTCCTGCGTGGCTTCGTCCGCCAGCCCGGGCGCAACGAGGCCCTCAACAAGGCGGCGTTCGAACTCGGTCGGAGACACGTGTCGCGCGCGGAGGCGCAGCGCCTCTGCATGCGCGGCGCGCGGCTGTGCGGCCTCGACACCGACGAGCCCGAGCAGACGAGGACGACCTTCGACAGCGGCTTCGACGCTGGCGCGACATCGGCACCCGGCGATAGCGGCGACGACGGCCAGGACGATGCCGACGACGTCGCCCGCTTCCGCAGGCTCGACGGCATCGGCAACGGCGAGCGCTTCGTCGACCAGCACGGCAAGGACGTCCGCTTCTGCTACGAGCTCGACTCGTGGCTCGTCTGGACCGGGAAGCGCTGGTCGCTCGATGCGGCGGCCGCCGTCGAGGCGATGGCGAAGAAGACCGCTCGTCGCATCCTCAAGGAGATGGAGCGGGCCATCGACAAGGCCCGCGACGAGGGCAAGCCCGACGACGAGATCGAGGCCATCGAGAAGGCCTACCGCAAGCAGCACATCTCGGCGTCGAGCGTCCGCGGCGTCCGCGACATGCTGACGATGGCGCAGTCCGAGCCGGGTGTGAAGGTCGCGGTCGCCCAGATCGACGCTCCGCACATGCTGCTCAACGTCCGCAACGGGACGATCGATCTCACGACCGGACGGCTCCGTCCACACGCGCGCGACGACGGCATCACCAAGCTCGCGCCGGTCACGTTCGATCCGGATGCCGACTCGTCGCTTTGGCAGTCGTTCCTCGACCGCATCTTCGCCGGCGACGAGGATCTCATCGCCTACATCCAGCGGGCGGTCGGCTACTCGCTCACGGGCCAGGTCAGCGAGCAGTGCCTCTTCTTCCTCCACGGCACCGGACAGAACGGCAAGTCGGTCTTCATCCAGACGCTGCTGGCCGTCCTCGGCGAGTACGCCCAGAAGGCACCGACCGAGATGATCATGAAGCAGGAGCGGGCGTCCGGCGGCGCGACGCCCGACATGGCCCGCCTGCGCGGCGTCCGCTTCGCCGTGACCGCGGAGCTCGACGAGGACCAGCGGATGGGCGAGGCCAAGGTCAAGGACCTGACCGGCGCCGATCGCATCGTCGCGCGGAAGCTCTACTGCGATCCGATCGAGTTCGATCCCACGCACAAGCTGTGGATCTACGGCAACCACAAGCCGTCGATCCGGGGTACCGACGACGGCATCTGGCGTCGCATGCGCCTCATCTCCTTCGCCGTGACCATCCCGGACGCGGAGAAGGACCCGCACCTCGTCGACAGGCTGCGGGCCGAGCGGAGCGGCATCCTCGCATGGGCCGTCCGTGGCTGCCTCGAGTGGCAGCGCGACGGACTCGGCTTGCCTCATGCGGTCGCCAGCGCGACGGAGGCGTACCGCGGCGAGAGCGATCGGCTGGCGGCGTTCATCGAGGAGCGCTGCGTCGTCGGCCAGTGGGCCAGCGTCGGCAAGAGCGAGCTGTACGTCGCCTACGAGGCGTGGTGCCGGGAGTCGGGCGAGTGCGTGCGGAGCAAGCGCTGGCTCGGACTGCGCCTCGCGGAGCGCGGGTTCGGGGAGCAGCGCGACAAGCACGAGCGGTCGTGGATCGGCATCGGCCTGATCGGAGGAGGGCTGCCGTATGCGAACGGGTGACACATACGGGCCTCGGGTGACGCATGGTGACACAACGATTTCGCGTTGTGTCATCCCTCAAGTGCCTGCTCATTCGGGGCTTGCGCGTCGGGTGACGCAAATGACGCTTATCCGCCTCTCTACGCATCACGTACGCGTGCGCATGCGCACGCGCCTGAGAAAGTCCTGTTTCTCGGTGACATTTGCGTCATGCGTCACCAGCCGTCACCGACGCGCCACGTTGGCGCACGTCGCGGCGGGTTGGCTCAAGGCGACGACCGTCCCACCGCGCGGCCGGGCGCGACTGACGCCAACGTGGGCGGCCACGGCGCGAGTGGGCGCGATGTGGGTAACTGGGGCGAGTGCTGCGGCCAATAGGTACTCCGGCGGGATCTCCGGCCCGAGACGCCGCCGGGAACAGCCGCAAACCCCGACTGACTTACTTCCGGCTGGCCGACGGGCTGCTCGCCAGACCGCCCGTCCCGCGCCTGACCCGCGACGTTCGCCCACGTTGGCGACCTGCCGCGCGGTGGCCCCGTCGCCCCGACCCGATCGCCCTTCGCCACACGGCCCAACGTGGGCCGCCGTCGCCGCCGACCGCCGCCGTCCCATTCAACCCGCACCCGCATGGAGGCATGTGCCATGAAGATCGAGATTCGTCTGCTCGCCGACATCACGCCCTACGAGAACAACCCGCGCCTCAACGACACCGCCGTCGATGCAGTCGCCGCGTCGCTGCGCGAGTTCGGATTCCGCCAGCCGATTGTCGTTGACGAGACCGGCGTCATCGTCTGCGGCCACACCCGCTACAAAGCCGCGCTCAAGCTCGGCCTCACGAAGGCGCCGGTCCACGTCGCCAAGGACCTGACGCCCGCGCAGATCAAGGCGTACCGCATCGCCGACAACAAGAGCGCGGAGCTCGCGGAGTGGAACTACGACCTGCTGCCCATCGAGCTCGGCGAGCTCAAGGGCATGGACTACGACCTGTCGCTCCTCGGCTTCGACGAGGGAGAGCTCGCGAAGCTCCTCAACGCCGGAGGCAACGCGGGGCTGACCGATCCCGACGACGTGCCCGCTCCGCCCGACGAGGCGATCACCAAGCCGGGCGACCTGTGGGTGCTCGGCAAGCACCGCCTCCTCTGCGGTGACAGCGGAAGCGTCGCCGACCTCGATCGCCTGCTCGATGGCGAAGTGATCCACCTGGCCAACACCGACCCGCCGTACAACGTCAAGGTTGAACCGCGGAGCAACAACGCGATCGCTGCGGGCATCACATCGTTCTCGCGGCGCGAGGACCTGCAGTGCGATCGGTCGCAGAGCGAGCGCGGCAAGCAGGACCGCGCGCGGAAGCAGACGCACCACCAGAAGATGGACCTCGCGCGGCACCCCGAGAAGGCCAAGCCCACCGGCAAGAAGATGCGAGCCAAGGACCGCCCGCTCGCCAACGACTTCGTGACCGACGATGAGTTCGACCGCCTGCTCGCGGCGTGGTTCGGCAACATCGCGCGCGTGCTCGTCCCCGGCGGCGGCTTCTACATCTGGGGCGGCTACGCCAACTGTGCGAACTACCCGCCGGTGCTGAGGTCGTGCGAGCTCTACTTCAGCCAGGCGATCATCTGGATCAAGGAGCACCCGGTCCTGACGCGCAAGGACTTCATGGGCAACCACGAGTGGTGCTTCTACGGCTGGCGTGAGGGCGCAGCGCACCGCTTCTTCGGCCCGGCCAACGTGCCCGACACGTGGTCGATCAAGAAGGTCAACCCGCAGAGCATGGTCCACCTGACGGAGAAGCCCGTCGAGCTCGCGGCGCGGGCGATCCAGTATTCGTCGGAGCCCGGTGAGAACGTGCTCGACCTTTTCGGCGGCAGCGGATCGACGCTCATCGCGTGCGAGCAGCAGGGACGCCGCGCGTTCCTGATGGAACTCGACGCGCTCTACTGCGATGTCATCGTGCAGCGCTGGGAGCAGTTCACCGGGAAGAAGGCGGAGCGGATTCCGGCGGTGGCGAACGCTGCGGCCGAAGAGAAAGCCGCGACCGTGGTCGCGGCTGGAGGCGATGCGTGATGGTCGCCTCAGTCCTCGTGGATGGGGAGCCGTCCGTCGGCCGCTTCATCCCACTCGATCTCGAGCGGTCCTGCGATGGCCTCACGGTCGCGTTCGGTGAGCCACTCGGCCGTCGTGCGCCCCTTCGCGGCGGCGACGGCCCGCGCCAGGTCGACCCACTCCTCGATCGTGAGCATCTGGTCCTGCCTCGCGCCGAGCAGGAACTCGGCGGCCTTGAGCACGGCTTCGAGCTGCGATTGCGTGGCGGTCATCGATCACGCTCCCTTCCCCGCGGCGGCGAACAGCCCGCGGTCGCTCTTTCGGAAGCGGGCATCCTTCCCCTTGGCTGCGATCTCGCGGATCATCGCGGCGTACAGCGTCGCGTGCGGCGTCGCACCGCTGGTCTTCCAGCCCGCCGCAATGGCGCGCTCCGCGATCGTCTTGGCGTTGAGCGGCTCCTTGGCCGACGCGAGCACCGTGGCCGCCAGGTCGAGACCGCTGACGCGCTTGGTCGCGGGCTCGCGCTTCGGCTTGGCCGCCTTCGCCGCGGTCTTCTTCGTGCGGCTGGACGAGGAATTCGTCTTCGCCATCGCGCGCTCGCTGGCGGTCATGGCGTCGGCGCTCGCGGCCCGCTCGTCGCGCTTGGCGGCGTTCTCCTGGTCGGCGGCGGCGATCGCCTTGAGGTTGGCGTCGGTCACCGCCTTGGCGTCCGCGAGCGCCCGCTTGGTCTTGGCCGCACCGTCGGCGCGGGCCGCGCTGGCGGACATGCGAGGCGTCTTCTTCGTGCTGGACTTCTTGGTGGTGGTCTTCTTCCGGGGGTTCGACATGGTCATGCTCCTTGTGGAGGTGTGAGAAACAGCGAAGCCCGCGACGTGCGGGCTTCAGGTGACTGGCGTGATTCGGATCTCCCGGCCGCAGGCCGGGCATTGGCATCGGGTCGGCGTTCGCCGCTTGCGCTCGGCCTTGCGGCCTGCCTCGCGCCCAGCCTCGTAGGCGGCGGTGAGCGCCTGCTCGATCGTCCAGACGGCGACCTCGCGGAAGTCGGCCCCCGACCGCGTCGGGGTCAGCGTCTCGAAGGGCGTCTCGCGTCGGGCGATCTCGAGGATCGCGGCGTCGCGCTCGGGATCGGGCTGCGTGGTCATCGCGCCTCCTTCTTCGCGTCGGCGTCGAGGGCGTCCGTCAGGATCTTGATGGCGGGCGTCGCGTCGCGCATCGCGGCGAGACGGGCGAGCGCCATCTCGAGCTCCATCGCGCTTGCCTGCAGGATGCCGCAGGTGTTGGGCATCTCGCCCCGGTCGAGCCGGTGCTCGGCCTCGTCGAGCCGCCCGCGAATCCAGTCGATCTTGGCCCGGACGTCGGCCTTGGCATCGTCGGTCATGCTCGCGAGCGAGCGCTTCGCGTACTCGATGTGCCAGGTGCGTTCGTCGTTGGCGGCGTTCGTGGTCATGGTGGTCTCCGTGGTTGGTGGCTGGAGGGGGGTTCAGGCGGCGTCGTCGAGGAAGGCCTCGACCTCGTTGCGGTCCATCCCGGCGATGAAGGCGACCGCGTCGACGAGGTCGCAGCGGAGCTTCTGGAGGTTGCCCGCGAAGCCCCAGTTCTTCGCGTCGGCCTTGGCACGCTCGTCGTGCTTGGCGAGCTCCATGTCGAGGACGTCGAGGAGCCGGGCGATGTCGTTGCGGGCGGCGGCGTACGCGCTGGTCGCGGTGCGCTGGGTCTGGCTGGCGTCGTTGGCTGCGTTCTTCATGGGGTTCTCCGTTCGAGGCGTTTGGCGGGCTGCGGAATGCGTCCCGCGTTGGACACACAAGGGCGTGAGGCGCGAAGAACATCAAGGCCGTTTCGCCGGATTCCGCCGGGCTTTCGACGAATGTGGGCAACTCCGCGCCGAGGGCCGCCACGGTGGCCGACCGTGGCGGGATGCAGGTCCGGAAGGCGCTCCCGGAGGGCGGCCACATGGCCCAACACGCGCCTAACTCCGGTTCCCATTCCGGGGGCGGGGGCGACCCGGAGCGGCTGAACCCGGCCGCGCTCTCCGTCGCGGATGCGGCCCGGGTGCTCACGCGCCTCGGCGGCGACGAAGTCACGGAGGCGATGCTGATCGCCGACATCGAGGCTGGTGCGCCGACGAACGCCGACGGCAGCGTCAACCTCGTCCACTACGCGGCGTGGCTCGTGAAGGAGACCGCCAACTCCGCGGGCGGAGGTGCGCGTGGCGAAGATTGACCCGCGCAACCTCAAGCCGAGCGACGCGTGCCGCCTGCTCAACTCGACCCCGCTGGGCGAGGTGATCGGCGAGCGGCAGCTGCACCGCCACCGCACGCGGGCGGGCTTCCGGATCGGCGATGGCAAGACCGTCGACCTCTTCCGCTACGTCGCCTGGCTCGTCTCGATCCGCCACGCGCCGAAGCCCGAGGCGAAGTCCGATGCTTTGACCGGCTACGACGCCGAGCGGGAGCGGCAGCGAGCCCGCGCCGCGGCGCTATCGCTCTCGGGCCGCAACATCGGCGAGCTGCCGCCGATCGGAGACGCGGACCGGAAGGATCGCTGCTCGAGGTCGTTCCGGCTCTTCTGCGACACGTACTTCCCGCAGACGTTCCACCTGCCGTGGTCGGACGATCACCTGAAGGTCATCGCCAAGATCGAGCAGGCCGTGCTCGAGGGCGGACTCTTCGCGATGGCGATGCCGAGAGGCAGCGGCAAGACGACGCTGTGCGAGATCGCGTGCCTCTGGGCGATCCTGATCGGTGCGCGGCAGTTCGTGTGCCTGATCGGAAGCGACGAGGAGCACGCCGCTTCGATGCTGGAGAGCATCAAGAGCGAGCTGGAGAACAACGAGCGGCTGCTCGACGACTTCCCCGAGGCGTGCTTCCCGATCCGCTGCCTTGAGGGAATCCACCAGCGTGCCTCGGGCCAGCTCCACAACGGCGAGCCGACGCACATCGGCTGGACCGCGAAGGAGATGGTGATGCCGACGATCGCGGGCTCGCGCGCGTCCGGCGCGATCATCGCGGTCGCGGGCATCACCGGTCGCATCCGCGGCATGAAGCGCAAGCTCCCCGATGGCCAGAGCGTGCGACCATCGCTGGTCCTGATCGACGATCCGCAGACGGACGAGTCAGCGCGCAGCCCGAGCCAGTGCGCGGCGCGCGAGCGCATCCTTGCCGGTGCGATCCTCGGTCTCGCAGGACCGGGGAAGAAGATCGCGGGCCTCATGACGCTGACGGTCGTGCGGCCCGACGACCTCGCGGATCGACTGCTCGACCGCGACAAGCACCCCGCGTGGCAAGGCGAGCGCACCAAGATGGTGTACGCGTTCCCGAGCGCCGAGTCGCTGTGGGCACGCTATGCCGAGCTCCGCGCCGATGGGCTCCGCAACGACCGAGGCATCGCGGAAGCCACCGAGTTCTACGAGGCCAACCGCACGGCGATGGACGAGGGCGCGGTGGTCGCGTGGCCCGCCCGCTTCAACCACGACGAGCGGTCGGCCATCCAGCACGCCATGAACCTGCGATGTCTGGACGAGGCCGCGTTCTGGGCGGAGTACCAGAACGAGCCGCTGCCCGAGGTGACAGCGGACGACGATCTGCTCACCGCCGAGCAGATCGCCGCCAAGACCAACGGTATCCAGCGCGGCGTCGTGCCGGTGTCGTGCACTCGGCTCACGATGTTCATCGACGTGCAGGGGAAGCTGCTGTTCTGGCTCGTCGTGGCATGGGAGGACGACTTCACCGGCTACGTCGTGGACTACGGCGCGTGGCCGGATCAGAAGGCGGCGTACTTCTCCCTCCGCGACGCTCGTGTCACGCTCCAGACGGCGCTGCCGCGCGCAGGCCAGGAAGGCGCGATCTACGCCGGCCTCGAGGCGCTGGTCGCGGAGCGCATCGGCCGGGCGTGGCGACGCGACGACGGATCAGAGGTGCGCGTCGAGCGTTGCCTGATCGACGCCAACTGGGGCCAGTCGTCGGACGTCGTCTACCAGTTCTGCCGCCAGACGAGCTTCGGCGGGATCGTTATGCCCGGTCACGGCCGCTACGTCGGCGCCTCGAGCATCCCCTTCGCCGAGCACAAGCGCAAGCGCGGGGAACGCATCGGGCTCAACTGGCGCGTGCCGGTGGTGACCGGTCGCCGCGGCGTGCGCCATGCGCTCTTCGACAGCAACTACTGGAAGAGCTTCGTGCACGCGCGACTGGCGGTCCCGATGGGCGACCCCGGCTGTCTCTCGCTCTTTGGCCGCGCCCCGGAGGCCCACCGGCTCCTCGCCGACCACCTGACCAGCGAGTACCGGGTCCAGACGACCGGTCGCGGCCGGACGGTGGACGAGTGGAAGCTCCGCCTGAGCGGAGCCGACAACCACTGGCTCGACTGCCTTGTCGGCGCGGCGGTGGCGGCCTCGATGCAAGGCGCGGTGCTGTTCGGAACAGACGCGAAGCCGGAAGTTCGGCCCCGGGTCCGGCTGTCGGAGATCCGGAGGGCCAAGGCGTGAGCGGCAAGGCGGCCCCGAACCCAAAGCCCGAGGAGCAGCGCGGCCTGCGGTGCCCGGCCTGCGGCTGCGCCCACCTCCGGGTGGTCTACACCCAGCGTGCGTGTGGCGGGAGGGTGATCCGGCGGCGGGAATGCCGGAACTGCGGTCGGCGGATCACGACACGAGAGGCACCGCTGTGATTTCTGGACCCCAAGTCTATCATCTACCGATAGCCTCCCCTCGCGGCCATCGGAGCCCCTGCATGCTGTACGAGCGATCGTTCACAATCGAACAACGCCTTCGGTCGGTCCTGGAGATGGTCCGCGCTGGCCGGTTCTCCACGCCGACGATCGCCGAGCAACTCGGGGTGTCGGTTCCGACCGTCTCTCGGGATGTGACGGCGCTGCGAGAACGAGGACACCCCATTCGCGCCAAGAGGTGCGGCAGCGGTTGGCGGTACGTCTTGGCACCGAATGAATCCGACGCGGCGCACCGATCTCAAGGCAGATCGAGAAGGACTGTGACCCTATGAATGCTGACATTCTCAAGCGCCTTATCCGCGCGATTGCAGACGGCTCGCAGCCTGATCTTGATCGCCTCGCGCAGAAGGTGGTTGACGCAGAGCGCAAGACAGGACACCGGCGACTCGCCGATCAGCTCGAGGCGATCCTGAGTGACGCGAAGCGCCGTCCGGGACCGCACGGCCTCCAGTCATCCGATCGAGCGTCGACACTGCGCGAACTGCCCCAGAGCAGACGCCACGGCGAGCAGCTTGCGACAATCATCCCGCGAGAGGATCTCGAGCACGACATGGTGCTTCCTGCGGCCACGGAGGAGCGCTTTGCGCGAATCGAGTGCGAGTACGCTGCGAGAGAGCGGCTAGGAGCGTACGGCCTTCGACCTCGCAAGACGGTACTGTTGTACGGCCCGCCGGGTTGCGGCAAGACCTTGGGGGCCAGGCGCCTCGCGTGGAACACCGGGTTGCCCTTGATGAAGGTTCGCTTCGATGCGCTGCTGTCCTCCTACTTCGGAGAGTCGGCATCAAACCTTCGAAGCGTCTTCATCGCCGCGAAGGAACGCCCGTGCGTGCTGCTGCTGGACGAGTGCGACTTCATCGCTCGGTCGCGCACCAACAGCAAGGACATCGGTGAGGCCAATCGAATCGTCAACTCGCTCCTTCAGCTCATGGAGGAGTACGACGCGCCAGGATTGCTCGTGGCGACGACGAACGTTGAGTCCTCGCTGGACGAAGCGCTCTTCCGGCGATTCGACGACGTGTTTCTCGTGCCTCCACCGGGGACTACTGAGATCACACGCCTCCTGCACATGACTCTCTCTGCCGTCACGGTGGATGAGCATGTGAATTGGCAGGCACTGGTTGATGAGTTGACGGGGGCTTCCGCCGCCATGGTAGTCAAAGCTGCCCGCGACGCGGCAAAGACCGCAGTACTCAAGGGACGCAAGACTGTCACCGAAGCACAGCTTCGCGAGGCAATCGATGAGGCTCATCGACACAAGAGCGGCGAGCACAGGGCTACTTGATGCCATCCAATCACCAGTTCGAGCACCTCCCGCTTCTCCTGCGCTACCAAGGGCGAGCCAAGCTGCGCGGCGGCGGAAGCACGTCGCCGCAGACAGTAGCCAATCGTGACGTTCGACGTGCGGAGCACAGCGCGGACCTCAGCACTGCTGCTGGCACGCTCGGGGGCAACTGGCGCGCACAGGAGACTCAACGACAACAGCAGAATCTCCCCGTTCTCCCCGCCGGCAAACCGATTCTTATCAAGGTCGACCCTGGACTCGATCTCGACGTACTGCGCGACAAGTTTGCCTTTGAGATTGTCGCTGAGCAAGAGGAGGGATTCGTTCTGGTCGCGTCTGAGGACATCGACCTCGCGGCCTTTACGCAAATGGTCAATGCGTTTGCGGTCAACGTGCACGGATCGGCAACGATCGCATCGGTACACAAGCTCTATGACGATCCAGACCAGTCGGATCGGGTACAGCGCATCCTCTCGGAGCGGCTGTTCCGGTTGTGGCCTAATGTGCCCGACGAAAGGCTGTTCGTGGTCGATGTCGGTGTTGCCTGCACGGGCATCAAGGAGATCACCACACCCCCAAAGCGAGGTAAGCGCGACACGGACACTTCCTGGGCCAGGAAGCAGGCCGAATGGGCACGACTCCGCGCGGAAGCCTACGAGAGTTGGGAACGGCTCTGCAGCGAGCGCCAACTCGAACTGATCGCCTTTGTTCGGAGCTACGACGCGGAGATCATGCACATGCTGCACGACGACGCGTTGGCGGTTGCTGTCCTGCCTGACAGCTTCTCGGTCCGGCTCAAGATCCGAGGTACGGGCCTAAAGGACTTGGTTCTCAACTACCCCTACATCTTTGAGGTCGTCGAACCTGAGGACATCGCGCTGCCACAGTACGCCGACGCTGGCGGAGCGGCTCCGCTCAGGGCCGCCGCGCCGTCGCCGCCTTCTGCCGATGCGCCGGCTGTTTGCGTGATCGACAGTGGCATTCAGGAAGGGCACGTCCTGCTGGCTCCGGCGATCGACTCCGCGACTTCGTGCTGCTTTCTTCCCGGCGCGACCTCGACGGACGTTGCCGACTACGTTGCTCCTGGTGGACACGGGACGCGCGTTGCAGGAGCGGTGCTGTATGGCGAGAGTGTTCCGCAGGATGGTCAGCCTCAACTGCCGTTTTGGGTTCAGAACGCGCGTGTGCTCAATGAGCACAACCGGATGCCGGAGGAACTCTTCCCTCCGTCGGCGATTCGTGCGGCCATTGAGCACTTCCACCTCAACGGACGCCGTACGCGGCTCTTCAATCACTCAGTCAACGCTACCGCACCCGCCCGCACCCGTTACATGTCGGCGTGGGCCGCCGAGATCGACGCCCTCTGCAACCAGCATGACATCTTGGTCGTTCAGAGCGCGGGCAATATCGCGACATCGGCAAGCCCTCCGTTTATCGGCGTCAAGGAACACCTTGTCGCCGACCGGCAGTTTCCTGCATATCTATGCGAGGACTCCTGTCGCGTCGCCAATCCAGCTCAGAGTCTTCAGGCCCTCACCGTCGGGTCGGTCGCCTACGGCGCGTTCCAGAACGGTGGCTGGACATCGTTTGCGGAGGACCGGGGCCATCCGTCAGCGTTCTCCCGCTCCGGCTTCGGAATCTGGGGCGTCATCAAGCCTGAGGTGGTCGAGTATGGTGGCGATGCCGTCCGTACGTCCAACAGTCCACCGGACGTGATTGTCGGCAGCCGTGTGCCCGGCGTCTGCCCTGAACTGGTCCGTTCGACCATGCATCCGCCGTCACCGGCAATGGCGAAGGACGACGCCGGTACGTCGTACGCCACGCCGAAGGTGGCACGAATCGCCGCAGCAGTGCAACAGGTACTGCCCGACGAACCAGCGCTGCTCTACCGAGCGCTCGTCGTCCAGTCGGCGCAGTGGCCCGAATGGGCCGAGGACGTCCTGAATCAACTCCGCTCCCCCGACGCCCGCCGAAATGGGAACGCCCGTCAGGCGCTATTGGAACAGGCGGGCGCGATCATCCGCTGGATCGGCTTTGGCATCCCCGATGTCACCCGCGCGACGACCAATACCGACCACCGCGCCACCCTTATCACCAGCGGCGTCACGTCGATCCGTGCCCGCGAGTGCCACATCTACCAGATACCCATTCCGATGGAACTCCGTCGGGCGGGCGATGAGTACGACGTCCGCATCGATGTGACCCTCTCCTACGTGGCGCAGCCCCGGCGAACGCGCCGCAACCTGCGACGATACCTCTCCACCTGGGTTGACTGGAAGAGCAGCAAACTTGGCGAATCCATCGACAGCTTTCGCGTCCGCTCACTCAAGGAGGAGGGGCAAGAAGGCACGACGATAGACGGCAGCGTTCTCCCGTGGACGCTCCAGGAGAAGGTCGACGCAGGCCTCATCCGGTCGGCCCGCCGCAACAGCGGCACCGTCCAGAAAGACTGGGCGGTCGTGAAGTCCAACGCGTTGCCAGAGAGCTTCTGCATCGCGGTGGTCGGCCACGAGGGATGGAACCATGATCCCGACGCCGCGGCGCAATACTGTCTCGCAGTGACGCTCGAGATTCAGGGCCACGAAGTCACCATCTATGACGCCCTCCGCGTAGCAGTTGACGCACTTCATGCCGAGCTCGGCGAGGTCGAGGACGAAGTCGTCGTCGAGATTGAGGACTGATCGATCCTTCGGAGACTCGCCGCGGTGGCGGCGCTGGCCGACATGTTTGGACGGCGATCTCTACCGGTGGAACGATCTGCGCCAGAGTGCTCCCGGACTGCGCATCGCGTCATCCCACGGCATAGGTCACCCGTAGCGGCTCCGCCATCATGCGGCCGCACGGAGCGACTTCGCCGTGCCCGAAGACCTCGACCAAGCCATCCGCGACAACGCCGGCGGACCTGCACGCGTGCAGGGCGACTCGGGCAGCGTCCAGCAGCACTCGCTGAAGGACCAGATCGAGGCCGACCGCTACCTCGCCAGCAAGGACGCGGCGAAGAATCCGGCGCGGGCGCTCCGTCTCACCCGGCTCATCCCTCCTGGCGCGGAGGGAGGCTGACGTGCTCGGGCTCTTCACGCGCAAGCCGAAGACCGACGCCGCGCCGCGGCAGGTCGCGCCGAGCAAGGGCGGCCGCGTGGTGCGCATTCCGGGGGTCGTGCGCGCCGGGTTCGACTCGGCCGTCACCAATGACCACAACCGCCGCCACTGGGCCAACGCCGACGGCCTGAGCGCGGACGCGGCCGCCTCGCCCGAGGTGCGCCGGTCGCTCCGAAACCGCGCCCGCTACGAGGTCGCCAACAACTCCTACGCGCGTGGCATCGTCCTAACGCTGGCCAACGACGTCGTCGGCACCGGCCCGCGGCTCCAACTGCTGACCGAGAACGGCGACGCGAACCAGCGCATCGAGCGGGAGTTCACGCGGTGGGCCAAGGCGATCCGGCTGCCCGAGAAGCTCCGCACGATGCGGATGGCCCGGGCGCAGGACGGCGAGGCCTTTCTCGTCCTGACCGACAACCCCCGTCTGCCGACACTGATCAAGCTCGACGTCCGGCTCGTCGAGGCGGATCAGGTCACGACGCCCGATCTGCTGACGCTCCTCGACGGCAGCGTCGACGGCATCGTCTTCGACGAGTTCGGGAACCCGGTCGAGTACCACGTCCTCAAGGAGCACCCCGGCGGGACCGGGAGCGCGACGCTCGGCTTCGAGTACGACCGCGTGCCCGCCGAAGCGGTGATCCACTTCTTCCGCGTCGACCGGGCGGGCCAGTCGCGGGTCATCCCTGACATCACGCCTGCGCTGCCGCTCTTTGCGCAGCTCCGCCGCTACACGCTCGCGGTGCTCGGCGCTGCGGAGACCGCCGCCGACTTCGCTGGCATCCTCTACACCGACACGCCCGCCAACGGCGAGGCGGACTCGGTCGAGCCGATGGACGCGATCGAGCTCGAGGCGCGATCGCTGCTGACGATGCCGGGCGGCTGGAAGATGGCGCAGGTCCAGGCGGAGCAGCCGTCGACGACCTACGCCGAGTTCAAGCGCGAGCTGCTGAACGAGATCGCCCGCTGCCTGAACATGCCGTTCAACGTCGCTGCGGGGAACTCCTCGGGCTACAACTACGCCTCGGGTCGCCTCGACCACCAGACGTACTTCAAGTCGATCCGCGTCGAGCAGGAGCACATCGCCTGCGTCGTGCTCGACCGCATCCTCGCGGCGTGGCTGCGTGAGGCGGTTCTGGTCTCCGACCTGCTGCCGTTGCCGATCCGCACGCTCGTCGCCCGCGGCGAGACGGGCGGTCTTGCGCGCCAGTGGTTCTGGGATGGGCACGAGCACGTCGACCCGGCCAAGGAGGCGACCGCGCAGGCGACGCGCCTCGGAAGCCACACCACGACGCTCGCCAACGAGTACGCCAAGCAGGGACGCGACTGGGAGACGGAGCTGCGGCAGCGCGCGAAGGAACTCGCGCTGATGGCCGAGCTTGGGCTGCCAACTGCTGCCGCTGGTCCGCCGCAGGACAGCGAACCCGCAACCGAGCCAGCATCCAAGAGGGAGGATGACGATGCCGAGCGCGACTGAGAAGCCGCGGGTGCTGCACCTCTGCGCGCCCGTCACCGACTGGAACGCCATCGAGGCCTCCGACGCGAACGCCGCCGGGGACCGTCCGTCGCTGCGGCGCTTCAGCATGACCGCCTACACCGGCGGCGCGATGACGCTCGCGGGCTGGCCGCATCCGGTCGTCGTCGACCTCGCCGGGATGCGCGTCGCCGCCAAGAGCCGACCGATCCTCAAGGACCACAACCGCTCGCTCATCGTCGGCCACACCGACTCGATCGGTGTGCAGAACTCGCAGCTTCAGGTGACCGGCGTCGTCAGCGGCGCGGGTCCCGTCGCGCGGGAGATCGTCGAGTCGAGCCTCAACGGGTTCCCGTGGCAGGCCTCGCTCGGCGCGGTGGCCCAGCGCGTCGAGTTCGTCGCCAAGGGACGCACCGCGCGGGTCAACGGCCGCGAGTTCGCCGGGCCACTTCACATCGCACGCGAATCGGTCCTCGGCGAGGTGAGCTTCGTCGCGCTCGGGGCCGATGACGACACGACCGCACAGATCGCGGCGAAGCGCTCCCCCGGACGCGCTGCCGCTCAGGAGACCAACACCATGACCTTTGAACAGTGGCTGGAGGCGAAGGGATTCGCCGACGCGGACCTCAACGACGCCCAGCGCGCAAGCCTTGAGGCGCTCTTCGCCAGCGAGCCGGATGCGTCGACCGCAACCGCAACCGCGACCGACGATGCCCCGACGGAGACAGACTCCCCGAGCGTCACGGCGCAGATGCGCGCCGAGGCGGCCGCGGAGTCGAGTCGCATCGCCGCGATCCGCCGACTGTGCTCTCCATTGAATGGCCGCCACGCGGACCTCGAGGCAAAGGCGATCGCCGACGGATGGGACGTGACGCGCACCGAATTGGAACTGCTCCGGGCCGAGCGCCCTGCTCTCGCAGCGGGCGGCGTCCGGCGCGATGGCGATGCGGGTGTCGCGGCACGGACGGTCGAGGCGGCGCTCTGCCTCTCGGCTGGCATCCCCGAAGCCGAGGTCGGCAAGTGGTACGACCAGCGCACTATGAACGCCGCCGTCGCGGGCCGTCTGCGCGGCGCGGGCGTGCATGCGGCGCTCGGCTACGCCATCGAGGCCGTCGGCGGCTCGTCGCGCGGCACGCATGTCGACAACGATTTCATCCTCACGGCCTTCGAGGCAGACCGGCAGCTCCGCGCACAGGAGCGCGCCGAGCGGACTATCCGCGCCTCGGGCGGCGGCTTCAGCACGATCAGCCTCTCGGGCATCCTGTCCAACGTCGCCAACAAGGCGATGCTCGCGGCCTACCAGGCGGTGGACAGCGTAGTTGCGATGTTCTGCGCCGACGCGGACGTGGCGGACTTCAAGGAGGTCACCCGCTACCGCCTGACCGGCAACGGTGTCTTCGAGAAGGTCGGCCCCGACGGCGAGCTCAAGCACGCGACGCTGAGCGAGGAGTCGTACACCAACCGCGTCGAGACCTTCGGCCGCATCTTCGCGCTGACGCGGCAGATGATCATCAACGACGACCTCGGGGCCTTCCTCCAGATCCCGCGCATCATCGGCCGCATGTCGGCGCTGAAGCGCGAGGAGGCGGTGTTCGAGCTCCTGCTCGCCAACCCGGGGACGTTCTTCTCCGTCGGCAACAAGAACTTCCTCTCGGGCGTGGACACGGCGCTGTCGATCGACTCGCTGACCAAGGCCGAGCAGACGTTCATGGACCAGACGGACTCGGACGGCAAGCCGATCCTGATCTCGCCGTCGGTGCTGCTGGTGCCGACGGCGCTCAAGGTCACGGCGCAGCAGCTGATGACCGAGACGCGGGTCAACGAGACGACCACGACCGACAAGCCCAAGCCCGCCAACAACCCGCACGCGGGCAAGTGGCGTCCCGTCGCGAGCCCGTACCTGAACGCACAGGGCATCGCGGGTGGCAGCGCAAAGGCGTGGTACCTGTTCGCCAACCCCGCCGACGTGGCCGCCATCGAGATCGCGTACCTGCGCGGGCGTCGCGTCCCGACCATCGAGAGCGGCGAGACCAACTTCAACACACTGGGCATGCAGTGGCGCGGCTACTTCGACTTCGGCGTCGCCATGCAGGACCGGCGCGCGGCCGTGAAGGTCAAGGGCGAGGCGTGATCCCCGCGTTCACGAACCAGCAGCAAGGACCCCGACTCCCATGATCGTCTCCGTCCAGCCCAATATCGTCGTCAAGCAGTCCTCCACGGCGCTCGACGTCCTCATCGAGTACCCGGTGCTTCCCGAGGGAGGCGAGCGGCCCCGGATCGTCCAGTCGATCGGGCGGCTCGCGCTCGCCAAGGCGACGCGCACGAGCGTGCTCGGCGTCGACGCCGAGATCCCGCCGGATGTCGCCGGTGACATCGCGGTCGACTCCGTAGCGCTCGTCGTCGCGCATCCCGGCGACCGCAACCTCGACGGCACCGTCGACGCGGCCGACCTGGGCGTGCTGCTCGGCGATCCCGCGGTCGATGGGGCGGCGATCGGCACGCTGCTCGGCGCGTGGGGGAAGTCCAAGCCGCCGACGACGGTCGCGCGATCGCCGCTGGTGCCGCGCATGGGGTCGACCGGCGGCGGCAAGTTCAAGCTCTCCGTCACCGGCTCGAACCCCGTGCTCGTCGACGCCGACGACTGGGTGTTCCTCACCCATCGCATCACGCTTCCTCCCAAAACCCCGGCCAAGGTGCGGTGGCTGCTGCCGCTCGCTCCACAGGAGACCTGACCAATGGCACTCGCCACGTTCATCCATGAAGGCCGCTCGATCGACTACACGCCCGGCAGCGATGTCGCCGCCGGCGCGGTGGTCGTGCAGGGCGAGCTCGTCGGCATCGCCAAGCTCGACATCAAGGCCAACACGCTCGGCGCGCTCGCGGTCGCGGGCGTCTTCGACATCGCCAAGGCGACCGGCGGCGGCACCGCGATCACTGCGGGTGCGTTCGTCCACTGGGATTCGACCAACTCCATCGCCACGACCGCCGACGGCGGAGGCGCAAACAAGCGGATCGGCAAGGCGGTGGCCGCTGCCGCGACCACCGACGCCACGGTGCGCGTGCGCCTGTCGCAGTAACCCAAGCTCCGGAGACCGTGCCCGTGCCCGACATGCTCGAACAAGGTTCTGCCTGGCTTGACCAGCAGCGCACCGCACACATGACGCAGCGCGTCGAGTATCGACGTGGCGCGCAGGCCGCGTCCGTCGATGCCACGATCGGGCGCACGCTCTTCGAGCAGGTCGACCGCATGGGCATCGTGCAGCGTGTCGAGTCGCGCGACTTCCTCGTGCTTCGGACCGACCTCGTGCTCGGCGGCGTGCAGACGCTGCCGAAGGCAGGCGATCGCGTGATCGATCCGGATGGCACCTCGGTTGCGGTCTACGAGGTGATGGCACCCGGTGCGGAGCCACCGTGGCGCTACAGCGACCCGTACCGCCGCACGCTCCGCATCCACACGAAGTATGTCGGAAGCGAAGTGGTGCTAGAAGGCGGCACCACCCCCGGCGGCGGAACTGGGGTGACGCCATGACCGTGGTCACCTCGGCCAACGGAGCCGTCGCTGCGAAGGCCAACGGCAACGGCACCCACCGCTGGGCGGCGGTGCTGCTCACCGCCGCGCTCGCCGTCTTGGCGATGACCGTCCAGTGGGGCGTCGTCACGACCAAGCTCGACCATGTCGAGAAGCGGCTCGATGAGCTCATCGTCGAAGCGCGGTCGCTCCGCTCGGAGTACCAGTCGATCGAGCGACGGATCTCCTGGCTCGAGGGACGGTCGCTTGGCGGCGCGCCGGAGAGGGCCAACCCATGAGCACGATCACCGCCATCGCCGACGCCGTCGTCGCGCGACTCAGCGCGGGCACTTTCTCGATGCCCTTCACCGCGGTGCGGCGCTACCAGCCGGTCTTCGACCTCGAGGATCTTGCGACGCTGCGGGTGTCCGTCGTTCCGCGTTCATTGGCGATCGTCGGGGCGTCGCGGCAGACGAGCCAGTTCGATGCGCAGATCGACATCGGCGTGCAGAAGCGGCTCTCACAGGCCCCCGGAAGTCCCGCATCCGACGAGGCCGAGATCGATGCGCTGCTTGCGCTCGTCGAGGAGATCGCCGACTGGCTGCGCTTCGCGCGTCTGCCCACCACACCCGAGGCGGTGTGGGTCGGCGTCGCGCAGGAGCCCGTCGTCGCCGGTGAGCACCTCGAGCAGCACCGGCAGTTCACCAGCATTCTCACCGTCACCTACAGGGTGCTTCGATGACCGCGAACCCGATCGCCTTCGACATGACGGTCAGTGCGACGCCGGTGCGCGTCTCGAACGTCGCGCTCATCGCCGACATCGCACTCACGAACACCACCGCCTCGCGGACGGCGTACGTCTCGACTGACGGCGGCACGACCCGCGCCTCGATCCCGACCAACGTGCAGGTCAGGTTCGCGGGCATCAACCTCAATGAACTCTGGGTCTACGCCAACGGCGCAGGCACCGTCGTCTCGGTCGTCGGCAACTCGCGTTCGCGCTGACCCTCTCGGCAGCAGAAGGAGCACCACACATGGCCATCAGACTCGGCATGGAAGCCAAGCTCTACTTCAAGACCGGCGGTCAAGCAGGCGCCGGTTCGTGGACGCTCCTGGCGAACGTCAGGGACGTGACGCTCTCGCTGGAGGCGGGTGAGGCCGACGTGACCACACGCGCCAACAACGGCTGGCGCGCGACCGTCGCCACGCTCAAGGAAGCCACCGTCGAGTGGGAGATGGTGTGGGACACCGGCGATGCCGGGTTCACCGCCATCAAGAACGCCTTCCTGACGAACGCCGTCATCGGACTGCAGGTGCTCGACGATGCCACGCCTTCGGGCGAGGGATTGCAGGCCGACTTCATGATCACCAACTTCAGCCGCAACGAGGCTCTGGAGGAGGCCATCACCGTTTCGGTGTCCGCGAAGGTCACCTACTCGGCGAGTGCTCCGACATGGCTCGACTGACCTCACTCGGAGGACCACTGACCGATGAAGATCTTCACCGACAACGCCGGACGCAGCTGGACCGTCGAGGTCAACGTCTCCGCGATCAAGCGGGCACGGACCCTCGCCGGCGTCGACCTGCTCGAGGGACTCGACGGCTCGTTCATCGAGCGATTCTCCCGCGATCCCGTCCTGCTGGTGGACGCCCTCTACACGGTGTGCAAGCCGCAGGCGGACGAGCGCTCGGTGACCGACGAGGAGTTCGGTCGTGCGATGGCGGGCGATGCGATCGACCACGCCACGCAGGCGCTCTTGGAGGAACTGGTGTCTTTCTCCCCGAGCCCGAGGGATCGCCGGGCCCTCGGGCAGGTGCTGGCGACGACACGGCGAGTGATGGAGAAGGCCCGCGACCTGATCGATGCGCGCCTCGAGAGCGGAGCGATCGAGGAGGCGGCAGATCGGGCGCTGGCGCAGGCGGCGGCGGAGCTCGAGGGGATTCCAGGGGGGCCGATCGGCTCATCTGGCAGTGCGCCGGAATCGTCGGCGTCGATCCCGGCAACCTCACCCTGCGGGAGCTCCTCGTGATGGCCGAGGCCCGCCAGCGCGAGTCGTGGTCCCGCACCGCGTCGGTGATGGCGCTTCTGGCCAACACGCAGCGCGACCCCAAGAAGACCAGGCCGTTCCGGCCCTCGGACTTCGACCCCTTTGCAGCGGCGAAGTTGGCCGAGCCAGCCCCCAAGGTCGGCGTCGGCGTTCTCAAGACCGTGTTCATCGATCCGCTGCGCACTGCCGCAGCGCCGCAGGAGGCGACCTCATGAACGCTCTCTCCACTCGACACCTCGCCTACGGCTTCGCGCTGGTGATGATCTCCCTCGGGCTTGCAGCCTGCGCGGGCTTCGACCTCGGCGACATCGTCAAGGTCAAGACGCCGAACGCGATCCAGCAGACGACGGGCCTTCCCGCGCGGACCTCGCTCAACGACGCCGAGGCGGAGTACCGCGCGTGGTTCGAGAACACCCAGCGCGTCGGTGCCCAGTGGAAGGCCAGCATCGAGCGCGGCAACGACGTCCGCGCCCTGCTGAGCCAGCTCACGCTCGCCGCGCTCGACGAGGTCGGCCCGACGCTGGCGGGTGTGCCCGTGGTTGGACCGGCGCTTCCGGCGCTGACCGGACTCGTCGGCCTCTTCATCGGTGCGGCGCGACTGCGCAAGGAGAAGGAGGCGTCGTTCAACAAGGGCCTCAAGGAAGGCAGGGTCGGAGCCGGTGCCGCACCTCAGGAGAATGCTTCATGAGCACCGCACTGTCGACGAAGCTCGCCCAGCAACTCGTCCAGCATTCCACGATCGATGTGGCCAGCAACCGCGACGCGCCGTTTGCGCTCTCCTCGCGCGCGCGCCTGATACCGAATGACCAGAAACGAGCCGCGGTCATCGTCTTCCAGATGCAGCGCAAGCACCTGCATTGCGTCGATGCGAACCGCAGAGTTCCCCTGTGCGATCTGAATCCGGTCTCTTCTGATGTCCACATGTCGAGGTGCGAACACGACGAGCGTCATGCTCGCCCCGAGCAGCAGTGGAACCACGACAAACCCCAGCAGAATCTGCACCCAGGGCAGCTGAACCGCCGGGTAAGCCCAATACAGGGCACCGGTCGACGCTGCCGTGATCACGGCGGCAATCGAGAGCGGGCGTATCCACCAGCGCAAATGGACCACGCCCAAAGAGCGCAGGAAATGGGAGGCATCCCGTTTCGTGACGCTGTACGGCTCCCACCACGTGATGCGATCAGAGGAAACCACGGCAGATTCTACAGGTGGAGGATGCTGTGATCGACATGCGGATCACGAGCATGTTCTTCGACCGGCCCAAGGTGATCCGGGCCGTCGATCGCGCCAAGCGGCAGGCGTTGTCCAAGGGCGGCGCCTTCATCCGACAGGCCGCCCGCACCAGCATCCGTCCGCGCAGGGGAACTAGCACGCCGGGCAACCCGCCGTTCTCGCACGAGGGAAGCCTGCGACGGCTGATCCTCTTCGGCTACGACGCCGGGAGCGACTCGATCGTCGTTGGGCCCGTCGGATTCCGCAACTCCAACGCTCCGAACGTGCTCGAGTTCGGCGGCACGACCACGATCCTCAGACGGCAGAAGGGCCGACTGGTCCAGCACCGCGTGAAGATCGCGGCACGGTCCTACATGGCACCAGCGCTCGAACGCGAGCGACCGAGGCTGCCCGCTCACTGGCGCAACAGCGTGAGGGACTACTCGTGACTCGGCGGACCGTTCATCTCACCGCGCATCGTCTTTATCTCTTCAGGTGTGAGGGGCGGATCTTGCATGTGCGCGACCGCGTGGCAGTTCGGGCACAGCGGCACCAGATCCGTCACTGGATCAACCGCGTGCTCCGCTCCGATGGCCCCAAGTGGCTGTCGATGGTGCACATGGATGAACCCCTCAGCAATCGCGCCATAGACCGCGCCGAAACTCATGCCACACGCGGCGCAGTCCGATCCGTGGTGACGAATGCACGCCGCGCGCAGCATTGGGTCACGTTCATACGAACTCACTTCCAGTGTGCAGGGCGCGCCCTCCATGCGCGAACGCTCGATCGGTGTAGCGAACAGGTCGCCTTGGATGGCCGTTGCCAGCTTTGGATGCAAGACAATCGTCGGCGGATCGGTCTCGAAGAATGCTGTGGCGAACGAAGTGAGTCGCGTTCCGTCCCAGTGATAGAACTCGCAGTCCTCGCGTATGGGATGCGTGGTTGTTGGGCTGAGCACCTCACGCGTGAACGGGTCGACTGTCTGAGTCGAGTAGCTTCTTGGTGGACGGTACACCCCGACACACTGCTGCTCATACTGGCCGTAGGTGCCCTTGACGCCATCGCTTGCAGCTCGCAGCTCGATTGCGGCATCCACCAGCACGGAGTCATGAGGAACGAAGAGCGTTTCAGAGCGCGTCTTGCGCCCTTGGCCGCGTTCGATCAGAATCGCTCGTCGCTCTGCCATACTGACAATCATAAGAGCTCCGTCTCGCTGATGGATCGACGGAGGGCAACCTGATGGCGGACACCCGCGGCATCCGCGCCGGTCGCGCCTTCGTCGAGCTCGGCGTCAGCGACAAGCTGACCGCCGGACTCCGTCGCGCCCAGCAGAGGCTGAAGGCCTTCGGCGAGGGCGTGCGCGCCGTCGGGCTGCGGCTCACCGCGCTTGGCGCTGGCGTGCTCGCGCCGCTCGCCGCGAGCGTGAAGGTCTTCTCGAACACGGGCGACGCTCTCGACAAGATGGCCATCCGCACCGGGATCAGCGTCGAGGCACTCTCGGAGCTCGGCTTCGCCGCGGAGCAGTCCGGCGCGGACCTCGAGACGCTCGAGACGGGCGTGCGCATCCTGCAACGGTCGATCAGCGACGCCGAACGCGGGATGTCCACCGCCACCGACGCGTTCGCCGAGCTGAACCTCACCGCCGCTGCCCTGCGCGGCCTCTCGCCGGAGGACCAGTTCAAGCTTGTCGCGGACCGGCTCAGCCAGGTGACCGACCCGGCGAAGCGCACGGCGCTGGCGATGCAGCTCCTCGGCCGCTCGGGCACGAGACTGATCCCGTTGCTCGAGGGTGGAGCCGCGGGTATCGAGGAACTCCAGAAGCAGGCACGCGAGTTCGGGCTCACCGTCTCAACCGAGACGGCCGCCGAGGCCGCGCTCCTCAACGACACGCTCAACATCCTCTGGCGGGTGCTCAAGCAGGGTGTCTTCGTCATCGGCTCGGCGCTTGCGCCGGTCGTGACCGAGCTCACCGGCCGCATCGCCAGGGCGATCGTCTCGGTCAACGACTGGATTCGAAACAACAAGGGGCTGATCGTCACCGCCGCGAAGGTCGCTGCGGGCGTCGTCGCCGCGGGCGTGGCGCTCATCGGCCTTGGGCTTCTCATCAGCGGCATCGGCGCGGCGTTCGGCGTGCTGGCCTCCGTCGTCGCGGGCGTCGGCACGTCGCTGGGCATGGTCGGTGCGGCCGTCGCGGCGCTGCTCTCTCCGATCGGGCTGGTGATCGCGGCCGTGGCCGGACTCGGGACGGCGCTCCTCGTCTGGTCGGGCGCGGGAGCCGATGCGCTTGCGTGGCTCGGGGAGCAGTTCGGACGGATGCGCGACTTCGCCACCAAGGTCCTCGGCGGGATCACGGATGCCCTCGCGGCTGGCGACATCCCGCTGGCGGCGCAGATCCTCTGGCTCGCCTTGCAGCTCGTCTGGCAGAAGGGTGTGGCATCGCTCAGCCGCATCTGGCTGGGCGCGCGCGACTTCTTCGTGACGACCGCGCAGAAGATGTGGTTCGGGGTGATCGCCGCGGCGCAGATGGGATTCCACGCGCTCGAGATCGGCTGGATTGAGACGACCACCTTCCTCTCCAAGACCTGGACGAACTTCGCGTCCGGATTCCGCAAGGTGTGGGAGACGGCGACGAGCTTCGTCGCCAAGCGGATGCTCGAGATTCAGGGGCTCTTCGACTCGTCGCTCGACGTCGACGCCGCCAAGAGGCTCATCGACGACCAGCTCGATTCGCGGCTCGGCGAGATCGATCGCGGTGCGCGGCGCGACCTGTCGGAGCGCGAGGCGCGACGCCAGCGCGAGCGCGATGCTGCTGCGTCCCTCAACGAGGCGACACTCGCCGAGATCGGGCGTCAGTTCGAGCAGGCCCAGGAGGCGCTCAAGAGCGGCAACGACACCCGCATCGCGGAGACGGAGCGCGCACTCGAAGAAGCGCGGCGGAAGCTCGACGAGGCCGTCGCCGAGGCGAGGCGCAAGCGCGAGGAGACGGAGACCGGGACGGACGTGCCGCGTCGCTCGCCTGCGGACTTGCTGAGCGAGCTCGAGGACCGGCTGGGTTCCCTCGGCGAGCGGATCGGTCGCGGCGTCGAGGTGCGCGGCACCTTCAGCGGCGCAGCCGTCGCCGGGCTGGCGTCGTCGGGCACCGCCGCCGAGCGCACCGCGCGCGCCAGCGAGCAGACGGCCCGCAACACCAAGCGGCTGGTGGACGCCGCGCAGTCGGGCGGACTCGCTTTCGGCTGACCGCCGGAAGCGACTTGCCGCACAGGAGCACACGGATCGTGCCGATCGTCGTTGCAGAGAAGTTCGACAGCCGCGTCTCGACCGCCGGACAGAACGCCTCGGTCGAGCTGCGGTACATCGTCTTCGGCACCGGCGACGACCTCGCGGCCCGCGCGCAGGCTGCGAGCACCTCGCCGACCGCCTACGACGGCCTGCCCCGCCAGTCGATCCAGATCGAGCCGCTCGCCAACGACATCTGGGAGGCGACCGTCCGCTACGGCGCGAACGAGTCGAGCGAGCCGCCGCAGACGGGCGAGTCGTCGTTCGCGTTCGAGACCGGCGGCGGCTCGCAGCACATTACGCACTCGCGCGCGACCGTCGGCGTGTACGCGCCCTCCGGCGTCACCGCGCCCAACTTCCAAGGCGCAATTGGCGTGTCGGACACCGGTGTCGAGGGTGTCGACATCACGATCTCGGTCTACCAGTTCTCCGAGACGCACTACCTGCCGTCGGGTGCCGTGACGCTCGCCTATCGGGGCACGCTCTTCAGCCTCACCGGCAAGGTCAACAACGCCGGCTTCAAGGGACTCGCCGCGGGCGAGTGTCTCTTTCTCGGCGCGTCGGGGGCGAAGCGCGGCACGGATGACTGGGAGATCACCTATCGCTTCGCGGGCTCGCCGAACATGACCGGGCTCGCCATCGGCCCGATCACCGGCATCGCCAAGAAGGGCTGGGAGTACCTCTGGGTGCGCTACGCCGACGTCGAGGACGACGGCGCGAAGATGCTCGTCAAGCGGCCGATCTCGGTCCATGTCGAGCAGGTCTACGACTCGGGCAACTTCGCCGCGCTGGGGATCGGGACATGAGCGATGCCCTCAAGAAGGTCCGCTCGGGCGAACCGCTTCGCATTCCCGCAGCGGCGTACAACGCCTTCATCGACGCGGCACACTTTGCCCGCCGCATTGATGCCGATGCGCAGGTGGACCCGCTGCGCGCCGGTGTCGGCGAGCAACTGGTCCTCGTGCGGAACGAGTCGGGCGAGGACCTGCCGCGCTTCGGCGTGCTCGGGATCAACGGGCCGATCATCTCGCCTGCCTCTGGCGGTGACGGCAACGCCGATGAGTTCAAGCGGCGCGTCGCCATCGTCGGCGCGGCGATCACTGACACCGACGAGTTCGTCGGCCGCTTCGTCGTCGCACGCGAGCCGATCGCGGCTGGCCGCATCGGGCTGGCGGTCCTGCGCGGTGTGACACCCGCGGTCGTCAACGTGATCGACGCCGAGCACACGCACGCCGACACGGAGGCCGATGCGCAGTTCCTCCGCAGCGGCTTCACCGGCGCCGCGCGCATTCTCTGGAAGGAAGTGGGTACCGGCGCGAAGCTGGCCATCGTCGAGATCGGACCGGCGAACCGCGACCGCTTTCCGGCGCGCCTGACAGGAGCGACCGACATCGACGGCCGCACCTTCGGCTGGCTCTACGGCTGGGAGGAGGTCCGGCTCGACGCCGATCCGGCGAGCGCCACCTTCGCGCAGTACGTCATGCCTCCCGCGGGTAGCGGCGCTCTGTCGTCGGCTGGCTCGGCCGACAAGCTCGCGTTCAACCGCTACGAGGCGCACCTGTCGGTGGTCCACGCGCAGTCGGATGCGGGCATCGAGGGCTTCGCCAACGCCGGTGCGTGTCTCGTGCCCGGCGTGCTCAAGGACTCCCCACCCGCCAAAGCCGTCGTGCCCTACCTGCGACCCGTGCCGAAGGGCGTCGTCGTCGAGATGCGCGCCGAGCGGACGTTGCAGGGCGAGACGCGGTTCGTCTTCGACGCCATGACACCGATCGAGTTCCGGGAGATGACCGTGCCGCAGGAGCTCTACGAATGACGGCGAGCGCCACCATCGACGAGCGCCGCGAGGCCGAGCGGCAGAAGTACCTCGCGCTCCAGGCGCGATCCGGTGGCCGCTACGGCGGGAGCAACCACGGCCGCCGCGCGATCGTGTCGGTGCTCCTGCGCCAGCCGCGTTTTGTCGTCGACTTCGGCTGCGGCAGCAACGCGTTCATCCGCGAACTGCGACGCCGTGGCACCGACGGTCTTGGGATCGACTTCGCCGACGACCGCGCCGACATCCTTGCACCAATGCACGCGGTGCCTCTGGCGGTAGCCATCGCCGATGTCGTCACGAGCTTCGACGCGCTCGAGCACCTGTTGCCCGAGGATGTCGACCCGGCGCTCGCCGAGATGCGGCGCGTCGCGCGTGCGGGAGCGGCGTTCGTGATCTCGGTGTCGACGCGACCAAGCCGGATCACTGCCGACGGCGAGAACCTCCATCCGACGGTACGGCCGAGGGCATGGTGGATCGAGCGGATCGGACGCATCGGCCACGTCGAGCGCCCCGGCCCCTACATCGAGGGGGTGTTGCATGCGTGACCACGACAGCGACATCGCGGCGCTTCAGGCCGGTCTGCATGTGCGCCGACCCGCCAAGAACGGCCTGAGGCTCTACACCACCGACTTCGACAGCGTCTCGCTCTGCGACTTCTACCGCGGGCGGCAGGCGTTCCTGGTGCTCTCGGGTCCGTCGCTGGCGACGCACGATCTCGCGCAGCTCACGCGGCGCGGCGTCGTGACCATGGGCGTCAACAACTCGTGGGCGGTCCATCGCCCGAACCTCTGGACCTGCGTCGACTCCGCCGGCCGCTTCATCGACACCGGCTGGAAGGACCCGGGCATCCTGAAGTTCGTGCCGATGTCGGCGTGGAACGAGCGGCTCCGCATCCAGAAGCCCAATGGTGCGATGGCCGCGAGCGCCTTCCGCGTGAAGCAGATGCCCTCGGTCCTTCTCTACCGCCGCAGCGAGCACTTCGACCATCGCCGCTTCCTCGACGAGGACGTCGTCTGCTGGGGCAACCACACCGCCACGAAGGATTCGCTCGGGATCAAGGGCAAGCGTTCGGTGATGCTCGTGGCGCTGCGCCTGCTGCACTACCTCGGCTTCCGCACGGTCTACCTCGTCGGTGCCGATTTCAGGATGACGCCCGAGCAGGGCTACGCCTTCGACGAGGCACGGAGCGCCGAGGCCGTCCGCCACAACAACGTGCTCTACGACTCGCTGAACCGTCGCTTCGAGGCGCTGCGCGATCACTTCAAGGAGCACCGCTTCACGGTCATGAACTGCACCGAAGGCAGTGGCCTCACCGCCTTCCCGCACATCCCGTTCGAGCGGGCGATCGAGAAGGCCTCGGCCGAGTGCGGCAAGACGATCAACACGAAGGGCTGGTACACGACATGAGCAGCGCCCAAGGCACGAAGTACTTCCTCTATATCCCCGTCTGGGCGACCACGCAGCAGCCGCCCGGCAGCGGGCCCCCCGGAACGAGCAGCAGCCAGTCCGAGCCGACCGAGAGCACCGAGTCGGCCAGCAGCGTCATGAGCAGCGACGATCCGCCGCCGAGCTCGGAGACGGGCGGATCGAGCGGTGTGGGATCGAGTGGCGTCGGCTCCAGCGGCGTCGGGTCGAGTGGGGGCGGCTCGAGCGGCGGAGGCGGTTCCAGTGGCGGCGGTGGTACTGGTCCGGGTGGAACGGGACCGGGAGGCACCGGCCCCGGTGGTACGGGCCCCGGCGGCACGGGGCCGGGCGGAACCGGTCCGGGTGGAAGCGGGTCTTCAAACTGCCTGCTCTACGGCACGCTCGTCACGATGGCCGACGGACGCCGCGTGCCGATCGAGATGCTCGCCCCCGGCGAGCTCGTCGCGTCGCTCGTGGTCCCCGGCCTCAAGACCGACGTGCCCTTCGGCCGCCAGTACGAATGGATGTCGACCTGGGGACTCGCTGGCGCGAGCCTCAAGCCTGCGCGCCTCTCCAGCGTGCAGCTCGGCGAGCACGACGGGTTCTACCTCGTCAACGGCCGCATCAAGGCCACCTTCGAGCACCCGTTCCTGATCCGCCGCGAGCACGAAGGGCAGGACGCATGGGGCTTCTGCGCCGCGGAACTGCTCCGCGTCGGCGACATCCTGATCACCCGCCAGCCCGGGGCGACAGGCGACGGCCTCGCCGAGGAGCCGATCGTCACCATCGAGCGGATCGCCGGTCGGGTCCGGACGGTCGCGCTCTGCGTGCCCGGCACGAACACCTTCCTCGCCGATGGCGCGTGGACACACAACACCTTCGGGCCGTCCATCCTGACCCAGACGTCCGGCAGCAGTTCGAGCAGCAGCGGCAGCTCCAGCGGGAGCAAGTCGAGCGGATCGAGCTTCTCGAGCAGCAGCGGCTCGCCGGTGCTCACCCAGTTCACCCAGTCCAGCTTCACCTTCGGGGCCAGCAGCGGGAGCGTCGGACTCACGAACAAGGGATAACCGCGAGCCCGCGCGCTGCTACCATCGAGTGGTGGCCCACCGGGCCGGGTCTCTGGTAGGGCTCGGACGCCCCTCGAAGAGGGTTGCCCCAGCACTATT